>NZ_JBICTO010000003.1:332689-349281 GCF_043197715.1 Streptomyces sp. NPDC049040
GCGCCCACGGCTGCCAGCATGTACCCCTCCTCGGCTGAGGCCGCCCGTCGGGCGGGGGGGGGGGGGGGGGGGGGGGGGGGGGGGCGGCGCCCCCCCCCCCCCCCCCCCCACCGCTGTTCCCTGCTCATCGACGATCAGCAGGCGCCCTCGTCCTGCCACACGCCCCACTCACCGGTGGTGCCGGGCTCCTCGTTGGTGGTCCACCACTTGGCCTTCCACTTGTGGCCGTTGTGGGCGACCTCGTTGCCGCCGACGTAGACCGCGGACGCGGTCCACTGGCCGACGGTGCAGGTGCCGCCGGGCGGGCTGGTCGGCGGGGTGGTGGGCGGCGGGGTGCTGGGCGGGGTGGCGCCGGCGAACTTCACCGAGTACTTGGCGAAGTCCCAGCTGGCCTGCGGCACGCTGCTGCAGGTGCCGGACGTGGTGCCGTTGTCCGGCGGGTTGCACTGGCGGTCCCGGTTGAGCGACCAGAAGGTGAAGCGGCCCATGCCGTGGCTGGTGGCGTAGTTCAGCACCGTCTGGAAGTCGGCCTGGTAGAAGTACTCGCCCGCGTCGCTGCGGCCGTTCATGCCGGAGAAGCCCTCGTGTGCGTACGCGGTGGCGGTGTCCCAGCCGAAGGTGGTCTTGAGCAGGCCGTTGAAGGCGGTCAGCGCGGCGGTCTGCGACGCGGCGCCGTTGAAGCCGCCGTCGAAGGGCATGATCGAGAAGTTGTTGGGCGTGAAGCCCTGCGACTTGGCCTCGTTGAGCATCTGCTGGCCGAACCAGCCGGTGCCCGCGGCGGTGCCCGCGGTGGTCACCGACACGAAGAGGCCGGGGTTGTTCTGCTGGAGGATCTTGGCGGCGCCGATCTCGTGCGCGACGGCCGCGGTGTTCTCGTACTCCGGCTCCTCCAGGTCGAAGTCGATCGCCTTGAGCTGGTATTTGCTGATGACCTGCTGGTAGGCGGCGGCGGTGGAGGCCGCGTCCGAGCAGGCCTGGCCGAGCTTGGTGCCGCCGTAGCCGCCGATGGAGACCGAGACGTCGCCGCCCTTGGCCCTGATCGCGGAGATCACGCCGGCCACCGCGGTGTCGGAGGACACCGCGCTGGTGCCGCTCCATGTGGGGGTGCACCCGCCGCCGTTGGGAGCCAGGATGAAGGCGAGCTGGAAGGCCTTGAGGCCGGTGGCGTCCATGATCGCGGTCGCGTCCGGCGGGTTGTTGTCGGTCGGCATCAGATACGGGGCGGCGGCGTACCACTGGTTGCTCAGGGCGTTCGCCGCCGCCGTGGCGCCGCTCGCCTGTCCCGTGCCGAGCGCGGCGGCGGTGCCGAGCCCGGCGAAGGCGAGGGCGGCGGCGGCCACGCCGGAACCCAGTGCTTGGAGACGCTTCACGTCTGGACCTCCTGTGGGGGAACGTGCCAGCAGAATCCTGCGCTGACGCGGACCCGTCAATGATTTGGTCCAGACCTTTAGAGCAACCCACAAAATTGGTCTCTACCAATTAGGGTCAGAAGGTGGCCGCCGCACGTCAGGGGCGCCCGGGGCGCCCGCGGCTCACACCACCCCGACCGCCGCGAGCGCCCGCCGCTGACCCGGACTCGGCTTGGCGGGGAAGTACAGGTAGCAGACCCCGCCGGTGCCGCCGCTGACCCCGCCGCTGGCGTTGATCCGCTTCGTCCGCAGCCAGATCGTCTCGAACTGGGACCGCTTGTAGACGTTGCGCACCACGGCGTCGCTGTCGCTCGCCGGGTCGTTGGCGATCACGTCGCCCTCCGCGGTGAAGCCCACCAGGGCCATCAGGTGCCCGGAGGTGCCGTAGCCGGCCCCGTCCAGCTCCGAGGCCAGGAAGGACTGTGACGTTATCACCGGGATTCCGGCCTTGATCAGCTTCTCCACGTCGTTCAGCGAGTGCAGCCGGGTGATGACGCCCTGCATGTCCTTGTACGTCGCCGCGTAGGCCGCGTTGAACGGCCAGTTGCCGCAGCCCTCGTACTGGTAGTCGTAGGTGTAGCGGGCGCCCTGATCCACCTGCGGGTCCGCGTAGGAGGGGTCGACCCAGGCCAGTTGCTCCGCGGTCGGGCCGCGGCCCCAGTACTCGATGACCATCGTGGAGGACGTCGGGCTGCACCAGGCCTCGCCGCCGTTGTCGTACTCCGGGTACTGGCCCTTGTGGATGTTCTGCGAGTAGGCCGGCACCGGCAGCTCCACGCCCGCGCCCTCGCCGGGCACCGACGCCGGCACCGTGAACCGGTCCGGGATGTCCGAGGCCATCGCGCCGAGCCGCCACACGGTCGGCGTCGCCTTGCTGCCCGGCTTGCGGAAGAGCGTCAGCCGCAACCGGTACGAGGCGAGCAGCGGGCCGGCCGCCGTGTCGTCGATGGAGAAGGTGTCGGTCCAGATGCTGCTCTTGCCGTCCGTCTGGTCGTCCACCGAGGTGCGCCGGATGTCCTCCTCGCCGTCGCCCGCGGTCCAGCGGCCCATGATGTACGCCGGGGTGGCGGTGCCGTCGGTGTAGGTGCCGAGCAGCTCCACCTGGATCCAGGTGCCCGCCGGGGTGTGCGCGTTCCACGAGGCGATCAGCTCGCTCGCCGGATGCGGCACCCGGCGCACCGGGGAGGTCCAGGAGGCCGACTCCCAGGTGGCGGTGGTGCCGGTGTGCGGGTCGGTGTAGTCCAGCGATCCCGTGGTCCGGCCGATCTCGAGGCCCGGCCGGGCGCTGAGCGCCGGGCGGGTGCCGGAGTGCACGCCGAACAGCCAGTCGGTGAGGGACGTCCAGCTGTGGTAGTCGACCGGGGCGTCGTCGGCCGCGCCGCCCCGGCCGTGCCGCAGCGGCGCGGCGCCGCCGGGAGCGGCGGCACCCGACGGTGCGGCGGCGGCGGTCTGTGCGGTGGCGGTGGTCGCTGCGGCCGCGGCGGCGGCAAGCGCCGCGGCGATGACGGCACGGCGTGGCGCGTTGCTTGTCATGGCTGAATCCCCTCGTTTTCCCTGGACGGGTACGGGACACCCCCTGCGCGCCGCCCGGCGCGCAGGTCGCACCACCATCGCAGCCCAGCCGCCCTTTCCACCAGGTTTTCCGGCCGCGTGGCGGGACCAACATTGGTCTGCTCCTGTGACGCTCAGCCAGGCAGGACCACCAGGTCACGCCCGGTCAGATTCAGCCGCTCGCCGCCGGCTTCGGTGCAGACGGCGATGTCCTCGATGCGCGCGCCGAAGGTGCCGGGCAGGTAGATGCCCGGCTCCACCGAGAACACCATGCCGGGCGCGAGCGCCCGCCTGCTGCCCGCCACGATGTACGGCTCCTCGTGCGACTCCATGCCGATGCCGTGGCCGGTGCGGTGGATGAAGTGCTCGCCGTAGCCGGCCGCGGTGATGATGTCCCGTCCCACCGCGTCCAGCTCCTCCGCGGTGATGCCGGGGCGTACGGCGTCGGTCTGCGCGGTCTGCGCGCGCAGCAGCACCTCGTACAGCTCGCGGAAGGCCGCGGGCGGCTCGCCGACCGCGTAGGTGCGGGTGGAGTCCGAGCAGTAGCCGTCCGCGGTGGTGCCGCCGATGTCCACCACCACCGGGTCGCCGGCCCGGATCACCCGGTCGGACACCTCGTGGTGCGGGCTGGCGCTGTTCGGACCGGACCCGACGATGACGAAGTCGACCGTCACATGGCCGGCCGCCACGATCGCGTCCGCGATGTCCTTGCCGACCTCGCGCTCGGTGCGCCCGGCCCGCAGCCACTCCCCCATCCTGCGGTGCACCCGGTCGATGGCGGCTCCGGCCCGGCGCAGCGCGGCCACCTCGGCGGGGCTCTTGCGCATCCGCAGCTCCGTCAGCACATCTGCGGCCAGGCACGCCTGTGCCTCGGGCAGCGCGGCCTGGAAGGCCAGCAGCTTCTCCGCCCACATGTGGTTGTCGACCGCGAAGCGGCGCACGCCGGGCGGCAGCCTGCGGGCGATCATCGCGTAGGCGTCGTCGGTCTCGGCGAATCCGGTGATCTCCAGGCCCAGGGCGCCGGCCGGCGAGGCGTGCGCGGCAGGCTGTTCGAGGGCGGGCACCACCAGGAAGGGGTCCCCCTCGGCCGGCACCACCAGGCAGGTCAGCCGCTCGAGCGGCAGCGCCTGATAGCCGGTCAGATAGCGCAGGTCGGCGCCTGGTGAGACCAGCAGCGCGTCCACCCCGGCGTCGGCGGTGGCCTTCCTGGCGAGTTCGAGGCGCTCGGCGGGGTGGAGCGCGGCGGCGGAGTGCTCGGAATCGGTCACGTCGACCACGGTAGACGCCGGGCCGCCCGACACGGCGGCCTTTACCGCCCGGCGCGCGCCCGGCCGCCGCACGGGCGGCCCTATGCTCCCCCTTCATGGACGATTCCCGCCCGCTCGGGCTTTCGCTGCGCGAGGTGGCCGGCGCGCTTGACCTGCTGCCGCCGTCCTGCGGCCCGGTGCGGCTGGTCGCCGTCGACGGGCACGCGGGCGCGGGCAAGAGCACGCTGGCCGCACGGCTGGCGGCGGAGGCGGGCGGCGTGCCGGTGGTGCACACCGACGACCTCGCCACGCACGAGGAGCCGTTCGACTGGGCCGAACGGCTCAACGCCGAGCTGCTGGTGCCCTTCCGGGAGGGCCGGGAGGCCCGGCACCGGGTCTACGACTGGACCGCGCGCCGGTTCGACGGCGAGCGGCTGGTGCCGGCGGCGCCGGTGGTCCTCGTCGAAGGCGTGGGCGCGGGGCGGCTGGCGATGCGGCCTTCGCTGGCCCTCACCCTGTGGCTCGAGGTGGATCCGGCCACCGCAAGGCAGCGCGGCATCCGGCGCGACGGGCCGGGGCTCGAACACTTCTGGACCGGCTGGTCCGCGGCGGAGGACCGGCACTTCGCGGACGACCCGACGCGGCCGTTCGCGGACCTCCTGGTCCACCAGACGGAGGCCGGTTATCGCGCCGCTCCCGGCCCGTACGGTCACGCCGGGTGACGTACTTGACCGCTCCGCGCCGAGCAATTACGTTTTCAACCAAGCGGCCCCGGAAGGCCGCTTCGTAGCACGGAGCCCCCGGTTGTTCCCCCGTGACCGGGGGCTTCGTCCTGCCCGGCGGCACCCGGACGGGACGGGTCGCGGACTGCGCGGCCGGCCGGATCGGGGGGCTGATCACGCGGCTTCCCCGCTTCTCTGGGTGACCACCGATCACCCTGTGTCCGCACCTGCCGCCCCGTCAGGAACCGCCGCACAGCCGGGGATCGCTTCCCCGGAGGACCGGGAACCCGCGCTCGGCACCCGACGTACCGCACGGCGCCTGGCGACCCGCGGGGGGCGGACCCACCGGGGGCGCGCGGATCGGCGCGGGCGGGCGCCGCGGCGGACCGGAGGCGCCGCCCCCGCACGCGGCACCCGGCACGCAGCGCCCCGCGCGGTCACGCACCCTACGGCGCCGACGTCTTCGCGGGTACGATGCCGGAGGGTGCGGGCGGTGGCATGGGGTGCCGCCGCCTGGTTCAACTCCCGCAGGCCGCATGGCGGTTGGCGCGGGCGGCGGCGAGGGGCGCGGGGGAACGATGGGTGGGGACCAGATGGACTTCGGCACCGACCGCGCGGGCGCCCCGGCCGATCTCGCCTGGCTGCGCGGCATCGACGCGTACACCATGGGCGCCTACGTGCAGGCCGAGGAGGAGTTCAGGGCCGCGGTCCGCATCGACCCCGGCATGGCCGACGCCTGGCTCGGGCTGCACGCGCTGCGGGCGGACACCGCCACCGCGCTGCTCCAGATGTACCGGCACAGGGACCGCTTCGGCGAGCAGCGCGCGGCACACCGCCGCACCCTGAACTCCTGGTACTGGCTCGGCTGGTGGGTGCAGCCGGTGCTGGAGACCGGCAGGGACCTGCTGCTCGCGCACGCCTCGCACTGGCTGGACGGCCGCCATGTCGCCGAGCTGGACCGGGCGCTGGCGGACTGCCCGCCGGTCGACACCGACCCGCAGGTGCGCTTCCTGCACGCCTGCCGCGCCTATCTGGTCAAGGACTGGGAGCGCCTGGTCCGGCATACGGAACCGCTGCTCGGGGACCCGCTGCTCGGAATCGAGGCGGGTCTTTTCGGTGGCATGGCCCGGGTGCGCCTGGAGATGTGCGGCCAGGCGGAGCCGCTGCTGGCCGCCGCCCTCATGCGGTGCCGCAGCGAGCAGCCGCAGCGCAAGGAGCTGCGCTACTGGCTGGCCCGCGCGTACGAGGGCACCGGCCGCACCGCGGCGGCCGTACCGCTCTACCGGGCCGTGCACCGGGTGGACCCGGCCTTCATGGACACCGCCGCCCGGCTTGCCGCGATCCACGAGACGGACGACGGCCTGGACGAGGGCGCGGGCCTTGCCACCGCCGTGTCGCTGGCGGGCGGCGGTCAGGCGGTGCCCGAGGGTGTCGCGGACCTGGACGCGGCGATGTACGCGGACACCGGCGAGGGCCGCCCGCCGGGCGGCACCGAACTGGACGACGCGCTGCTGGCCTCGGCGGGCGCGCTGGACGACGACATCCGCGACCGGGCCGCGTCCCCGCTCGCCGGCCAGTTGCCCGCGCAGCTCCCGCTCGGCGGCTCCGACCCCGTACTGCTCGCCCAGGCACTCGCAGAGCTCGACGGCATGGTCGGCCTGGAACCCGTCAAGCGTCAGGTCAAGGCGCTCTCCGCGCAGCTGCGGATGGCCCGGCTGCGGGCCGGCCAAGGGCTGCCGGTGCAGCCGCCGAAACGACACTTCGTCTTCTCGGGGCCCTCAGGCACCGGCAAGACCACCGTGGCCCGCATACTCGGCCGGGTCTTCTACGCCCTGGGCCTGCTGGGCGGCGACCACCTGGTGGAGGCCCAACGCTCGGACCTGGTGGGCGAGTTCCTCGGGCAGACCGCGGTCAAGGCCAACGAGCTGATCGACTCCGCACTCGGCGGGGTGCTGTTCGTGGACGAGGCCTACGCGCTGTCCAACTCCGGATACAGCAAGGGCGACGCGTACGGCGACGAGGCCCTCCAGGTGCTGCTCAAAAGGGCGGAGGACAACCGCGACCGGCTGGTCGTCATCCTGGCCGGCTACCCGGAGGGCATGGACCGGCTGCTCGCCGCCAACCCCGGTCTCAGCTCGCGCTTCACCACCCGGGTGGACTTCCCCAGCTACCGGCCGCAGGAGCTCACCCGGATCGGCCAGGTGCTGGCGGCCGAGAACGGCGACCAGTGGGACGAAGAGGCGCTGGAGGAGCTGCGCGCCATAAGCGGCCACGTCGTCGACCAGGGCTGGATCGACGAGCTGGGCAACGGGCGGCTGCTGCGCACCCTGTACGAGAAGAGCTGCGCCTACCGCGATCTGCGGCTGTCGGAGTATCCGACGACACCGAGCCGCGAGGAGCTGTCCACGCTGCGGCTGCCCGACCTGATGCAGGCCTACGGCGAGGTGCTGTCCGGCCGCGGCCCCGGGATCCCGCCGCCCGACCCGGCAGAGTAGACCGGATCGGGCGGCGGAAGCCGGTCAGCTGACCAGTTCGCCGGGCGCCGAGCGGTGCGACGGGTCGCGGACCTCGCCGACCAGCATTTCGAGCACGTCCTCGAGGGCCACCAGGCCCAGCACCCGGCCGCCCTGGTCGGCGACCGCCGCCAGGTGGGAGGCCGCCCGCCGCATCGACGTCAGCGCGTCGTCCAGCGGGAGGTCGGCGCGCAGCGTGGTGATCGGGCGCCACAGCCGCTGCGGCACCGGACGGTCCTGGTCCTCCAGGTCGAGCACGTCCTTGACGTGCAGATAGCCCAGGTAGCCGGACCCCTGCTCAGCGGCGACCGGGAAGCGGGAGTAACCGGTGCGCACCGTCAGCTCCTCGACCTCGCGGGCGGTCGCCGTCGGGGCGAGGGTGATCAGCTGGTCGGGGGTGAGCAGCACCTCGGTGACCGGGCGGGTGCCCAGTTCGAGCGCGTCCTCCAGGCGTTCCTGCTCGTCGGAGTCGAGCAGCCCGGCCCGCCTGGCGTCCTCCACCAGGACGGTCAGCTCGGCGCTGGTGAAGACGGCGTCGACCTCGTCCTTGGGCTCGACACCGCAGGCCCGCAGGATCACCCGGGCGCTCGCGCCGAGCACCACGATGACCGGCCGGAAGACCCGGGCGAAGCCGACCAGGCCGGGGCTGAGCCACAGCGCGGTCTTCTCCGGGTCGGCCATCGCCAGGTTCTTCGGCACCAGCTCGCCGATGACCAGGTGCAGGAAGACCACCAGGGCCAGCGCCAGCACGTAGCCGATCGCGTGCACCAGGTCGTCCGGCACGTGGGCCGCGGTGAAGACCGGCTCCAGCAGGTGCGCCACGGTGGGTTCCGCGACGGCGCCGAGGGTCAGCGAGCAGACGGTGACGCCGAACTGGGCGGCCGCCATCATCTGCGGCAGGTGTTCCAGGCCGTACAGGACGGTACGCGCCCTGCGCTGTACTGCGGCCAGCGGCTCGATCTGGCTGCGGCGTACCGAGACCAGGGCGAACTCCGCGCCGACGAAGAAGCCGTTGCCGAGCACCAGGAGCAGGGCGAAGAGGAGTTGGAGTGCGCTCATCGCTCGCTCTCCTCCCCCGCGGCAGGCGCGATACGCACGATCTTGATCCGCTCGGCCCTGTGGTGGCCCACCTCGGCGACCCGCAGCCGCCAGCCGGGCAGCTCGGCGGTGTCCCCGACCTCGGGGATCCGCGCCAGCAGGTCGGCGACCAGGCCCGCGACGGTCTCGTACGGGCCTTCCGGGGCGTGCAGGCCTATCCGGGCCAGGGTGTCGATCCGGCAGCTGCCGTCGGCGTCCCAGGCGGGCCGGCCGTTCTCCGGCGGGGCCTGCGCGAGGTCGGGCAGGTCGACGGCGTCGTGCTCGTCGCGCACCTCTCCGACCAGCTCCTCGACGATGTCCTCCAGGGTGACGACCCCGGCGGTGCCGCCGTACTCGTCGACGACGACGGCGATCGGCTGCTGGCTGCGGAGCAGTTCGAGCAGCGGCTGCGCGGCCAGCGTCTCGGGGACCAGCAGCGGGACCACCGCGATCCGGCCGACGACGGTGCGGTCGCGCAGCTCGGCGGGGACGGCAAGGGCGTCCTTGAGGTGCACCATGCCGACGATGTCGTCGAGCCGGTCGCGGTAGACCGGGAAGCGGGACAGGCCGGTGGCCCGGGTGAGGTTGAGGACGTCGGCCGCGGTGGCGGTGTCCTCCAGGGCGCTGACCCGCACCCGGGGGGTCATCACGTTCTCCGCGGTGAGGTCGGCCAGCGACAGGGTGCGCACGAAGAGGTCGGCGGTGTCCTGTTCCAGCGCGCCGGCCAGTGCGGAGTGCCGGGCCAGCGAGACCAGCTCGGTGGGGGTGCGCGCGGAGGCCAGCTCGTCGGCGGGTTCCACACCGAGCATGCGGACCAGGTGGTTGGCGGCGGTGTTGAGCAGCTCGATCACCGGCCGGAAGGCCCGGGAGAAGGCCCGCTGCGGGCCCGCGACCATTCTCGCGACGGCCAGCGGCCTGGAGACGGCCCAGTTCTTGGGGACCAGCTCGCCGATCACCATCTGGACGGCGGAGGCGGCCATCATGCCGACCACGACCGCCACTCCCGGTGCGGCGCCCCCGGGTATCCCGGTGGCGCCGATCGGCCCGGTGAGCAGGTCGGCGAGTGCGGGTTCCGCGAGCATGCCGACGACCAGCGAGGTGATGGTGATGCCGAGCTGGGTGCCGGAGAGCTGGAAGGAGAGTTTGCGCAGTGCGGCGACGACTCCTGCCGCCCTGCGGTCGCCTGCCGCGGCGGCGCGTTCTGCGGCCGGGCGTTCCACGGTCACCAGGCCGAATTCGGCGGCGACGAAGAATCCGTTGGCGATGATCAGGACAAAGGCTGCCGCGAGCAGCAGCAGTGACGTGCTCATGATGCCGCCGCTCCATGGGACTGAGTGGGAGGGGCGGCGCAGGTACTACCGGACGGTTCGTCCATCGGGGTGTGAGTGTCACTCCTCGGTAGGTCGGGCGGTTCGGCGGGCGGTGCCGCGAGGGCACCACCCGGATCCAGAGTAATCATTTCGGTGGCGGCCGCGAAGGACGGCGGCGGCCCCTTTCACCGGGGTTCCTCCCGGTCGCCCGGTTCAGCGCCGCGGGCCTCGCCGAGCGCTTCGACGAGGGCGCGCAGCCGCCGGGCGTCATCGAGGGCCCGCTTCCTTGCCAAGCCGGGCTGGATGCCCATCACGGCCAGCGTGGTGCCGTCGGCCAGGTCCAGATGGACCCAGGCGTCGCCCGGCCGCAGCCGGACGCCCAGCACCTCCGCCCAGGCCAGCCGCCTCCTGACGGTCAGGTTGACCACCGTGAGGCCGCCCGCCTCCGCGACCGCCTTGGGGCGGCTGAGGAGCGTCAGCAGCGCCAGCGCCAGCACCCCGACCACCACCACGGTGACGCGGTCGGCGGTCGTCCAGGGGGACGCGCCGTCGTGCGGCATCACCACGGCCAGCGTGCTGAGCACCGCGAGCAGCAGCGTCCCCATGGTGAGCAGCACCACACGGGTGACCAGCGGCCGGAAGGTGACCGGCAGCTGCGCGACGGCGGCCTGTGCGCGGTCGTCGTCGGCGGCGGTCACAGCCGGGCGGCGTGGATGCCGGTGGTCAGGATGGCACGGGCGCCCAGGTCGTACAGCTCGTCCATGATGCGCTGGGCGTCGCTGGTGGGGACCATGGCGCGGACCGCGACCCAGCCCTCGTGGTGCAGCGGTGAGACGGTCGGCGACTCCAGGCCGGGGGTCAGGGCGACCGCCTGGTCGACGTGCTCGGCGCGGATGTCGTAGTCCATCATCACGTAGCGCCTGGCGACCAGCACGCCCTGCAGGCGCCGCAGGAACTTCTGCACCTTGGGCTCGTCGACGGGGGCGCCGGTGGGCCGGACCACCACCGCCTCGGAGGCCATGATCGGCTCGCCGAAGGTCTCGAGACCCGCGTTGCGCAGCGAGGTGCCGGTCTCCACCACGTCGGCGATGACCTGGGCGACACCCAGCTGGATGGCGGTCTCGACAGCGCCGTCGAGGTGGACGACGGTGGCGTTCACCCCGTTGTCCGCCAGGTGCTTCTCCACGACGCCCTCGTACGAGGTCGCCACCGTCATCCCGCCGAGGTCGGCGACGCTGACCGCGGTGCCGGGCCTGGCGGCGTAGTGGAAGGTGGAGCGGGCGAAGCCGAGCTGCAGGATCTCCTCGGCGCTCGCGCCCGAGTCCAGCAGCAGGTCGCGCCCGGTGATGCCGATGTCCAGCCGCCCGGAGCTGACGTAGATGGCGATGTCGCGCGGGCGCAGGTAGAAGAACTCCACGTCGTTGGCGCTGTCGAACAGCACCAGCTCCTTGGACTCCTTGCGCTGTCGGTAGCCGGCCTCATGGAGCATGGCCGCCGCGGGTCCGGACAGTGAGCCCTTGTTCGGGACGGCGATGCGCAGCATGGGGTCGGGTTCCTTCGCTGTGGGTGCGGTGGGTGCGGTGATTCATACGGAAGGCGTACGGAAGGCGGGTGCGGACGTGCGTGTACGGCCCGTGCGTTGCGGTGCGCGGGCCGTACGGCTCACAGATGGGCGTAGACGTCGGCCAGGGAGATGCCCCTGGCCACCATCATCACCTGAACGTGGTACAGCAGTTGGGAGATCTCCTCGGCGGTGGCGTCGGCGCCCTCGTACTCGGCTGCCATCCACACCTCGGCGGCCTCCTCGACCACCTTCTTGCCGATCGCGTGCACGCCCCTGCCGACCAGCTCCGCGGTGCGCGAGGTGCTGGGATCGCCGGTGGCGGCCTTGTGCTGCAGCTCGGTGAAGAGCTGCTCGAATGTCTTGTTGGCCATGGTGGTCCTAGCCTACGGGGAACCGCCCGCCCTTCAGCGCCACGGTTCGGATAGTGAGCGGATCACGGCCGCGGTCGCCACCGCCGCGGTGACCGCTTCATGCCCCTTGTCCTCGTTCGAGCCGGGCAGCCCGGCCCGGTCGAGAGCCTGCTCCTCGTTGTCGCAGGTGAGTACACCGAAGCCGACCGGGACGCCACTGTCCACGCTGACCTGCGTCAATCCGGCGGTGACGCCGTGCGAGACGTACTCGAAGTGCGGCGTGCCGCCGCGGATGATCACCCCGAGCGCGACGACCGCGTCGTAGCCGCGACCGGCCACCGCCCGCGCGACGACCGGCAGTTCGAAGCTGCCCGGCACCCGCAGCAGGGTCGGCTCCTCGATCCCCAGGTCGTGCAGGGCGCGCATCGCGCCGTCGACGAGGCCGTTCATCACCTCGGTGTGCCACTGCGCCGCGATCACCGCGACCCGCAGGTCGCCGCAGTTCTTCACGGTCAGCTCGGGGGCGCCCTTACCGCTCACTTCTCTCCTCGGTGCTCAGTGCCTGTGCTGCCGCCGGCGGTGCCGGCGGTGGTCCTGGTGCGGTCCCCGCTCTCCAGCCAGGGCAGGTCGTGCCCCATCCGGTCGCGCTTGGTCCGCAGATAGCGCAGATTGTGCTCCCCCGCGCCGACCGGCATCGGCTCCCGGCCCAGTACGTCGAGGCCGTGCCTGACCAGCGCGCCGGTCTTGGCGGGGTTGTTGGTGATCAGCCGCAGCGAGCGCACCCCGAGGTCGGCGAGGATCTGCGCGGCGGCGCCGTAGTCGCGGGCGTCGGCGGGCAGTCCCAGTTCGAGGTTGGCGTCGAGGGTGTCCCGGCCGCGCTCCTGGAGCTCGTAGGCCCGCAGCTTGGACAGCAGGCCGATGCCGCGGCCCTCGTGGCCGCGCAGGTAGAGCACCACGCCGCGGCCTTCCTCGGCGACCCGGCGCAGCGCGCCCTGCAGCTGCGGGCCGCAGTCGCAGCGCTGTGAGCCGAAGACGTCGCCGGTCAGGCACTCGGAGTGCACCCGCACCAGCACGTCCGTACCGTCGCCGAGGTCGCCCGCGACCAGCGCGATGTGCTCGACACCGTCGGCGGTGCTGCGGTAGCCGTACGCCCGGAAGTCGCCGAAGGCGGTGGGCAGCGTCGTCGCCGCCTCCCGGCGGACGGTCGGCTCGGACGAGCGGCGGTAGGCGATCAGGTCCTCGATGGAGATGATGACCAGGCCGTGCTTGCGGGCGAAGGGCACCAGCTCGGGGAGCCGGGCCATGGTGCCGTCCTCGCGGGCGATCTCCACGATCGCCGCCGCGGGCCGCAGCCCCGCCAGCCGTGCCAGGTCCACCCCGGCCTCGGTGTGGCCGGGGCGCACCAGCACCCCGCCGCTCCTGGCCCGCAGCGGGAAGACATGCCCGGGGCGGACGAAGTCGGCGGCCACCGACGACGGGTCGGCCAGCAGCCTGATGGTGGCCGCGCGGTCGGCGGCCGAGATCCCGGTCGTCACCCCGTGCGCCCCGCTCGCGTCCACCGACACGGTGAAGGCGGTGCGCATCGACTCGGTGTTGCTGTCCACCATCTGCGGCAGGTCGACCCGGTCGAGGTCGGGCGCCTCCATCGGCACGCAGATAAGACCGCGGCACTCGGTCATCATGAACGCCACGATCTCCGGGGTGATCTTCTCGGCGGCGACGATCAGGTCGCCCTCGTTCTCCCGGTTCTCGTCGTCCACGACGACGATCGGGCGCCCCGCGGCGATCTCGGCGATGGCGCGCTCCACCGGGTCCAGCCCGAGGTCCGCCTCGTCGTACCAGTCGTCCTTCAGTGCGGTCACGGCACTCATGCCGTCACTCCTTCCGCGGCGGTGGTGCCCGGCTTGGCCTGCGGGTGCCGCTCCTGAGCCGGGGCGTCCCTGCGGGTCTGCTGCCACCAGGCGTACATCCCGGCGATCACCAGGACGAAGTAGATGATGTAGACCAGCCCGGAGAAGGGCAGGCCGCTGTGGAAGTTCAGCGGCACCCCGACCAGGTCGACGGCGAGCCAGGCGAACCAGAACTCGACCCAGCCGCGTGCCTGCGCGTACATCGCGGCCAGCGTGCCGACGAAGATGTAGGCGTCGGGCCACGGGTTCCAGGACAGCTTCGGGTACGCGAGGAAGAGCGCGGCGACCGCGACGGTGCCGGCCGCGGTGGCCGCCACCAGCACCGCCCGCTCGCGCCAGGTGGCGAAGCGGATGGCCAGCCGCCCGCCGCCTGCCCCGCCGCGGCGCCACTGGTACCAGCCCCACACGGCGACGGTGATCACCACGAACTGCTTGCCGACCCCGCCGCCCAGATGCGCCGACCAGAAAGCCGCCACCAGCACCACACCGGACAGCAACTGGACCGGCCAGGTCAGCATCGCCCGCCGCCAGCCGAGCGCCAGCGCGCCCAGGCCCAGCAGGTTGCCGATCATGTCGGACCACATGACGTGCTGGTCGAAAGCGGTGAACGCCTCGCTGTCCAGCCAGTGCAGGGCGCTCATCGGGTGTCCCCGGGACCGGGCGCCGAGGCGCCGAGCATGCGCTCCACGTACTTGGCGATGACGTCGACCTCCAGGTTGACCGGGTCGCCGGGCTGCTTGAGGCCCAGCGTGGTCAGCGCGAGGGTGCTCGGGATCAGGCTGACGGTGAAGTGATCGGCGGCGGCCTCCACGACGGTGAGGCTGATGCCGTCGACGGTGATCGAGCCCTTCTCCACCACGTAGCGGGTCAGCTCCGGAGGGAGCGAGACCTTCACGATCTCCCAGTGCTCGGCCGGCGTGCGCTCCAGCACCGTGCCGGTGCCGTCCACATGGCCCTGGACCAGGTGCCCGCCGAGCCGGCCGCCGAGCGCCATCGGGCGCTCCAGGTTGACCCGCGAGCCGGGGCGCAGCGCGCCCAGGCTCGAACGCTTCAGCGTCTCGGCCATCACGTCGGCGGTGAAGGTACCGCCGCCGAACTCGACCACGGTCAGGCACACGCCGTTCACCGCGATCGAGTCGCCGTGCTTGGCGCCCTCGGTCACGACCGGGCCGCGTACGGTGAAGCGTGAGGCCTCGGTCTGGGCCTCGACCGCGGTGATCTCGCCCAGTTCTTCGACGATTCCGGTGAACACGTCACAACTCCTGTGCGGCAGTGGGGGCGATGGGGTCGGCCGCCGGGGCGGCGGGTACGGCGGTGATGCGCAGGTCGGGCCCGAGTCGGGCGACATCGGTCACGTCGAGCCGCAACGCCTGCGCGATGGTGCTGATTCCTGCGTCGCCGAGGGCGTTCCGGCCCGCGCCGAGCAGTGCGGGGGCGATGTAGCCGACGACCGCGTCCACGGCGCCCGCGGCCACGAACGCCCCCGCGAGCGTCGGGCCGCCCTCCAGCAGGACCGACCGCACGCCGCGCGTGTGCAGCTCCGCGAGCAGGGCCGACACGTCCAGGCCTGGCGCGCTGTCGGGCGCGTACGGGAGGCGGACCACGTCCACGCCGGGGAGGTGGGCGGTGTCGGCGTCCTTGGACACCGCGATCAGGGTCGGCGCGGCGCCGTCCAGCACCCGCGCCTCCCCGGTGACCCGGGCCCGGGAGTCCACGACCACCCGCAGCGGCTGGACCGCGTCCCGGATGCCGCGGACCGCCAGATGCGGGTCGTCGGCCAGCAGCGTGCCCGACCCCACGACCACCGCGTCGGCCTCGGCCCGCAGCCGGTGCACGTCCTCGCGGGACTCCGCCGACGTTATCCAGCGGCTGCTGCCGTCGGCGGCGGCGATCCGGCCGTCCAGCGTGGCGGCGTACTTCCAGCGCACGTACGGGCGCCGGCGGCGCACCGAGGTCAGCCACGCGACGTTCACCGCCTCGGCCTCTTCCGCCAGCAGCCCGCTCTCGACGTCGACACCCGCCGCCCGCAGCGTCGCCGCGCCGCCGGACGCGGCCGGGCTCGGGTCGGACACCGCGTGCACCACCCGCGACACCCCGGCCTCGATCAGCGCCTGCGCGCAGGGGCCGGTCCTGCCGGTGTGGTTGCACGGTTCGAGGGTCACGACGGCGGTGCCGCCGCGGGCCGCCTCGCCGGCCGCGCGCAGCGCGTGCACCTCGGCGTGCGGGCCGCCCGCCTTGCGGTGCCAGCCCTCGCCGACGATCTCGCCCGCCGTGTCGAGGATCACACAGCCGACGACGGGGTTGGGGGCGGTGGCGCCGAGGGCGCGCGCCGACAACGCGATCGCTCGGCGCATCGCGTGGGTTTCCGTGGTGGTGGCCACCGGGTCCTCCTGCCGCATCGGGCACGGACTCCGGGGCGAGCGGACGCCGCACGTCCGGAACACCGCGGTGCCGCGGGCCTCAGCGGCCCGCCGAACGGCGGCATACCGTCGTGAACGCCCGCCGCGCACTGCCTCCCATCCGGACTTTCACCGTCGGTCCAGGAATTTCACCTGGTCAACCGGCCGCTGGATGCGGACGGGTCGCGGACTGTAACCGCCGGTTCGGAATTACACCGACCCCGGAGTGCGCAAACGTCACTGGTACGTGGTCCAGTCTGCCACGGGTTCCATACTGGGCTCCAGGGGGTTTGGCCCCGGGGGCCGGCCGGTGCCGCCTCAGGCGCCGGGCGGGGGGTGCCGCCCCCGTGCTCTCCCGGCCGGGTCGGGCCGCCTGGCCGGGGGATGGGGGTCGGTGCCGCTCCGGCACGATCCGCCGCCGACCACCGGCCGGGGAACGCCCCGGTGCAGGTCGGGCGGGGGCGCCTGCCCCCGGGGGCGTGGGGTCGGGGCCACTCCGGGGGTATCTCCTCGGCCTGCGCGCCACAGCCCTTCCCGAAC
>NZ_JBICTO010000003.1:349379-735943 GCF_043197715.1 Streptomyces sp. NPDC049040
ACGTCCCAGCGGCAATCACGCGCAGACCTGCGGGGACACCCCCGGATCGTCCCCTCCGGCACGATCCGCCACCGACCACCCGCCGCCGGGAACACCTCGGTGCAGGTCGGGCGGGGGCGCCTGCCCCCGGGGGTGGGGTCGGGGCCACTCCGGGGGTATCTCCTCGGCCTGCGCGCCACAGCCCTTCCCGAACGTCCCAGCGGCAATCACGCGCAGACCTGCGGGGACACCCCCGGATCGTCCCCTCCGGCACGATCCGCCACCGACCACCCGCCGCCGGGAACACCCCGGTGCGGGTCCAGCGGGGGCGCCTGCCCCCGGGGGCGTGGGGTCGGTGCCACTCCGGGGGTATCTCCTCGGCCTGCGCGCCTCAGCACTTCCCGAACGTCCCAGCGGCAATCGCGCGCAGACCTGCGGGGACACCCCCGGATCGTCCCCTCCGGCACGATCCGCCACCGACCGCCCGCCGGGGAACGCCCCGGTGCAGGTCGGGCGGGGGCGCCTGGTCCAGGGGGTGGGGTCGGTGCCACTCCGGGGGTATCTCCTCGGCCTGCGCGCCACAGGACTCCACGAACGTCCCAGCGGCAATCGCGCGCAGACCTGCGGGGACACCCCCGGATCATCCCCTCCGGCCGGACCCGCCACCGACCACCCGCCGGGGGAACACCCCGGCGCGGGTCCAGCGGGGGCGCCTGGTCCAGGGGGTGGGGTCGGTGCCACTCCGGGAGTATCTCCTCGGCCTGCGCGCCACGGCACTTCCCGAACGTCCCAGCGGCAATCGCGCGCAGACCTGCGGGGACACCCCCGGATCGTCCCCTCCGGCACGATCCGCCACCGACCACCCGCCGCCGGGAAACACCCGGGCGCGGGAATCGGGCGTGATCGGTCGTTCAGGGCCGGTGGCAGGGGGTGCAATGCCACACACCCCCGGGGACACCCCCACAGCAGGCACCCAGCGCCGGAGGCGACCTCACGCCGGGGGGAAACCGGCGGCACAGGGGATGCAATGCCACACCCCCGGGGACACCCCCACAGCAGGCACCCAGCGCCGGAGGCCGCCCACACCGCAGGGGCGAGCCAGGGGCAGAGGGATGCAATGCCAGACGCCCCCGAGGGCACCCTCGCAGCGGGCACCCAGCGCCGGAGGCGACCTCAGGGTGCGGGAGGGAAGAGGGCGTCCTGGGCGGAGTCCATGGCGGTGATCACGGCGCCCCTGAGGATGGGCCCGGACGGCACCGCGGTGGGGCGGACTTCGGTCCTGAGCGGGGAGAGCCGGGCCAGTCTGGCGGCGACGCGGTCCGCGAGGTCGGTCCCGCCGGCGGCGCCGACCTCGCCGGCGAGGACCAGCCGGCCGGGGTCGAGCACGGCGCAGACCGCCGCCGCGCCGACGGCGATCCGCTCGGCGAGTTCGTCGAGGAAGGGCGGGGTGCCGTCCAGCACGGCGGCCGCGGCAGCCGCCGCGTCGCACCCGGCGACGGGAATTTTGTGGGTGCGGGCCAGCGCGCAGACGGCCCGGCTGCCGGCGAGCCCGTGGAAGCCGTCGTCGCAGTTCGTGGACGTCGGAAGCCGGCCGGTGTCGGAGATCGGCAGGAAGCCGACCTCCCCTGCTCCGCCGGAGTTGCCCCGCCGCAGCCGCCCTTCGAGGACGAGGGCGGCGCCGACCCCGCCGCCGATCCAGAGCAGCACGAAGGTGTCGTCGGCCGCCGCTCCCCCGGAGCGCTGCTCGGCAATGGCGGCGAGGTTGACCTCGTTCTCCAGCAGGACCGGCACCCCGAGCCGCCGGCCCACCTCGTCGACGAAGTCGCCGTGCCAGGCGGGCAGTTCGCCTGTGGTGCTGAGCCGCCCGGTGGCCGGGTTGATCAGGCCGGGCGCGCCGAAGGCGACGGTGTGCAGTGGTACCGGGCCGGCCACGCCGAGGAGCAGGTCGACGCCGCTCCTGATGGTCTCGGACGGGTCGGCTCCGGCCGGGACGGCCAGTTCGGCCGTGGCGAGGGTGCGCCCGAGGAGGTCGGCGATCTCGACGCCGATGCTGTCGATGCGCACGTCGAGCCCGGCGACGTGCGCACGGTCGGCGACGATGCCGTAGACCCGGGCGTTGGGCCCGCGCCGTGCGGCGCCGGATTCGCCGACGACCTCGATGAGGCCGGAGTCCTGGAGGCGTTCGACCAGGTCCGCGACGCTGGGCCGGGACATGCCGGTGAGTTCCTTCAACTGCGCGGCGGTGAGCGGCCCTTCCTCCTGGAGCAGGCGCAGGGCGAGCCGGTCGTTGATGGCCCTGGCCGTACGCGGTGACGCGTTCCTGCCGGGTAGCGCACGGGTGGCGGTCATGCGGGCGATCCTTCCAGACCGGTGGCCGTAAGCGTCTTAACTTTCAGGCAGGCTTCCTGATAGTTTACGCCCCATGACGACGAGTGCTCCCGGGACCAAGTGGTCGCCCGCCCAGGTCCGCACCGCCCATCTGGCGATCGCCACGGCCTTCGCCGTGCACGGCGCGGTGCAGGGCACCTTCGCCACCCGGATTCCGTGGATCAAGGACCATCTCGGGCTCAGCGCGGGCGCGTTGGGCATCGCGCTGGTGTGCCCCGCGGTCGGGTCCATGCTGACGATGCCGCTGGCGGGCCGGCTGATGCACAAGCTCGGGTCGCGGACCGCGCTGCGGCTGCTGCTCGGCCTGTGGTGCGCGGCGCTGGCACTGCCCGCGCTGGCGCCGGGGCTGCCGTGGCTGTGCCTGTCGCTGCTGGTCTTCGGCGGCAGCGCGGGTATGGCGGATGTGGTGATGAACGCCCTCGGAGTGGCCGTCGAGGAGCACAAGGGCAAGTCGATCATGTCGGGGCTGCACGGGATGTGGAGCGCGGGCACCCTGACGGGCGCCGCGATCGGCGTACCGGCCGCGCACGCGGGGCTCGACGGCCGGGTCCACCTGGGAGTGGTGGCGGGTGTCCTGGTGGTGACCGCCGTCCTGGTGTGCGCCCGGGTGCCCGACCTGCACCCGGCTGCGGACGAGGACGCGCCGCCGAGGTTCGCGCTGCCGCCGCGTACGGCACTGGTGATCGGCGCGATCGGCTTCTGCGGGGTCTTCGCCGAGGGCGGCAGCGCCGACTGGTGCGCGGTCTACCTGCGGGACATCGCCAACGCCTCCCCCGCGGTCGCGGCGCTGGCGTACACCGCCTTCTCCTGCACGATGGCCACCGCCCGGCTGCTCGGCGACTTCGCGGTGCGCCGGCTGGGCGCGGTATCGGCGATCAGGACCGGCGGGGTGGTCGCCACCGCCGGCGGCCTGCTGGTGGTGCTCTCGCATGCGCCGGCCCCGGCCATCGCCGGCTTCGCGTTGATCGGAGTGGGTATATCGGTGGTGGTGCCGCTGTGCTTCGCGGCGGCCGGGCGCAGCGGGCCGAATCCGAGTCAGGCGATCGCGGGTGTCGCGACCGTCACGTACACCTCGGGGCTCATCGCTCCCGCCGCCATCGGCGGGATCGCCGGCGCCAGTTCGCTGACGGTGTCCTTCGGCCTGGTCACGGCGCTGACGCTGGGGCTGGTGCTGGGGGCGGGCGTCGTCAGGCCGGCCGCGGTGAAGGTGGCGGGCTCGCCCGCACCGGCCCGCGTCGCCGCCGACTAGGTCCGTCGTGGATCTCCCCCCGGACGCCACGGAGATCCGCACGGCGGACCCCAGAACCGCCGGGAGGCGGGTGGCCCCGACCGGAGTGGGAGCCGGTCCGGTGTCACCCGTCGCCCGGCGTCCCCTCGGGGCGCGGCTCGGCGGGGGCGACCAGGCGCGCGGCGTGGTAGCCGGCCAGCACGAGGATCGTGCCCAGCGCGATGCCGCTCAGCGAGAAGCTGTCCGTGATCCGCAGCGTCACGTTGCCGATGCCGGCCACGACGCCGCCGGCGATCGGCACCAGGTTCAGCGGATTGCCGAGGTCGACGCGGTTCTCCACCCAGATCCTGGCGCCGAGCAGGCCGATCATGCCGTAGAGGATCACCGTGATGCCGCCGAGCACCCCGCCGGGGATCGCCGCGATGACGGCGCCGAACTTGGGGCACAGGCCGAAGAGGATCGCGAAGGCCGCCGCGGCCCAGTAGGCGGCGGTGGAGTAGATCCGGGTGGCGGCCATCACGCCGATGTTCTCCGCGTAGGTGGTGGTGGCGGGTCCGCCGAAGGCGGTGGCCAGGACGGTCGTGCCGCCGTCGGCGGCGATGGCGGTGCCCAGGACCGAGTCGAGCCGGCGGCCCGTCATCTCCCCCACCGCCTTGACGTGTCCGGCGTTCTCGGCGATGAGCACGATCACCACCGGAAGCGCGACCAGGACGGCGGAGCCGTCGAAGGCGGGCGCGTGGGTGCTCGGCCAGCCGATCCAGGGGGCGCCGCCCACCTCGTGCAGGTCGAGCCGCCAGTGGCCGCCGGTGTCTCCCGCGGGTGTGTGCCTGACGCCGATCCGGCCGAAGACCCGGTCGAAGAGCCAGGAGATCCCGTAGCCGAAGAGCAGTCCGAGGAAGATCGCGATCCGGCCCCAGAAGCCGCGCAGCGCCACCAGGGCGAAGCCGGTGAAGAGCAGGGTGAGCAGTGCCGTCCACTGGTCCTGCGGCCAGTAGGTCCCGGTGGCGACCGGGGCGAGGTTGAAGCCGATCAGCAGCACCACGGCGCCGGTCACCGCGGGCGGCAGTACGGCGTGCACGATGCGCGGGCCGAGTGCCCTGACCGCCAGGCCGCAGCCGAGCAGCACCGCTCCGACCACCAGCAGCGCCCCGGTGAGGGTGGCGCTGTCGCCGCCCTGGGCGCGGACGGTGCCCGCCACGCCGACGAAGGCCAGGCTGCTGCCGAGGTAGCTGGGCACGCGGCCGCCCGTGGCGAGCAGGAAGAGCACGGTCGCCACGCCGGACATCAGGACGGCGAGGTTCGGGTCGAGGCCCATCAGGACGGGGGCGACGAAGGTGGCGCCGAACATCGCCACCACGTGCTGGGCGCCGAGGCCGAGGGTCCTGCCCCAGCTGAGCCGCTCGTCGGGGCGGACCACCGCACCCGGTGCCGGGCTGCGGCCGTCGCCGTGCACCGTCCAGCCCACACCGCGCACCATGGACCACGCTCCTCGCCGCCCGCCGACGGTGCGGGACGTCCTCACCGTAGGGGCGGGGAGGCGGGCGGCACCGGCGGCCGAGCCGCAGGCGCCCGCCGGGTCACGCGGTCGGCTCAGGGCGCGGCTGTGCCGCTGGGGTGGTCACATCGCGGCAGGTCAGAAGTCCGGCGGACGCGCACGGGGGAATCGCGCCCGCCGAACCGGACACCACGTTACCGGCGCGTCCTGCCAACCGGGGAGCCCGGAACGGGCAATTCATTCCGCGGGATTACGCCATGGCACAGGCGCGCCGACATCTCCCTTACTCCTGAGGGGAGTCGGGACCACCCCGCTCGGCCGGTCAACCGACCGTCAGGTCCTGCAGGCCGACCACCCGCAGCAGTTGCAGCCGCTCGTAGGCCTCGGTGCCGGGGCGGGCGGTGTAGACGATCAGCCGCTGGTCGCGCCCCGGGCTGAGCAGCACCTCGCAGTCCAACTCCATGTCGCCCACCACCGGGTGGCGGAAGCGCTTGGTGTCGGAGCGGCGCACCGCGACCTCGTGCTCGGCCCACAGCCGATCGAAGAGCTCGCTGGCCGCCCGCAGTTCCGCGACCAGGCCGGCGGCGCGCGGGTCGTCGGGGCGGCCGGCGAGCACCGCGCGCAGGTGGGCGACGTGGCTGCGGGACAGCGTCTCGTGGTCCTCGGGCGGGAAGATGTCCATGGCGCCGGGTTCTGTGAAGGCCCGGCGCGCGATGTTGCGCATCTCGGGCGAGCGCGTCGAGACGTCGCCGAGCAGGGCGGAGGCCATCGCGTTCTGCACCAGGACGTCGCCGATGTCGCTGACCACCTGGGCGGGAGTGTCGTGCAGCCGGTCCAGGACGAGCAGCAGGCCGGGGCGTACGTGGTCGCTGCCGGTGGTGTCCCGCGGCGGTTCCTCGCCCACCAGGTGGAAGAGGTGGTCGCGCTCGTCGGCGGTCAGCCGCAGCGCGCGGGCGAGCGCGCCGAGCATCTGCCGGGACGGGTGCGGGCCGCGGGCCTGCTCCAGCCGGGTGTAGTAGTCCACGGACATGCCGGCGAGCTGGGCCACCTCCTCCCGGCGCAGGCCCGGGGTGCGGCGCCTGGCACCGCCGCCGAGGCCCACATCGGCGGGGTTCAGCCGGTCGCGGCTGCGGCGCAGGAAATCGGCGAGTTCTGGTCGGTCCACCCTTCAAGCATGCGTCGCCGGCGCCCGGCTATCCAGGGCGTACCGGTCCCCTGATCCGGACGCACTGCCCGGCGTGCCGCGCAGGGCACCCGGCGCGCCCCGGAAGACTGGGCGCATGACGACGGACGTGGGTGCGGTGCTCGACCGGATGCGGGGGGTGCACACGGGGCTGCCGCACGACGACGGGGTCGCGGTGTTCAACCGGGTGTACATCGCGGTGACCGAGGAGGTGCGGCGGCGGCTGGCCGCCGGGGGCTTCGCGGACCGGGAGGCGGCCGCAGAACTGGCCGTACGGTTCGCGGGGCGGTATCTGGCCGCGGTGCGTGACGACGCGGCGGGCCGCCGCCCGCCCGCGTGCTGGCGGCCGCTGCTGCGGCTGCGGGCCCACACCGGCATCCGGCCGCTCCAGTTCGCGATGGCGGGGATCAACGCCCATGTGGGCCATGACCTGCCGCTGGCGGTGGTGGACACCTGCCGGGCGACCGGCCGCGGGCTGCAGGACCTGGAAGGGGACTTCGACCGGGTGGGCGAGGCGCTGACCGCGATCGAGGTGGAGGTCAGGGAGCTGCTGATGCCCGGCCCCGACCTGCTGGAGGCGGCCGACCCGCTGACGCACCTGGTCGGGTCGTGGTCGCTGGCCAGGGCCAGGGACGCCGCCTGGTCGGCGGCCCGGCTGCTGTGGGCGCTGCGTGGCACCGAGGACGCCTACGGCGAGTGCGTGAGCCGGCTGGACGCGGGCGTCGGCCTGATCGGGCGGCTGCTGCTGACGCCGGTCGGCGGCGGGTGTCAGTCCTCGGGAAGCACCACGGGCGCGATCTCGTCGTAGCGGTCGCCGGGCCCCGGGTTCAGCGGGTCGGTGCCGCCGCCGAGGTGGTGCATGACGCCCCACACCGCGTTGAGCGCCGTCTGCACGGCGCCCTCGGCCCATCCCGCGGTCCAGGAGATGTCGTCGCCCGCGAGGAAGAGGCCCCGCCGGTCGGCGGGCAGCGCGTCCTGCATGAAGTGGGTGAACAGCCGCCGCTGGTAGCGGTAGTGGCCGGGCAGGTTGGCCTTGAACGCGCCCATGAACCACGGCTCGTTCTCCCATGACACCGTCACCGGGTTGCCGATGATGTGCTTCCTGATGTCGACGCCCGGGTAGATCTCGCCGAGCGACTTGAGCATGACCTCCATCCGCTCGTGCGCGCTCAGCGGCAGCCATTTCAGGCTGTCGTCGCACCAGGTGTAGGACAGGCAGATCGCGGCCGGCCGGTCGGGGCCCTCGTCGAGCAGGTAGGTGCCGCGGGTCATCCGGTCAGTGAGCGTCATCGACATGGTGTCGCGGCCTGTGCGCGGGTCCTCGTCGAGCCAGAAGGGCCGGTCGACCGGCACGAAGAGCTTGCTGGACTCCATGTAGTGGGTGCGCTCCATCGCCGTCCAGTGGTCGATCGGGAAGAGCGCGTCGTCGCAGGAGATCTTCGACAGCAGCAGCCAGGACTGCGCGGTGAAGACGGCCGCCTTGTACGAGCGGATGTCGCCGGTGGCGTCGGTGACGGTGATCCGGTTGCCCGCGGTGCGGTGCAGCCCGGTGACCGCGGGTCGCGGCTCGCCGCCGTGCAGCGAGGCAAGCGAGGTGCCGCGCGGCCAGTGCACGGCCTTGCCCGGGGCCCGCTCCCACAGCCGCTGCGGCAGCTGCTGGCTGCCGCCGACGATGCCGCGGTGGTCGTCGTCGGCGCCGGTGTACACGACCCGCAGGATCTCCAGGATGGAGTTGGGGAAGTCGGTGTCCCAGCCGCCGGTGCCGAACCCGACCTGCCCGAAGATCTCCCGGTGCCGGAAGGACTTGAAGGCCGGTGAGTCGCAGAGGAAGCCGTAGAAGGTCTGGTTGTCGAGCTTCTCGACCAGTGCCGACCAGATCCGGCGGATCTCGGGCACGTCGCGCTCGCGCAGTGCCCGCTGCATCGCGGAGAAGTCGGCGCCGTCCTCGAGGCAGGCGTTCCAGGCGTGCATGACCTGGTGGTAGACCTCTGGCAGGTCTTCCACGGAGGTTGCGTAGTGCGACTCCCCCTTGAGGTCGACCACCGTGGAGGGGGTGCAGGGCGCCAGCGGGTTGGGGAACGGCCTGGTGGCCAGGCCGACCAGGTCCACGTAGTGCTGGAAGGCGGTGGATGACGGCGGGAAGCGCATCGCGCCCAGCTCGGCGGTCAGTCCCGGGTCGCACCCGTCGAAGCCGACCGTACGCAGCCGGCCACCGATCCGGTCGGCCTCGTAGACGACCGGCCGCAGGCCCATCTTGAGCAGCTCGTACGCCGTCACGATGCCGGACAGGCCGCCGCCGATCACCGCGACCTCGGTGCCGTGCTCGGTGGGGGGCACGGCGCCGAGGCCCGCGGGGTGCGCGAGGAAGTCGTCGTAGGCGTAGGGGAAGTCGGGGCCGAACATGGTGATGGGCGGTTCGGCCTGCGCCGCGATGTGCTGCTCGTCGTGGACGGCGGTGGGCACGGACGTCATGTGCGGGTGCTCCTGGCGATGGTGCGGTAGAGGTCGGGGCGGCGGTCGGCCAGATAGGGCGTGGCGGCCCGCGCCGCGGCGTTGCGTGCGGGGTCGACGTCGGCGAGCAGCAGTTCCGGGCCCGCCCCAGCGCGGGCCCGCACCTCCCCGTCGGGGCCCGCCAGGCAGCTCAGCCCGGCGAAGTCGTGCTCGCCCTCGGGGCCGCAGCGGTTCGCGTAGGCGATGTGCAGGCCATTCTCGTACGCCCGTGCCGGTATCAGGACCCGAGGGACGAACTCGTAGGGCCGCATCAGCGCGGTGGGGACCGCAAGCAGTTCGGTGCCGGCCAGGGCGTGCGTCCTGACGGCTTCGGGGAATTCCACGTCGTAGCAGATCAGCAGGCCGATCCTGAGGCCGTCGAGGTCGGCCTGCACGACGGGCTCCGCGCCAGGGGCGAAGGCGGCGCGCTCCTGCTCTCCGTAGAGGTGCGTCTTGCGGTAGGAGGCCAGGACGGCGCCGTCCGGGCCGATGAGGCGGGCGGTGTTGAAGACGGCGCCGCCCTCCCGCTCGGGACCGCCGATGACCAGGGCGACGCGGTGCCGGGCGGCGATCTCCTCGGCTCCCGCCACGGGCGGGGCGCCGCGCAGGCCGCCGGCGTATCCGGTCAGCGACAGCTCGGGCGTGAGCAGCAGCCGGGCGCCGCGTTCGGCCGCTTCCGCCGCAGCGGCGTCCAGGGCGTCGGTTCCCGGGGCGATTCCCTGGGCTATCGCGATCCGCAAGGAGGCCTCTTTCTGCTGGTCAGCGCGCTGTTTCGGGGACTGATCCGACGGTAATCGCCGCGCCGCGCGGGCGGAAGGCCGGAACATTGCGCCTCACATGGTGATCCGTTGCGTCTTGTCCGGCTTTCCCGGCGATTCGTTGCGCCCATGCGGTCGCGGACGGCCGGATGCCCCGCCGGGCACCCGGGGCTACCCGCCTGCCGAGCAGGCGAACGCCCCCGCCCGGATCGGGGCGGGGGCGGCGGAGCAAAGGCGCGGCGCCCGGGAGCCTCCGGGAGGAGGGCCGGGCGCCGCTGCACGCGATGGGGGTCAGCGGTCGGGCCGACCGCCACGGGTCGGGGTGTCCCCGCCCGGGACCGCATCGCTCGGCCCCTCCATGTCCGCCTCGATCCGCTCCTTGCGGACCCGCCCGTGCACCTTCTTCTGCTCGACGTGCTCCTCGACGTGCATCCGCACCCGCTCCTTGGCGACGACCTCCGTCTCCACCACGGGGCTCTCCTCGTGCAGCGTCATGTACTGGTCCGCCTCGCTGATCTCCGCGCCGGAGCGCATCGCCTCGCGGTCGGACGCGCTGAGCGGCTCGCGTTCGAGGGTGACCTCCTCGTGCCGCAGCGGCACGGTCTGCTCGACCTCCTCGACCTCGACGTACTTGTGCAGCCTGGCCTTCCCCGAGGCATGGCGTTCGACCTTGACGTGCATCTCCTCCTCGGAGCGGGTCATCGCCTCGCCCTCGGACTCCATGTCGCCCGCGCCCAGGCGTTCCGCGGAGCCGGTGCGGCCGGCCGCGTAGGCGGCACCGGAGCCGGCGCCGGTACCCGTACCGGCGGCGGACTTGTCCATGCCGGTCCCCTCGCCGCCGCCCTCGCCGGACTTCGCGCCCCGCGCGGTGCCGGCGCCCGCCGCAGCCCCTGCCGCACCCGCTGCTCCGGCCGCGCCCGCGGACTTCTCGGCGGACATGTCCTTGCCGCCGGTCCTCTCCAGGCCGTAGTAGCGGTAGAGGTGCTGCTCCTCCTCGACCGACAGGTGGCCACCGGAGTCGATGTCCACGTTGGGCGCGCCCTTGATCTTCTCCTTGGGGTACGGCACCTCCAGATGGTCCTGGACCAGCCGCGCGGAACGGGTGGGCACGAAGGTCTCGTTGCTGCCGAAGAACCCGGTCTTGACCGTCACCCACTCGGGGTTTCCGGAGCTGTCGTCCAGGTACATGTGCTTGGCATCGCCGACCTTCTTGCCTTCGGCGTCATGGACCGGATGGCCCACCACCTGGGGTATCTGTTCGCGCGTGATCATGTCGCCTCCTCGGGGCTGCCGTGACCTGGGAACGGTCAATGAACGGATTACCCGGGAGGTTCCGACAAAACCTAGGAAGTCGGACAAAAAACCCAAACCTCGCCACGGCTCGGTAAAACCGCAGGTCGGATCACTCGGGGCTGCCGGCGCCGTAGCGGCGCAGCAGCGGCGAGAGGACCAGCACCGACTTCGTACGGGTCACGAACGGCTCGCCCGCGATGCG
The DNA here is from genome assembly GCF_043197715.1 of Streptomyces sp. NPDC049040. Classification (NCBI taxonomy): domain Bacteria; kingdom Bacillati; phylum Actinomycetota; class Actinomycetes; order Kitasatosporales; family Streptomycetaceae; genus Streptomyces; species Streptomyces sp. NPDC049040. The sequence goes on from NZ_JBICTO010000003.1 coordinate 360,396, forward strand.
TTCGAGCACCTGCTCGAAGTGCCGCACGTCGGCGGCGAAGACCTGCACCACCGCGTCCGCCTCGCCGGTCACCGTCGAGGCGGACGCCACCTCGGGGTAGCGGGACAGGCCGCGCCTGATGTCGGCGGGCGAGGTGTTGTGGCGGCAGTACAGCTCCACCAGCGCCTCGGTCTGCCAGCCGAGCGCGGCGGGGTCGACCCGTACGGTGAAGCCGGTGATCGCCCCCGCCGCCAGCAGCCGGTCGACCCGGCGTTTGACGGCGGGCGCGGACAGGCCCACCTCGCCGCCGATGTCGGCGTAGGAGCGGCGGGCGTCGACGGCCAGGGCGTGGACGATGCGTTCGTCGAGTTCGTTCAGCGGCACGAGCCCCGACGCTACCTCCGGCTACTGCCAGCTGGCGTGCAAGGGCTTGCCCTCGGCGTATCCCGCGGCGCTCTGGATGCCGACGATCGCATTGCGCTCGAACTCGGCGAGCGACCCGGCACCCGCGTACGTGCACGAGCTGCGCACCCCCGCGATGATCGAGTCGATCAGGTCCTCCACGCCCGGCCGCACCGGGTCGAGGAACATCCGCGAGGTGGAGATGCCCTCCTCGAAGAGCCCCTTGCGGGCCCTGTCGTAAGCCGACTCGTCGCTGGTGCGGTTGCGGACCGCGCGGGCCGACGCCATCCCGAAGGACTCCTTGTACAGCCGCCCGTCCGCGGCCTGCTGGAGATCGCCGGGGGACTCGTACGTGCCGGCGAACCAGGAGCCGATCATCACGTTGGACGCGCCGGCCGCCAGCGCCATCGCGACGTCGCGCGGGTGCCGCACACCGCCGTCCGCCCACACGTGCTTGCCGTACTTTCGGGCCTCCGCGGCGCATTCGAGCACGGCGGAGAACTGCGGGCGGCCCACCCCGGTCATCATCCGGGTGGTGCACATCGCGCCAGGGCCCACTCCGACCTTGACGATGTCGGCGCCCGCCTCGACCAGGTCGCGCACGCCCTCCGCCGCCACCACGTTGCCCGCGACCAGCGGCACCGCGGGGTCCAGGTCGCGGACCGCGCGGACCGCGGCGATCATCGACTCCTGGTGGCCGTGCGCGGTGTCCACCACCAGGGTGTCCACCCCGGCCTTGAACAGCTGGGCGGCCTTGCCCGCCACGTCGCCGTTGATGCCGACGGCGGCGGCGATCCGCAGCCGGCCCTCGGCGTCGACCGCGGGCTCGTAGAGCGTGGCGCGCAGCGCGGCCGTACGGGTGAGGATGCCGGCCAGCCGGCCGTCGGCGTACACCGCGGGGGCGAGCTTGCGGTGCGCGTCCTCCAGCCGGTTGAAGGCGTCCCGCGGGTCGATGTCGGCGGCCAGCACCAGCAGGTCGGCGGACATCACCTCGGACAGCTGCGTGAAGCGGTCCACGCCGGTCAGGTCGGACTCGGTGACCACACCGACCGGGCGGCCGTCCTCGACCACCACGCCGGCGCCGTGCGCCCGCTTGGGCAGCAGGGACAGCGCGTCGGCGACGGTCTGGCCGGGGGCCAGCGTGATCGGGGTGTCCAGCACCAGATGGCGCTGCTTGACGTAGGCGACGACATCGGCGACGACGTCGATCGGAATGTCCTGCGGGATGACGACCAGGCCGCCTCTGCGGGCCACGGTCTCGGCCATGCGGCGGCCGGCGATGGCGGTCATGTTGGCCACCACCAGCGGGATGGTGGTGCCTGTCCCGTCGGGGGACCTGAGGTCCACCCCCTGGCGGGAGCCGACCGCGCTGCGGCTCGGCACCATGAACACGTCGTCGTACGTCAGGTCGTACGGAGGCTGAACATCATTGAGGAAACGCACGTACTTCATATTTGCACGGGCGGACCTGCGGTGCCTACGGATGAACGTCCCGCTCTTGGCCACCGCCGGCTGTTCATTCCTCCAGGACCACCGTCAGCTCGGTGTCGGTGTCCCGCCAGAAGAGTTCGGCGTCCCGCAGGATGTCCTTCACGATCCGCCACTCGCGCGGCAGCGCCGACGCGAAATCCCGCCAGCCGCGGACATGCAGCCGGCGCCCGCCGGACTCGGCCGGCCACCACGACAGATCGGTGAGGCAGTCGGCGAGGGCGTCCCAGTTGCGGCCGAACCATTCCGGCAGGCCCAGGTCGGCGGAGCACCGATCCATGAACGCCTGCCGGTCGTCGACACCGGTCAGGTCGAGCACGAGCATGCGCCGATGCTGCCACAGCCGATCACCCGCGGCGCGGCAGCGCGCCCGGGCTCCGCGGGGCGCTCAGGACCCGTCGGGGTCCGCGCGGTCCAGGGCCGGGCGGGGGGCGGCCGTCGTGGAGCGCAGCAGCTGCTCGGCCGCCGCGGTGTCGGTGACCAGGCTGGTGACCAGCCCCGAGCGCAGCACCGCGTCGATCGCTGCGGCCTTGCGCGTCCCGCCCGCGATGGCCAGCACCTCGGGGATGCGGCGCAGCCGGTCCGCCTCGATGGTGATGCAGCGCTCGCCGAGGTCGCGGCCCACCCGGCGGCCGGCCGAGTCGAACAGGTGGGAGGACATCTCGGCGGCCACCCCGAGCCCCGCGTAGTGCTCGCGCTCCGCGTCGGTGAGCGCGTCGTGGACGGTGGAGACCCCCGCCTCCCACGAGCCGACCGAGACCACCGCGACGGTCACCTTGTCGAAATAGCCCATCGCCGCGGCGATACCGCTCTGCGCGCGCAGCGCGGCCGCGGTGGCCGGGTCCGCGAGGACCATCGGTGCGTACAGCGGGTGCGCCTCGCCGCCGGAGACGGCCGCCGCGGTCCGCACCGCCTCGACCGAGCCGCGCTCCGTGGTGCCCACGTCGTAGACGCCGGTGAGCTGGACGACGGTGCAGGGGGCGAGCCGGTCGAGGGCGTTGGCCATGGTGATGATGGAGCGGCCCCAGGCAAGGCCGAGGACGTCGCCGTCGGTGACCAGTTCACCGAGCAGGCCCGCGGCCACCGCGCCCAGGTTCTCCGGGTCCGGCGCGTCGGCCTGGTCGGACGGGGTCTGCACGACGACGGCGTGCCGCAGGCCGTAGTGCGCGCGCAGGGCGTCGGAGCGCTCGGCGTCCAGCTCGGCGGGGACCCGGATCTCGATCCTGACCAGGTCGCGTTCGAGCGCGGTCTCCAGCACCCGGGCCACCTTGAAACGGCTGACCCCGAACTCCTCGGCGATCTGGATCTTGGACTTGCCCTCAAGGTAGAAGCGACGTGCCATCGCCGCTGCCTGGACCATCTCTCCGGGGCCCATGCGCACGTGCGTGCGACCTGTGCTCACGTCGGTTCTCCCCAGTTGCCCAGCTGATCGGCTCCGCGTTCATCCTCGCAGACGCCGGGGGTTACGGGCGCGTAGCCCCGGGCCCGCGGTCAGTGGCCGTGGACCGCGGCGGCCTGCTCGCGCAGCGCGCGTACCGCCGCCGCCGGGTCGTCCGCGCCGTAGACCGCGGTGCCGGCCACGAAGTTGTCCGCGCCGGCCTCCGCGCAGCGCTCGATGGTCTCGGCCGACACCCCGCCGTCCACCTGGAGCCACAGCTCGAGGCCGTGCCTGTCGATCAGCGCCCGGGTGCGGCGGATCTTCGGCAGCATGATGTCCATGAACGCCTGGCCGCCGAAGCCCGGCTCGATCGTCATGATCAGCAGCATGTCGAGTTCCGGCAGCAGGTCCTCGTACGGCTCGATCGGTGTCGCGGGCCTGAGCGCCATCGAGGCGCGGGCCCCCTTGGCGCGGATCTCCCGGGCGATGCGGACCGGGGCGGCGGCCGCCTCGGCGTGGAAGGTCACGGAAGAGGCACCCGCCTCGACGTACGCCGGCGCCCAGCGGTCCGGGTTCTCGATCATCAAGTGGCAGTCGAGCGGGGTTCCTGTCGCCTTCCGCAGCGACTCCACCACCGGCAGACCCAGCGTCAGGTTGGGCACGAAATGGTTGTCCATCACGTCGACATGGAGCCAGTCCGCGCCCTCGACGGCCTTCGCCTCCTCGGCGAGCCTGGCGAAGTCCGCGGCAAGGATGCTGGGGCTGATCTGCACACTCATACGCCCCAGCAAACCAGATCACCGACCCGCGGGAAAACCCGGTCCCGCCCCGCGCGATGCGCCGGACGATCAGCGGCACACGCATCCCGGAGCCTCCGCGCGCGAACCGAACACGGGTGCCATGCTGTTCCCTGGCCGCTGCCCGAACAGGTACGGGGAGCACGGGGGCCACCACCGAGCGGACCATGGGGGATCTCGCAGATGGCGGGCAACGCTGGACGAATGGCACACCTGGTGTGCGGGCGGCGCAGCAAGTGGGTCGTTCTGGTCCTGTGGCTGATCGTGCTGGTGGCGCTCGCGCCGCTGGCGCAGAAGCTCATGGACGCCGAGAAGAACGACGCCGCGAGCTGGCTGCCGGGCAAGGCGGAGTCGACGAAGGTGGTGCAGCTCCAGAAGGACTTCGTCCCCGAATCCGCCCCGGCGGTGATCGTCTTCACCCGCTCCGGCGGGCTCACCCCGGCCGACGTCACCACGATCGGCAGGAACACCGACGCGATGCGCGCGATGACCGCGCACGGCATCGTCGGCAGCCGCGCCGCCGGACCCCAGCTGGACCGGAAGAACTCGCCCCGCGCCGCGCAGGTGATCGTGCCGATCACCGTCGACGAGAGCGGCTGGACCTCGCTCCAGGACGCGGTGGACGACCTGCGGGCCACCGCGAAGAAGGACGCCGGCGGGCTCCAGGTCAACATCACAGGACCCGGCGGTTACGCCGCCGACTCCAGCAAGGCCTTCGCCGGTATCGACGGCACCCTGCTCTACGCCGCGCTCGGGGTCGTCGTGGTGATCCTGCTGATCACCTACCGCAGCCTCAGCCTGCTCCTGCTGCCGGTGCTCTCCGTGGTCGCGGCCCTCTTCACCGCGGAGGCGCTGATCTACCTGCTGGCCAGGCACGCGGGCCTGGTCGTCAACGGCCAGAGCGCGGGCATCCTCACCGTGCTGGTCTTCGGCGCGGGTACGGACTACGCGCTGCTGCTGGTGGCCCGCTACCGGGAGGAGCTGCGCCGCCACGAGGACCGGCACGAGGCGATGGCGCTCGCCATGCACCGGGCGGGGCCCGCGGTCATCGCCAGCGCCGCCACCGTCGCGCTGAGCATGCTGTGCCTGCTGGCCGCCGACATGAACTCCACCTCCGGCCTCGGCCCCGTTGCCGCGATCGGTGTCGCGGTGGCGCTGATCTCGATGGTCACGCTCTTCCCCGCGCTGCTGGTCATCGTCGGCCGCTGGGTCTTCTGGCCGGTCGTCCCGCACGTCGGCACCGATGAGCCGACCCGCACCGGGGTGTGGGCGCGGATCGGGCAGCGGATCAACCGCCGGCCGCGCACCGTGTGGGTGACGACCGTGGTCATCCTCGGCGCCCTCGCCTTCGGCCTGTTCTCCCTCAAGGCGGACGGTCTCGCCGGCGCGGACACCTTCACCAACACGCCCGACTCCGTCGTCGGACAGCGCGTCCAGGACCGCTACTTCCAGGCCGGCGGCGGCCAGCCGATGGTCGTCGTCGCCGACGCGGGCTCCGCGGCCCAGGTGACGTCCGCCCTCCGCTCGGTCCCCGGTGTCGTGCCCGCCTCCGTCGGCACACCGCCGGGGGTCACCGCGCAGAAAAACGGCCTGGTCTACCTGGAGGCCACCCTCACCGACCGGCCGGACAGCAAGGCTGCGGGCAACACCGTGGACCGGGCGCGCAGCACCCTGCACAAGATCAAGGGCGCCGACGCCAAGGTCGGCGGCGGCACCGCGGTCCAGAAGGACACCGCCCGCGCGTCCACCCGGGACAACAAGCTGCTGATCCCGCTGATCCTGCTGGTGGTGCTGCTCATCCTGGCGGTGCTGCTGCGGGCGCTGGTCGCGCCGCTGATACTGATCGGCACGGTGGTGCTGTCCTTCGCGGCGGCGCTCGGCGTCAGCTCGATCGTCTTCCGGCACGTCTTCGGCTACGCCGGTGAGGACACCGCCTTCCCGCTCTTCGTCTTCGTCTTCCTGGTCGCCCTCGGCATCGACTACAACATCTTCCTGATGACCCGGATCCGGGAGGAGAGCGTGGAGCTCGGCACCCGGGAGGGGGTGCTCACCGGGCTCGCCGCCACCGGCGGCGTCATCACCTCGGCCGGCCTGGTGCTCGCCGGCACCTTCGCCGTACTCGGCACCCTGCCGGTCGTCGGCTTCGCCGAGATCGGCTTCGCCGTGGCCTTCGGGGTGCTGCTCGACACGTTCGTCGTGCGGTCGGTGCTGGTGTCCGCGATCACCCTGGACCTGGGGGACCGGGTCTGGCTTCCCAGCCGGTTGGCTCGCGCCGGGCGTTAGCCCGGTCCCCGGCGGCGGGGGACGAGCGTGCCCCCGTCGTCGGGGGCGGCTCTCCCGCCGCCGGGGGTCAACCCTCGCGGGCCCCCCGGGGGTTCAGCCGGTGCGGCGGAGGAGGGCCAGGTACATCGCGTCGGTGCCGTGGAGGTGGGGCCAGAGCTGGATGTCGGGGCCGTCACCGAGGGCCGGGACGCCAGCCATGAAGGGGCGCGCGTCGACCCACTCGACCCCCTCCGTACGGGCGAGTACGTCCTCCACGACGGCCCTTGTCTCGGCCCCGTGCGGCGAGCACGTGGCGTAGCCGACGACGCCGCCCACCCGCACCGCGCGTACCGCCTCGGCGAGCAGCCCCCGCTGCAGGGGCGCGAAGCCCTTCACCTCCTCCTCGCGGCGCCGCCACCGCGCCTCGGGCCGGCGGCGCAGTGCCCCCAGGCCCGTGCAGGGCACATCGACGAGCACCCGGTCGAAGGATCCCGGCGCCCAGGCCGGGTGGGTGCCGTCGGCCACGACCACCTGGTAGGGGCCGGGGTTGCCGGCCAGCGAGCGGGCCACCAGCCTCGCCCGGTGCGGCTGCTTCTCCGCGGCGACCAGCACGGCGCCGCGGCCGGCCGCGAGGCCGGCCAGCAGCGCGGCCTTGCCGCCGGGTCCCGCGCACCCGTCGAGCCACCGCTCGTCGCGGCCCTCGACCGGCACCGCGGCCAGCGCCGCGGCCACCAGCTGGCTGCCCTCGTCCTGGACGCCGGCCCGGCCCTCCCGTACCGCGGGCACCGCGGCCGGGTCGCCGCCCTCGGCGAGGCGCACCGCGTACGGCGACCAGCGGCCCGGCTCGGTCGCGCCGTCCGGCAGCGAGGCGGCGAGCTCCGCCGCGGTCGCCCTGCCGGGCCGGGCGACGAGGGTGACCTCGGGCCGTTCATTGTCGGCGGCCAGCAGGTCCTCGATGCCGGCCCGCCCGCCGCCGAGCGCGTCCCACAGCGCGGAGACGACCCAGCGCGGGTGCGAGTGGACGACGGCGAGATGCCGTTCCGCGTCCTCCTCGTACGGCGGCGCCACCTGCTGGAGCCAGCCGTCCAGGTCCTGTGCCGCCACCCGGCGCAGCACGGCGTTGACGAAGCGCGCCCGGCCCTCCCCCAGCACCACACGCGCCAGGTCGACGGTCGCCGAGACCGCCGCATGCGGGGGGATCCTGGTCGCGAGCAACTGGTGCGCGCCGAGCGCCAGCACGTCCAGGACCGGCGGGTCGACCTCGCGCAGCGGCCGGTCCACGCAGGCGGCGAGCACCGCGTCGTACGTCCCCTGGTGCCGCAGCGTCCCGTAGACGAGCTCCGTGGCGAGCGCCGCGTCGCGCCGGTCGAACTCGCGGCCCTTGTCCGCCGCCTCGCGCTCCGCGGCCCGCAGCAGCCCCGGCAGGACGAGGTTCGCGTACGCGTCCCGCTCGTCGACGGCCCGCAGCGCCTCGAACGCGAGCACCCGCACCGGGTCCTTCTGCGGGCGCCGATACGGTGTGCCCTGCGGGCGGCGCTGCCGGTCTTTCGCGTTCAATGTGCTCCGCATCCTCGTCCTCGAACCCCTCGCCAGCCTACGTCGTGGGCTCGGGCCTAATGCCCCAGCACCGTGCCGGCCGGCAGGTGGGTGCCGCGGGACCAGTCGGCGGCGGCCATCCGCTTCTTGCCCTGCGCCTGCACCTCGCCCAGCAGCACCGCGTGGCTGCCGGTGCCGACGTGCACCGCGTTCTTCCCCACCGACAGCTCGCCGGGGGCCAGGTCGGTCCGGTCGGGCACCGGCACGACGGGGCCGAGCTTGAGGCGCTCACCGCCGATCAGGGTCCAGGCGCCGGGGGCCGGGGTGCAGCCCCTGATGAGCCGGTCGACGCGCAGCGCGGGCGCATTCCAGTCGACGGCCGCGTCCTCGACGGTGATCTTGGGCGCGACGGTGATCCCCTCGGCGGGCTGCTCCCTCGCGGTGAGCCGCCCGTCCTCGATCCCGTCCATGGTGGCCACCAGCAGCCCGGCCCCGCTGACCGCGAGCCGCCCGAGCAGGTCGCCGCTGGTGTCCGCGGCCCTGATCTCCTCGGTGACGACGCCGTAGACCGGCCCGGAGTCGAGCCCCTGCTCGATCAGGAAGGTCGACGCGCCGGTGACCTCGTCACCGGCCATCACCGAGTGCTGCACCGGTGCGGCGCCCCGCCAGGCGGGCAGCAGCGAGAAGTGCAGGTTGACCCATCCGCGGGCGGGCACGTCGAGCGCGACCTTCGGCAGCAGCGCACCGTAGGCGACGACGGGGCAGCAGTCGGGGGCGATCTCCCGCAGCCGGTCGAGGAAGTCCTCGTCGCGCGGCCTGACCGGTTTGAGCACCTCGATCCCGGCGGCCGCCGCCCGTTCGGCGACGGGGCTGGCGACGAGCCTGCGCCCGCGGCCGGCCGTGGCGTCGGGCCGGGTCACGACGGCGGCGACCTCGTGCCGTCCCGAGGCGATCAGGGCGTCGAGCGCGGGTACGGCGACCTCGGGGGTGCCGGCGAAGACGAGCTTCATCGTGCGGGGTGTGCCTCTCGGATCGACGGTGTCACAGCGCACGGCCCGACGTGCCGTGCGGGGAGATCCTGACCTGCGGCGCGGGCTCCCCCGCCCACTCGGCCTCGCGGATCGCCAGCATGGCGGCGGCCCGCTGCTCGGGGTCGAGCCGGTCGACGAAGATGATGCCGTCCAGGTGGTCGGTCTCGTGCTGGATGCAGCGGGCGAGCCGCTGCGTCCCCTCGACCGTGACCGGCTCGCCGTACATGTCGACTCCGCGGGCGACGACGCCGTACGCCCGCCGGCAGTCGTAGATCAGGCCCGGCAGCGACAGGCAGCCCTCGGGGCCATCCTGCTCCTCCTCGGTCAGCGTGAGGTCCGGGTTGATCAGATGCCCGAGCTCGCCGTCCACGAAGTACGTGAACACCCGCAGCGACACCCCCAGTTGCGGCGCGGCGAGACCCGCGCCCGGGGCGGCCTGCATCGTCTCGGTCAAGTCCCTGACCAGGGTGCGCAATTCCGCGTCGAACGTCGTGACCGGCAGCGCCGCCGTGCGCAGCACCGGGTCGCCGAACAGGCGGATGGGCTTGACGGTCACGTGGCGTTTCTCCTGCCGGACGGGGGACGACTGCCGATTCTAGTTCGGCCCGCGCCAGGGGGTGCACACCCACCCGCACGCCCCCGGGGCGTGACTCCGAGGGCCGGTGGCGCGTTGGTCAAGAGAGTTTGACCCATGTCACCGTCGGTTGGAGAGGCCTGTCGATGCCCGACCACGCAACCCCTGACGCCCAGGCGCGGGCAAGTCTGCACCTGCTGGTGCGGGACATCGAGAAAGTCCGCCGGCAGGTGGATGCGCTGCGGACCCTCACCGCACAGCTGGGCAATGTGTACCGGCCGCGGCGCAGCGGCCCCACGGCCGGCTTCGTGGTCTACGGCCGCGCTCCCGCGCCCACCGTGCGGCTCGCGCAGGAGCTGCGGGACAGTGTCGAGACGCTGGTCACGGCCGCGGTCGAGTTCGACCGCTCCCTCGGCTTCTCGTGGGACGCGGTGGGCTCCGCGCTCGGGGTGACCAAGCAGGCGGTGCACCGCCGCTACGGCGGCCGGCGGCCGGCGGCGCCCCCGGTCGCCTCCGAGGAGGAGCCGATCCCCTCGGCGCCCACGGTGCCGGCGGCCCGCTCGATGCCCGCGGATCCCGTGCTGCCCAGCCCGCGCAACGGCTGAACACCTCCCGCGGGCGGCCGGTCGGCCAGGAGACGAGACCGGGCCGCGCGACGCGGCGGACGCCGGCGGCAGGACCAGGCCCGAGGGGACGATCACGGAGGTGCCCCCACCGTCTTGCGATGCACCGCGTCTGCCGCCGCACGCCGATCCGCCAGGCACCATGGGACAGCCGTCAGCCGATGTCCGTCGGGTCCAGGCGGACGGCGACCGGGTCGCCGCCGCCGCGCGCCGCCCGGGCGACCTGGCCGGTCTTGAGCGCCGCGGCCAGCGCCGTCCCGTTTCCCGGCGGCACCCGCAGGAGCAGGCGCTCCCCGCCGGACGGCGTCGGGACGGGGCCGAGCTGATCCGTACCCGGCGGCAGCCGTACCAGCGCGAGCAGCTCCGCCACCGCGGCCGCGGGACCGCTGACGGACGCCATCCGCGACACCGGCGGAAAGCGCAGCTCCGCCCGCTCGGCCAGCTCCCGCACGGCGTGCCCCGCCGGGTCCCAGCGCACCAGCGCCTGCACCGGCCGCAGCGTCGGTTCCGCGAGCACCAGCACGGTGCCGCCCTCCCCCGCGGGACGCACCAGCGCCGCGGCCGCCGCCCAGCGGCGCAGCGCCTCCTCGCCGGCTCGCAGGTCCGGCCTGCTGAGCAGGGCCCAGCCGTCGAGCAGCAGCGCGGCGGCGTAGCCGGGGCCGTCCGCCACCGGCTCCGCGCCGGGTGTGGCGATGACGAGCGCGGGGGCGGAGCCGACCGAGGCCAGCACGGTGTCGCGCCCCGAGGTCCGCACCGGCACCCGGGGAAAGGCCCGGCCCAGCTCCTCCGCGGTGCGCCGGGCACCCACCACCTGGGCCCGCAGCCGGAACCCGCCGCACTCCTGGCAGTGCCAGTCCGCCGCGGGCCGGCCGCACCAGCCGCAGGAGGGTGTGCCGCCCTGCTCCCGCAGCTCAAGCGGGCCCGCGCAGGCGGCACATCTGGCCGCCGCACGGCAGGAGTCGCAGGCGAGCCTCGGCACGTAACCGCGCCTGGGCACCTGGACGAGGACCGGGCCGTGGGCGAGGGCGTCGCGGGTGACCTGCCAGGCGAGCGACGGCAGCCGGGCGGCTCGGGCGGCGGCGTCCCTTGCCTGGTCGGCGTCGCCGACGGTACGGATCAGCGGGGCCGCGGCACGTACCTCCTCGCGGGCGGCGGCCAGCGGCAGCGCCCAGCCGCTGTCCACGAGCTGGGCCCCCTCGACGGTGCCGGTGAGGCCGCCGAGCAGGAAGGCGGTGCGTTCCTCGGCGGCCCGCAGCAGCAGCACGTCCCTGGCGTGCGGCTGCGGGGCGTGCGGTTCCGCGTGGCTGGAGTCGCCGTCGTCCCAGAGGGCGACGAGGCCGAGGTCGGCGACGGGTGCGAACATCGCCGCCCGGGTGCCGACGACCGCGCGGACCGCGCCGCGGCTGACCGCGAGCCAGCGGCGGTAGCGCTCCTCGGGCCCCGCGTCGGCGGTGAGCATGACGTGGTGGCCGTCGCCGAGCAGGTCGGTCAGGGCGGCGTCCGCCCGGGCCACGGAGCGCCCGTCGGGCAGTACGGCGAGGGCGCCGCGCCCCGAGGCGAGGGTGGCGGCCATGGCCCGGGCCAGTTCCGCGGGCCAGTGCGGCCCCGGCAGGGCGAGCCACACGGCCCGGGGGGTGTCGCCGCGGGCGAGGGCCTGGAGGTAGCCGGGTCCGGTGGCGTAGCGCGTCCAGCTGCCTGGTTCTGGGGCGGTGGGCGCGGGCAGCGGCTCGGGCGAGGGGTCGCGCTCGGCGCGGGCCATCCGGGGCGGCACCGCGAGCTGGACGACGTCGGCGAGGGCGCCCGCGTAGCGGTCGGCGACCTGGCGGCACAGGGCGAGCAGCGCCGGGGGCAGGACGACTTCGGCGGACAGCACCTGGGCCAGCGGGGCGAGCGGGCCCGCGTAGTCGCTCTCCGCGCGGCGCTCGACGATGAAGCCGTCATGGAGGGTGCCGCCTTCACGGCGTCCCTTGACGACCCGGGCGCCGAACCGGACGCGGACCCTGACGCCCGGCCGGGCGTCGGCGTCCATCGCGGCCGGGACCGCGTAGTCGAAGAACTGGTCGAGGTGGAGCAGCCCCTTGTCCACCAGGACGCGGGCGACGGGCAGCCCTTCGGCCAGGGGCGCTCCGCGCCAGGTCCGCGGCTTGGCTTTGCGCGCGGTGGCGCGGATCAGAGCGAGCTGCTCGGCCGCAGGGGGGTCTTCGTCGCTCACCGTCCGATTCTTACAGACCCGTCCGACAACCCCGGGTCCGTCACCGGCCGCCCTGGCACCGCGCGGCCTGCCGGTGCCAGGGCGGCCGGACGCGGTTCCCCGCGCCGCCGAGAGCCCCCCTCTCGCGAGGGGCGGGCCGGTCGGGGGCGGGGAACGGCGTGCGGGGCCAGGGGCTGTCTCAGATGCCCGCGGCGGTGCGGAGCGCGTCGACGCGGTCGGTGCGCTCCCAGGTGAAGTCGGGCAGCTCGCGGCCGAAGTGGCCGTAGGCGGCGGTCTGGGCGTAGATCGGCCGCAGCAGGTCGAGGTCGCGGATGATCGCGGCCGGGCGCAGGTCGAAGACCTGGCCGATGGCCTGCTCGATCTTCTCGACGTCGACGTTCTCCGTGCCGAACGTCTCGACGAAGAGACCGACGGGCTCGGCCTTGCCGATGGCGTAGGCCACCTGGACCTCGCAGCGGGCGGCGAGCCCGGCGGCGACGACGTTCTTGGCGACCCAGCGCATGGCGTAGGCGGCGGAGCGGTCGACCTTGGACGGGTCCTTGCCGGAGAAGGCACCGCCGCCGTGGCGGGCCATGCCGCCGTAGGTGTCGATGATGATCTTCCGGCCGGTCAGGCCCGCGTCACCCATCGGGCCGCCGATCTCGAACCGGCCGGTGGGGTTGACCAGCAGCTTGTAGCCCTCGGTGTCGAGCTTGATGCCGTCGTCGAGGAGTGCCTTGAGCTCGACCTCGACCACGAACTCGCGGATGTCGGGTGCGAGCAGCGACTCCAGGTCGATGTCCGAGGCGTGCTGCGAGGAGACCACGACGGTGTCGAGCCGGACCGCCTTGTCGCCGTCGTACTCGATGGTGACCTGGGTCTTCCCGTCGGGGCGCAGATACGGGATGGTGCCGTTCTTGCGGACCTCGGTGAGGCGCCTGGAGAGCCGGTGGGCCAGGGTGATCGGCAGCGGCATCAGCTCGGGCGTCTCGTCGGACGCGTAGCCGAACATCAGGCCCTGGTCGCCCGCGCCCTGCTTGTCGAGCTCGTCGTCGGTCTCGGCGCCCTCGACCCGCTTCTCGTAGGCGGTGTCGACGCCCTGGGCGATGTCGGGGGACTGTGCGCCGATGGACACCGAGACGCCGCAGGAGGCGCCGTCGAAGCCCTTCTTGGACGAGTCGTAGCCGATGTCGAGGATCTTGTTGCGCACCAGGGTGGCGATGTCCGCGTACGCGGTGGTCGTCACCTCGCCCGCGATATGCACCTGGCCGGTGGTGATCATCGTCTCCACGGCGACCCGGGATGCGGGGTCGGCCGTCAGGAGTGCGTCGAGGATCGTGTCGCTGATCTGGTCAGCGATCTTGTCTGGGTGGCCCTCGGTGACGGACTCCGAGGTGAAGAGGCGGCGGGACACATCGCTCCCTGGGGTTGCAGCGGCTGCTGGCTGAATCTTGGCGGAGTGCACAGGGCTGCGCCCGGCACTCCGCGGCCAGTTTATCGGTCGCGTCGCGCGGGCGGACACGGCATCTCGTTCCTTGGATATGCCGACTCCCGCCCCGGCGGGTCCCGTGGTACGACGATCGGACCCGCAGAAGTACCCTATAGGGTGATTTGCCCGTTTCGTTACGCCCGACCGGGGGATTTCCGTTCTGCGCCTGCCGGAAGCCTGGCCGCGACCAGGTCCCACACCGTGTCGGCGAGCGCCTCCTTGGGCCCGTACGGCACCCCGGTCTCGCTGCCGTCCGCGCCGAGCACCACCGCCTCGTTGTCCTCGCTGCCGAAGGCGCGGTGCTCCCCCACCTCGTTGACCACCAGCAGGTCGCAGCCCTTGCGGGCGAGCTTCCTGCGGCCGTTGGCGAGCGCGTCGTCGGTCTCGGCGGCGAAGCCGACGACCACCTGGCCGGCGCGCGGCCGGTCGGCCGACAGCTCGGCGAGGATGTCGGCGTTGCGGGTCAGGGCCAGCGGGGCGGGCTCCTCGCCGTCCTTCTTCTTGATCTTGCCGGTGACGTAGGCCGCGGGGCGGAAATCGGCCACCGCGGCGGCCATCACGACCGCGTCGGCGTCGGCGGCGGCCGCAAGCACGGCCTCGCGCATCTGGGCCGCGGTGCCCACCGGCAGCACGTCGGCGCCCGCCGGGTCGGGCAGCGAGGTGTTGGCGGCGACCAGGGTCACCCGGGCGCCGCGGGCCACCGCGGTACGGGCCAGCGCGTAGCCCTGCTTGCCCGATGAGCGGTTGCCGAGGAAGCGGACCGGGTCGAGGGGCTCCCGGGTGCCGCCCGCGCTGATCACCACATGGCGTCCCGCCAGGTCCCGCGGTTGGTCCCCGCGGGCCATGACCCGGCGGCACACCTCGTGGATCTCGGCCGGGTCGGGCAGCCTGCCCTTGCCGGTGTCGACACCGGTGAGCCGGCCCACCGCGGGCTCGACCACCACGGCGCCGCGGCGCCGCAGGGTGGCGACGTTCTCCTGGGTCGCGGGGTGCTCCCACATCTCGGTGTGCATGGCCGGGGCGAAGACCACCGGGCAGCGGGCCGTGAGCAGGGTGTTGGTGAGCAGGTCGTCGGCCAGGCCGTGCGCGGCCCTGGCGAGCAGGTCGGCGGTGGCGGGCGCGACGACCACCAGGTCGGCGTGCTGCCCGATCCTGACGTGCGGCACCTCGTGGACACCGTCCCAGACCCGGGTGGAGACGGGGTGGCCGGACAGCGCGGACCAGGTGGCCTCGCCGACGAAGTGCAGCGCCGAGTCGGTGGGCACCACCGTGACGTCGTGTCCCGACTCGGTGAGCCGGCGCAGCAGCTCGCAGGCCTTGTACGCGGCGATGCCGCCGCCCACCCCGAGCACCACCCGTGGCCTGCCCTGCGCCACGTGCCCGCCGTCAGCCTCGCGCGTCATCGTCTCTCCCGCCGGTGTCGAAGGAACCGCTCGTCCCATGACACACCACAGGCCCGGCGGTCGCGCCGCCGGGCCTGTGGTGTGATGCCGTACGAAGTGCCGTACGGGATGTCGTACGAGCGCGGGGCTCAGTGCGCGGGGGCCTCCACGGCCTCGGAGGTCAGCAGACCCGCGTTGATCTCGCGCAGCGCGATCGAGAGCGGCTTCTCGTGGACGTGGGTGTCCACCAGGGGGCCGACGTACTCCAGCAGGCCCTCACCGAGCTGGGAGTAGTACGCGTTGATCTGGCGGGCGCGCTTGGCCGCGTAGATCACCAGGCTGTACTTCGAGTCGGTGGCTTCGAGCAGCTCATCGATCGGCGGGTTGATGATGCCCTCGGGCGTGGTGATGGAAGAGGACACGCTCTACCTACCCCTACTGATTGGATGATGCCGGCCAGGACCGCGCCGGCAAGGACGAACACAGATGGTTCAGACAATCTCCATCAAGGCTAGCAGCTCACGCGCCACGTCCTCGACGGAGGTGTTGACGAGGGTCCGGTCGAACTCGGACTCGGCCGCCAGCTCGATCCGGGCCGCGGCCAGCCGCCGCTCGATCACCTCGGGCGACTCGGTGCCGCGGCCGGTGAGCCGGCGCACCAGCTCGTCCCAGCTGGGCGGGGCGAGGAAGACCAGATGCGCGTCGGGCATCGACTCGCGGACCAGCCGGGCGCCCTGGAGGTCGATCTCCAGCAGCACGGGTTCCCCGGCGCTGAGCTTGTCGAGTACCGCACGGCGGGGCGTGCCGTAGCGGTTGCCGGCGAATTCGGCCCACTCCAGCAGTTCGCCGTTGGCGACGAGTTTGTCGAACTCGTCGTCGTCGACGAAGAAATACTGCACACCGTGCTGTTCGCCGGGGCGCGGCTTGCGGGTGGTCGCCGACACCGAGAGCCATACCTCGGGGTACACCGTGCGCAGATGGGCGACGACCGTGCTCTTGCCGACCCCCGAGGGGCCGGAGAGCACGGTCAGCCGCGGACGTCTGACCGGGGGGGCCGGGGCGGCCCCCTGCGAAGCGAGGGGGCGGGTGGCCCCCCGGGAGACTGCAGAGCTCATGGAGCGATTATCCCTGGTTCCCGGACGTGCCGGGACCTCAGGCGGGCGTACCGCCGAACTCGCGCTCCAGGGACGCGATCTGGTTCGAGCCAAGACCGCGCACTCGCCGGCTCTCGGAGATGCCGAGCCGTTCCATGATCTGCTTGGCGCGCACTTTCCCGACACCGGGAAGGGACTCGAGCAGGGCGGAGACCTTCATCTTGCCGATGACGTCGTTCTCCTGGCCTTGCTTGATGACCTCGTGCAGGGAGGCGCCGGAGTGCTTGAGCCGGTTCTTGACCTCGGCGCGCTCCCGGCGAGCCGCGGCGGCCTTTTCGAGCGCGGCAGCGCGCTGTTCGGGGGTAAGGGGCGGAAGAGCCACGCCTACGTCACCTCGGATGTAGAGCAATCGGATATGGACCGTGTGAAACACACTCGCCCCGCACCTGCGGAACGAAGAGCCGCGCGGGTGAACTGCGCGCTCCTGTCGGAGACTAGCGGTCCGGACGGCTCAAGTCAGCGAGAACAGTCGAAAAGTCCTGGTCAGCCTTGATCCGAGGGGATATTTGGGACAAAGCGGAACAGCTCGCAGGCCCAATCCCGCAGGTGGTTGAAAGCGGCCCTTTTTCGGTTCGGTATTCGACCGTATTACCGGAGGGTATTACCGCACTATTGCCCCGCCCTTCCGGCCTTCGGAAGATCGCTTCAGCCCCCGCCGAAGGCCCTTCGCACGTCGTCGGCGTATCGGAGCGCCGCCTCGCGCAGCGCGCGCGGGTCGGGACCGTGCCTGAGCACCCCGCGGCTCACGCTCGGCAGCACATTGCCGAGCACATCGCCGAAGACGCCGGGAAGGTCGGCGGGCGTCGCGCCCTGGGCGCCGACGCCGGGGGCCAGCAGCGGACCGTTGACCGCCAGGCCCGCGCCGGCCTCGCCGAGGGTCGCGCCGACGACTGCGCCGACCGAGCCCAGCGGGTCCGCGCCGGCGTTCTCCGCCCTGATGTCGTCGAGCATCAGCTGCGCCACCTGCCGGCCGTCGGCTGCCCTGGCACGCTGCACCTGGGCGCCCTCCGGATTCGAGGTCAGGGCCAGCACGAAGACGCCGGCGCCCGAGATCCGCGCCGCGTCGAGCGCGGGGCGCAGCGAGCCGAAGCCGAGGTAGGGGCTGACGGTGAGGGCGTCGCTGAACAGCGGCGAGTCCTTGTCGAGGTACGTGGCGGCGTACGCGGCCATCGTCGAGCCGATGTCGCCGCGCTTGGCGTCCATCAGCACCAGCGCGCCCGCCTGCCGCGCCTGGGCCACCGCACGCTCCAGGACGGCGACGCCGCGCGAGCCGAAGCGCTCGAAGAACGCGGACTGCGGCTTGAAGACCGCGACCTGCTCCCCCAGCGCCTCCACCACGGTCATGGTGAAGCGCTCCAGGCCCGCGACGCCGTCGCCGAGGCCCCAGTCGGCCAGCAGCGAGGCATGCGGGTCGATGCCCACGCACAGCTGCCCGCGGGTGTCCATGGCGCGGCGCAGCCGCGCGCCGAAGGGCTCCGGGTGCTCGGTCGTCATGAGGTGGCCTTCCTGGTGTCGGCGCCGACGGCGTCGGCGAGGGTGGCGTACGGGCTCGCCGCCAGCCGGGCGGCGAGGCCCTTGTGGACCGCGCGCATCCAGAAGGGCCCGCGGTAGATGAAGGCGCTGTAGCCCTGTACGAGGGTGGCACCAGCCAGGATGCGCTGCCAGGCGTCCTCGGCGTCCTCCACCCCGCCGACGCCGACCAGGGTGATCCGGTCGCCGACCCTGGCGTACAGCCGCCGCAGCACCTCCAGCGAGCGGTCCTTCAGGGGCGCGCCCGACAGGCCGCCGGTCTCCGCGGTCCTCGCCGGGTCCGCGGTCAGGCCGAGGCCGTCGCGGGCGATCGTGGTGTTGGTGGCGATGATGCCGTCGAGCCCCAGCTCCACGGCGAGGTCCGCGACCGCGTCCACGTCGCCGTCCGCGAGGTCGGGCGCGATCTTGACCAGCAGCGGCACCCGGCGCTCGGTGACCGTGCGGTCGGCGGCCTCGCGCACGGCCGCGAGCAGCGGCCGCAGGGCCGCGGTGGCCTGGAGGTTGCGCAGCCCCGGGGTGTTCGGGGAGGACACGTTGACGACCAGGTAGTCGGCGTACCGGGCGAGCCGCTCGGCCGAGGCGACGTAGTCCTGTACGGCTTCGTCCTCGGGGACGACCTTCGTCTTGCCGATGTTGACGCCGACGGTGGTCGGGAAGACGGTACGGCGCGCGCCGAGGCGGGCGGCCACCGCGGCGGACCCGTCGTTGTTGAACCCCATGCGGTTGATCAGCGCGCGGTCCTCCACCAGCCGGAAGAGCCGCGGGGCCGGGTTGCCCGGCTGCGGCTGCGCGGTGACGGTGCCGATCTCGACATGGTCGAAGCCGAGCATGGACATGCCGTCGATCGCGACGGCGTTCTTGTCGAAGCCGGCGGCGAGGCCGAAGGGGCCGCTCATCTCCCGCCCGAAGGCGACGATCCGCAAGGCTGCCCGCCGCGGGGCAGCCACGGCTCTCACCAGCGCCCGCACCCCGGGGACCCGGGCGGCGACCCGGATCCACCTGAAGGCCAGGTGGTGTGCCTTCTCGGCGTCCATCCTCCGGAAGACCAGCCGGAAAAACAGCTCGTACATGCCCTCGCCTTGTCTCGTGCCTTCCGGCTTCCCACCGGTTTCCATCCCCCGCGTTCGCCGGGGCACCGGCAGGGTCCGCCCCGAGGCAAAGCCCCGCGGGCAGAGCTGCGCGGAGCCGGGCGGCCCGGCCGGCGGTCCGTAGCCGACCGGGCCGCCCCGCGAGCCGCCGGCTGCCCGCGCCGGAGGGCCCGGCCCTCGCGGCCACCGACCCGGCCGCGGGGCACCGACCGCCCGCCGCCGCTCCGCGGCCGCGAACCCCATCCCGAGGCCCCCCTGCCGCAGGCGGAACGGCACGGCCGCTCCGCCCGGTTGCGCTACTCCGCGCGGCTGGCGGTCAGCCGGGCAGCATGCTCCTGCAGGGAGCACACCCCGATACCGCCGGAGGTCAGGGCATCGATGCCCTGCACCGCCGCCGCCAGCGCCTGGACCGTGGTCAGGCAGGGGACGCCGCGGGCCACGGCGGCCGTACGGATGTCGTAGCCGTCGAGCCTGCCCCCGGTGCCGAAGGGGGTGTTGACGATCAGGTCGACCTCGCCCTCGTGGATGAGGGTCACCACGGTCGGCTCCCCGGCGGGCCCGACCCCTTCCGACTGCTTGCGCACGACCCGCGCCGGGATCCCGTTGCGGCGCAGTACCTCCGCGGTGCCCGAGGTGGCCAGGATCTCGAAGCCGTGCTCGATCAGCGCGCGGGCCGGGAAGATCAGCGCGCGCTTGTCGCGGTTGGCGACCGAGACGAAGGCGCGCCCCTTGGTGGGCAGCGCCCCGTACGCGGCGGCCTGCGACTTGGCGTAGGCGGTGCCGAAGACGGCGTCTATGCCCATGACCTCGCCGGTGGAGCGCATCTCGGGGCCGAGGATGGTGTCGACCCCGCGGCCCTGGACGTCGCGGAAGCGGCTCCAGGGCAGCACGGCCTCCTTGACGGAGATCGGTGCGTCCAGCGGCAGGGTCCCGCCGTCGCCGGTGGCGGGCAGCATGCCCTCGGCGCGCAGTTCCGCGACGGTCGCGCCGAGCGAGATGCGGGCCGCGGCCTTGGCGAGCGGCACCGCGGTCGCCTTGGAGGTGAAGGGCACCGTGCGGGAGGCGCGCGGGTTGGCCTCCAGCACGTAGAGGATGTCACCGGCCAGCGCGAACTGGATGTTGATCAGGCCCTGGACCCCGACACCGCGGGCGATGGCCTCGGTGGAGGCGCGCAGCCGCTTGATGTCGTGGCCGCCCAGCGTGATGGGCGGCAGCGCGCAGGCGGAGTCGCCGGAGTGGATGCCGGCTTCCTCGATGTGCTCCATGACGCCGCCGAGGTAGAGCTCCTGGCCGTCGAAGAGGGCGTCCACGTCGATCTCGATGGCGTCGTCGAGGAAGCGGTCGACCAGGACCGGGCGGTCGGCACCGATCTCGGTGGACTCGGCGATGTAGGACGCCAGACGGGTCTCGTCGTAGACGATCTCCATGCCGCGGCCGCCGAGCACGTACGAGGGCCGCACCAGCACCGGGTAGCCGATCTCGTCGGCGATGGCCTTGGCGCCGGGGAAGGAGGTGGCGGTGCCGTGCTTGGGCGCGGGCAGTCCGGCCTCGGCCAGCACCCGGCCGAAGGCGCCGCGGTCCTCGGCGAGGTGGATGGCCTCGGGCGAGGTGCCGACGACGGGCACGCCGTTGTCCTTGAGCGCCTGGGCGAGGCCGAGCGGGGTCTGGCCGCCGAGCTGCACGATGACGCCCGCGACGGGTCCCGCCAGGGTCTCGGCGTGCACGATCTCCAGCACGTCCTCCAGGGTGAGCGGCTCGAAGTAGAGCCGGTCGGAGGTGTCGTAGTCGGTGGAGACGGTCTCGGGGTTGCAGTTGACCATCACGGTCTCGTACCCGGCGTCGTGCAGCGCGAAGGAGGCGTGCACGCAGGAGTAGTCGAACTCGATGCCCTGGCCGATCCGGTTGGGTCCCGAGCCGAGGATGATCACGGCGGGCTTGCCGCGGGGCGCGACCTCGCTCTCCTCGTCGTAGGAGGAGTAGAAGTACGGGGTGTCGGCGGCGAACTCGGCGGCGCAGGTGTCGACGGTCTTGTAGACCGGGCGGATGCCGAGCGCGTGCCGCACCTCGCGGACGACCTCCTCGCGCAGGCCCCTGATGCCGGCGATCTGGGCGTCGGAGAAGCCGTGCCGCTTGGCGTCGGCGAGCAGTTCGGGTTCGAGCCGGTCGGCGGCGGCCAGCGCCTCGGCGTGCTCGTGGATCAGGAAGAGCTGGTCGACGAACCACGGGTCGATCCTGGTGGCGGTGAAGACCTCCTCCTGGGTCGCGCCGGCCCTGATCGCGGACATCACGGTGTTGATCCGGCCGTCGGTGGGGACGGCGGCCAGTGCCAGCAGTCCGGCCTTGTCGCCGACCGGGCTGACGAAGTCGAACTGCGAGCCCTTCTTCTCCAGCGAGCGCAGCGCCTTGTTCAGCGCCTCGGTGAAGTTGCGGCCGATGGCCATCGCCTCGCCGACGGACTTCATGGTGGTGGTGAGGGTCGCGTCGGCGGCGGGGAACTTCTCGAAGGCGAAGCGCGGCACCTTCACGACCACGTAGTCGAGGGTGGGCTCGAAGGACGCCGGGGTCTTCGCGGTGATGTCGTTGGGGATCTCGTCGAGCGTGTAGCCCACGGCGAGCCGGGCGGCGATCTTGGCGATCGGGAAGCCGGTGGCCTTGGACGCCAGCGCCGAGGAGCGGGACACCCGGGGGTTCATCTCGATGACGATGATCCGGCCGTCGTCGGGGTTGACGGCGAACTGGATGTTGCAGCCGCCGGTGTCGACGCCGACCTCGCGGATCACCGCGATGCCGATGTCGCGCAGCCTCTGGTACTCGCGGTCGGTGAGCGTCATCGCGGGCGCGACGGTGATGGAGTCGCCGGTGTGGACGCCCATCGGGTCGAAGTTCTCGATGGAGCAGACGACCACGACGTTGTCGTGCTTGTCGCGCATCAGCTCCAGCTCGTACTCCTTCCAGCCGAGGATGGACTCTTCGAGCAGCACCTCGGTGGTCGGTGAGAGGGTCAGGCCCTGGCCCGCGATACGGCGCAGCTCCTCCTCGTCGTGGGCGAAGCCGGAGCCGGCGCCGCCCATGGTGAAGGAGGGGCGGACCACGACGGGGTAGCCGCCGAGGGTGTCGACGCCGGCCAGCACGTCGTCCATGGAGTGGCAGATCACCGAGCGGGCGGACTCGCCGTGGCCGATCTTCGCCTTGACGGCCTCGACCACGCCCTTGAACAGCTCGCGGTCCTCGCCCTTGTTGATGGCCTCGACGTTGGCGCCGATCAGCTCGACGCCGTATTCGGCCAGGGTGCCGTCCTCGTGCAGCGAGATCGCAGTGTTCAGCGCGGTCTGGCCGCCGAGGGTGGGAAGCAGCGCGTCGGGGCGCTCCTTGGCGATGATCTTGGCGACGTACTCGGGGGTGATGGGCTCGACGTAGGTGGCGTCGGCGATCTCCGGGTCGGTCATGATCGTGGCCGGGTTGGAGTTGACCAGGACGACCCGCAGGCCCTCGGACTTCAGCACCCGGCAGGCCTGGGTGCCGGAGTAGTCGAACTCGGCGGCCTGGCCGATGACGATCGGACCCGAGCCGATGACCAGAACGGACCGGATGTCGGTGCGCTTAGGCACGCTGGGCCTCCATGAGCTCGATGAAGCGGTCGAACAGGTACGCGGCGTCGTGCGGGCCCGCGGCGGCCTCGGGGTGGTACTGCACGCTGAAGGCGGGCCGGTCGAGCAGCCGCAGCCCCTCCACCACCTGGTCGTTGAGGCAGACGTGGCTGACCTCGGCGCGCCCGTAGGGGGTGTCGCTGACGCGGTCGAGCGGGGCGTCGACGGCGAAGCCGTGGTTGTGCGCGGTGACCTCGACCTTGCCGGTGCTGCGGTCCTGCACGGGCTGGTTGATGCCGCGGTGGCCGTACTTGAGCTTGTAGGTGCCGAAGCCGAGCGCCCGGCCCAGCAGCTGGTTGCCGAAGCAGATCCCGAACAGCGGGGTGCTGCGCGCCAGCACCTCCTGGATGACGCTGAGGTCGGCGGTGGCGGGGTCGCCGGGGCCGTTGGACAGGAAGACGCCGTCCGGGGCGACCGCGTAGACGTCCTCGACGGTCGCGGTCGCGGGCAGGACGTGCACCTCGATGCCGCGCTCCGCCATCCGGCGCGGAGTCATGCCCTTGATGCCGAGGTCGAGGGCGGCGACGGTGAAGCGTTTGGTGCCGATGGCGGGGACGACGTACGGCTGCTCGGTGGCGACCTCGGCGGACAGGTCGGCGCCGGTCATCTCGGGGGCCTGCAGGACCCGGGTGAGCAGGGCGTCCTCGTCGGCGAGCGCGTCGCCGGAGAAGATGCCGACCCGCATGGCGCCGCGTTCGCGCAGGTGCCGGGTCAGCGCGCGGGTGTCGATGCCGCTGATGCCGACGACGCCCTGCGCGGCGAGTTCGTCGTCGAGGGAGCGCCGGGAGCGCCAGTTGGACGGGACGCGCGCGGGGTCGCGTACGACGTAGCCCGCGACCCAGATGCGCGAGGACTCGGGGTCCTCGTCGTTGACGCCGGTGTTGCCGACGTGCGGGGCGGTCATGACGACCACCTGCCGGTGGTACGAGGGGTCGGTCAGCGTCTCCTGGTAGCCGGTCATGCCGGTGGAGAAGACCGCCTCGCCGAAGGTCTCCCCCACCGCTCCGTAGGCGCGGCCGCGGAAGGAGCGGCCGTCCTCCAGGACGAGTACGGCGGGCGTCGTGGCCGCCCGGGTGGAGGTCGTCATTGTGCGCCTTCCTTCTCGTGTTGCCTTGTGCCCGGCCTGGTGCCGGTGAAGGCGACGACGCTGTCGCCACTGAGCCGGTTGATCTGCTCGACCCACGCGGGGTGGTCGGCGGCCCGGTCGGACCGGAAGCCGGAGTCGATGAGGGTGCCGCCGTGCTCCCACGTGACGACCAGCAGGCCGCCCTCGGTGAGCACCTTCCCCGCGATGCCCTTGTCCAGCCGTGCGCCGCGCAGGGCGGCGACGGGCACGAAGAAGCCGGGGGCGCCGGTGCGGTCCACGTCGAGGCCCTGCTCGGTGAGGGTCAGCTCGGCCCTGCTGCGGACGCCGAGGCCGTGGGCGACGATCCGGTCGAGCCACTGCCCCGCGGTGGTGCTGCCGTGGTAGCGGCCGTCCGCCGTGAGCAGGGCGGGGCCCGCGGCCTCGGGGGCCTGCGGGAGGGCGGGCAGGCCGCCCTGGAGGGTGCGGCGCCACTGCCAGCCCTGCCGCATCAGCCAGTAGACCAGGCCGACGACCAGCAGCAGGCCGACGATCCAGCCGATCCTGTCGGTCCAGTCGGTGACCTTCGCCGAGTGCTTCCCGCCGTCCTGTGCTGCGGCGAGCGCGGCTGCGAGCTGTGTCCGAGGTGTCATGTGAGCTTCCCGTCCATGACCGTCGCGTGGCCCCGCAGGAAGGTGGCGACGACGCGGCCCGGCAGCTCGCGGCCCGCGTAGGGGGTGTTGCGGCTGCGGGAGGCGAAGCCCGCGGGATTGACGACTCCACGGTATGCGGGATCGAGCAGCACCAGATTCGCGGGCTCGCCGGCGGCGATCGGGCGGCCGTGCCCGGCGAGCCTGCCGATGGCGGCGGGGCGGGCGGACATCCGGTCGGCGACGCCCGCCCAGTCCAGCAGGCCGGTGTCGACCATGGTGTGCTGGACCACGGACAGCGCGGTCTCCAGGCCCACCATTCCCATGGCGGCCGCGGCCCACTCGCAGTCCTTGTCCTCGTGCGGGTGCGGGGCGTGGTCGGTGGCGACGCAGTCGATGGTCCCGTCGGCGAGCGCCTCGCGCAGCGCGATGACGTCGGCCTCGGTGCGCAGCGGCGGGTTGACCTTGTAGACCGGGTCGTAGGAGCGGACCAGCTCGTCGGTCAGCAGCAGGTGGTGCGGGGTGACCTCGGCGGTGACGTCCCAGCCCTTGGACTTGGCCCAGCGGACGATCTCGACGGAGCCGGCGGTGGACAGGTGGCAGATGTGCACCCGGGAGCCGACGTGCGCGGCGAGCAGCACGTCGCGGGCGATGACCGACTCCTCGGCGACCGCGGGCCATCCGGTCAGGCCCAGCTCGCCGGAGACGGTGCCCTCGTTCATCTGGGCGCCCTCGGTGAGCCGCGGCTCCTGGGCGTGCTGGGCGACGACCCCGTCGAAGGCCTTCACGTACTCCAGGGCCCTGCGCATGATGACGGCGTCGTCCACGCACTTGCCGTCGTCGGAGAAGACCCGCACCTGGGCGGCCGAGTCGGCCATCGCGCCGAGCTCCGCGAGCTGCCTGCCCTCCAGTCCGACGGTGACGGCGCCGACCGGCTGGACGTCGCAGTAGCCGGACTCGCGGCCGAGCCGCCAGACCTGCTCGACGACGCCCGCGGTGTCGGCGACCGGGAAGGTGTTGGCCATCGCGTGCACGGCGGTGAAGCCGCCGGCCGCGGCGGCGCGGGTGCCGGTGAGCACGGTCTCGGAGTCCTCGCGGCCGGGCTCGCGCAGATGGGTGTGCAGGTCGACGAGGCCGGGCAGCAGGATGTGGCCGGCGGCCTCCACGACCGTGGCGCCGGGCGCTTCGAGGCCTGTGCCCACCGCGGTCACGGTCCCGCCGCCGATCAGCACGTCCTGGGCTTCGCCGCCGAGGATCTTCGCCCCGCGGATCAGGGTGTCGCTCATGATTACTTGCTCTCCTCGGTGCGGGCGCTGTCGGATCGGTCGGTGCTGATGGCCGGCTCCGAGCCGCCGAGCAGCAGGTAGAGCACCGCCATCCGGGTGCTGACGCCGTTGGCGACCTGCTCGACCGCGGTGCAGCGCGGGGAGTCGGCGACCTCCGCGGTGATCTCCATGCCGCGGTTCATCGGGCCGGGGTGCATGACGATGGCGTGCTCGGGCAGTACCGCCATCCGCTGGCCGTCGAGGCCGTAGCGGCGGGCGTACTCGCGCTCGGTGGGGAAGTAGGCGGCGTTCATCCGCTCGCGCTGCACCCTCAGCATCATCACCGCGTCGGACTTGGCGAGCACGGCGTCGAGGTCGTACGACACCTCGCAGGGCCACTGCTCGACGCCGATCGGCAGCAGCGTGGGCGGGGCCACCAGGGTGACCCTGGCGCCGAGGGTGGTCAGCAGCAGGACGTTGGAGCGGGCGACCCTGCTGTGCAGGATGTCGCCGACGACGGTGACCCGGCGGCCGTCCAGGTCGCGGCCGACGCCCGAGAGGTGGCGGCGCATGGTGAAGGCGTCGAGCAGCGCCTGGGTGGGGTGCTCGTGGGTGCCGTCGCCCGCGTTGACGACGGAGGCGTTGATCCACTCGGAGGTGGCCAGCCGGTGCGGGGCGCCGGAGGAGTGGTGCCTGATGACGACGGCGTCGGCGCCCATCGCCTCCAGGGTCAGCGCGGTGTCCTTCAGGGACTCGCCCTTGGAGACCGAGGAGCCCTTGGCGGAGAAGTTGATCACGTCGGCGGACAGCCGCTTGGCCGCCGCCTCGAAGGAGATGCGGGTCCTCGTCGAGTCCTCGAAGAACAGGTTGACGACGGTGCGGCCGCGCAGGGTGGGCAGTTTCTTGATCGGCCGGTCGGCGACGCGGGCCATCTCCTCCGCGGTGTCGAGGATCAGCAGGGCGTCGTCACGGGTGAGGTCGGCGGCCGAGATCAGGTGGCGCTTCATCGGGGTCTCCGGGGGGTGCTGGGGCCTGGCGGGGCGGGCGGAGGGCATGCGGCGGCGCAGGACCCCGTGCGGGGTCCTGCCGGGGCCGGGCTAGTCGTCCGCTGCCGTGCCGGCGCGCGCGCCGGGATCCCGCTGGCCGAGCAGGACGCTGTCGCGTCCGTCGTTCTCGGTGAGCAGGACCTTGACGGTCTCGCGCTGCGAGGTCGGGAGGTTCTTGCCGACGTAGTCGGCCCTGATCGGCAGCTCGCGGTGGCCGCGGTCGACCAGGACGGCGAGCTGCACCGCGCGGGGGCGGCCGATGTCGTTGAGCGCGTCGAGGGCGGCCCTGATGGTGCGGCCGGAGAAGAGCACGTCGTCGACCAGGACGACCAGCCGGCCGTCGATGCCGTCGCCGGGGATGTCGGTCGTCGCCAGCGCCCGCGGCGGGTGCAGCCGCAGGTCGTCGCGGTACATGGTGGTGTCGAGCGAGCCGACGGCGGCCTCGCGGCCGGTGATCTCGGCGAGCTTGCCGGCCAGCCGGCGGGCCAGGAAGACCCCTCGGGTGGGGATTCCGAGCAGCACCACGTCGTCGGCGCCCTTGGCGCGTTCGACGATCTCGTGGGCGATGCGGGTCAGGACGCGGGCGATGTCGGGTGCTTCGAGCACCGGGCGGTCCTGCGATTCTGCTGTCGTGCGGTCTTCGACCATGGGCCGGGGACCTCCTTCCCCGCCTCACGGGACGGGCGTTAAAGGACGTCTTGGGTACGGCTTCACGGTATCAGGTGCCGCAGACCGCCCAGGTCAGGGACCGGTCGGACCCTTTCGGCTTGACTAGCACGGATTACGCTGCGTAACCTCACAGTGAGTCACCGAGTTTCCGTCCGGGGAGCCATATGTCCAGCGATTACGCCAAACAGCTCGGAGCCAAGCTCCGCGCCATCCGCACGCAGCAGGGCCTTTCTCTGCACGGTGTCGAGGAGAAGTCCCAGGGCCGCTGGAAGGCAGTGGTCGTGGGGTCGTACGAGCGCGGCGACCGTGCCGTGACCGTGCAGCGCCTCGCCGAGCTCGCCGATTTCTACGGCGTGCCCGTGCAGGAACTGCTGCCGGGTACGACTCCCGGCGGGGCCGCAGAGCCGCCGCCGAAGCTCGTGCTCGACCTCGAGCGCCTTTCCCAGGTCCCGCCGGAGAAGGCCGGGCCGCTGCAGCGCTACGCGGCCACCATCCAGAGCCAGCGCGGCGACTACAACGGCAAGGTGCTGTCGATCCGGCAGGACGATCTCCGTACCCTCGCCGTGATCTACGACCAGTCGCCGTCGGTCCTCACCGAGCAGCTCATCGGCTGGGGTGTGCTCGACGCCGACGCCAGGCGGGCGGTCCAGCACGAAGAGGGCTAGCGCCCGGCTTTGTCCGCACACTTGCAGAAACGTCCCGCCGCCCGGGGCGGCGCCCCCGTAGGCCCGGGGTGCCGCCCCGGGCGGCCCTTTTTCCGCCCGGAGCCGCCGGCGGTCGCGGACCCAGGGCGCGAAGGGGCGCCCCCTCCCCCGGCCGGAGGGAGAGGGGGCACGCCCGTTCAGCGGGGCGGGGCCGGGGCGTAGCCGCGGGGGTGTGCGGTGAAGACCCCGCGGCCCTGCGTCCGGCTGCGCAGGGCCCCTGCGTAGCCGAACAGCTCGGCCAGCGGCACCGTCGCCGAGACGACCGTGCCGCCCGCCTGGGCGACCGAACCCGACACCCGGCCGCGGCGGGCCGCGAGATCGCCCAGCACGCCGCCGACGCAAGACTCCGGCACGGTCGCCGTGACCTCGACGACCGGCTCCAGCAGCTGCATCGTGCCCGCCCGCAGCGCCTCCTGGAGGGCGAAGCGGCCGGCCGTGCGGAAGGCCATCTCCGAGGAGTCCTTCGGATGGGTGGCACCGTCGGTCAGCGTGACCCGCACCCCGGTCACCGGGTGGCCGCCGAGCGGTCCCTCGACCAGTGCGTCCCGGCAGCCCGCCTCGACCGCCCGCACGTACTCGCGCGGCACCCGCCCGCCGGTCACGGTGGACGCGAACACGAACTCCTCCTCCCCCGCGGCAGCGGCATGCGGTGCCACGTCGATCACGACGTGCGCGAACTGCCCGGCCCCGCCGTCCTGCTTGACGTGCCGGTGGACATGCCCGGTCACCCCGCGCAGCACGGTCTCCCGGTAGGCGACCTGCGGGCGGCCGACGGCGACCTCCAGCCCGTGGGCGCGGCGGATCTTCTCCACCGCGACCTCCAGGTGCAGCTCGCCCATGCCGGCCAGCACCAGCTGGCCGGTCTCCCGGTCGGTGCGCACCGCGAGCGACGGGTCCTCCTCGACCAGCCGTGCCAGTGCGGCGACCAGCCGCTCGGTGTCGGCGTTGCGGCCGGCCTCGACCGCCACGGAGACCACCGGCTCCGCCACCGTCGGCGGCTCCAGGACCAGCGGGGCGCCCGGCGCGCACAGCGTGGCACCGGCGCGTGCGGCCTTGGGCCCGACGACGGCGACGATGTCGCCGGCGACGGCCTGGTCGAGCTCCGCGTGCCGGTCGGCTTGGACCCGCAGGATGCGGCCGATCCGTTCGTTCCCGCGCCTGCCCGCGTCCAGCACGGTGTCCCCCTTCCGCAGCGTTCCCGAGTAGATCCGCAGGTACGTCAGCCGCCCGGTGGCGGTCGCACTGACCTTGAACACCAGCCCGGCGAAGGGCGCCGCCGGGTCGGCGGGCCGCTCGGCGGGCAGGTCGCCCGCCATGCCGCTCACCGCCGGGACGTCCAGCGGCGACGGCAGGTAGGCGGTGACGGCGTCCAGCAGCGGCTCGACACCGCGGTTGCGGTAGGCCGAGCCGCACAGCACCACCACGGCCTCGCCGCCGCGGGTGAGGTCGCGCAGCGCCGCGGACAGCGTCGCCGCGGTGACCGGCGTGCCCGAGCAGAACTCCTCGAGCACGGCCGGGTGCAGTTCGGCCACCGCCTCCTCCAGCAGCCGGCGGCGGCGCCGCGCCTCGGCCAGCAGGTCGTCCGGCACGTCGCCCTCGGCGTACGCGTCGGCGCCGTCGGCCCAGACGAGCGCGCGCATCCCGATCAGGTCGACCACGCCGGTGAAGCCGTCCTCGCGCCCGATCGGCAGCTGCACCACCAGCGGTACGGTGTGCAGCCGCCGCCGGATGGAGTCGACCGCGGTGTCGAGGTCGGCGCCCGCCCGGTCCAGCTTGTTGACGAAGGCGATCCGCGGGACGCCGTACCTGTCGGCCTGGCGCCACACCGACTCGCTCTGCGGTTCGACGCCCGCGACGGCGCCGAAGACCGCGACGGCGCCGTCGAGCACCCGCAGCGAGCGCTCCACCTCGTCGGCGAAGTCGACGTGCCCCGGCGTGTCGATCAGGTTGATCCGGTGGCCGTCCCAGGCACAGCTGACGGCTGCCGCAAAGATGGTGATGCCACGGTCGCGCTCCTGCTGGTCGAAGTCGGTGACGGTCGTGCCGTCGTGGACCTCACCGCGCTTGTGGGTGGCGCCGGTGAGGTAGAGGACCCGCTCGGTGACGGTGGTCTTGCCCGCGTCCACGTGGGCGAGGATGCCGATGTTGCGGACGGCGGCGAGCGGGGTGGCGGTCTGGCGGTCGTGGGTGCTGCGCACGGCCCTGGGCCTTTCGGGTGATCAGGGAAGAGGGCGGGCGCGATTCCCCGTGCACACCGGGCCCCTGGCCGCAGGCGGACAGGCCTGCGGTCGGGTGGGGCGGGATGCGTCAGGGGGTCCGGGGCCGGCCGCGCAGCCGGCGCCGGAGGCGCGAAGACACCAGGATCACCTTGTGCCGCGACGGGGGGACGACAGCAGCGGTGCGCTCGCGCACGGCCGGCTCCCCTCACTCGTCGATGCGCGCGCCGCACGGACCCGAAGTCCCCGGCGCGCGATTCCAGGCCAGAGCGTAGCGGACAGCGCCGGCCGGGGCAGCCGGTTTTCCGCCGCGGGGCGCGGTCAGCCGGCGTAGAGGCGGGAGACCACCTCGGGCAGCAGACGCTCCGTCAGGGGTGCGGGCAGCGACTGGAGTACGGCCAGCACCGGCGCCATCCGCTGCGGGAGGGCGCCGTCGGCGCCGACCCCCGCGACCTCCAGGGCGAGTGCGACCTCGGCCGGGCCGAGGGTGTCGGGATCGAGGGCCGCGGCGACCTCCGCGATGCCGGGGTCGGCGGTGGCCGGGCCGAGGGCGCGCGCCCGGTCGACCGCGGCGGCGAGTTCGGCGAGCAGGTCCGCGATCCTGGCCGGGTCGGCGACCGCGGCGGTCACCGTCAGGTGGAGGTTGGCGGGCGAGCCGGCGAAGGCGGGCTGCGGCTGGAGGTACCAGCCGCGTGTCCGCATCTCGTCGGCGACGACGAAGGGGTCGACCGCCGGGGCGTCGGCGGCTACCGCCACCAGCGAGGCGCCGGGCTCGCCGAGCACCCGCAGCCCGTCGATCCGGCCGATGCCGTCCACCAGCAGCCGGGTCGCCTGGTGCACCCGCCGGGCCAGCTCGACGTAGCCGGCGGTGCCGACCCTGTGCAGCACCGCCCAGGCGGCGGCGAGCGGTCCCGCGGACTTGGTGCCCTGGAGGGTGGCGTTGACCACGGGGTAGCCGGGCCAGGAGGCGTGCGCGAACCAGCCGTGCCTGCGCAGCTCGGCGTCCCGGAAGAGCAGGACGGAGGCGCCCTTGGGGGTGTAGCCGTACTTGTGCAGGTCCACCGACAGCGAGCTGACGCCCGGTACCGCGAGGTCGAAGGGCGGTGGCGGCGCGATGCCGTCGGCGAGCCTGCGGTGACCGAGGTACCAGCCGCCGATGCACGCGTCGACGTGGCACAGCACGTCCCGCTCGGCGGCGGCCGCCGCGATCTCCCGGACCGGGTCGACGACGCCGTGCGCGTAGGAGGGTGCGGAGGCCACCACCAGGGCGGTGCGCGGAGTGAGGGCGGCGGCGACGTCTCCCGGCCGCGCCCGGAAGGTGCGGGGGTCGACGGGGACGGTGACCGCGGTCAGCCCGAAGAGGGCCGCGGCCTTGTGGAAGGCGGCGTGCGCGGTCTGCGGCAGCACGATCTCGGGCGCGGTGACCCCGCGGGTCCTCGCGGCGTGCTCGCGGGCGGTGAGCACGGCGAGCAGGCAGCTCTCCGTGCCGCCGCTGGTGAAGGTGCCCGCGGTGCCGGGGCCGCCGCCGAGCAGCCGCGCGGCCTGCCGGACGATGTCGTTCTCCAGCGTGACGACGCTGGGGAAGGCGGTCATGTCCAGGCCGTTGACGCCCGCGAAGGCGGCGTGCGCGCGGGCGGCCAGCTCGTCGAGTCCGGCGAGCCCGGAGTCGTAGACGTACGCCATGGTGCGGCCGCCGTGCACCGGCAGGTCGGCGGCCCGCAGCTCACCGAGCCGGGCCAGGATGGTGTCGTCGCCGCCGGGCGCCGCCGCTTCACTCATGCGGCGGAATCTAGGCCAGGACCCGCGGCAGACACCAGGCCCGAAGCAGAATATTGTTCAACTTCTGCTGTCGGGCCTGGTCGGAGGCAGTACGGCGCGGCCTGGGGACGTGTCCTGGGGACCGCCCTCAGCGCGGCAGGGTCGGCTTGAGTTCCAGCAGCCGGCCGAGCAGGCCGTTCACGAACGACGGGGACTCCTCGGTGGAGAACTCCTTGGCGAGCTGCACCGCCTCGTCCAGCACCACCGCGTCCGGGACGTCGTCCTCCCAGATCAGCTCGTACGCCCCGAGCCGCAGCAGGCTGCGGTCCACGACCGGCATGCGGTCCAGCGTCCAGCCCACCGCGTGCGTGGACAGCAGGTCGTCGATCGGCTCGGCGTGCGCCGTGTACCCCTCGACCAGCTGCATCGTGTACTCGGTGACCGGCGGCTGCCGGTCGTCGGTCCGGGCGAGCCGGATCCAGTCCGCCATGACGGTCACCGGGTCTGCACCCCGCTGTTCCGCCTCGAAGAGGATCTGGAAGGCGCGCTTGCGGGCCTTGTTCCGGGCAGCCACGGTTAGCTGTTCACCCGGCCGAGGTAGTCGCCCGTGCGGGTGTCGACCTTCACCTTTTCACCCGTGGTGATGAACAGCGGGACGCCGATCTCGTAGCCCGTCTCCAGCCGCGCCGGCTTGGAGCCGCCGGTGGAGCGGTCGCCCTGCACGCCGGGCTCGGTGTACTCGATGACCAGCTCGACCGAGGCGGGCAGCTCGATGTACAGCGGCGCGCCCTCGTACATCGCGACGACGGCCTCGAAGCCCTCGAGCAGGTAGTTGGCGGCGTCGCCGACGACCTCGGGGGTGACCGTGATCTGGTCGTAGGTCTCGGTGTCCATGAAGACGAAGTCGGCGCCGTCCTTGTAGGAGAACTGCATGCCGCGCTTGTCGACGTTGGCGGTCTCGACCTTCACACCCGCGTTGAAGGTCTTGTCGACGACCTTCCCGGAGAGCACGTGCTTCAGCTTGGTGCGCACGAAGGCGGGGCCCTTGCCGGGCTTGACGTGCTGGAACTCGACTACGGTCCAGAGCTGGCCGCTGTCGAGCTTGAGCACGAGGCCGTTCTTGAGGTCGTTCGTGGTGGCCACGGTTGCGGAATCTCCTGAGAGTGCTGCTTCGGGGACCGCGGAGACCCGCGCCCGTCACAGGGCGAGGAGTTCCTTGGTCGTGATGGTGAGTAGCTCGGGCCCGCCGTCCGCCAGGGGGCGTACGACGAGCGTGTCGTCGATGCGGACGCCGCCGCGGCCCGGAAGGTGGACCCCCGGTTCGACGGTGACCGGCACGCAAGCGTCCAGTTTACCCATGGCCGCAGGTGACAACTGAGGGTCCTCGTCGATTTCCAGGCCGACACCGTGTCCCGACCACTGTGCGACACCGTCCCCGTGGCCCGCGGCGAGCAGCGGCTGCCGGGTGGCCCGGTCGACGTCCCGGCAGGCCACACCGGGTGCCAGGGCCTCCCGGCCGGCCCGCTGGGCGTTGAACACCAGGTCGTACAGATCGATCTGCCAGCCCGCCGGAGCGGTACCGATCACGAAGGTCCGGCCCACCTCGCAGCGGTAGCCGCGGTAGCAGGCGCCGAGCCTCACGGTCAGGAAGTCGCCCTCCTCGACCCGGCGGTCCGTCGGCACATGGCGGGCGGTGCCTGAGTGCGGTCCTGTGCCCACCGAGGTGGGGAAGGCGGCACTGTCGGCGCCGTGGTCGACCAGGCGCCGCTCCAGCTCCAGCGCGAGGTGCCGCTCCGTGCGGCCGACCAGGATCGACTCGAGCAGCTCGCCGAGCGCCTGGTCGGCGATCTCAGCGGCTATCCGCAGTGCGGCGATCTCGTGCTCGTCCTTGACCAGGCGCAGCTGCTCGACGGCGCCGCCGAGGTCGCAGAGCGGGAGGGCGTCCGCGACCGAGCCGATGGCGCGGTGGCGGGCCACGGTGAGGTGGTGCTCCTCCACGGCGAGCGACTCCGCGTGCCGCTCCCGCGCGAGGGTGGCCGCGGCCACCGCCGCGTCGCCGTCGGGGGACGGCAGCACGGTCGAGCGGAGATCGTCGGGGTCGGTGTCCTTCCGGTCGTCCGGGGGCGGCCGCAGATGCACCAGGATGTCCTCGGCGCCGGGGCCGACGAGCAGGGCGGAGCCGGGGGGCGCGCAGCCGGCCAGATACCGTACGTTCGCCGGTCGCGTCACCAGCGCGGCACCCAGCCCTGCCGCCGCGCAGCGCTCGCGCAGCCGGTCCCTGCGGGTCGCATGCACCTCGGCCATGTCGTGAGCTTATGGCGCCCACTCCCACGCCGCCCCTTTTCGCCCTCCGAAGGTGGCCGCCTGCCGGTCCGGCCCTTTCCGCCGGGCGCATGACATCCCCGGAGTCTCGCGCGGGGCGCCGTCCTGCCGGTGGGACCGCCGCCGGCAGGACGGCGTACGGCCGGCGTGCGGCTACCAGACCGGGGGCCCCTGGATGCTGCGGGCCACCACGCGGTCGAGGGCGGCGGCCGCGGCGGTGACGTCGAGCTGGGAGTTGTCGATGATGGGGAGGCCGGACCCGTACCAGCCGGCCATCCGCCCGTGGATGCGGGCGACCTCCTCGTCGGAGAGCCGCCGGTTGCCGGTGCGCTCGGCATTGCGGGTCAGCACGATGTCCAGGCCGGGGAGCAGCACCACCGGGAGCAGTCCGGGACCGACGTGGCGCTTCCAGCCGCCGAGGCCGACCGCGGGGCGGTCGGGGAAGACGGCGTCGTCGATGATGCAGGACACGCCGTTGGCCAGGAAGTTGCGTGCGGCGAAGCCGCAGGTGCGGCGGGCGAGGCGGTACTGCGCCTCCGAGTGCTCGTTCCACCCCGCCTGCGGGTCGGCGAACCCGGCCCTCACCCATTCGCGGACGTCGTCGAGGCTGATGTGCGCGGTCGGGGCACCGCGGTTGTCCGCCCAGTGCCGGGCGATCGTCGTCTTGCCCGCACCGGCCGCGCCGATCAGCAGGACGGCCACCGGGCCGTGCGCGCCGCCGGACAGCGAGCCGCTGCCGTCCGGCACCGGCAGATGCACGGGGGCCGCCGCGGGCAGCGGGAAGTGCCCGGTGACGCTTACGGCGGGCGGCGTCGGCCCCCCGCCGGGCTGCGGCGCCCCCACAGCGTGCTGCATGTCGGCCGACTCCATCTCGTGCGGTGTGCGCTGCCGCGCGTTTGACATGGAACGGTACCGTCCCCGGATGTCCTTTGGTGAACGCCCGGGAATCCTTCCGGGTGCCCGCGGCTTTTCCGGGCGCGCCCGGGACGAAACCTCGCGGACCCGCCCTACGCGGCCGGCTCGGCCAGGGCCCGCAGGGCCAGCCGGTAGGAGGCCAGGCCGAAGCCGGCGATCGTGCCCGACGCCACCGCCGCGATGACCGAGGTGTGGCGGAACACCTCGCGGGCGTAGGGGTTGGAGATGTGGACCTCGATCAGCGGCGCCGTGCGCTGCGCCGCGGCGTCCCGCAGCCCGTAGGAGTAGTGGGTGAAGGCGCCGGGGTTGAGGACGACGGGGATGCGCCCGTCGGCGGCCTCGTGCAGCCAGCCGATGAGCTCGCCCTCGTCGTTGGTCTCGCGGACCTCGACGTCGAAGCCGAGCTCGGCGCCGGTCTTGCGGCACTCCTCGACGAGCCCGGCGTAGGAGGTGGAACCGTAGACGTCGGGCTCGCGGGAGCCGAGGCGGCCGAGGTTGGGGCCGTTGAGCACCAGGACCTGGCGGTTCACTCGGAGACCTCCCCGTATGCGGCGAGCAGCACCGCCGGGTCAGGGCCCTCCAGCACGGTGGGCTTGGCCAGGCCGTCGAGGACGATGAAGCGCAGCAGGTCGCCGCGGGACTTCTTGTCGACCTTCATGGTCTCCAGCAGCCGGGGCCACTGGTCGCCGCGGTAGGTGAGCGGCAGGCCGACCGCGCCGAGCACGGCGCGGTGCCGGTCGGCGGTGGCTTCGTCGAGGCGGCCGGCGAGCCGGCCGAGCTCGGCGGCGAAGACCATGCCGACGGAGACGGCGGCGCCGTGCCGCCAGTTGTAGCGCTCGTTCTTCTCGATCGCGTGCGCCAGCGTGTGGCCGTAGTTGAGGATCTCCCGCAGCCCGGACTCCTTGAGGTCGCTGGAGACGACCGCGGCCTTGACCCGGATGGCCCGCTCGATCAGCTCGGCGGTGTGCGCGTACCGCGGGCTGCGGGCGCCCTGCGGGTCGGCCTCGACCAGGTCGAGGATCGCCGGGTCGGAGATGAAGCCGGCCTTGATGATCTCGGCGAGCCCGCTGACGTAGTCGTTGGTGGCGAGCGAGTCGAGTGCGGCGAGGTCGCAGAGCACCCCGGCGGGCGGGTGGAAGGCGCCGACCAGGTTCTTGCCCTCCGCGGTGTTGATGCCGGTCTTGCCGCCGACGGCGGCGTCGACCATGCCGAGGACGGTGGTGGGGACGGCGATCCAGCGCACTCCGCGCAGCCAGGTCGCGGCGACGAAGCCGGCCAGGTCGGTGGTGGCGCCGCCGCCGACACCGACGATGACGTCGGTGCGGGTGAAGCCGGTCTGGCCGAGCGCCTTCCAGCAGTAGGCGGCGACCTCGGCGGTCTTGGCCTCTTCCGCGTTGGGCAGCTGGATGGCGATGGCCTCGTAGCCCTGCTCTGCGAGGTCCTCGCGTACCGCCTCGCCGGTCCCGGCCAGCGCCTCGGGGTGCAGCACGGCGACCCGCCCCCTGCCTGCGGCGGGGGGACCCCCAGCCCTGCTGCCGATCAACCCGGGCAGCTCGCCGAGGAGTTGGTGGCCGACCAGCACATCGTAGGCGTCGGTGCCCGCGCTGCCCGCGACGGTGATGCGGACGGGGGGCGCGGTCCTGGACGGGTTCTCGCTGCTCATGCGTCCTTCAACTGGAGTGCGTCGAGGACGGCTTCGGCCACGTCCTCCGGTGTGCCGTCGTCGGTGCCGACGACGGCCCTTGCGACTTCGGTGTAGAGGGGGCGGCGCGCCTCCATCAGCTCGCGCCAGCTCTGCCGCGGGTTCACGGCGAGCAGCGGGCGGGGCGCGTCCAGGCCGACGCGGTGGACGGCGGCGTGCAGGCCGACGTCGAGGAAGACCACCGGCAGTCCGGCGAGCAGCGCCCTGGTGCCCTCGTCCATGATCGCGCCGCCGCCGAGCGAGAGCACACCGCCGTGGCCGGCCAGCGCGTCGCGCACGGCGGCGCGCTCCAGCTCGCGGAAGTGGGGCTCGCCCTGGTCGATGAAGATCTCGGGGATGGGCCGGCCCGCGGTGGCCTCGATGTCGGCGTCGGTGTCCCGGTAGCCGACGCCGAGCCGGGCGGCCAGGATCCGGCCGACGGTGCTCTTGCCCGCTCCCGGCGGCCCGACGAGGACGACCGCGGGCGGCCCCGCGGGGGCGCTCACCGTACGACCAGGTTGTCGAGGTAGCCGCGGACGCTGCGCCGGGTCTGCGCGACGGAGTCGCCGCCGAACTTCTCGGCGACCGCGTCGGCCAGGACCAGGGCGACCATGGCCTCGGCGACGATCCCCGCGGCGGGCACCGCGCACACGTCGGAGCGCTGGTGGTGGGCCTGCGCGGCCTCGCCGGTGACGACGTCGATGGTGGCCAGCGCGCGCGGGACGGTGGCGATGGGCTTCATCGCCGCGCGGACCCTGAGCAGTTCGCCGGTGCTCATGCCGCCCTCGGTGCCGCCGGAGCGCCCCGAGGCGCGGCGGACCCCGTCGGGTCCCGGCAGGATCTCGTCGTGCGCCTGGGAGCCGGGGACGCGGGCGAGGCCGAAGCCGTCGCCGACCTCGACGCCCTTGATCGCCTGGATGCCCATCAGCGCCCCGGCGAGCCGGGAGTCGAGCCTGCGGTCCCAGTGGACGTGCGAGCCGAGGCCGACCGGCACGCCGTAGGCGAGGACCTCGACGACCCCGCCGAGGGTGTCGCCGTCCTTGTGGGCCTGGTCGATCTCGGCGACCATCGCCTCGCTCGCGTCGGCGTCGAGGCAGCGCACCGGGTCGGCGTCGAGCCTGGCCTCGTCGGCCGGCACCGGCAGGACGCCGTAGGGGGCCTTGGCGCCGGCCAGCTCCACCACGTGGGAGACGATCTCGATGCCGGCCGTCTCCTTGAGGTAGGAGCGGGCGACGGCGCCGAGCGCGACCCGGGCGGCGGTCTCGCGGGCACTGGCGCGCTCCAGCACCGGACGGGCCTCGTCCAGGTCGTACTTCTGCATGCCGGCCAGGTCGGCGTGGCCGGGACGGGGCCGGGTCAGCGGGGCGTTGCGTGCGAGGCCCGCGAGGATGTCGGGGTCGACCGGGTCGGCGGCCATGACCTGCTCCCACTTGGGCCACTCGGTGTTGCCGACCATCACGGCCACCGGGCTGCCCATGGTCAGGCCGTGGCGTACACCGCCGAGGAAGGTCACCTCGTCGCGCTCGAACTTCATCCGCGCGCCGCGGCCGTAGCCGAGCCGCCGCCGGGCCAGCGCTTCGGCCACCATCTCGGTGGTGACGGGCACTCCGGAGGGCAGCCCCTCCAGCGTCGCGACGAGTGCGGGTCCGTGCGACTCCCCCGCGGTCAGCCAGCGCAACCTGCTCAACGGTGCTCCCTCGAAAAACGCCCAACCGTCCGTCGCCCCGATCCTCCCACGTTTCACCCGGCCGCCAGGACCCGCGTCCAGGGTGCGGGACACCGGGACACCGGTGCGACGGGGCCGCGGTCAGTGCGCGCCGAGCGCCGCCTCGCCCGCCGCGCGCATCGCGGCCGGCGGTACCGGGCGGTGCCCCGTGTACAGCTCGACCTGGAGCACGGCCTGGTGCACCAGCAGGTCGAGGCCGCCGACCACCGGGGCACCCCGCTCGGACCAGGCGGCGGCGAGCGCTGTCGGCCACGGGTGGTAGAGCACGTCGAAGAGGGCGCCCGGACGGTCGGGGACGGCGTCCGCGAGGTGGTCTGCGGCGCCTGCCGGGGTGGTGGCGACGACCAGCGGCTCGGCGAGCGCCTTGGCGGCGTCGGCCCAGTCGGCGGTGCGTACGGTCACGCCGAGGCGGGCCCCCCACTCCCGCATCTCGGCGGCGCGCGCCGGGCCGCGCACGTAGGCGGTCACCTCGCCGGTGCAGATGCGGGCGAGCGCCGCCAGCGCGGAGGACGCGGTGGCGCCGGCGCCCAGGACCGCGGCCGACGGCACCGAGGTGATGCCGCGTTCGCGCAGCGCCGCGAGCATGCCGGGGATGTCGGTGTTCTCGCCGCTGCGGCGGCCGTCCGCGCCGAACACCACGGTGTTGACGGCCTCCACGGAGGCGGCGGTGTCGCTGACGGTGTCGAGCAGCGGGATCACGGCCCGCTTCAGCGGCATGGTCAGCGACAGCC
Organism: Streptomyces sp. NPDC049040; assembly: GCF_043197715.1. Taxonomy (NCBI): domain Bacteria; kingdom Bacillati; phylum Actinomycetota; class Actinomycetes; order Kitasatosporales; family Streptomycetaceae; genus Streptomyces; species Streptomyces sp. NPDC049040. The sequence continues at coordinate 399,693 of NZ_JBICTO010000003.1, forward strand.
CCGCCCACTCCGCCGGGTCGAGGCCGTCGAGGAAGCCGGGCAGCGCGGATTCGTCGACCTCGAAGCGGTCGTAGCGCCAGCCGTCCAGGCCCATGGCGGCGTACGCGGCCCGGTGCAGGACCGGGGACAGCGAGTGCGCGATGGGCGAGCCGAGCACGGCGGCACGGCGGGCGCCCGGGGGTGGTGCTGTGGTGTCCACTGACGTCTTTCCTACCTGCCGCCGCCGGGGGCTACTGGGTCTTGATCTTGTTGAACTCTGCCAGCGTCTCGGTGAACTGGGTGGTCTTGCCGTCCAGCGAGATGAAGAAGTACCAGGGCCCCGGGTCCGGGTTCATCGCGGCCTTGAGCGCGTTGACGCCGGGGTTGCCGATCGGTCCCGGGGTCAGGCCCTTGTTCCGGTAGGTGTTGTAGGTGTCCTTGAGCGACTGGACGTCCTTGGTCGCGATCTTCGTCTGGCTGGTGTTCTTGATGTAGTTGTACGTCGAGTCGAACTGCAGCAGGAAGTTGGTCTGCTGCTTGTTGCTCGGCAGCAGCCGGTCGTAGATGACCTTGGCCATCTTGCGGAAGTCGTCGTCGGTCTTGCCCTCGGCCTGCACCAGGCTGGCGACGGTGAGCAGCTGGTACGGGCTGCTCAGACCCTCCTTCTTGGCCTCGCCCGCGAGGTCGAACTGCGCGAACTCCTCCTTGGCCTGGCCGACCATCTGCTTGAGCAGGTCCTCCGGCTTCATCCCGGCGGCCACGCTGTAGCGGGACGGGAAGAGGAAGCCCTCCAGCGGGTCCTTGACGTTCTTGCTGGTGTCGGCCCAGTCGGGCAGGCCGAGGCTCTTCACCTTGGCGCGGGCGACGCCCTCTGTGGTGCCGGGCTTGAGCTTGAGCCGCTGGTCGATGAGGGCGTAGATCTGCTTGTCGCGCATGCCCTCGCTGACGATCATCGCGTTCTGCGACTTCGGGTCGAGCATCATCGTGACCGCGGCGGCGGCGGACATGTTCCTGTTGAGGGCGTAGACGCCGGCCTGGATGGTCTGGCCCTTGGGGTTCTTGCGGGCCGCGGCGGTGAAGGCGTCGACGCTCTTCACGACGCCGGCCTTCTTGAGCAGGTTGCCCATGGTGGTCAGGGTCGAGCCCTTGGGGATCTCGACCAGCACCGAGGGGGTGCCGTTGCCCGAGTAGTCGGGGGCCGGGCCGAAGTGGTCCTGGTAGACGCCGTAGCCGTAGTAGACGGCGCCGCTGAGGCCGCCGCCGAGCACCAGGAGCACCGTCAGGCAGGCGCAGCCGCTGCGGCGCTTCTTGCCGCCTTTGGGCTGGCTCTTGCCGGCCCGCCGGCCGCCGCCGGCGTCGCTGCTGCCCGTCGGGACGTCGTCGTCATCGTCGTCGTCGCGGCCCGCGAAGAAGGCGTGCTCGCGCGGGTCGGCCTCGTCGTCCGTGCCCCACTCGCCGGTGTTGGCGGGGGCGGTGCGCATCGGGCGGGCGCCGGGCTCCTGCGGCCGGGCGCCGGGGCCCGGTTGCTGGGGCCGCGCCGGCTGGCCGGGCACGGGCTGGCCCGGCTGCTGCTGCTGGCCCGGCTGGACGCCCTGCGGCTGCTGGAGGCCGGGGCCCGGCTGCTGGGGCTGCTGGCGGTACTGCTGCTGCTGCTGTTGCTGGGGCTGCTGCTGCTGGGGCTGCTGCTGGTAGCCGCCCTGGCCGTAGTAGCCGGGCTGCTGCTGGCCGCCGTAGGGGTCCTGCTGCTGACCGCCGTACGGGTCCTGGTTGCCGTAGCCGCCGGTCTGGTGCGACCCGGTGTCGTACGTCTGGTGCGATCCCGTGTCGTAGCCCTGGTAGCCGCCCTGCTGCGGGTACTGCTGCTGATGCGGGTACTGGCCGGTGTTCTGCTGCGGCTGCTGCGGGTACTGCTGCTGGTACTGCTGCTCCTGCTGGGGGTACTGGCCCGTGTTGTGCTGCGGGTACTGCTGCTGATGCTGACCGCTGGCGTACGGGTCCTGCCACTCGCCGCCCTGCTGCTGCGGCGGCTGCTGCTGGTACCCCTGGCCCCGGTCGTACGCATCGCCGAACAGCGGGTCGTCCGGGTGCCACGGTTCGGAGCCGGAGCCCCGGCCATAGTCAGTCATCGGTCCCCTTGGTACGCGGTCGGCGTCGGGTCTGCCGACCTTGCGAAACGGGCGGCGCCAGAAGGCGCCGCCGTGTCGCGCGGAACGTTACCGTATCGCGATCAGATGAATGATTGGACGCTCTCCCCGGGAGCTTTACCCGACACCCGTTCGGTCTCCAGCGCGCTCTGGAGAATGATGACGGCCGCTGCCTGGTCGATCACGGAGCGTCCCTTCTTCGACCGTACGCCCGAGGCGCGCAGCCCCTGCGTCGCCGTGACGGTCGTCATCCGCTCGTCCACCAGGCGCACCGGCACCGGTGTGATGATTTTCGCCACACTGCGCGCGAAGGTCCGCACCTTGGCCGCGGCCGGCCCCTCGGTGCCGTTGAGCGACCGCGGCAGCCCGACGACCACCTCGATCGGCTCGTACTCGGCGACGATCTCGGCGAGCCTGCGCAGGGCCGCGGGGACGTCACGCCCCGGCACCGTCTCGACCGGCGTCGCGAGGATCCCGTCGGGGTCGCAGGAGGCGACCCCGATCCTGGCGTCGCCGACGTCGACGCCGAGCCGCCGGCCGCGCCGCATGGCGGGCCGGCCGGTCCCGGCGTCCCCGTCGTCCGCCGCGTCCCGCACGGTCAGGCCTTCTCGGTGACGAGGCGCTGCACGGCCTCGACGGCTTCCGGTACTGCGGCCGGGTTCTGGCCGCCGCCCTGGGCGACGTCGTCCTTGCCGCCACCGCCCCCGCCGAGTGCCTTGGCGGCGGTACGGACCAGTTCGCCGGCCTTGATGCCGCGCTCGCGAGCGGCCTCGTTGGTGGCGACCACGGTCAGCGGGCGGCCGCCCGCGACCGTGAACAGCGCCACGACGGCCGGGCGGCCGCCGCTGACGCGCTGCCGTACGTCGAGCACCAGCCGGCGCAGGTCGTCGGCGCCGGTGCCCTCCGGCACGGAACCGGTGACCAGGGCCACGCCCTTGACGTCCTGGGCGGTCTCGGCGAGGCCCGCGGCGGCCTGCAGCACCTTCTCGGCCCGGAAGCGCTCGATCTCCTTCTCGGCGTCCTTGAGCTTGGCGAGCATGCCGGAGATCTTGTCGGGCAGCTCCTCCGGGCGGCCCTTGACCAGTTCGGTCAGCTGGGCGACGACCGTGTGCTCGCGGGCCAGGAAGTTGTAGGCGTCCACGCCGACCAGGGCCTCGACCCGGCGCACGCCGGAGCCGATCGAGGACTCGCCGAGCAGCTTGACCAGGCCGAGCTGTGCGGTGTTGTGCACGTGGGTGCCGCCGCACAGCTCCTTGGAGAAGTCGCCGATGGTGACGACGCGGACGTGCTCGCCGTACTTCTCGCCGAACTCGGCGATGGCGCCCTGCCGTTTGGCCTCGGCGATCGGCAGCACCTCGGCGGTGACGTCGAGTTCGCGGGCCAGCACCTCGTTGATCTTCTGCTCGACGTCGGTCAGCACGGTGCCGGGGACGGCGGTCGGCGAGCCGAAGTCGAAGCGGAAGCGGCCGGGCGAGTTCTCCGAACCGGCCTGGGCGGCGGTCGGGCCCAGCGCGTCGCGCAGCGCCTGGTGGGTGAGGTGGGTGGCGCTGTGGGCGCGGGCGATGGCCCGGCGGCGCACCAGGTCGATCTGGGCGAGCACGGCGGCGCCCAGGGTGACCTCGCCGACCTGGACGACTCCCTTGTGCACGCTGACGCCGGGCACCGGCTGCTGGACGTCACGGACCTCGACGACGGCGCCGCCCTCGACCCTGATCCGGCCGGTGTCGGCGAGCTGGCCGCCGCCCTCGGCGTAGAAGGGGGTGCGGTCCAGGACGACCTCGACCTCGTCGCCCTCGGTGGCGGCGGGCGCGGGCAGGCCGTCGACGAGCAGGCCGACGACGGTGGCCTCGTTCTGGTTGTCGGCGTAGCCGGTGAAGACGGTGCTGCCGGAGCGGTCGGCCACCTCGCGGTAGGCGGACAGGTCGGCGTGGCCGGTCTTCTTGGCGCGGGCGTCGGCCTTGGCGCGGTCGCGCTGCTCCTTCATGAGCCGCCGGAAGCCGTCCTCGTCCACGGACAGGCCCTGTTCCGAGGCCATCTCCAGGGTGAGGTCGATCGGGAAGCCCCAGGTGTCGTGGAGCAGGAAGGCCTGGTCGCCGGACAGCACGGTGCCGCCGGCGGACTTGGTCTCGGTGACGGCGGTGTCGAGGATGTTGGTGCCGGCCCTGAGCGTCTTGAGGAAGGCGGCCTCCTCGGCCAGTGCCACGGTCTCGATCCGCTTGCGGTCGGTGAGGAGTTCCGGATACTGCTCGCCCATCGACTTGAGCACCACGTCGATGAGTTCGGCGGCGACCGGGTCGTGCGCGCCGAGCAGCCGCATGTTGCGGATGGCGCGGCGCATGATCCGGCGCAGCACGTAGCCGCGCCCCTCGTTGCCGGGGGTGACGCCGTCACCGATCAGCATCATGGAGGTGCGCATGTGGTCGGCGACCACCCGCAGGGCCACGTCGGTGTCGTGGGCCTGCCCGTAGCGCACGCCGGTGAGCTCGGTGGCCTTGTCGATGACGACCCGCAGGGTGTCGGTCTCGTACATGTTCTGCACGCCCTGCAGGATCATCGCGAGGCGTTCGAGGCCGAGGCCGGTGTCGATGTTCTTGGCGGGCAGGTCGCCGAGGATCGGGAAGTCCTCCTTGCCCTCCCCCGGACCGCGCTCGTACTGCATGAAGACCAGGTTCCAGATCTCCACGTAGCGCTCGTCGTTGACGGCGGGGCCGCCCTCGGCGCCGAACTCGGGGCCGCGGTCGTAGTTGATCTCCGAGCAGGGGCCGCAGGGGCCGGGCACGCCCATGGACCAGAAGTTGGGGCCCATGCCGAGCCGCTGGATGCGCTCGGCGGGCACGCCGATCACGTCGCGCCAGATCTGCTCGGCCTCGTCGTCCTGCTCGTAGACGGTGATCCAGAGCTTCTCCGGCTCCAGGCCGTAACCGCCCTTGTCCTGGGGCGTGGTGAGCAGCTCCCAGGCGTAGCGGATGGCGCCTTCCTTGAAGTAGTCGCCGAAGGAGAAGTTGCCGCACATCTGGAAGAAGGTGCCGTGCCGGGTGGTCTTGCCGACCTCTTCGATGTCAGGGGTGCGCACGCACTTCTGGACGCTGGTGGCGCGCACGAAGGGCGGCTTGACCTCGCCGAGGAAGTACGGCTTGAAGGGGACCATGCCCGCCGGGACCAGCAGCAGCGTGGGGTCGTCGGCGATGAGGGACGCCGACGGCACAACGGTGTGCCCGCGCTCCTCGTAGAAGCGCAGCCAGCGGCGGCGGATTTCTGCCGACTCCATCAGTGATCGTCCTTCCGGTCGTACGCGTTGTACGCAATGCCCCGGCGCGGTGCCGGGAGGTCGTTGTCCAATTCCAGCGGTGCGGGCCTGCGGGTGTCGTCCGCGCCGGTCAGCCCCAGGGCGTCGTGGAGTTCCACTTCGCGTTGCGCCATGCCCGCCTTGACGTCGTGGGCGAAGGTGCGCAGCCGGGCGCCGGTCTCCAGCGCCCGGTCCGCCGCGGTCGCGGCCAGGCTCTCGGGGCTGAGCCGGCGCAGCGCGCGGTTGACCTTGGTGGTGGCCCACACTCCGGTGGCGGCACCGGTCACGAACCAGAACGTACGGCGGAACATGGGCCTCAGTCCTTCGAGCGGTTGCGGCGGCGGCCGCGGCGGGCCGTGGGCAGCACCTTGCCGGCGCCGCCGGCCTGGAGGCCGACCGCGCGCCGCACCCCGTATCCGAAGGCGGCGACCTTGACCAGCGGGCCGCCGAAGGTGCTGGCGACGGTGCCGGCCAGCGCGGAGGCGTTGGCCGTCACCTCGGCGACGTCCGCGGTGATGGTGTCGACCCGGTCCAGCTGGGCGTGCGCGGAGCGCAGCGCGTCGGAGGCCTCGCCGAGCAGCGGCACTGCCTGCTCGGTGATGCTCGCGACCATCTCCGTGGTGCGCCGCAGCGTGCCGGCCAGCCGTGCGAGCGCGACGGCGAGGAACGACACGAGGATCGCCCAGAACACCGCCACGACGAGGCCGGCCACGCCGGCCACTTCTCCACCGGACACCTTGCCGCGCTCCCTCTCGTCACCAGGCCGATTGACTTCCGACCTTATCGCGCCGCGACGTTCCGCCCGTACCGCATTCCCCGCGGCGGCCCCGGCGTGCCCCGGGGGTGCGAGGGGCCCGCGCCCGCTGTACGTAGCGCGAGCGGTCAAGTACGCTCCGTGCATCATGGAGACTGCGGGTAACCTCCCGTCCGAGCTGACCGGTTTTGTCGGCAGGGCGTCGGAACTCGACCGGTTGACGGGAATGGTGACCGGTTCGCGGCTGGCAACGGTCACCGGGGCCGGCGGGGTCGGCAAGACCCGGCTCGCCCTGCGTGCCGCCGGGCAGCTGAAGGACCGTTTCCGCGACGGCGTCTGGCTCGTGGAGCTGACAGGCCTGCGCGGCGGGGAACTGGTGGAGCACACGGTCGCGGAGGCGCTGCGGCTGCCCGACCACACGAACAGGCCGCCGCGGGACGCGCTGACCGAGCACCTGGCCGACCGCGAACTGCTGCTGGTGCTCGACGGCTTCGACCGGCTCGCCGAGCCGTGCGCGGGCCTCGCGGCCGACCTGCTGCGCCGGGCACCCGGGCTGCGGGTGCTCGCGGTGGGCCGCAGGGCGCTGGGCATCACCGGCGAGCGGCTGCTGCCGCTCGACCCGCTGCCCGCGGCGTCGGACGCGGTGCAGCTGTTCAGCGAGCGGGCGGCCGCGGTGCTGCCCGGCTTCGCCGTGACGCCCGCGAACTCCGCGACGGTGGCCGAGCTCTGCGCGCGGCTCGACGGCCTGCCGCTGGCGCTCGAACTGGCCGCGGTACGGCTGCGGGCGCTCTCGGTGGAGCAGGTGCTCGAACGCCTCGACGACCGATTCCGGCTGCTGACCGGCGGCGACCCGAGCGCGCCGGTGCGGCACCGGGCGCTGCGCACCGCGATCGGCTGGAGCCACGAGCTGTGCACTCCCGCCGAACGGCTGCTGTGGGCGCGGCTTTCGGTCTTCGCCGGCCGGTTCGACCTGGAGGCCGCCGAGTACGTCTGCGCGGGGTCGGGGCTCGCCGAGGACGAGGTGGTGGAGGCGGTCGCCGCGCTGGTCGCCCAGTCGGTGCTGAGCCGGCGGGAGGACGGCGGGGACGGGCCCGCGCGCTACCGGATGCTGGACAGCGTCCGCGAGTACGGGGCCGGGTGGCTGGCGGCGCTGGGCGAGGAGGCCAGGGTCAGGCGCAGGCACCGCGACTGGTATCTGGGGCTGGCCACCTGGTGCGAGCTGGACTGGTTCAGCCCGCGGCAGGCGGAGGTCGCGGCCCGCGTGGCGGCGGATCTGCCGAACCTGCGGCTGGCGCTGGAGTTCAGCCTCGACGGCATGCCGGGCGAGCCGCCGGAGGATCCCGCGGTCGGCCAGTACCTGGCGGGCACCCTGTGGTTCTGCTGGGTCGGCTGCGGGCGGCTCGCGGAGGGCAGGCACTGGCTGGGCCGGGCACTGGACGTGCCGGCCGGGCAGTCGGAGGCGCGGGCGAAGGTGATGTGGGTCTACGGCTATGTGGCGCTGCTCCAGGGCGACTCGGCGGCGGCGCTCGCGGTGCTCCAGGAGTGCCGCGACCAGGCGCGCGCGTCGGGCAACGCGGTGGCGGAGGCGTACGCGCTGCACCGGCTCGGCTGCCTGGCGCTGGTGTCCGACGACATGCCGCGCGCCGAGCGGCTCATCGACGACGCGCTGCTGCGGTACCGGGCGATCGGCGAGCTGAACAGCAACGTGCTGATGGCGCAGGTCGAGCTGGCGATGTCGGTGGCCTTCCAGGGCGACGTGGAGCAGGCGGTGCGGCTGGCCGAGGAGGTCAGGGACATCTGCCGGGACCACGGCGAGCGCTGGACGCTGGCGTACGCGCTGTACGTGCTGGCGTACGCTGCCTGGCTGGAGGGGGAGCCGGAGCGGGCCAGGCGGCTGGCCGAGGAGTCGCTGTCCGTCGACCACGCCTTCGACGACCTGGTGGGCACCGTGCTCTCGCTCGAACTGCTGGCGCTGATCACCGAGGGCGAGGGCGCGCCGTCCGAGGCGGCGGTGCTCCAGGGCGCGGCGGCCCGGCTGTGGGAGTCGGTGGGCCTGCGGCTTTTCGGCTCGCGGTACTTCAACGCCCCGCACTCGGTGTGCGAGCAGCGGGTGCGGGCGGCGCTGGGCGAGACGGCGTACGCCACGGCGCTGGCCGAGGGCGGGCGGCTCGGCCTGGACGCGGCGGTGCGGCGGGCGCTGAACCGGCCGCGCGCCCCGCAGCGCGAGCAGCGGGCCGCGGTGCGGACGCCGGCGGCGAGGACGCACGAGCCCGCCGCCTCTCCTGAGGCGGCGGGCTGATGGTGCGGCGCGCGGAGGTCAGCGGGCGTAGTACTCGACGACCAGCTGCTCGTCGCAGATCACCGGGATCTCCTTGCGGTTCGGGTCGCGGTCCAGGCGGAAGGCCAGCGCGCCCAGGTTGACCTGGAGGTAGCGCGGGGACTCGCCGTCGCCGGCCCAGCCGCCTTCGCGGGCGACCAGGAACGGGGTCTTCTCGCGCGAGCGCTCGCGGACCTGGACGACGTCGTCGGGGCGGACCCGGAAGGACGGCTTGTCGACCTTGCGGCCGTTGACCTCGATGTGGCCGTGCACGACCATCTGCCGGGACTGGTAGATGGTGCGGGCCAGTCCCGAGCGCAGCACGAGGGCGTCGAGGCGGCGTTCGAGCTCGATGATCAGTGCCTCGCCGGTGCGCAGGCCGGACGCCTTCTTGGCCCGGTCGTAGGCACGCTGCATCTGCCGCTCGCTGATGTCGTACTGCGCGCGCAGCCGCTGCTTCTCCAGCAGACGGGTCTTGTAGTCGCTGTTCTGCTTGCGACCACGGCCGTGCTCACCCGGCGGGTACGGGCGGGCCTCGAAGTACTTGACCGCCTTCGGGGTGAGCGCGATGCCCAGCGCCCTGGACTTCTTGACCTTGGGACGCGACTGATTCACGTGCGTCGAACCTCCGTGTAAATTAGGTAAGGCTTACCTTAACTGAGGAGTGCGCATGATTCGACCCGGGAACCCCGTACCCGACCTCACCGATCCGCAGGAGCAGTCGGAGCTGTCATCGCACGGTCAGCCGCGTCCCGAAGCTGAGCAAGCGCCCCGGCAGCCCTCGGCCGCGGAACGCGCGCGCACTCTGATCGAGGGTAACTCGTCCCCCGCCCTGGTCATTCCGGGTCTGGCACCGGCTCCCACCGCCCCGCTGGTGCCGCTGCGGCACTCCGTGGGACCGGCGGGAGACGTCTTCCTGCTGTTCCCGCGCGATTCACCCGCGGTACGCGCGGTGCGGGCCGCAGCCGGCGACGAGGCCGCCGCTGTGCTGGAGATCACTGACGTGGCCCCGGTCTCGGTGCCGCACCGGATCCGCGGCAGGGCCCTGGTCGCCGGCTGGCTGACCGCGGTGCCCGGGGGCTCCTTCGAGGCGGGTGCCGAACTCCTGCGCCTCGAAGTCGGCGAGATCTCACTGGACGACCTGTGGGGTGCCGCCCAGGTGGATCCGGACGAGTTCGCGGACGCCGCGGCCGATCCGCTGGCGGCCCACGAGACGGAGATCCTCCAGCACCTGGCGGCCGCGCACGCCGACGAAGTGGCCATGCTCTGCACCCTGGTGTCGGGCGCCGGCCGGTGCACCAGCGGCGCGGTCCCGGTCGCCCTCGACCGCTTCGGGCTGCGGGTGCGCTTCAGCAGCGACGACGGCGGTTTCGACGCCCGCTTCGACTTCCCCGCACCGGTGGCCGGGTGGGACGGGGCGCAGCGGGCGATGCGCGACCTGTTCGCAGCGGCACGCGAGGACTGAGCCGGCCGCCCGTCAGGCGGGCCGGGGCTTCAGGCGACCCCCTAGTCGCCCCTGCCCGCCAGCCGTTCGCGCACCCAGTCCAGCACGTCGGCATAGCGGGCCTCACCGCCGTAGCGGGTCGGCTCGTAGTAGCGGCGGCCGGTCAGCTCCTGCGGGAGGTACTGCTGGGCGGCCACCGCGCCGGGCACATCGTGCGGGTAGACATAGCCCTGGGCGTGGCCGAGCTTGGCCGCACCCTTGTAGTGCCCGTCGCGCAGGTGCATGGGCACCGGGCCCGCCTTGCCCGTCCGCACGTCCGCGAGCGCGGCGCCGATCGCGGTGGTCGCCGCGTTGGACTTCGGGGCCAGCGCGAGGGCGATCGTGGCGTGCGAGAGGATCAGCGAGGCCTCGGGGAAGCCGATCATCGCCACCGCCTGGGCGGCGGCGACAGCGGTCGGCAGAGCGGTGGAGTCGGCGAGCCCGATGTCCTCGCTGGCCGAGATCATCAGCCGGCGGGCGATGAAGCGCGGGTCCTCGCCTGCCTCGATCATCCGGGCCAGGTAGTGCAGCGCCGCGTCCACGTCGGAGCCGCGAATGGACTTGATCAGCGCGCTGGCGACGTCGTAGTGCTGGTCGCCGTCCCGGTCGTAGGTCACCGCGGCCCGGTCGACGGCCTCTTCGAGGGTGGCCAGCGTGATGGTGTCCTCGCTCTTGGCCAGCGCCGAGCCCGCGCCCGCCTCGAGCGCGGTCAGCGCGCGGCGGGCGTCGCCCCCGGCGATCCGCAGCAGGTGCTCCTCGGCGTCCTGCGGCAGGCTCACCGCCCCCGCGAGGCCCCGCTCGTCGCCCAGCGCGCGGTGCAGCACCCCGCGCAGGTCGTCGTCGGTGAGCGGTTCGAGGGTGAGCAGCAGCGAACGGGACAGCAGCGGGGAAATCACCGAGAAGTACGGATTCTCCGTGGTGGCCGCGATCAGGGTGACCCAGCGGTTCTCCACCGCGGGCAGCAGCGAGTCCTGCTGGGCCTTGCTGAAGCGGTGGATCTCGTCGAGGAAGAGCACGGTCTCGCGCTGGAAGCCGCCGGACTGGCGCTTGGCGCTCTCGATGACCGTGCGGACCTCCTTGACGCCCGCGGTGATCGCGGAGAGTTCCACGAAGCGCTTGTTGGTGGCCTTGCTGACCACGTACGCAAGGGTCGTCTTGCCGGTGCCCGGCGGCCCCCACAGGATCACCGAGGAAGGGCCCGCGGGCCCCGAGCCGCTCTCCCCCACCAGCCTGCGCAGCGGGGAGCCGGGCCGCAGCAGGTGCTGCTGCCCGACGACCTCGTCGAGGACGCGCGGGCGCATCCTCACGGCGAGCGGGCTGGCGCCGGGGTCGCGCTCCCTGCGTTCCTCGGCTGCGGCGGTGAAAAGGTCTGGCTCCACGCCTTGCAGCGTAGGTCACCGGTACGACAGGCGCGTCGGCCGCCCGCCGGGGGCGGCCGACGGAACGATCGCCGGGGCGGTCTGCGGGGCCGCCGTCACGCGCCGGACGACGGTCAGATGACGGTCTTCCAGTAGTACCAGAAGTGCACCAGGATCAGCATGGCGATCACGCCGTACCACAGCACCGGCACGACCCAGTGGAATTCCAGCACCAGCGCGCGGGCCTTGGCCGGGACCTTGATCAGGCCGTGCTTGATGTTGTGCACCGCCGTGTACCAGAAGGTCGCGATGGTGACGATCCAGGCCAGGCAGCACCACAGGCAGACCGCGTTGATGTTGTAGATCGTCTGGTACTGCAGCCACGAGATGAAGCACACACCGAACAGGCCGCCGGCCTGCAGGCCGTACCAGAACCAGGCGCGGTAGCGGGCACCGGCGAACATGCCCATGGCCAGGGTCATCAGCACCGGGAAGCCGACCAGGCCGATGATCGGGTTCTGGAACCCGAAGACGTGGGCCTGGCTGCTCTGCATGACGTCGCCGCAGGAGATGACCGGATTCAGACTGCACGACAGGTGCAGCGTCTTGCCGTCGATCTTCGCCTGGAGCAGCCGGAACTTGTCATCGGTGATGATGAAGGAGGCCAGCAGACCCAGCGCGCCGGAGATCAGCAGAAGCCAGGTGAAGGGCTTGCCCGCCGCGATGCCGTCGGCCGCGCGCTGCTCGCTCTCGCCGTCCGTTCGCGTCTCGTCCAAGGCGGAAGTCGTCATGGTCGCCGATCTCTAGGTCCGTGGTGGGCGGGCACCATTCATTGTGCACCAGGGCGGTCAGGAGGGAATAAGCCTGCGCCACCCTGGTACACGGACGAGCGGTTTACGCCAGCCGCTCCTTGACGGCGGCCACGATCCCGTCGAGCGGTACCGGACCCTGCTCGCCGCTTTCGAGGTCCTTGAGCTGGACGACGCCCTCGGCGAGGTCCCGTTCGCCGGCCACCAGCGCGAAACGGGCGCCGGAGCGGTTCGCGGACTTCATCGCGTTCTTCATGCCCTTGCCGCCGTACGCGAAGTCCGCCGCGACCCCGGCCCTGCGCAGCGCGGTGACCGCGGTGAACAGCGCCCGCCTGGCCTCCTCGCCGATCGGCACCGCGTAGACGTCGGTGGCCGCGGGAAGCGCCAGGTCCACGCCCTCCGCCTTGAGCGCGAGCACCGTGCGGTCCACGCCGAGCGCCCAGCCCACCGACGGCAGCGACGGGCCGCCGATCATCTCCGACAGGCCGTCGTAGCGCCCGCCGCCGCCGACCGCGGACTGCGAGCCGAGCGCGTCGTGCACGAACTCGAAGGTGGTGCGGGTGTAGTAGTCCAGGCCGCGCACCAGCCGCGGGTCGTCCTCGTACGCCACCCCGGCCGCGGTCAGCAGCTCGCGCACCTGCTCGTGGTAGGCCTTGCACGCCTCGCACAGGTGATCGCCGATGAGCGGCGCGCCGCCGAGTTGACGCTGCACCGACTCGCGCTTGTCGTCCAGCACCCGCAGCGGGTTGATCTCGATCCGCCGCCGGGTGTCCTCGTCGAGGTCCAGGCCGCGCAGGAAGTCCTGCAGCGCGGTCCGGTAGGCCGGGCGGCACTCCCCGTCGCCGAGCGAGTTCAGCAGCAGCCGGTAGCCGCGCAGGCCCAGCCCGCGGTACGCCTCGTCGGCCATGATGATCAACTCGGCGTCGAGCAGCGGGTCCTCGGCGCCGATCGCCTCGGCACCGACCTGCGAGAAGTGCCGGTAGCGGCCGGCCTGCGGGCGCTCGTAGCGGTAGTACGAGCCCGAATACCAGAGCTTCACCGGCAGGTTGCCGGCCTTGTGCAGGTTGGCCTCCAGGGCGGCGCGCAGCACCGAGGCGGTTCCCTCGGGGCGCAGCGCGAGCCGGGTGCCGCCCTTGGTGGTGAGGGTGTACATCTCCTTGGTCACGATGTCGGTGGACTCGCCGACCCCGCGGGAGAACAGCTCGACGGTCTCGAAACCCGGGGTCTCGACATAGCCGTAGCCCGCGCGGCGGGCCGGTGCCGCGATCGCCTCGCGTACCGCGAGATAGGTCGCGGAGTCGGGCGGCAGCAGGTCGTAGGTGCCCTTGGGGGCCTGGAACGTGCTCACGTCAGCAGTCGTCACAATCCTCGTCGCGGAGCCGCCGGGTGCGGGGCTCCTGGGCCGCGGGCCGCCTCCCCCAGATAGGGGTTGGCGGCGCGCTCGCGGCCGATGGTGGTCTGGGGTCCGTGTCCCGACAGCACCACGGTGGAGTCGTCGAGCGGCAGGCACACGCGGGCCAGCGACTCGTACAGCTCGGGCATGGAGCCACCGGGCAGGTCGGTGCGTCCGACGGAGCCGGCGAACAGCAGGTCGCCGGAGAACAGCACGGACGGGACGTCCGCGGCCTCCGGCAGCCGGAAGGTCACCGACCCCCTGGTATGGCCGGGCGCGTGCGCGACGGAGAACTCCAGGCCGGCCAGCGTCAGGGTGCCGCCGTCGGTCAGCTCCCGCAGGTCGTCGGGCTCGCCGATGGTCAGCTCGCCCATCAGCGGCTGCCCGATGCTGCGGCCGAGGGCCTTCTCGGGGTCGCCGAGCATGTAGCGGTCCTCGGGGTGGATCCAGGCCGGCACGTCGTGCGCTCCGCAGACCGGGACCACCGAGGCGACATGGTCGATGTGGCCGTGGCTGAGGACGACGGCGACCGGCTTGAGACGGTGCTTGGCGAGCGTGTCCTCGACGCCCTGGGTCGCGAGGTGACCCGGGTCGACGATCACGCACTCCTCACCCGCGGCGGGGGCGACCACATAACAATTGGTCCCCCAGGCCCCGGCGGGGAACCCGGCAATGAGCACGTTCGTCCTTCTGTCGTCCGCGAGCGGTGTTCGGCAGTTCACGAGCCTACCGGCGAGCACATCGCGGTCGCGAACTCGTATCGGGCGCGTATCGGCGTGTTTGCGGACTGGACTGGACACGTCGCAGGACGCGAAGATTTGGCGCACCCGTGTCCTCGACTCGCGAGCGCATGGCGGACGCACAGTGAACGCACAGCTCACACGGCCTGCGGCACAATACCCCGCGGGGCGGATGAGAGACCGCACCAAAGGCATCACACGGCAGACGACACGAGCGACCGGGAGACGGCGAAGTGGTCACCAAGGATCAGCGGCGGCGGCAGCTCGCCCGGGAGAAGTTCGAGCGGCAGCAGTCGCGCAGGGTGGATCACCACCGCAAGGCGCGCCGCCGCAACGCGTTGATCGCCCTGGTGGTCGCGGTGGTGGTCGCCGCGGGCGGCACCGCGTGGGCCGTCGGCGCCTTCGACGGCAGCTCGAAGAAGAAGGACGACGCCGCGGCGGCCGCCCCGAGCGCGTCGGCGTCCGCGACGACCGCGCCCACGCAGGTGCCCGACCCCTGCGAGAAGCCGGCCGCGGGCAACCCGGGGACGGCGTCGTGGAAGAAGGCGCCCGCCATGGCGATCGACAAGGGCGCGAAGTACACCTTCACGCTCCAGACGACGTGCGGCACCATCCCGATCCAGCTCGACGCGGCGAAGGCGCCGGCCACGGTGAATTCGTTCAAGTTCCTCGCGGACAAGGGCTTCTTCGACCACACGCGCTGCCACCGGCTGACCACCACCGGCATCTACGTGCTCCAGTGCGGCGACCCGACCGCGCAGGGCAGCGGCGGGCCCGGCTACACGATCCCCGACGAGAACCTGACGGGCCTCGGCAAGGCGGACGCCAGCGGTGTGGTCACCTACCCGGCCGGCACCGTGGCGATGGCCAACAGCGGCCCGAACACCGGCGGCAGCCAGTTCTTCCTGGTCTACAAGGACAGCCCGCTGCAGCCCAACTACACTCCGTTCGGGACGATGAGCGCCGACGGCCTCAAGGTGCTGGACAAGATCGCGGCCGCCGGTGAGAACAGCGGCGGCCAGGGCGACGGCGCACCGAACGCGACCGCCGTGATCAACAAGGCGACCGTCACCAAATCCTGATTCCCCCCGCATCGGATGCGGACAGCCGGGGCGATGGTCGCCTATGTTGGCGTTGGACCGGTCAGTGCGCACAGCCCGGCCGGAGAGACACTGTGGACGATGCCTGTCAGCTGCCCGCCGGCAGGGCATCACGTGGAGGAGGCGCTGTGAGCAGCGACCCGTGGGGCCGCGTCGATGAGACGGGGACCGTGTACGTGCGAACGGCCGACGGGGAGAAGGAGGTCGGTTCCTGGCAGGCGGGTTCACCCGCGGAGGCACTGGCCTACTTCGAGCGCAAGTACGAGGGGCTGGTCGTGGAGATCGGCCTGCTGGAACGGCGGGTGCAGACCACCGACCTCGCCCCGAAGGACGCGCTGGCCGCGATCGAGCACCTGCGGACCTCGGTGACCGAGGCCCACGCGGTGGGCGATCTCGCGGCGCTGGGCGTGCGGCTCGACGCGCTGGTCGCGCTGGTGGACTCGCGGCGCGAGGAGCGCCGGGCGGCCAAGGCCAAGCAGAGCGAGGAGGCCAAGGCCGCCAAGGAGCAACTGGTCACCGAGGCCGAGCAGCTGGCCGAGAGCGAGCAGTGGCGCACCGCGGGCGAGCGGCTGCGGGCGCTGGTGGACACCTGGAAGGGCCTGCCGCGTCTGGACCGCAAGGCGGACGACGAGTTGTGGCACCGCTTCAGCCACGCCCGCTCGGTGTTCTCCAAGCGCCGCAAGGCGCACTTCGCGTCGCTCGACGCGCAGCGCGAGGAGGCGCGGCGGACCAAGGAGAAGCTGGTCACCGAGGCTCAGGCGCTGTCGGGTTCGACGGACTGGGGGCCGACCGCAGCCCGCTACCGGGAGTTGATGACGGACTGGAAGGCGGCCGGGCGCGCGCAGCGCGAGGCCGAGGACGATCTGTGGAATCGTTTCCGCGGAGCCCAGGACGTCTTCTTCGCCGCCCGCACCGAGGTGTTCGCCGAGCGGGACGGTGAGCAGCG
This sequence comes from Streptomyces sp. NPDC049040, assembly GCF_043197715.1. Lineage (NCBI taxonomy): Bacteria > Bacillati > Actinomycetota > Actinomycetes > Kitasatosporales > Streptomycetaceae > Streptomyces > Streptomyces sp. NPDC049040. The sequence continues at coordinate 416,002 of NZ_JBICTO010000003.1, forward strand.
CGACAACCTCGCGGCCAAGGAGCAGTTGGTCGTCGAGGCCGAGAAGCTGCTGCCGGTGACGGACCTCAAGGCGGCGCGTGCGGCCTTCAGGGCCATCAACGAGCGCTGGGAGGCCATCGGCCATGTGCCGCGGGACGCCCGGCCGCGCATCGAGGGCCGGATGCACACCGTGGAGCGGGCGCTGGCCGACTCCGAGGAAGCCGAGTGGCGGCGCACCAACCCGGAGGTCCGGGCCAGGGCCGCGGGCCTGACCGGGCAGCTGCAGGCGGCCGTCGACAAGCTCCGCGACCAGGTCGACGCGGCGCGCTCCGCGGGCAACACGGCGAGGGCCGACAAGCTCGCGGCCGAACTCGAGGGCCGGCAGGCGCTGCTCGACCAGGCGCTCAAGGGACTCCAGGAGTTCGGCGGCTAGACCCCGCGCACGGACGGACGGCCCCGGCACTCGCGTGCCGGGGCCGTCCGCTTTTCCGCCGCTGTGCGCCTCAGCGCTGGCGGCCCGAGGTGACGCGGTAGACGTCGTAGACGCCCTCGACGCCCCGGACGGCCTTCAGGACGTGGCCGAGGTGCTTGGGGTCGCCCATCTCGAAGGTGAAGCGGGAGGTGGCGACCCGGTCGCGGGAGGTCTGGACGGCCGCCGACAGGATGTTGACGTGCTGGTCGGAGAGCACCCGGGTGACGTCGGACAGCAGCCGGGAGCGGTCCAGCGCCTCCACCTGGATGGCGACCAGGAAGACCGAGGACTGGGTGGGCGCCCACTCGACGTCGATGATCCGCTCGGGCTGCTGCGACAGCGAGTCGACGTTGACGCAGTCGGCGCGGTGCACCGACACCCCGTTGCCGCGGGTCACGAAGCCGATGATCGGGTCGCCCGGCACCGGGGTGCAGCACCGCGACAGCTTGACCCACACGTCGCTCGCGCCCTTGACCACGACGCCCGGGTCGGCGTTGGCACGGCGCTTGCTGCGGCCGGGCGTCGGGGCGGTGATCTCCTCGACGTCCTCGGTCGCGCCCTCCTCGCCGCCCAGCGCGTCGACGAGCTTCTGCACCACGGACTGCGCGGTGATGTGGCCCTCGCCGATCGCCGCGTACAGCGCGGAGATGTCGGGATAGCGCATCTCGTGCGCGAGGGTGACCAGCGAGTCACCGGTCAGCACCCGCTGGATCGGCAGGTTCTGCTTGCGCATGGCCCGCGCGATGGCGTCCTTGCCGTGCTCGACGGCCTCCTCGCGGCGCTCCTTGGAGAACCAGGCGCGGATCTTGTTGCGCGCCCGCGGCGACTTGACGAAGCCGAGCCAGTCCCTCGACGGTCCCGCGCCGGCCGCCTTGGAGGTGAACACCTCGACCAGGTCGCCGTTGTCCAGGGTGGACTCCAGCGGTACGAGACGCCCGTTGACCCGGGCGCCTATCGTGCGGTGCCCCACCTCGGTGTGCACCGCGTAGGCGAAGTCCACCGGGGTGGCGCCGGCCGGCAGCGCTATGACGTCGCCCTTGGGTGTGAAGACGAAGACCTCGCTCTGCGACAGGTCGAAGCGCAGCGACTCCAGGAACTCGCCCGGGTCCTCGGTCTCCTTCTGCCAGTCGAGCAGCTGGCGCAGCCACGCCATGTCGTTGACCGCGTCGTCCTTCTTGTCCGAGCGCGGGCTGTCGGTGCGCACCTTGGACGCCCCTGCGACGGCCTCCTGCTTGTACTTCCAGTGCGCGGCGATGCCGTACTCGGCGCGGCGGTGCATGTCGAAGGTGCGGATCTGCAGCTCGACCGGCTTGCCGCTGGGGCCGATCACGGTGGTGTGCAGCGACTGGTACATGTTGAACTTCGGCATCGCGATGTAGTCCTTGAACCGGCCGGGGACCGGATTCCATCGCGCGTGGATCGTGCCGAGCGCCGCGTAGCAGTCCCTGACCGTGTCGACCAGCACCCGGATGCCGACCAGGTCGTAGATCTCCGCGAAGTCCCGGCCGCGGACGATCATCTTCTGGTAGACGCTGTAGTAGTGCTTCGGGCGTCCGGTGACGGTCGCCTTGATCCTGGCGGCCCGCAGGTCCTGCTGGACCTGGTCGGTGACGACGGCCAGGTACTCGTCCCGCTTGGGGGCGCGCTCGGCGACCAGCCGGACGATCTCGTCGTACATCTTGGGGTAGAGGATGGCGAAGGCCAGGTCCTCCAGCTCCCACTTGATGGTGTTCATGCCCAGCCGGTGGGCCAGCGGGGCGTAGATCTCCAGGGTCTCGCGGGCCTTCTTCTCCTGCTTGTCCCGCTTGAGGTAGCGCATCGTGCGCATATTGTGCAGCCGGTCGGCGAGCTTGATGACCAGCACCCTGGGGTCCTTGGCCATGGCGACGACCATCTTGCGGACCGTCTCGGCCTGCGCGGCCTCGCCGAACTTGACCTTGTCCAGCTTGGTGACGCCGTCGACCAGCAGTGCCACCTGGTCGCCGAAGTCCCTGCGCAGCTGGTCGAGGCCGTATTCGGTGTCCTCCACGGTGTCGTGCAGCAGACCGGCCATCAAGGTGGCCGGGTCCATGCCGAGCTCGGCCAGGATGGTGGTGACGGCCAGCGGGTGGGTGATGTAGGGGTCGCCGCTCTTGCGCTTCTGGCCGCGGTGCCAGCGTTCCGCGACCTGGTAGGCGCTCTCGATCTGCCGAAGCTGCGCGCTGTCGCCCTTGGGGTCGTTGCCCCGCACGACGCGCAGCAGCGGTTCGAGTACCGGGTTGTACGCACTGGAGCGCTGCACGCCGAGCCGGGCCAGCCGGGCGCGGACCCGGCTGGAGGAGGCACCGGGGCGCGTCGGCGCGACGCTGCCCGGGGTGCGCACCGGCCGGACGGCGGGTGCGGTGGCCTTGGACGCGGTCTCCGCGGTGGCGGTCTCCGCGGGCGTGTCTGTCCCGCGTGCGGCAGGTTCGGTACCGCCCGCGGCGTCGAGTGGCTGGGCCTGGTCTGGCAAGAGCACTCCTCACGCGGGGTAGAACTTCCATGGTATCGACCTGCGCGGACGCCCGGGCGCGCGGAGCCCTCGGGCGCCCCCGGCAGGGGCCCAGCGGTGCCGCGGGGGCGCCTGTGGCGCGCGCGGGCGGCCGCGGGGCCCCTGCCGGAGCCGGGAAGCCGCACGTCGCCCCGTGCGGCCGCGGGGGCCGCTGGGGGCGGCCGGCGGGCCCGCGGGGTCAGATGGTGATCAGCGAGTCCAGCGGGGTGCCGCCCAGGCTGGGCAGCAGCCGCTGCCGGCCGCCGAGGAAGCCCAGCTCCAGCAGTACCGCCAGGCCCGCGACCTCGGCGCCGCACCGGCGGATCAGCTCCAGGCATGCTTCCGCTGTGCCGCCGGTGGCCAGCACGTCGTCGATCACCAGCACCCGGTCGCCGGGGGCGAAGGCGTCGGTGTGCACCTCGATCTCGGCGGTGCCGTACTCCAGCTCGTACGACTGCCCGTGGGTGTCGCCCGGCAGCTTGCCGGCCTTGCGCACCGGGACGAAGCCGAGGCCCGCGCGAGTGGCGGCCGGGGCGGCAAGGATGAAGCCGCGCGCCTCGAGGCCGACGACCTTGGTGGCGCCGCGCTCGGCGCACAGGGCGGCCAGCGCGTCCGTCAGGGCGCCGAAGGCGGCCGGGTCGGCCAGCAGCGGGGTGATGTCCTTGAACACCACACCTGGCTCCGGGTAGTCCTGTACGTCCCTGATGTGGGCGAGCAGCAGTTCCCGCAGCTCGGCGGACGCGGTATCCGTAGTGGTCATCGCGCTGTCTTCCTCGGCTTCCTGATGGGCTTGTCCCCCGCATTGTCCCTCGGGCGGCACGCGTGAGCCGCCCGGTCGTGGCGACCCGGGCGGCTCACGCGCACCTCATGTGACCGTGTGCGACTCAGCGCCGCTTCCCGGAGGGGCGGTTCCGGCCGCGGCTGCCGCGGCTGCCCGGCTGGGTGCGCGGGCTCCGCGTGGCGCCGCCCTGCGAGCGGGGGGCGACCACACCGGCCGCCGCCGAGGCGGTGGCCTCCTCGTCGTCGTCCCTGGCCTCGGCGAGGTCGTCGGCGGCCTCCGGGTCCTCGCCGCGGGCCTCGGCCTCCTTGGCCTTCTGCGCGTCGGACGCCCGCTTGGCGAGCACCCGCTTGTGCAGTGCGCGCATCTGCGGCTCGCGCTCCTTGAGGTCCGCCACGATCGGGGTCGCGATGAAGATCGAGGAGTAGGCACCGGCGGTGAGGCCGACGAACAGGGCGAGCGCGATGTCGTTGAGCACCCCGGCGCCGAGCAGGCCGCCGCCGATGAACAGCAGCGCGGCGACCGGCAGCAGCGCCACCACGGTGGTGTTGATCGACCGCACCAGGGTGCCGTTGAGGCTGCGGTTGGCGAACTCGCTGTAGGTGCGCTGGTTCTGCTTGGTGATGCCCCTGGTGGCTTCCTTGAGACCGTCGAAGACGACGACGGTGTCGTAGAGGGAGTAACCGAGGATCGTGAGCAGGCCGATCACCGTGCCGGGGGTGACCTCGAAACCGACGATCGCGTAGACGCCGGTGGTGATCGTGATGTCGTGCAGCAGCGCGACCAGCGCGGCCGCCGCCATCCGCCACTCGAAGGCGATGGCCAGGTAGACGACCACCAGCACCAGGAAGATGATCAGGCCCTTGAGGGCCTTCTGCGAGATCTCCTTGCCCCAGCTGGGGCCGACGATCTCGGCGTCGATCTTCGTCGGGGTGATCTTGAGGTCGTCGCCGATCTTCTGCTGGACGCTCTTCGAGGTCTCCGTCGAGATGTCGCTGACCTGGATGCGCAGGCCGCCGTTGCCCAGCTTCTGGATGGTGGCGTGGTGGCCCGCGGTGTCGCCCGCGATCCTGTCCTGCGCGTCCGCCACCGAGATCGACGTCTTGGGCGTGGTGAAGACCGCGCCGCCGGAGAACTCGATGCCGAGCTTGAGCCCGTTCACCGCGAGGCCGATGACCGCGGCGACGGTGATCAGGATCGAGACGCCGTACCAGAGCCGGCGCTTGCCCACGAAGTCGTAACTGATCTCGCCTCGGTGCAGCCGGTGACCGAGAGTGCCGAGCTTGGACATCAGGCTTCCTTCGTCTCGGAGCTGTGGGTGCGGCGGACGCGGCGCAGCGGCGCCTTGACTCCGAGGCTCTTCGGGTCGAGACCGGACCACTTGTGGCCCTGGGCGAAGAACGGCCGGCGGGCAAGGATCGTCATCAGCGGCATGGTGAACAGGAAGACCACGGCGACGTCGAGCAGGGTCGTCAGGCCGAGCGTGAACGCGAACCCGCGGACCTTGCCGACGGTCACCACGTAGAGCACCGCGGCGGCCAGGAAGGACACGAAGTCCGACACCAGGATGGTGCGCCGGGCACGCGGCCAGCCGCGGGCCACGGCCGGCTGGAGCGACCGGCCCTCGCGCAACTCGTCTCTTATGCGTTCGAAGAACACGATGAAGGAGTCCGCGGTGATACCGATGGCCACGATCGCACCGGCGACCGCCGGGAGGTTCAGCGCGAAGCCGATGGCACGCCCGAGCAGGCACATGATCGTGTACGTGAGCGCGGCCGAGATCATGAGGCTCAGGATCGCCACGAAGCTCAGGCCGCGGTAGTAGGCGAACATGTAGATCACGACGAGCGCCAGGCCGACGGCGCCGGCGATCAGGCCGCCGCGCAGCTGCTCACCGCCGAGTGCGGCGGAGACCGTGGTGCGGTCGGAGGTCTCGAAGGCCAGCGGCAGCGAGCCGTACTTCAGCACGTTGGCCAGGTCCTCGGCCTCGTTCTGCTTGAAGGCGCCGGAGATCTGGGCGCTGCCGCCGGGCAGGGCCTCGTGCACCGAGGGGGCCGACTGCACGTTGCCGTCGAGGTCGATGGCGAAGCGGTTGTTCGGGTCGGCCTGCTTGGCCAGGTCGCCGGTGACCGTGGTGAACTGGCCGGCTCCCTTGGAGTCGAAGGTCAGGTTCACCACCCAGCCGTTGCCCTGCTGGGTGTCGAAGGAGGCGTTGGCGCCCGAGATGCGCTTGCCGTCGATGAGGGACGGGCCGAGGACGTACTTCGACCACTGGCCGCCCTCCTGGCCGCAGGCGATGACCTTCTCGGCGGGCTTGGCACCCTCGGTGATCGCGGCACGCTGCTTGGCGTTGGAGCAGTCCAGCGCGTCGTAGGTGCTCTGCAGGTTCGCCGGGATGGACACGTCGGCGCTGCCCGCGGCGGCGCCCGGGTCGGTCGTGCTCGGGGCGGTGGGCGCCGGGCTGGTGGGCAGCGGGGTCGGCGCCTTGCCCACGCCGGAGGTCAGCGCGCCGGTCACGGCGCGGCCCTGCGCGCTGGAGCTGGCGGAGGGCGTGCCGGAGGCGGTGGACTTCGGGGTCGCCGTGCCGCTGGGAGTCGTCGACGGCTTGCCGGACCGGGTGGCGGTGCCCGAAGGAGTGGCGCTGCCCGACGGGGTCGGGGTGGCCGGGGCCGAGGGCCCGCTCGGGGCCGCCGCGAGCACCTGCCGGAAGAAGAGCTGGGCCGTGGTGCCGACCTGCTTCTCCGCCTGGTCGGCGTTGGTGCCCTTCGGGATGTTGACGATGATGTTCTTCGATCCCTCGGTCTGCACCTCCGCCTCGGAGACGCCAAGACCGTTGACACGGTTGTTGATGATGCTGACCGCGGTGTCCATGTTCGACTTGGTCACCGCACTGCCCTGGTTGGGCTTGGCGGTCAGCGTGATGCTGACGCCACCCGCCAGGTCGATGCCCAGCCGCGGTGTGGTGTCGCCGGAGAGAAAGATGCCCCCGGTCATCGCCACCAGGGCGATGAGGATCACGGCCAGAGCGCGCTCGGGGTATCCCTGACTCCCCGAGGACCTGCGGCCCTTCTTGGCTGCTGCCACCTTCTTGTTTCTCCCTGTCCTACCGCACCTGAGCCTGCGCGCTCACGGGTGGTGACGAGTGTTGCGCGAACCGGACCCTTACTTGGTGGAGTCGGAGCCGCCCAGCCCCGGCCCGTCCTCGGTCTTCTTCAGCTCCACACGGTCCTCACCCGAGACCTCGGCGTGGTGCTCGTCCGTCGCCGCGGTCTCCCCGGTGGCCGGGTCGACGGAGTCCTCGCCGGTGTGGCCGGATGCGTCGGCGGTGTCCTCACCGTGCTCGTCCGTGCCGTCCTCGGGCTCCTCCGGCTCGATGCCGTGCACGATCCGGTTGAACTCCTGCTCGCTGAGCACGGCGGAGATGGCGCCCTTGGTGAAGTGCGCGTGCACACCGTCCGTGAGCTCCAGCAGGACCGTCTCCTCGTTGACCTCCTTCACCACGGCGTACATACCGCCGATGGTGCGGATGCCGGTGCCCGGCTCCATCTTGTTGCGCATCTCCAGGGCCTGGCGCTGCTTGTTCTTGGCCGACCTGGTCATGAGCAGCATGCCGCCGATGAGGATGATGAAGATGAAGATCAGGGGATTCACGGTCTGGACGTTCCTTCGCACGGCCAGCGGGACTGGCCTGGGTTTCGGGATGTGAGTGCCGATCCGGAGGAAGGGCGTCGGCGGAGTCTAAGCGCTGGCTCGCCGCTGGAACAACGCCAAGCATGGCACCGAGGTTCCTGAACCGACGAGTCCATCCGCATCACGGACCGAACAACCCGGTCTGTCCCGGTCCCGTCCCGGCCCCGGCTCCCCCGCTGTGCTGCGGGGGCACCAGACCCAGGTGCGTCCATGCCGCGCCGGTGGCCACCCGGCCCCGCGGGGTCCGGGCCAGCAGCCCCTCCCGTACCAGGAACGGCTCTGCGACCTCCTCCACCGTCTCACGCTCCTCCCCCACTGCGACGGCAAGTGTGGACAAACCCACAGGACCGCCGCCAAAAAGGGTCAGAAGCGCACGCAGCACCGCCCGGTCCAGCCGGTCGAGGCCCCTGGCGTCGACCTCGTAGACCTCCAGGGCCTTGGCCGCGGTCTCCCTGGTGATCTGCCCGTCCGCCCTGACCTGCGCATAGTCCCTGACCCTGCGCAGCAGCCGGTTGGCGATACGGGGGGTGCCGCGGGAGCGGCCGGCGATCTCGGCGGCGCCCTCGGCGTCGATCGTCACGTCCAGCAGCCCGGCCGAACGGTGGATCACCCTTTCCAGTTCGGCCGGGGCGTAGAACTCCATGTGGCCGGTGAAGCCGAAGCGGTCCCGCAGCGGCGGGGGCAGCAGTCCGGCCCTGGTGGTGGCGCCGACCAAGGTGAAGGGCGGCAGCTCCAGCGGGATCGCGGTGGCACCCGGGCCCTTGCCGACGATCACGTCGACCCTGAAGTCCTCCATGGCCATGTAGAGCATCTCCTCGGCCGGCCGGGACATCCGGTGGATCTCGTCGAGGAAGAGCACCTCGCCCTCCGCGAGCGAGGACAGGATCGCGGCGAGGTCGCCCGCGTGCTGGATGGCGGGCCCCGAGGTGATCCTGATGGGGACGCCCATCTCGGCCGCGATGATCATCGACAGGGTCGTCTTGCCCAGGCCGGGGGCGCCGGAGAGCAGCACGTGGTCGGCGGTGCCGCCGCGCTTGCGTGCGGCCTGGAGCACCAGGCCGAGCTGTTCGCGGACCCGCTCCTGGCCGACGAACTCGCCGAGGTCCTTCGGCCGCAGCGCGGCCTCGACGGCCTGTTCCTCGCTGTCCGCCGCGGCGCCGACCAGGCGGTCGGGTGCGGCTTCTGCGGCGTCGTCCCAGTTCATGGATGGTCTCTCGGGTCAGCGGTGGCGGTCGGCGTGGCGGTCGGCGGGACCGCGGGGCGGCGGCCCGCCGGTCAGCGGGTGCGGTTGAGCGACTGGAGGGCGCTGCGCAGCAGGGCGCCGACATTCGGCTCCGCGGCCGCCTCGGCCTGCGGGGCCACGGCGGCGACGGCCTCGTCGGCCTCCCGGGTCGCGTAGCCGAGGCCGAGCAGCGCCGCGTGCAGCTGCTCGCGCCAGGACGCGCCGGCGGGGGTGCCGACCGCGGGACCGCCGGGACCCTGCGGCGCGCCGAGCCGGTCCTTGAGCTCGAGCAGCAGCCGCTGGGCGCCCTTCTTGCCGATGCCGGGGACGGCGGTGAGCGCCTTCTCGTCACCGGCGGCGACCGCGGTCCGCAGCGCGTCGGGCGCGTGCACGGCCAGCATCGTCTGGGCGAGCCTTGGGCCGACCCCGCTCACCGTCTGGAGCAGCTCGAACACCTGCCGCTCGTCGTCGTCCGCGAAGCCGTAGAGGGTGAGCGAGTCCTCCCTGACCACGAGGGAGGTGGACAGCCGGGCGGGCCGGCCGACCCGCAGCGCGGCCAGGGTGTTCGGCGCGCACTGCACCGCCATGCCGACCCCGCCGACCTCGATGACGGCGGTGTCGGGGGCGAGTGCGGCGACCTGGCCGCTGACGAAGGCGATCACGTGGCGGACTCCCGGTTGGGTACGGCGGCGGTGCGGGCGGCGGGCGCGGGACGGGCCGCGGCGGCGCGGGCCGCCCCGGCCTGCGCGGCGGCCTTGGCCGCGGTCTGGGCGGCGACGGCCTGCCGGAGCCGGTCGGTCGCCGGGCCGCGCCAGATGTGGCAGATGGCCAGCGCCAAGGCGTCGGCGGCGTCCGCCGGCTTCGGCGGCGCGTCCAGCCGCAGCAGCCGGGTGACCATCGCGCCGACCTGCGCCTTGTCGGCCCGGCCGCTGCCGGTGACGGCGGCCTTGACCTCACTGGGGGTGTGCAGGTGGACAGGCAGTCCGCGGCGGGCGGCGCAGAGGATGGCGACCGCGCTGGCCTGGGCGGTGCCCATCACGGTGCGCACGTTGTGCTGGCTGAACACCCGCTCCACGGCGACCGCCTCGGGCCGGTGCTCGTCGAGCCAGGCCTCTATGCCCTGCTCGATCAGCACCAGCCGGTCGCCGATCGGCGCGTCGGCCGGGGTCCTGACGACGCCGACGCCGGCCATCGTCAGCGGCCGTCCCGCGGTGCCGTCCACCACGCCGATACCGCACCGGGTCAGCCCCGGGTCAACGCCGAGCACCCGCACCGCGCCCCCTTCCTCGCACCGCTGTCCCGCAGCTTTCGCACTGCCGTCCGGTCTCACCTGGAGATTAGCCGGTCGCACCGACAACGAGGGCGGGCGCGGCGGGGATGTCCCGCCGGCCCGCCCTCGTACGGCGAGATGACCGGCCGTCAGGCGTCGACCTTCTCCATGACCTCGTCGGAGACGTCGAAGTTGGCGAAGACGTTCTGCACGTCGTCGCTGTCCTCCAGCGCGTCGATCAGCTTGAAGATCTTGCGGGCGCCGTCCTCGTCCAGTTCGACCTGCATGGTGGGCAGGAAGTTGGCGTCGGCGGAGTCGTAGTCGATGCCCGCGTCCTGGAGCGCCTTGCGCACCGGCACCAGGTCGGTGGCCTCGCTGATCACCTCGTAGGACTCGCCGAGGTCGTTGACCTCCTCGGCGCCGGCGTCGAGGACCGCGCCGAGCACGTCGTCCTCGCCCAGCTCGCCCTTGGGGACGATCACCACGCCCTTGCGGTTGAACAGGTAGGACACCGAGCCCGGGTCGGCCATCGAGCCGCCGTTGCGGGTCATGGCGACGCGGACGTCGGAGGCTGCGCGGTTGCGGTTGTCGGTCAGGCACTCGATCAGCACCGCGACACCGTTGGGGCCGTAGCCCTCGTACATGATCGTCTGGTAGTCGGCGCCGCCCGCCTCGAGACCGGCACCGCGCTTGACCGCGCTGTCGATGTTCTTGTTGGGGACCGAGCTCTTCTTCGCCTTCTGGATCGCGTCGAAAAGCGTCGGGTTGCCGTCGGGGTCGGCTCCGCCGGTCCTGGCCGCCACCTCGATGTTCTTGATCAGCTTCGCGAAGAGCTTGCCGCGCTTGGCATCGATCACGGCCTTCTTGTGCTTCGTCGTAGCCCATTTAGAGTGGCCGGACATCCGACAGTCTCCTTCGCGTCACCCAGTGCTGTTCTTCGTCGCGCCAACGATCCTACCGGGATCCGATCAGCCCGCGGCGCGCACGGCGGCCACGAAGAGTTCATGCACCCGGTGGTCGCCGGTCAGCTCGGGATGGAAGGACGTGGCCATCACGTTGCCCTGCCGGACGGCGACGATGTGGCCGCCGTACTCGGCGAGCACCCGGGCCTGCGCGCCGACCGACTCGACCCAGGGCGCCCTGATGAAGACGCCCTCGACGGGGCCGCCCTCGACGCCCGCCACCTCGACGGACGCCTCGAAGGACTCGTTCTGCCGCCCGAAGGCGTTGCGGCGCACGATCATGTCGATACCGCCGAAGGTCTCCTGCCCCGAGCGCGGGTCGAGGATCTTGTCGGCGAGCATGATCAGCCCGGCGCAGCTGCCGTAGACCGGCAGCCCGGCGCGTATGGCGGCCCGCAGCGGCTCCATCACCCCGAAGAGCACGGCCAGCTTGGAGATGGTGGTGGACTCACCGCCGGGTATGACCAGGCCGTCGAGCGCCGCCAGCTCCTCGGGCCTGCGGACCGGGCCGGCCGCGGCGTCCGCCGCGGCCAGCGCCGTGAGGTGTTCGCGCACGTCGCCCTGGAGGGCGAGCACGCCGATGGTGGGACGGCTCATGGGTGCTTACCAGCCGCGGTTGGCGTAGTGCTCGGATTCGGGGAGGGTGTCGATGTTGATGCCGACCATGGCCTCGCCCAGGTTGCGGGAGGCGTCCGCGATGACCTTCGGGTCGTCGAAGAAGGTGGTGGCGCGGACGATGGCCGCGGCGCGCTTGGCCGGGTCGCCGGACTTGAAGATGCCGGAGCCGACGAAGACGCCCTCGGCACCGAGCTGGCGCATCAGCGCGGCGTCCGCGGGGGTGGCGACACCGCCGGCGGAGAACAGCACGACGGGCAGCTTGCCCAGCTCGGCGACCTCCTTGACCAGCTCGTAGGGGGCGCGCAGGTCCTTGGCGGCGGCGTACAGCTCGTTGTTGTCCAGGCCCTTGAGGCGGGCGATCTCGCCCTTGATCTGGCGCAGGTGGCGGACCGCCTCCACGACGTTGCCGGTGCCGGCCTCGCCCTTGGAGCGGATCATCGCCGCGCCCTCGGCGATCCGGCGCAGTGCCTCGCCGAGGTTGGTGGCGCCGCAGACGAAGGGGGTGGTGAAGGCCCACTTGTCGGAGTGGTTCACCTCGTCGGCCGGGGTCAGCACCTCGGACTCGTCGATGTAGTCGACGCCGAGCGCCTGGAGCACTTGGGCCTCGACGACGTGGCCGATCCTGGACTTGGCCATCACCGGGATGGACACGGCGGCGATGATGCCGTCGATCATGTCGGGGTCGGACATCCGGGCCACGCCGCCGTGCTTGCGGATGTCGGCGGGGACCCGCTCCAGCGCCATGACGGCGACGGCCCCGGCGTCCTCGGCGATCCTGGCCTGCTCCGGTGTGACGACGTCCATGATCACGCCGCCCTTGAGCTGCTCGGCCATGCCGCGCTTGACGCGCGCGGTGCCGGTCTCGGGGCTGCTGGCGGTGGACGGTGTGGTGGACACGGTGACCTCACTCGCTGGGGAAACGGCACTGGTTGCCCCGGCTTACCACCAGGGCCACTGCCATGGTCGGATGCCGGCGGGTGGCGGAAAAGAGCCAATTCGCCGCGGGTGGCTCCCGCCGGTGTCCGGTTTCGCGCGGTGCGCGCGGCCGGCCGGCGCGTCCGTCAGCGCGCGCCCGCGCCCTCGGTGGTCAGCGGCATCGGCGGTTCGTCGTCCATCTCGAAGGCCAGTGGGAAGGGCGCGTGCCCGGCCAGCCGCAGCCAGCGCACCACCCGGTGCTCGCGGACCGCGCGTGCGGCGCGGACCGCGTCGTTGTGGAAGCGCCTGGCCATCGGCACCCGCCGCACCGCCTGGGTCAGCTCGCCGATCGCCGCGGTCCCCCCGGGCGCCCCGCTGACCTCGCCGACCGCCTCATGGTCGGGGAAGACCGCCCGCAGCGCCTGGCTCAGCTCGCTCTCCGCCACCTCCCGCTGCTCGGGCTCCGCCTGCCGGGCGGCGTGCGCGGACTCGTACAGCACGATCGACGCGGCCGGGTCGAGCACCCCCGCGGTCGCCAGCTCCTGGGCGACCGAAGCCCGGCGCAGCAGCTGGGCGTCCAGGGCGGCGCGTGCCGCGTCGATACGGGCGTGCAGCCGGTCCAGGCGCCCCGCGGTCCAGCTCAGGTACAGGCCGACGGCGACGAGCGCCACCGCGACCCAGATGATGGTGGTCACGGGCGGCAAGGCTACCGGCGTGCGGGGCCGAAGAAGCCGCGCAGCCTGGTGCGTTCGTCGGCGGCCACGTGCGCGGCGCCGTCGGCGACGGTCTCGTAGACCGACAGGATGTCCGCACCGACGGACGACCAGTCGAAGCGCCGTACGTGCGCGCTGCCCCTGGCGCTCAGGCCGCTGCGGCGCTCGGGGTCGGCGAGCAGCCGCAGGGCGGCGGCGGCCAGCGCGTCGGCGTCCTCGTTGGCGAACAGCTCGCCCGCCTCGCCCTGGGCGAGCACCTGCGCGAAGGCGTCCAGGTCGCTGGCCAGCACGGGCGCACCGGCCGACATCGCCTCGACCAGGATGATCCCGAAGGACTCGCCGCCGGTGTTGGGCGCCACGTACAGGTCGACGCTGCGCAGCAGCCGGGCCTTGTCCTCGTCGCTGACCATGCCGAGGAACTCCACCCGGCCGCGCATCTGCTCGGGCAGCGTGGCGACGGCCTCCTCGGCGTCGCCGCGGCCCGCGACCAGCAGCCGGGTCTGCGGGCGCTCGGCGAGGATCGCCGGCAGGGCCCGCATCAGCACCGGCAGGCCCTTGCGGGGCTCGTCGATGCGGCCCATGAAGCCGATGGTGTCGCCCTGCCACTGCGGGCGCGGCTCGGCTCCGGCGAAGAAATCGACGTCGACGCCGTTGGGGATGACGACCGCGTCGCCGCCCAGGTGCTCGACCAGGGTGCGCCTGGCGTACTCGCTGACCGCGATGCGCGCCCTGATCTTCTCCAGCGCGGGCTGGAGGATCGGATAGGCGGCGATCATCGCCCGCGAGCGCGGGTTGGAGGTGTGGAAGGTGGCCACGATCGGGCCCTGGGCGGCCCAGCAGGCGAGCAGTCCGAGCGAGGGTGAGGTGGGCTCGTGGATGTGGACGACGTCGAAGCCGCCGTCGTGCAGCCAGCGCCTGACCCGGGCCGCGGACAGGAAGCCGAAGTTCAGCCGGGCCACCGAGCCGTTGTAGGGCACGGGGACCGCGCGCCCGGCCGAGACCACGTAGGGCGGCAGCGGGGTCTCGTCGTCGGCGGGCGCCAGGACGGAGACGTGGTGGCCGAGCGCGATCAGGTGCTCGGCGAGGTCCCTGATGTGGAACTGGACGCCGCCGGGGACGTCCCAGGAGTACGGGCAGACGATCCCGATCCTCACGCTTTCCCCGTTCCGCCGCCGGCCGCCGGCGCAGGGCCCGCGCCTGCCGCCGGGGCCAGGTCGGCGAGCCAGAGCCGTTGCAGCATGTGCCAGTCCTGCGGGTGCTCGGCGATCCCGGAGGCGTACGCGTCGGCGAGTGCCTGGGTCATCACCGCGGTGCGGTGCGCGCGGTCGCCGCTTTCCGGGACGGCGACCGGGGGGTGCACCCTGCCCTGCATCACCGGGGAGTCGTCGTACCAGAGCGTGACCGGCAGCAGCAGCGCGCCGGTCTGCTGGGCGAGCAGCGCGGGTCCCGCGGGCATGCGGGTCTTCTCGCCGAAGAAGTCCACCTCGACGCCTGACGAGGACAGGTCGCGGTCGGCGACCAGGCAGACCAGGCCGCCGTCGCGCAGCCGGCGGGCCAGGGTGCCGAAGGCGCTGCCGCCGTTGTGGGGCAGCACCTCCATGCCGAGGCCCTCGCGGTAGGCGACGAAGCGGTCGTAGAGCGTCTCGGGCTTGAGGCGTTCGGCGACGGTGGCGAACGGGGTCTCCAGCTTGGTGGTGACCCAGGCCCCCGCGAGGTCCCAGTTGGCCATGTGCGGCAGCGCCAGGATCACCCCGCTGCCGGCCGCGAGGCCGCCGGTCAGGTAGTGCACGTCGGCCGGGTCGAAGCCGCCGCGGACCCGGTCCTTGCTCCAGGCGGGCAGCCGGAAGGACTCCATCCAGTACCGCAGGTAGGAGCGCATGCCGGCCCTGGACAGCTCGCGCAGCCGCGCCTCGTCCGCGTCCGGCACCACCCGGGCCAGGTTGGACTCCAGGCGCAGCACGCCCTTGCCGCGCCGCCGCCAGGCCGCGTCGGCGACGGTGCGGCCGAGGGCTCTGGCCGCGGGTTCCGGCAGCGTCTTGACCGCGCCCCAGCCGGCCCCGTAGAGCCCGTCGATCAGGCTCTCCTTGAGCCCGGTGGTCCGGGAGGTGCCCCCACCGTTCACACGTTGCTCCCCTGGTCGGCCAGCGCCGCGTCCGCCTCCGCGGACTCCCGGCGTACGGTCACCACCCGCTGGATGAGGGTGACCAGGCTGCCGGCCGCGACCGCCCACAGGGCGATCGGCAGCAGGTACTGGATGCCGGGCACACCGAACTTGTGCAGCCCGGAGAAGCCGCACAGCGTCAGGGTGATCACCAGCCGCTCGGCCCGCTCGACCAGGCCGTTGACGTCGACCGGCAGGCCGATCGCCTCGCCGCGCGCCTTGGTGTACGACACGACCTGGCCGCTGGCCAGGCAGAAGATGGTCACCGCGCACAGCGCGAGGTTGTCGCCCTTGCCCGCGTACCACATGGCGAGGCCGGCGAAGATCCCGGCGTCGGCGACGCGGTCGAGGGTCGAGTCGAGGAACGCGCCCCAGCGGCTGGAGACGCCGGCCTGCCGGGCCATGTTGCCGTCGACCAGGTCGGAGAACACGAACAGGGTGATGACGACGGTGCCCCAGAAGAACTCGCCCCTGGGGTAGAAGACCAGCGCACCTGCCATCACTCCCGCGGTGCCGATCAGGGTCACCGTGTCCGGGCTGACCCCCTTGCGCAGCAGAAACGCGGCGAACGGCGTGAGAACACGCGTGAAGAACGCACGCGCGTACTTGTTCAGCATGGCCTTCCCGACGGGTCGGAGGATGTGATCGCGGCGGCCTCGGGGCCGCCGCCGGATGGCCCATCGTAGCCAGCCGCCGCACGGTCGCCGCGCGAGGCATCGCCCTGGCCGCCGCGGGCGCCCGAACAGCAGACCGGGCCGTCCGCCCGCGGTACGACGTATGGACGCGACCTGACGGTCGTGGGAAGGTCGAAAGACCGCGGGCGTCGTCGAGGCCGCCTCGCCTGTACGCGGTCTCCCGTGGCGTCCCTGGCGCGCGCCCCCGACGAGGGCGCGGACCCCATGCGGGCAGGACCCGGGAGGCGAGTGCACGTGGGTGCAGCCGACAGGAGAGACGGACAACCAGGGGCCGCCGGAAGGGCACCGACGGCCGACCGCCCCGAGAAGGTGCGCAATGTGGTGCTGGTCGGCCACAGCGGAGCAGGGAAGACGACGCTGGTGGAGGCGCTGGCGCTGACCACCGGCGCGGTGAACAGGGCGGGCCGGGTCGAGGACGGCGGCTCGGTCTCCGACCACGACGAGATGGAGCAGCGGCAGCAGCGCTCGGTGCAGCTGACACTGGTGCCGGTCGAGTGGGGCGGCATCAAGATCAATGTGCTGGACACCCCCGGCTACGCCGATTTCGTCGGGGAACTGCGGGCCGGTCTGCGCGCGGCGGACGCGGCCCTCTTCGTGGTCTCGGCCGCGCAGGACGGCGAGGGCATCGGCGGCGCGACCCGCATCGTGTGGGACGAGTGCGCCGCGGTCGGCATGCCGCGGGCGGTGGTCGTCACGCACCTGGAGTCGGCGCGGGCCGGCTTCGAGGAGACCGCGGCGCAGTTCGCCCGCGAGCTGGGCGGCGACGACCCCGACGCGGTGCTGCCGCTCCACCTGCCGGTGCACGGCCCCGAGGGGCCGGACGGCCACGCCCCCGTCACCGGTCTGGCCGGGCTGCTGTCGCAGCGGGTGCACGACTACTCCTCGGGCGAACGGGTCGAGCACGAGCCCGGCCCCGAGCTGCTGCCGCTGCTCACCGAGGCGCGCAACCGGCTGATCGAGGGGATCATCGCCGAGAGCGAGGACGAGACGCTGATGGACCGCTACCTCGCCGGTGCGGACATCGACGTCGCCACGCTGGTCACCGATCTGGAACGGGCCGTCGCCCGCGGCACCTTCCACCCGGTGCTGGCCGCGGCCCCCGCCGCCGACGGCGCCCGGCAGGGCATCGGCACCGTGGAGCTGCTCGAACTGATCACCGGGGGCTTCCCCACCCCGCTGGAGCGGGCGGTGCCGCCGGTCACCACCCTGGACGGCGGGCGCACGACGCTGTCCTGCGACCCGGAGGGGCCGCTGGCCGCGGAGGTGGTGAAGACCTCCTCCGACCCGTACGTGGGGCGGATCAGCCTGGTGCGGGTCTTCTCCGGCACGCTGCGCCCCGACGACACCGTGCACGTCTCGGGGCACGGCATGGAGGACCGCGGGCACGAGGACCACGACGTGGACGAACGGGTCGGGGCGCTGTCCTCGCCGTTCGGCAAGCACCAGCGCCCGGTGCCGTCCGCGGTGGCGGGCGACCTGGTGTGCGTGGCGAAACTGAGCCGCGCCGAGACCGGCGACACCCTCTCGGGCAAGGACCGGCCGCTGCTGATGGAGCCGTGGCAGATGCCCGACCCGCTGCTGCCCATCGCGATCGAGGCGCACAGCAAGGCCGACGAGGACAAGCTGTCCCAGGGCCTGTCCCGGCTGGTCGCCGAGGACCCGACGATGCGTCTCGAGCAGAACCCGGCGACCCGTCAGGTCGTACTGTGGTGCCTGGGCGAGGCGCACGCGGACGTGGCCCTGGAACGCCTGCGGACCCGTTACGGCGTGCAGGTCGACGCGGTGCCGTACCGGGTGTCGCTGCGCGAGACTTTCGGCGAGGCGGCCGCCGCGCGCGGGCGGCACGTCAAGCAGTCGGGCGGACATGGGCAGTTCGCGATCTGCGACATCGAGGTGGAGCCGCTGCCGGTGGGTTCGGGCGTCGAGTTCGTGGACAAGGTCATCGGCGGTGCGGTGCCGCGGCAGTTCATCCCATCGGTGGAGAAGGGCGTGCGCGCCCAGGCCGCCCGCGGGGTCGTGCTGGGCTTCCCCGTGGTGGACATCAGGGTGACGCTGTCCGACGGGAAGGCGCACTCGGTCGACTCCTCGGACGCGGCCTTCCAGACCGCGGGTGCGCTGGCGCTGCGCGAGGCGGCCGCCGCCTGCCGCATCCATCTGCTGGAACCGGTCGCCGAGGTGGGGGTGACGGTGCCCGACGCGTATGTGGGCCCGGTGATGAGCGACCTGTCGGGCCGCCGCGGCCGGGTCCTCGGCACGGAACCCGCGGGCCCGGGGCGCACGGTGGTGCGCGCGGACGTCCCGGAGATCGAGATCGGGCGCTACGCGGTCGATCTGCGCTCGCTGTCGCACGGCACCGGGCGTTTCAGCCGGCACTACGCCAGACATGAGCCGATGCCCGCCGCGCTGGCGGCCAGGATGCGGCAGCAGGAGGAGGCGGCGCGGGCCTGATGACCTGACGGCAACCGGCCGTTCGGCGGCTCGCGGGCACACCGCGGGCCGTCGCGCCGCTAATCTGGTGACTGCTCCGAACGTGTGATGCGTGCTCCGGCGGGGAATGGGCCGGTCGGAGCCGCGTGCTGGCGGGCGTAACGGCGGGACTGGGGGGCTTCGGTGACGGACGGGTTCGATTTCAGCCCGGGAGCGCAGATCCCGCTGACGGGCACCGACGGCGAGACGGGCGCGACACAGGCCCTGGCGTCCGCGGCCTACCGCGACTCCCCGGTCAAGGCACTGGTCGACATCAACGACGACGCGTCGGTCAAGGCGCCCCGGCTCTCGCTGTTCGAGCCGAACCTCGGCGAGGCCTTCTCCCGCGCGGTCCAGGTCCGGATGCTCGGCGGAGCCCGCAAGGAGCTCGTCCAGTCCTTCGGCGTCGAACCGCAGACGGTCGTCGAGCACTGCCTCGCCGCCAACCGCATCCGGCAGGAGCGCGACACCCGGCTGACCGCCCTCATGGCCGCCTTCGGGCTGCTCTTCCTGCCCGGTGTGCTGCTCTGGCTCGGCGCCTTCCAGCTGCGCAGGTCGCTCGCCACCCTCAAGGCGGGCGGCAACCGCTACGGGGCACTGGGCGGCGCCGTCCTCGCCGTCATGGCGGTGCTCGCGGTGCTGTTCGCGATCAGGCCGCCCTTCTCCGGCTTCTGGCAGCAGTACTTCCGGGTGATGATGATCGCCCCGGTCATCGGCTGGTATTGGGCCAAGCGGATCTGCGAGCGCACCGCGAAGGACCTGCGCGACCGGTGGGGCGGCCTGGTGGCCGGAACCGCGGTCGGCGCCAAGATCCCCGAGGCGGTCCCCCGCAACCCCAACCAGCTGCGGGCGGAGACGCTGCGGCAGTCGCTGGCGAAGCTGTCGGCCGAGCAGAGCAGCAATGTGGTCTTCTACGCGGGCCCCAAGGGAATACTCGGCATGGGCACCCGCTGGGGCAGCTGGCACATGGCGGAGGAGCTGATCCCGGCCGAGGGCATCACCGACATCAACCCCTTCCGCAGCTGGGACGTGATCCGTGCGATCCACGACAAGCTGCGCATGCTGGAGCGCGGACCGCTGCACACCGGCGGCTTCACCAAGCCGTCGATACGGCACTGGGTGGTGGCGCCGATAGGCGAGGGCGCCAAGAAGATCGTCCGCCCCACGGGACCCGAGGTCGACGCCTTCTCCGTCAAGGACTTCGAGATCCAGCGGATCTGCAACACCCAGCAGTTCGGCAAGGGCAACCGGCACTACCTGGGCATCCAGTTCACCCTCTGGGAGGGCAACCTGGTCATCACGCTCATGGTCACCGTCACGGTGCTCGCGCACACCCTGCGGGTCGACGTCACCGCGCACGCGCTCGGCCCGATCAACTCGCTGTTCACCGACGGGCCGCCGGCCAAGGAGAAGACGGTCAGCAAGCCGGTGAAGTTCTGGGAGACCAGGACCGTGCAGCTGCCGCTGATCGACTCAGGCGAGGTCGTCAGGCTCGCCGCCCGGGCGCCGCTGACCTGGTTCCCGCCGATCCTGGACCACTTCGGCGGCACCCTGACGCTGCCCGAGCCGTTCGGGCTGCGGCACACCTGGGTCGACAAGCCCTGGCAGCACCGCTTCATGGCCGACGACGCGCTGCGCACGGCGACCCCGGTGCTGCGGGCGGTGCACTCCGCCGCGATCCAGGTCATGGCGGAGAACGGCGTGGACACCTCGCACTTCACCAACCGCTCGCTGCTGCTCAGCGGGCTCGTCCAGGGCGCCGAGCCCAAGAAGGCCGACGCGTACGACGCGTGAGCGCCCCACCGGCGGCGGCCCCGGGGACGACCACCGGGGCCGTGCCTACGGCCGGCGCCGGGACCGGCGGATCGACCGGCTCGCGGCGCCGCGCACGCACTAGCGCGGCCAGGCCTCCGCGAGCATCTTGCGGGTGTCGGCGAGCAGTTGGGGCAGCACCTTGGTGTGCCCGACCACCGGCATGAAGTTCACGTCGCCGCCCCAGCGCGGCACCACGTGCTGGTGCAGGTGCGCGGCGATCCCGGCGCCGGCCACCGCCCCCTGGTTCATCCCGATGTTGAAGCCCTGCGCCGCGGAGGCCGCCCGCAGCGCGGTCATCGCCCGCTTGGTCAGCTCGGCCAGCTCCACCGTCTCCGCCGCGTCGAGTTCTGTGTAGTCCGCGACGTGCCGGTACGGGACCACCATCAGGTGGCCGCTGTTGTACGGGTACAGGTTCAGCACCACGTAGACGTGCTCGCCGCGGCTGATGACCAGGCCGTCCTCGTCGGACTCGGCCGGGATCTGGCAGAAGGGACACCCGTCGCCGGCGCCGGGGCCCGTGGGCTTGTTCTCGCCCTGGATGTACGCCATACGGTGCGGGGTCCACAGCCGCTGGAACGCGTCCGGTACCCCCGCTCCCTGCCCCTGCTGCGGCTCACTCGTCATGCCGATCAGCATAGGACTTCGCCCCCGCGGCGCGTGTCGCCGGGCCCGCTGCCGGGCAGGTACCGGGATCCTGGCCGGATGGACGACGACGGCGGGCGGCTGGCCCGGTGGGAGAACCGCAGCGAGATCCCGCTGTTCCTCATGGGCCTGCTCTTCCTCGGCGCCTACGCGGTCCATGTGCTCGCCCCCGGCCTGCCGCCGGCCGCGCACACCGCGCTGCTGGCGGTGATCGGCTTCGCCTGGGCGGTCTTCGCCGTGGACTACGCGGCGCGGCTGCGCCTCAGCGGCCGGCGCTTCGGCCCGCGCTACGTCGTCAGCCACCTGCTGGACACGGTCGTGCTGCTGCTCCCGCTGCTGCGACCGCTGCGGGCGGTGCAGATCTACCAGGTGATGCAGCGGCGCCACGAGCAGCCGCGGATGACCCTCTACGGGCGGGTGATCGCCTACGCGGGCATGACGGCGCTGCTGATCGGCTTCTCCGGGGCGCTGGCGGTCTACCAGCAGGAGCGGGACGCCCCCGGGGCCACCATCGTCACCTTCGGCGACGCGGTGTGGTGGACCTGCGAGACGCTGACCACGGTCGGCTACGGGGACGTCACCCCGGTCACACCGGCGGGCCGGGTGATCGCGGCCTTCCTGATGCTGATGGGCCTGGCGCTGCTGGGCGCGGTGACCGGCTCCTTCTCCTCCTGGCTCTACCAGGTCTTCGCCCGCGAGGGCGAGCTGCCCCCTGGCCGCTGAGGCCAGGGGGCAGCTGTCCTGTGCCTGCGGTCAGACCTGGACCCGGCGCTCCACCACGTCGACCAGCTTGGCCAGCGCCTGGTCGCGGGGGATGCCGTTCTCCTGGGTGCCGTCGCGGTAGCGGAAGGAGACCGTGCCGTTGGTCATGTCCTCGTCGCCGACGATGATCATGAACGGCACCTTCAGCTTCTGGTGCGTGCGGATCTTCTTCTGCATACGGTCAGAGGACGCGTCCACCTCGACCCGCAGCCCCTTGCGCTTCGCCTCTCCTGCGAACTCCTGGAGATACGGCACATGGGCGTCACCGATCGGGATGCCGACCGCCTGCACCGGGGCCAGCCACGCGGGGAAGGCGCCCGCGTAGTGCTCGAGCAGCACCGCGAAGAAGCGCTCGATCGAGCCGAACAGCGCCCGGTGGATCATGACGGGGCGCTGCCGGGAGCCGTCGGGCGCGGTGTATTCGAGGTCGAAGCGCTCGGGAAGGTTGAAGTCCAGCTGGATGGTCGACATCTGCCAGCTGCGGCCGATGGCGTCCCTGGTCTGGACGGAGATCTTCGGCCCGTAGAAGGCGGCGCCGCCCGGGTCGGGGACCAGCGGGAGGCCCTGCTTCTCGGCGACCCCGCGCAGGGTCTCGGTGGCCTCCGCCCACGCCTCGTCCGAGCCGACGTACTTCTCCGGGTCCTTGGTGGACAGTTCGAGGTAGAAGTCGGTGAGTCCGTAGTCCCGCAGCAGGTTGAGCACGAAGGTCAGCGTCGAGTCCAGCTCGTCGGCCATCTGCTCCCTGGTGCAGTAGATGTGCGCGTCGTCCTGGGTGAAGCCGCGGGCGCGGGTCAGGCCGTGCACCACGCCGGACTTCTCGTAGCGGTAGACCGTGCCGAACTCGAAGAGCCGCATCGGCAGCTCCCGGTAGGAGCGGCCGCGCGCGTCGAAGATCAGGTTGTGCATCGGGCAGTTCATGGGCTTGAGGTAGTAGTCCGTGCCCTCGTCCAGCTGCATGGGCGGGTACATGCCGTCGGCGTACCAGTCCAGGTGCCCGGAGATCTCGAACAGCGTGCCCTTGGTGGCGTGCGGGGTGTAGACGAACTCGTACCCCTCCTCCTCGTGCCTGCGGCGCGAGTAGTCCTCCATCACCCGGCGGACGATGCCGCCCCTGGGGTGGAAGACCGCGAGGCCCGAGCCGATCTGCTCGGGGATGGAGAACAGGTCGAGCTCGGAGCCGAGCTTGCGGTGGTCGCGCTTGGCGGCCTCCTCGAGGAAGTCCAGGTGCGCCTTGAGCTCTTCCTTGGTGGGCCACGCGGTGCCGTAGATGCGCTGGAGCATCGGATTCTTCTCGCTGCCGCGCCAGTAGGCCGCCGCATTGCGCATCAGCTTGAACGCCGGGATGTTCCGGGTGCTGGGCAGGTGCGGGCCGCGGCACAGGTCCTTCCAGCACAGCTCGCCGGTCTTCGCGTCCAGATTGTCGTAGATGGTCAGCTCACCGGCGCCCACCTCGACGTCGGCGCCGTCCTCACCGGCCGCGGAGGACCCCTTGAGGCCGATCAGCTCCAGCTTGTACGGCTCGTCGGCCAGCTCCTGGCGGGCCTCGTCCTCGGTGACGACCCGGCGGGAGAAGCGCTGGCCGCGCTTCTGGATCTCCTGCATCTTCTTCTCGATGGCCTTGAGGTCATCGGGGTGGAAGGGCTTGTCGACGTCGAAGTCGTAGTAGAAGCCGTCCTTGACCGGCGGGCCGATGCCGAGCTTCGCGTCGGGGTGCAGCTCCTGCACGGCCTGCGCCATGACGTGGGCGGTGGAGTGCCGCAGGATGTTCAGCCCGTCCTCGCTGGTGATGTCCACCGGCTCGACCTGGTCGCCCTCGGCCACGGCATACGCGAGGTCCTTGAGCTCGCCGCCGACACGGGCGGCGATCACCGAACGCTCCCCCTGGAACAGCTCGGCCGCGGTCGTGCCCGTCGTGACCGTCCGCTCTTCCGGTTCGGCGGAATCGCGTTTGATGATCACACGGAGGTCTGACACCGGTCTGCTCCTGACTGAGGTCGTACGGGACCGTGCGGCGAGCGCTCGCCGCACCGTTGAATCGTACCGAGCCGGGAGAGCTCCCCGCGAAGCCCGCGGCCGGGCCTGTGGAAAACCCGGCGGCGGGCCGCCCCGCCGCCGGGGCCCGGGGACCCTCCCGCGACCTGCGGTGCCGCGGTCCTCAGCTGGGCCTGGGCAGCGGGACGCGCTCCTGGGACCGGCCGCCCGGCCCGCCGCCGGCGGAGCCCCAGCTCAGCAGGAGCACGGCGACGTCGTCGAGGTGGCGCCCGCTGTCGAGGCGGCGGGTGACCGCGGTGAGGTGGTCGATCAGCTCCTGGTCGCGCGGGGCCGGTGCGGTCTCGATCACCCGGATCAGGCCCTCCGTCCCGAGCCGCTCGTTGCCGTGGCCCGCATGGCCCTCGATCAGGCCGTCGGTGTGCAGCAATAGCGCCCCTGCCTGCGGGAGCTTGACCCTGGTGGTGGACCAGTCGTCGGCGCCGGGAAGCAGGCCGAGCGCTATGCCCGGCCGCGCCTCGACGGAGGCGGCGAGCCCGTTCTCGATCAGCAGCGGGGCGTCGTGCCCGGCGAGCGTGACGTCGGCGCAGCCGACCGCCGGGTCGATGGACAGCGTCGCGACGGTGGCGAACATCGCGGAGTAGGTGCGCTCCGCGACCAGGATCCGCTCCATCAGGCCGAGGAGTTCCGCGTCCCTGTGGCCGCCGAGTATCAACGTGCGCCAGGCGATGCGCAGGCACACCCCGATCGCGGCCTCGTCGGGCCCGTGGCCGCTGACGTCGCCGATGACGGCGTGGACGGTGCCGTCCGCGGTCTCCACGACGTCCAGGAAGTCCCCGCCGAGCAGCGCGCCCTGGCGGCCGGGCAGGTAGCACGAGGTCGGAGCGACGGGCGCGTTCGCGGAGAGCATCGGCACCGGCAGCAGCCCGCGCTCCAGGCGCTGGTTCTCCTGCGCGCGCTGCTGGTTGACGCGCAGCTCGGCGGCGGTGTGCTCGGCCTGCTTGCGGTGGACGGCGTAGCGGACCGCGCGGTCCAGCAGCTCGCCGCTGACCGACCCCTTGACCAGGTAGTCCTGGGCGCCGGAGGCGACGGCCTCGGGCCCCGCCCGGTCCTCGGCGAGTCCGGTCAGCACGATGACGGCCGCGGCGGGCGACGCGGCCTGCATCCGGCTCACCGCGCCGATGCCCATGGCGTCGGGCAGGTGCAGGTCGAGCAGCACGCAGTCCGGGGTGCTGCGGGCCGCCGCGGCCAGTCCGTCGGCGAGGTTCTGCACCCAGGTCATGTCGACGTCCAGCGTGGAGTCGGCGAGATACTCCTCGACCAGCAGGGCGTCGCCCGGGTCATCCTCGATCAGCAGGATTCGGAACCTGCCGCCGGCCGGCACCGTGGCCGTACCGGGTTCTGCCTGCGTCACTCCTGGCTCTTCTCAGCTGCGACGGGAACCGGGACCGGTGCGGGTCCCGGCAGGGTGAAGGTGACGCGCGTACCGGGGCGGTGGTCGGTGTCGACGGCGATGGCTCCGCCGTGGAACTCGACGATCTTCTTGCACAGCGCCAGGCCGATGCCGTTTCCGGGATAGGTCTCGCGGGTGTGCAGCCGCTGGAAGATGACGAAGACCTGCTCTGCGAACTCCTTGTTGATCCCGATGCCGTTGTCGGTGACCGCGAAGTGCCACATGCCGTCGTCCTGGTAGCCGGCCGTGACCTTGACCTGCGCCGGGCGCTCGGGACTGCGGAACTTGACCGCGTTCGACAGCAGATTCTGCATCAGCACGCCCAGCTGTGTCGGGTCCCCCGTCACCTCGGGCAGCGGGTCGTGGCTCAGCTCCGTGCCCGATTCCTCGATGGCGATGCTCAGCGCGTCCGCTGTCCTGGTGAACAGCGCCTCCAGGTCCACCGCGGAGGTCTCGGTGTGCAGCCGGCCCACCCGGGAGAAGGACAGCAGGTCGTTGATCAGGGTCTGCATGCGGTTCGCGCCGTCGACGGCGTAGCCGATGTACTGCCCCGCGCGGTCGTCGAGCTGGTCGGCGTAGCGGCGCTGCAGCAGCTGGCAGAAGCTCGCGACCTTCCGCAGCGGCTCCTGGAGGTCGTGCGAGGCGACGTAGGCGAACTGCTCCAGCTCCTCGTTGGACCGGCGCAGCTCGGTGGCCTGCTCGGCCAGCTGCTGCCGCGCCGTGTCGGTGAAGGCGAGTTCATGGGCCAGCCGGCCGCGCATCAGTTCCACGTCGGCGGCGAGCCGGCGCAGGTCGGCCGGTCCTGTCAGGCCCACCGGATGCTCGAAGGAACCGTCGGCGACCATGCGGGCGTCCGCGGAAAGCTGTTCGAGGGGCCGGGTGACACCGCGGCGCAGCCCGACGAAGACCGCCACGGTCAGGGCCAGGATCACCGCCGCGATCAGCAGGAACAGCCGGTCGCGGAGCTGTCCCGCCACGCTCAGCTCGTGGCGCGTGTGGTCGCGGTGGCTCGCGAGCGTCTGCTGGAGGGTCCTGGTCGCGCTGCGCACGCTGTCGAAGGCGCGCTTGCCCTCGTCCGCGCGCTGCGCGGCCAGGGCCACGGGGGCGCCGGGCGGCGCCGCGGAGACCGGAAGGGCGATCAACTGCTGCCAGGCCTTCGCCCGCTCGGTGACGGCGTCCAGGTTCGCGATGGCCGTCTTGTTGCCACCCACCAGCGACCGCACCTGGTCGGTGTACGCGCGCTGGCTGTCGACGCCGGCGCGGTACGGGGCGAGGAAGGTGGTCTGGCCGGTCAGCCCGTAGCCGCGGACACCGGTCTCCTGGTCGGTCAGGGCGGCTTCCAGCCGGACCGCCGCGATCAGCGCGGGGGTGTCCCTGTCGGTCACCGTGGCCGACAGCCCGGAGGCGCGGTTCAGCGCCCAGCCGCCGGCGACTCCCAGCACCAGCAGCAGCGCCAGCGCCACGGCCGCACCCGTCGACAGCCAGCGCTTGGTGGTCCACCGGTCCGTCGGCCGGGTCTCCGCCCGCGGCTCCTGCTGCCCGGCGTCGCTCTGTCCTGCACGTTCCTCGGTCGTCACCGTCATCCGCCTCACCCCTCGTACATCGCCTGCCGAGTCGCGGGACGTGCCCGGCGACGACCCACAGCGGTCAGCGGCGGCGCCATCGTATCCGTAAGACAACTCTGGTTGTCAGGCGATCGGGCGCCTGCCTATAGTCCTGGTGTGCCCGGCAAGCTGCCCGTCCTCCATCTCGGCCACAACGAGCTCGTCTCACTCGCCGAAAGGGCAGTGGAGGATCTCGCGGACCGGCTTGCCACCGAGGCGCTGTACGGCGATGACAGCCCTGCCACCAGGGCGGGACACGGCATCGCGGCACCGGGTACGAGAGCGCCGCACGGAGGGCCCGCCAAAGCGCTGGCCCGGCTCCAGGCACTGTCCTACATCCTGCACGCGGCCGAGAAACGCGCCGCGGAGGCCGCCTCGGCCGCCGCACTCGGCGGCGCGGGCTACCCCGATCTCGGACGGGCCTGGGGAATCACCCGACAGGGGGCCCGGCGGCGCTGGCCGGGCCTGGTCTTCACCGCGCAGCCCTCATCCCGCCCGATCCCCGACCAGAACACCAGGAGCACCGCTGTGAATGCCCTCGCCCCCCGACGCGCGTACAACGTGCTCCTCGTCGAGGACGACCCCGCCGACGCCCTGCTGATCGAGGAGGCCCTCACCGAAGGCGGCGTGGCCCGCGCCATCGGCCGGGCCGACGACGGCATCGAGGCGCTGGAGTACCTGCGGGACGCCGAGCAGCCGCGTCCCGACCTCATCGTGCTCGACCTCAACATGCCGCGGATGAACGGCCGGGAACTGCTCGCGGTGCTCAAGGAGGACGCCGACCTGTGCACCATCCCTGTTGTGGTGCTCACCACATCGGCGACTCCGGACGACGTGAGCGCGGCCTACCAGCGGCACGCCAACGCATATGTGACCAAACCGGTCAATCTCGACGACTTCCTCCAGTCGGTGCGCAGCATCGACCAGTTCTTCCTGGAGACGGCGACCATCCCCGTCCAGGAGTGACACGCGTCCGCCGCCCCTGAGCATGTCCTGCCGATCTCCGGGCAGGCCGCCCAAGTGAAGGCGGTCACGGGCCGTGAGGCCCGCGGCCTGCGGCACGGCGGAAGGGGCGGCGCGCATGACCACGGTTTCCGGACCCAGGGAGAGGTCCTCGGACGGCCCGCCGGAGGGACCGCCCAAGCTGCGCAGGGACATGGGCCTGGTGAGCCTGCTGTTCGCGGGCGTCGGGTCGATCATCGGCTCCGGCTGGCTGTTCGGCGCGCTCAACGCGGCGAAGATCGCCGGCCCCGCGTCGGTCTTCTCCTGGGCCATCGCGGCGGTGATGATCCTGCTGATAGGCCTGTGCTTCGCCGAACTGGGGACGATGTTCCCGGTGTCCGGCGGGGTGGTGCGATTCCCGCACCTGTCGTTCGGCTCTTTCGCCAGCTACACCATGGGATGGATCACCTGGGTGGCCGCGGCCACCGTGGCACCGATCGAGGTGGAGGGCGCACTCCAGTACGCCACCCGGTGGGCGCACTTCACCGACCACCACGCGTCGGGGGCGTACACACTGACCGGCCTGGGGTACGCGGTCGCGGTGGTGGCGATGGCGTTCTTCGTCACACTGAACTACTTCGGCATCCGCTGGTTCGCGCGCGTCAACAACGTGCTGGTGTGGTGGAAGCTGGCGATCATCCTGCTGGTGATCGCGGCCTTCCTCTTCACCGCCTTCCACGGCCACAACTTCGGCGCCAAGCAGTACGGGGGCTTCGCACCCGGCGGCGCCAAGGGCGTGTTCACCGCCATCTCGACGGCCGGCATCACCTTCTCCTTCCTCGGCTTCCGGCAGGCGGTGGAGCTGGCGGGCGAGACGGACAACCCGCGGCGGAACGTGCCGTTCGCGATCATCGGCTCGGTGCTGCTCACCGCGGCGATCTACATCCTGCTGGAGGTCGCCTTCCTCGGGGCGGTGCCAGGACACGACCTGGCGTCCTCCGGCGGCTGGCTGAACCTGGAGTTCACCGACGACTTCGGCCCGCTCGCGGCCATCTCCAGTGCCATCGGCCTCGGCTGGCTCGCGTACCTGCTCTACGTCGACGCGGTGATCTCCCCGGCCGACACCGGCCTGGTCTACACGACGGTCACCGCCCGCATCTCCTACGCCATGGCGCGCAACGGGAACGCGCCCCGGGTCCTGTCGAAGACCACCCCGAAGGGTGCGCCGCTGGTCAGCCTGGTGGTGACCTTCGTGCTCGGCCTCGTGGTCTTCCTGCCCTTCCCCAGCTGGCAGCAGCTCGTCGGCTTCATCACCTCGGCCACGGTGCTGTCCTTCGGCTCGGGACCGGTGGTGCTGGCCGCGATGCGCCGCCAGATGCCCGACCACGAGCGGCCGTTCCGGGTGCCCGGCGGCGACGTGATCCCCTTCCTCGGGCTGTACTCGGCGAACCTGATCGTCTACTGGGCGGGCTGGAACACCAACTGGAAGCTGTTCGCGACCATCGGCATCGGATTCGTCCTGCTCGCGGTCCTCGAACTGACCGCCAGGGGCACGAGCCCGCAGCTGGACTGGAAGGCGGGCGCGACCTGGGTGCTGCCCTGGCTCGGCGGGCTGGCCCTGGCCAGCTGGGCCGGCGACTACGACGGCGGCCGCGGCTGGATCGGCCTCGGCTGGGGCTTCGTGGTCAACCTCGCGCTGGCCGCGGTGGTCTACCTGCTGGCCCTGCGCTCCCGGCTGCCGGAGCAGCGGGTACGCGCCCATATCGAGCAGGCCGCGGCGGAGTCGGAGACGGAGGCCGTCTGACACCCCGCAGCCGCCCGTGAACGGCGCAGGGGCCGCCCCGCACGGGGCGCGGGTGGCGAAGCCGCGCAAAAAGGAGAGAGCCGGACCTGTCCGCGCTTCCTGCGGACAGGTCCGGCTCTCTCGCTTGTGGGCGATACTGGGATCGAACCAGTGACCCCTTCGGTGTGAACGAAGTGCTCTCCCGCTGAGCTAATCGCCCGGGACGAGTGGAACCTTACAGGCGAACGCGGCCGCCGTTCAAACGAGATCGCCCGGGTCGCCCGCGGCGAGCCGGGCCAGCAGTCCGATACGGCCGCCGCGCATCATCAGCGCGTGGTTGGCGACGAAGAACGGGCGGCCGGGGACGGCGAGACGCCGCATCAGCGGCTTGCGGACCACGACCTCCTGCTCGAACAGCAGCCGGGTGCCAGGACCGTTCGCGGCGACCGTCCAGCGGACCCAGCCCTCCAGGTCGCCCGTCATGGCGACTTGGAGTATCCGGCGCTCCGGGTCCTGCCGGGTGGAGCGGGCGGTGACCACCAGGTCGTAGGGCAGGACGGAGCGGAAGCGGAGTACTCCCGTGTCGTCCCCGGTCTGCCGGACCTCGCGGATCTGCGGCCACCACCGGGGGTAGAAGTCCGGGCGCTCCAGCACCCGGTAGACCGTGTCGGGTGCCGCGTCGAGGTGCCAGGTGCTGCGGAATCGGTAGTGACTCCAGTCCATGCGCCCAGTGTGCGCGCCGCGGACGGCCGGGCGGCGGGAAACGCCGAGGACCGGGGAAACACCGGGAGGCCGGGAAACGCCGAGGGTCCCGGAGACCGTCTGCACGGTTTCCGGGACCCTCGGTCCGGGTGGGCGATACTGGGATCGAACCAGTGACCCCTTCGGTGTGAACGAAGTGCTCTCCCGCTGAGCTAATCGCCCCGGCGTGCGGACTACTTTACCGCACCCGGGCGGGCCCCCCGACCAGCCCGGCCGTCCCGCCGGGTCAGCCCGCCCGCCATGGCGGCGTGAAGCCGAAGCTCGCCAGGTACCAGGACGCCAGGCCGGCCGCCACGAGCACCACCGCCGTGGTGATCAGCAGGTTGCGCCGTCTGACCCGGGGGTCGAGGGCGGACCTGGCGGCGTCGGCGACCTTGCGGCGGGTCCAGCGCAGCACCTTCTGCGCCCAGACGAACTCGGTGCCCCAGATCGCCATGCCGGCGAAGATGATCAGCCAGCCGGGTCCCGGCAGCGGCAGCAGGATCACCCCGCCGGCGATCACCGCCAGGCCGACCACGAAGATTCCGACCCGCCAGACCATGTGCAGCGGGCGGGATCGCCGCACGAAGGCAGGGGCCCGTGAGCCGAGCCTGGAATCACTGGCCACAGCTTGGTCGGTCTCGTCACTCTCCGCGATCATATATGCCAACGTACCGGACTTTGGGGCGATCACCGAAATGGCCGTTCCGCCCTTCTCGCGACTAGCCCGTACGAGGTACCAGAAGCCGCACAAACTTCTCAGAGGGGTTTACAACGTCCTCGCAGGTGGCATGTCGATTTCGCCGACGTGCGAATCCCCGAGCGCACACTGAGCGAAAGGCCCTGGCGCTTATGAACACCACGGTCAGCTGCGAGCTGCACCTGCGCCTCGTTGTGTCGAGCGAATCCTCACTGCCTGTACCCGCAGGCTTGCGGTACGACACGGCCGATCCGTATGCCGTGCACGCCACCTTCCACACCGGAGCCGAAGAGACGGTCGAATGGGTCTTCGCCCGCGACCTGCTCGCCGAGGGTCTGCACCGGCCCACCGGCACCGGAGACGTCAGAGTCTGGCCGTCTCGCAGCCACGGTCAAGGCGTCGTGTGCATCGCCCTCAGCTCCCCCGAGGGCGAAGCCCTGCTCGAAGCCCCGGCACGGGCCCTGGAGTCCTTCCTGAAGCGGACGGACGCCGCGGTACCGCCGGGCACCGAGCATCGCCACTTCGACCTCGACACCGAGCTCTCCCACATCCTCGCGGAGAGCTGAGCCCGGTCACCGACCGTTCGCGGCCGTCCTACTCGGGGGGACAGCCCGGACACCCAAGGCAGCACAGGGCAGTGCCCGGCCGCCTGACACCGCAGGAACGAGAGCCGCCGCCATGGGACCCGCACCCCCACGGCGGCGGCTCTCGCGCGCTAGAGTCACCGGAACGCAGCCGATCGACGACGCCGGCAGGGAG
The DNA here is from genome assembly GCF_043197715.1 of Streptomyces sp. NPDC049040. Lineage (NCBI taxonomy): Bacteria > Bacillati > Actinomycetota > Actinomycetes > Kitasatosporales > Streptomycetaceae > Streptomyces > Streptomyces sp. NPDC049040. The sequence goes on from NZ_JBICTO010000003.1 coordinate 447,642, forward strand.
CGTTCCGTGCTGATCAACCATGACACCAGGTGCGCCCTCGACAGTGTGGTCGATCTGATCAACACCGCGCCGCCGATCGCGGGCCGCGAGACGCTCGCCGAGGTCGCGGACCTGCGCGCCTTCGTGGAGCGCAACAAGGTGAGCGAGATCGGCCGGCTCGACCGGCACGACATCACCGCGGTGCAGGCCGTACGCGGCCGCTTCACCGAGGTCTTCGCCACCACCGACGACGCGACCGCCGCCACGATGCTCAACGCGATGATCGCCGAGGCGGGCACCACACCGCGGCTCACCGACCACGACGGCTACGACTGGCACGTGCACTACTTCGCACCGGGCGCCTCGCTGTCGGACCACCTCGCCGCCGACTGCGGGATGGCCCTGGCCTTCCTGATCACGGCGGGCGAGCGGGAGCGGCTGCGGCGCTGCGACGCGCCGGACTGCCGCTACGCCTTCGTGGACCTGTCGAGGAACCGGTCCCGCCGCTACTGCGACAGCCGCACGTGCGGCAACCGGCTGCACGTCGCCGCCTACCGGGCCAGGCGCCGGGAGGCTGGCGAGGCCGACGCACGCACCGACGAGGTCGCCGCGTCCTGACCCGCCCCGCGCCGAAGGGGACCGGTCCGACCGCGCAGGGCCCGAGCGCGACGGCCACGTCCGCGACGGCCCGAGCGCGACGCGTCAGAGGAACAGCAGGTCGTACGCGGCGCCAAGGCCCAGCAGGCCGCCGATCACCAGCAGGAACAGCATCAGCGGCGGCTGGGAGAGGGCGTAGAGGCAGCCTTTCGGCTCGCCCCCGACCCCCGGGGCCAGCGGGGGGCACTCCTCGGTGGCGAAGACCTTCAGCGGCACCGTGGAGCCGGTGACCCGGGAGGGAGGACCGGCGAGAGCGGTGGGCGCGGAGCGCGGAGCGGGGAGGACGTCGGAGGCGGTCGGTCCGGCACGGTCCGGCCGCTCAGCGGCGACACGGTCGCCGGTGGTGGGCAGCACACGATGATCTTCGCTCAGTGCGGGGGTGCCCGTGGCCCAACACGCGGACTCCCAGGGGATCTTCCGCGATCCGGACAGGGAACATCCGGATCGTGGACATCGGTCCGGGAGTCGTACGCCTGAGCGGGCCGCGTGGCCTGCCACCCGCACCCGGGGCCGGGGGTTCAGATACCGCGGCGCTTGAGGATCTCCTCGACGTCCGCGAAGTCGGACAGGCCACTGTCGGAGCCGCCCCTGCGCCTGGCGGCCGCCGGCCGGCCGGCCGGTATCGCCGGGGTGGAGGCGCCGGGCACCGCGGCCGGGGCGCGGCCCTCCCCCGCCGGAAGGCGGGCCGAGATCAGCCGGGTGACGCCGTAGAGCAGCGCGGCGACGCCGAGTACGCCGAAGCCCGTCCACACGGTCGGCTTGAAGACCAGGTCCGCGGCCCAGTGACCGGTGGCCGTACCGACCTTGCGGCCCAGCGTGACCAGACCGGCCATGGCGAGGCCCACCGGCACCAGGGAGATCGCGGCGATCCTGGTGGCCGCGAGGAACCGCCGCCGGTAGGCGGTCAGCATCGCGATGGCCAGGCCGCCCGCGGACAGGGCGGCACATAGCGTCGTGGTCAGCATCCTGCGGCTCCCGTCGGTCGGTCCTCCCCATCGTGCCCCGTACCGGGGGCGGATGGCCATGGCCGACTGCGAGGTTCAGGGGGATCTCCGGGGCGCCTCCTCCCCGAGTGGGAGACTGGCCCCATGGATCTTCCCCCTCCCCCGGCCGAGCGCCGCGCCGTCCTCGAGGTCTGGTGCGAGTTGCAGTGCCCCGACTGCCGCACCGCGCTGGACGACCTGCGGGCGCTGCGCGAGCGGTACGGCGACGCGCTCGACATCCAGCTGCGGCACTTCCCGCTCGACAAGCACGCCCACGCCCTCGCGGCGGCGCAGGCGTACGAGGAGGCCTACGCGCAGGGCCGCGGCTGGGAGTACGCCGAGGCGGTGCTCGCCAGGGCCGAGGACCTGGCCCAGGCCGGTGAGCCGCTGCTCGTCGACATCGCCCGCGAACTCGGCCTCGACGCCGAGGAGTTCGACACAGCGCTGATCGACGGGCGCCATCTGCTCGTCGTCGACTCCGACCAGGCGGAGGGCAAGGCGATCGGCGTGACCGGCACGCCCACCTATGTCATCGCCGGTGAACGCCTCGACGGCGGCCGCTCCCAGGACGGCCTCCGCGCCCGCATCGAGTCGCTTGCCGACGGCCTCCTCGGGTCGCCTCGCTAGAGCGGCTTCCAGAGCTGGTGCAGGGTCGGCCGGTAGCCGAGTGAGGTGTAGAGCCGGATCGCCACGGTGTTCGTGGTGAAGACGTTCAGGCCGATCGACGCGGCGCCCGCCGCGCGGCACCGCGCCTCGGCGGCGAGCATCAGCGTGCGGCCGTGGCCCCGGCCGCGGTGGGCCGGGTCGACCTCGACCGCCTGGACCCAGCCGGGCCCGGGGGAGGTGTGCAGCCACAGGCGCCCCACCGTGACACCGTCGTAGTCGAGGGCGTAGAGCTCGCTGCCGGGGGCCGGGGTGCCGCCGGGGAAGGCCAGGGCGTACGAGGTCTCCGCGTGCGACTCGGCCTGCTCGGCCGGCGCCCCGGCCTCGGTGAGGGAGGCGACGAACCCGGCCCGCTGGCGCGCCAGCCAGTCCGCGCTGTCCCGCACGGTCAGGGCCCGCAGCGCCTCGCCTGGCGGCGGCTCCGCGATGTCGGCGCCCGGGGGCAGGTCCTTGTGCAGGGTGCGGTTGGTCTCGGTGTAGCCGAGCGCCACACCCATCCGCAGCGCGTACTCCGCCTCGTCGGGCACCGAGACCAGCGCCCGGGTGCACCCCCACTGCCGCAGCACCTCTTCCGCGGCGAGCGCCGCGACCGTACCGCGGCCGCGCCGCCGGTCGGGCTCGTCGATGGCGAGCGCGTCGATACGGCCGGGCCCGCCGCGCGGCTCCGCGCCGATCCGCACGCCGCCGACCGGGCGGCCGTTGACGCAGACGGTGTAGTCCCTCGACCTCGCGCCGTCCCGCTCGCGCTGTTCGGGTCCCGCCGGTCTCAGGGTCGTCGTCATGCGTCGCGCTCCCGGTTCGCCACCCGCCGCGCCGTCGGCGGGGTGCGGTCGAGTGTACGGTCCCGGGCCCGTACGGCTACGGGTTGTCGTCCTGCGCCGACCGCTCGGCGAAGACCTCCATGGCCTTGGCGGTCACCGGGCCGGGGGCGCCGGGCAGTTCGCGGGCGTCGACCCGGTGCACGGGCTGCACGTCGCGCAGCGAGGAGGTGACGAAGACTTCCTCGGCCTCGGCCAGCGCCTCGAACGGCAGGTCCTCCTCCGTCGCGCCCGCCCACTCGATGACCAGTTCGCGGGTGATGCCGGCCAGGCAGCCGGACGACAGCGGCGGGGTGAGCAGCCGGCCGCCGAGGACCACGAAGACGTTGGAGCCGGTTCCCTCGCACAGCCGCCCGGTGGTGTTGGCGAAGACCGCCTCGGTGGCGCCCTGTTCCCGGGCGCGGGCCAGCGCGACGACGTTCTCGCCGTACGAGGTGGTCTTCAGGCCGGTGAGCGCCCCGCGCTCGTTGCGGGTCCACGGGACGGTGACGATCGCGGTGGGCCCGGGGCCTGGGACGGCCGGGGCGAGCGCCACCACCAGGGTCGCGCCGGCGTCGCCGCGGTCGGAGCCGAGCGGTGAGATGCCGCCGGTGTAGGTGATCCTGAGCCGCCCGTGCGGCAGCGGGTTCGCGGCGAGCACCGCCGCGCAGGCGCGGGCCACCTCGTCCTGGTCGGGCTCCGGCAGGCCCAGGCCGCGGGCGGACCGGGCCAGCCGCCTGAGGTGCCGGGTGAGCGCGAAGGCCTCACCCCGCGTGGTCTTGAGCGTCTCGAAGACGCCGTCGCCGACGGTCAGCCCGTGGTCGAGCACCGACACCGTGGCGTCCGCGGTCTCCCGCAGTCCGCCGTCCACCCAGATCTTCACCGCAGTGTCCTTCCACTTGCCTCGTGTACTCCCGACGCTACCTCCAGCAGCCGCTCGGCCTTGAGTTCCGTCTCCGACCATTCACCCGTGGGGTCGGAGCCCCAGGTGATGCCGGCGCCGGTGCCGAACCGCAGTTCGGGGCGGCCCGCGGTGTCCCGGTCGATCCGGAAGGTGCGGATGCCGACGGCCAGGGCGGCGGTGCCGCGGTCGGCGTCGACCCAGCCGACGGCGCCGCAGTAGGGGCCGCGCGGGGCGGTCTCCAGCTCGCCGATGATGCGCAGGGCGCTGGACTTGGGCGCGCCGGTGACCGAGCCGGGAGGGAAGGCGGCGGCGAGCAGTTCCGGCCAGCCGGCGCCGGGGCGCAGCTCGCCGCGGACGGTGGAGACCAGGTGGACCAGGCCGGGGTGCGCCTCGACCGCGCACAGCGCGGGCACGGTGACGGACCCGGTGGCGCAGACCCGGCCGAGGTCGTTGCGCACCAGGTCGACGATCATCACGTTCTCCGCGGTGTCCTTGGGCAGGAAGCCGTCGGCGGTGCGTGCGGTGCCCTTGATCGGGCCGGACTCGACGGTGCCGCCGTGGCGGCTCAGGAAGAGTTCGGGTGAAGCGGTGGCGACCTCGACGCCGTGCGCGGGCAGCCGGATCGTTCCTGCGTAGGGCGCGGGATTGCCGAGGGCGAGGACCGCGCCGAGCGCGTCGATGTCGGGCCGCGGACCGCCGGCCGTGACGGGCAGCGGGGCGGTCAGCATCCGGCAGAGGTTGACCTGGTAGACCTCGCCGGCCGCGATGCGCTCGCGGATCGCGCGGACGCCCGCCTCGTAGGCCCGCCGGTCCATCGAGGTGGTCCAGGCGGCCCGGTCGGGGCCGCGCCACCCGGCCGCCCTGGCCGCGGTGTCCGCGGCGGACGCGGGCGTACGTCGTACGTCGCCGAAGCGGGCGCAGACGGTACGGCCCTCGAAGTCCACCGCGACCGCCCAGAAACCGCCGGAGTCCAGCGCGCCGGGATCCGCGGTGACCTCCCGCAGGTCGGAGGCGACCAGAGAGCCGAAGCGGGCCATGGGGGCGAGATCGCGCACGGTGCTTCCCTGGTGGACTGGAGCGGGCAGGAGCCGAGTCTACGGGCTGCCCTGTGAACCCCCGGTGGGCGCGGGGCGGCGGCCGCGGGCACCTCGCAGCGCTGCCGGGGCGGTCCGCCGCGGACCGCCGGGCGGGCCTCGGGCGTGGCAGGTCACGGGGGGTGGGGCGCGCTCCCCTGGCGATCGGCGGCCGCCACAGGCCCGGCACGCTGCGGAAACCGATTTTTGAGCTGGCCCCGGAATCCGCTAGAGTTCAACGCGTCGCCCCCGTACTTGCTACGAGGGAGACCTGCGGACGTGGCTCAGTTGGTAGAGCATCACCTTGCCAAGGTGAGGGTCGCGAGTTCGAATCTCGTCGTCCGCTCGACGTGGGGGATCCTCCCGGGGCCCCCGCTGTGTTGGTGGAGTGGCCGAGAGGCGAGGCAACGGCCTGCAAAGCCGTCTACACGGGTTCAAATCCCGTCTCCACCTCCAAGGACGATTAGCTCAGCGGGAGAGCGCTTCCCTGACACGGAAGAGGTCACTGGTTCAATCCCAGTATCGTCCACTGGATCCCACCGGGTCCTGAGCAGGACGCCCGCGCGATTAGCTCAGCGGGAGAGCGCTTCCCTGACACGGAAGAGGTCACTGGTTCAATCCCAGTATCGCGCACGCATCACCGGCGCCCCGGCGCCGCCCGAGGACGATTAGCTCAGCGGGAGAGCGCTTCCCTGACACGGAAGAGGTCACTGGTTCAATCCCAGTATCGTCCACGCACACATGACCGAGGGCCGGAAGCCTCCCGCTTCCGGCCCTCGGTCGTGTCCGGGTTCAGGACGAGAACAGCATGTGCCCGAAGCCGTGCTTGTGGTGCTTGTGGCCGTGCCCGTGCCCGTGGCCGTACTGCTGGGGGGCGCCCCAGGCCGGGGCGGGGGGCTGCGGGTAGCCCTGCTGGACGGGCGGCGCGGGGTACGCCTGGGGCGGCGGGCCCGGCTGGGTCCACTTGCCTTCGAGCTGGGTCAGCGCCTCAAGCTCGCCGTAGTCGAGAAAGATGCCGCGGCAGTTGCCGCACTGCTCGATCTGGACACCACTGCGGTTGTACGTCTGCATGTGGCCGTGACACTTGGGGCAGACCATCGTCGCCTCATCTCCTCGCGTTGGCAGATGAGTTCACTCTAGTTGGGCGATCCGGGCGCAGGTGGCGACGAGTTCGGACTCCGCCTCGTCGAGTTCACGGCCGTCACGGGCCGCCTTGGCCACCCCGATCGCCGCGGTCTGCACGGCCAACGCCCGTGCGGGTACGTCGAGTTGTCCCCAAGGGTCGCCGCTCTCCGGTACGGCGGGGCCGCCGGCCGCCCGGTAGGCGGCCAGGAAGAGCGCCCAGGCGTCCGGTGCCAGCAGGCCCGCGGCGAACCACATGGCGGGTCGTGCCAGGTCCCAGGCGGCCGGTCCCGTGCCCAGGTCGTCCACGTCGATCAGCAGCCAGTCGCCATCCGGCGCGGGGTGCCGCACCAGCTGCCCCAGGTGCAGGTCCCCGTGGCAGAGGGCGGCGGGTCCCGGATGCCGGGCCTCGTCCCTGGCCCAGGCGGGCAGCCGCCGCCACGCCCGGCGCACGGTACGGGCCGCGGCCGAGTCGGCGACGCCGCGCAGCCGGGCGACGGCCAGTGCGGCCTTGGCGGGGCCGCGCATCGGCGGCAGCGGGCCCGGCAGCGCGGCCGCGGGCACCGTGTGCAGGCGGGCCAGCAGCACGGCCGCCTCGGCCCAGGGCGCGGCGGCCGGGTCGTGCCGGTCGACCGGCACTCCGTAGGGCCATGCCGTGACCTGGCGGCCGCGCACCGCCCCGGCGTCCTGGCCGGCTGCGCCATCCGGGTGGCCGGCCGCTCCCGGGTCCGCCGCGGCGGGCGGCGGCAGCGGGGCCAGCAGGACACCGCGGAGCAGCGGGTGGCCGGCCACCGCGACCCGCACGGCGAGCGCGGCGGCGTCGGTGCCGGGCGCGTGGGCCTTCGCGACGACGGCGCCGACCCGCACCACCGTGCCGTCGGGCCGGTCGGCCAGCACGGTGGTGGCCGCGGGCACGGTGGGCACTGCGTGGGCGGCGGCCGGGTCCGCCGCCTTCTCGGGCCTGTCGCCCTTGGGGGCGCGGCGGGCCGCCGCGGCCGCGGCGGAGGCCAGCGCGGTGACCAGGGCGTCATCGACCGGTGCGCGGACGCTGCGGCGCGCCGCCTGCGGGTCGATACGGATCGCGCCGCTCGCCTGAGTGCCGGACTGCTCCCCCGTGGTCGTCATCGGGCCAGTCAAGCATCCCGGCGGCCGAGCGGCCCTCCGAGCGGGCTGACAGGGTCCGGACAGCGCAATGCCCGGGCATCGGTGATGCCCGGGCAAGCGCAGTCGTCCGCCGTACCCCCGTCCCCACGGGGTTCTACCGGTGAGTCCCTGGCCCGGACCGCTCTTCCAGGCCTGGCACGCCTCTCAGCGCCCCATCAGGCCGGCCACGGACGACGCCTGTGTGACCACCGCATCCACTCCACCGAAGAGATAGGCGAGCAGGGCGGCCAGCGGCAGCACCATGGCCGCCGCCACCAGCGGATGCCGGGTGCCGGTCCGCCGCTCGCCGCGCATGGCTCGTGCGGTGCGGGTCACCGTGTTCGCCATGCTCGCCATCTGCCTCTCCCTGAGGTCTGCGTGTGGTCGGTCGCGATGTGCAGTTGTCGGGGCGGCGGGCGCTTGACCTCGGGGGACGAGTGCTTCCGCCCGCCGCTTGATCTCAACGTTAGGCGCGCCGCCGCCCCCGGTCGTCAGGCCCTGGTACCCCTTTGCAGGCCTCCCGGAGGATGACGACGGCGGTCGCGGATACTCCCCTGGGTGGACGCCACCGCCCCGGGGGCCAGGGTCATCCCTGAGTCGCAGGGGTCCGCCCCGCCTGGTCGTCGTCGCGCGGGACGGGCTGTTCGACCAGGGCGAGCACCCGGTTGGCCATGAACCGGGCGGTGCGCACGACGGTGCCGCTGCGGGTGACTTCACTCACTTCCACCACCCCGCGGCGGACGGCGGACTCCACCCTGCGGCCGGCCCTGGTGGCTATCACTTCATAGGTGCGGGTGGTGTCCCCCGCGTCGACGACTATTTCCACTCGATCACCTTTCACGGCGTCATTCCCCTTTGGCAGACGGACCGTTGGCGGATCGGGGCGCGGTAGTGACAGCCCGTCGGACGGGCCCCTCGCCACATCTCCAGGATCCCACCGGGCACTGACAATTCACGGCCCGTCGCCTGCGGGCCTTCACCGCGCGGCGGGACTTGAGTCCGTAAGCTGTGGGCGGCCGACCCGGCCGTCGGTGCAGGCACCGGAAGCAGCAGTGGGGTATCGCCCACCGGAGGTAGGGGAACGTTGATGGCGATGATGCGGCTCCGGCGCGAGGATCCGCGGGTCGTCGGCGCGTTCCGGCTGCACCGGCGGCTCGGCGCGGGCGGCATGGGCGTGGTCTACCTCGGCGCGGACAAGCGCGGCCAGCGGGTGGCGCTCAAGGTGATCAGGCCCGAGCTGGCGGAGGACCAGGAGTTCAGGTCGCGGTTCGCCCGCGAGGTCTCGGCCGCGCGCCGGATCCGCGGCGGCTGCACCGCCCGGCTCGTGGCCGCCGACCTGGAGGCCGAGCGCCCCTGGTTCGCCACGCAGTACGTACCCGGGCCCTCGCTGCACGACAAGGTCGCCGAGCACGGTGTGCTGGCCGCCGCCGAGGTCGCCTCGATCGGGGCCGCACTCGCCGAAGGCCTCGTCGCGGTGCACGAGGCCGGGGTCGTGCACCGCGACCTCAAGCCCTCGAACATCCTGCTGTCGCCCAAGGGCCCGCGGATCATCGACTTCGGCATCGCCTGGGCCACCGGGGCCAGCACCCTGACCCACGTGGGCACGGCGGTCGGCTCGCCCGGCTTCCTCGCGCCCGAGCAGGTACGGGGCGCGGCGGTCACCCCTGCCACCGACGTCTTCGCCTTCGGTGCCACCCTGGCGTACGCCGCGACCGCGGACTCGCCCTTCGGGCAGGGGAGTTCCGAGGTCATGCTCTACCGGGTGGTGCACGAGGAACCCGACCTGGCCGGAGTGCCGGACGTGCTGGCGCCGCTCGTCCACGCGTGCCTCGCCAAGGATCCCGAGGAGCGGCCGAGCACCGTCCAGCTCTCCGAGCGGCTCGCCGAGATCGCGGCCCGCGAGGCCCGCGGGATCGGGGCGCCGCGGCGCGAGGCCCTGCCGAAGGCGGCAGGCCCGCGCCCGGAACGGCCCGTCGGGCGACGGGCCGAGGAGTACGCGCAGCAGCGGACCCGGCGCAGCCCGCAGGGGCCGGAAGGCACCGGGACCGGTGGTGGGCGAAGCACCTCCCGCACCCCCTCGGTGCCGCCGGCCCGAACGCCGGTCCGAACGGGCGGGGGGCGCAGGCCGACCGCTCCCGCGCCCGGAAGGCGGCTGCTGCGGCAGCGGCTGGTGGTCTTCGTGATCGTCACGCTGCTCGCGGCGATCTGCATCGCGGCCGTGCAGGGCTGCCACCGCTTCTCCCGGGGCACGGGCGCCCCCGCCGCGCCCTCCACGGCCCCGCTGGCCCCGGGACCCGAGGGCCCCTGAGCCCCGACTCCCCTCCGGTCGCCGCTCTGCCGCGACGGCACATGCGCCCGGCGCGGGTCGGGGTCCGTTCGGGTCGGTGCCGCGCCTGCGACGTGCCGACTCACCGGCGGCGGTGGGAGGTGCGATGCTCCAACCCCGGGCCCGCCGGAGGTCCAGGGGCGGTGCCGCTCCGGGGGCATCTCCCCGGCCTGCGCGCCCCGGCTCTTCCCGAACGCACCAGCGGGAAACGCGCGCAGACCTGCGGGGACACCCCCGAATCGTCCCCTCACGCCGAACACCGAACGCCGGGCGGCAGGAGAGGGTCATGCTCCAACGCCCGGACCCGCCGGAGGCCGGTGAGCTCGGGGAGGGTGGTGCGGCTCCGGCCGGATGCGGACCTATCGGGGGTGGGGGGTGGCGATGCCACGGGCCCCGGGCTCGGCGGGTACGTCGTAGACCAGGCTGTACCGCCAGAAAAGGCGGCGCCGGATCCGGGCGCCTGGCAACTCCCGCGCGGCGGCGGCCCGGATCTCGTCCAGGGTCTCCTGCGGATCGGCGGTGGGGGCCCTCATGTGCAAGGGCGGCGCAGTGGCGCGGGCCGGATGTCTGATCAGCCCGATGACCGGGTTCAGGAGCACGGACAGCAGTGAGACGAGCAGATCGATCCGCCCGGTCTCGCGGTGGCAGCCGACGACCACGAGGCGCCCTCCCGGAGCGAGACAGCCGTGCAGCTCCCGCAGCGTGGGCACCAGCGGCAGGTGGTGCAGGACAGCGACCAGGGTGATGGCGTCGAAGCGCCGCTGCGGGTCGCGTCCGGCGAACCCGGCTTCGACGATGGTCACCTTGGGGTCGTCGGCGAAGCGCTCCGTTGCGGCGCGGGCCATCCGAGGGTCGGGTTCGAGCGCGGTGACGGTGACAGCCCTGCGGCGCATGAGCGCGGCGAGATTCCCGGCGCCGCATCCGACGTCGAGGACGTGCCGGGCTCCGGACCCGGCCACTCGGCCGGCGATCCAGGGGCCGTAGTGGTCGTTGTGACTCCAGGGGTGCCGCTGGTTGAAGCGGTCAAGGTGAGCACGTAGCGCCATGGGGCAACGGTAGGCAGGAGCGGCGCGTCATCCGCGTACGGGGGGCCGCGCTCGGGGCGGACGGTCGCGTCGGAATCGGCAGGTTCGCTGCCAGGGACACCCGGTGGGGGGTGGCGGCGGGAAGGCGGGGTCGGTAAGTTAACAAGCGCTTGCTTAGGTCTCGGCAGAGAGAGGGCGCGGGTATGGGAAGCGTGGGCGCGGCGGAGGTGCGCGGGCGGGTGCGGGCGCTGCTCGCGGAATGGGACCCGGGAAGGACGGAGCCGGGGGAATTCCTGCGGGCCCGCTTCGACGCCGGGCTGGCATGGGTGCACTTTCCTGTGGGGCTCGGGGGCCTCGACGCGCCCCGCGCCCTCCAGGCTGTGGTGACCGAGGAGTTGGAGGCGGTGGCGGCGCCGGACAACGACCCGCGCCGCATCGGCATCGGCCTCGGCATGGCCGCGCCCACGATCCTGGCGCACGGCACCGCCGAGCAGAAGGCCCGCTTCCTGCGGCCGCTGTGGACCGGTGAGGAGGTGTGGTGCCAGCTGTTCAGCGAGCCGGGCGCCGGCTCCGACCTGGCCGGGCTGCGGACCCGGGCGGTGCGCGACGGCGACGACTGGGTCGTGGACGGCCAGAAGGTGTGGACGTCGAGCGCCCACAACGCGCGCTGGGCCATCCTCATCGCCCGTACCGACCCGGACGTGCCCAAGCACCGTGGCATCACCTACTTCGTCTGCGACATGACCGACCCCGGCGTGGAGGTCAGGCCGCTGCGGCAGATCACCGGTGAGGCGGAGTTCAACGAGGTCTTCCTGACCGGCGTCAGGATCCCGGACACCCACCGGCTGGGCGCGGTCGGCGACGGCTGGCGGGTGGCCCAGGGCACTTTGATGAACGAGCGGGTCGCGATCGGCGGCGGCGCCTCCGTGCCGCGCGAGAGCGGCATGATCGGCACCGTGGCCGCGACCTGGCGGGACCGCCCGGAGGTGCGCACCCCAGAACTGCACGACCGGCTGCTGCGGCTGTGGGTGGAGTCGGAGGTCGCCCGGCTGACGGCGGAGCGGGTGCGCCAGCAGCTCACGGCGGGCACGCCGGGGCCCGAGGGCTCAGGTCTGAAGCTGTCGCTTGCCCGGCTCAACCAGCAGCTCAGCGGGCTCGAAGTGGAGATGCTCGGCGAGCAGGGGCTGCGGTACGGCGACTGGACGATGGTCCGCCCCGAAAGCGTGGACTTCTACGGCCGCGACGCGGGCTACCGATACTTGCGGGCGAAGGGCAACTCGATCGAGGGCGGCACGTCCGAGATCCTGCGCAACATCGTGGCCGAGCGGGTGCTCGGGCTGCCCGCAGAAGCACGCAACGACAAGGACGCCGCCTGGAAGGACCTGCCCCGATGAGCACTCCCCCGCACTCCCCCGCCATTTCGGACCTGCTCTACTCCGACGTGGAGGACGACCTGCGGGCCGCGGTCCGCGCGGTGCTCGCCGACCGCTGCGGGCCCGCCGCGGTGCTGGGCCGGATCGAGACCGCGGAACCGTACGACCCCGCGCTGTGGCGGGTGCTCGCCGTCGAACTCGGCCTCGCCGGGCTGCTGGTGCCCGAGGCACTGGGCGGCCAGGGCGCGTCGGCGCGGGAGGCGGCCGTGGTGATGGAGGAGCTGGGCGGCGCGGTCGCCCCCGTGCCGTTCCTCGGCAGCGCGGTGCAGGCGACCACCGCGCTGCTGGGCTGCGACACCGCGGACCAGGCGACGGCCGCGCTGCTCGGCCGGCTCGCGGCGGGCGAGGCCACGGCCGCGCTTGCGGTGCCGCTGTCGGCGGCGCCCGGCGGCGGTTTCCCGCCGGGCGTACGGGCGGACGCCGGCGGGCGGCTGACGGGAAGCGTCACCAGCGTCGCGGACGCGCTCACCGCCGACGTGCTGGTCGTCCCCGCCCTCGGCCCGGGGGGCCCGGGGCTCTACGAAGTGGCGGCGGCGCAGGCCGAGTCGGCGCGTCCGGTGTCCTTCGACCTGACCCGGCCGCTGGCCGACGTGACCCTGGACGGTGCGGCCGGACGGCTGCTCGCCACAGGGGACGCCGCGGCGGCCGCGGTGCACTCGGCGCTGCTGACCGGGGCCGGACTGCTGGCCTCCGAGCAGCTGGGCGTGGCCCAGTGGTGCCTGGACGAGACGGTCCGTTACCTCGGGCAGCGGCGGCAGTTCGGCCGGGTCGTGGGTTCGTTCCAGGCGCTCAAGCACCGGCTGGCCGACCTGTGGCTCGAGGTGGTCTCGGCGCGGGCCGCGGCACGCAACGCGGCCGGTGCGCTGGCCTGCCTGGCCTCGTCGCCGGATGCCGGGGCGGCCGCGGAGGCGGCGCTGTCGGTGGCCGTCGCGCAGGCGTACGTGTCACCCGTGGCGGTGCACGCGGCGGAGGAGGCGGTCCAGTTGCACGGCGGCATCGGGATGACGTGGGAGCACCCGGTGCACCTGTATCTCAAGCGTGCCAAGGCCGACGAGATCGCGCTCGGCACACCCGGACGGCACCGCAGCGCGCTGGCGGTCCCGGTGGGCCTGCCGCCCGCCGGCTGAGGGCCCGCGCGGCCGGCTGCCGTACGTCCCCGCTGGTCCCGGCCTCGTCGTGAGGCCGTCCAGGCAGGGCTTCCGGCAGCCGATCCCGCTGCTCGGCCCGGAAGATCCGACCCGGGACACCGCGTCCCGGCCAGGCGCACCGGCCATCCCGGCCAGGCGCACGGGCCATCCCGGCCGGGCGAACGGGCCATCCCGGCCGGGCGCACGGGCCGGTGCTGTCCCGGGCGGACGGGGAGCCGGTGCGCTCCCGGGCGAACGGGCCGGTGCTGTCCCGGGACAGCGGGCCTAGCCGCCGTCCTGGGCGGCGCCGCTGCCCGCGGCGACCGCGTAGAAGGCGACGGCCGCCGCCGCGCCCACGTTCAGCGAATCGATGTCGTGCGACATCGGGATGCGGACCAGGGTGTCGGCGGCGGCGAGTGCCTTGGGCGTCAGCCCCGGGCCCTCGGCGCCCAGCAGCACGGCCAGCCGCGGGAGTTCGCCCACGGCCAGGTCCGGCAGCGCGGTGGCCTCCGCCGCCGGGGTGAGCGCCAGCAGCCGGAAGCCCGCGTCCTTCACCGTCCCGTACAGGTCGCGCGGCCAGGCGGAGAGCCGGGCGTAGGGCACCGAGAAGACCGCGCCCATCGAGACCTTCACCGAGCGCCGGTAGAGCGGGTCCGCGCAGTCCGGCGACAGCAGGACGGCGTCCATGCCGAGGGCCGCGGCGCTGCGGAAGATCGCACCGATGTTGGTGTGGTCGTTGACCGCCTCCATGATCACCACCCGGCGGGCGCCGGCCAGGACCTCCGCCGGGTCCGGCAGCGCCTTGCGCTGCATCGCGGCGAGCGCGCCGCGGTGCACGTGGTAGCCGGTGACGCGCTCGGCCAGCTCGTCGCTGACGACGTAGACGGGTGCGGGCGCCTCGTCGATCACATCGCGCAGCGCCTCCACCCACTTCTCGGTGAGCAGCATCGAGCGCATCGCGTAACCGGCCCTCAGCGCGCGCCTGACGACCTTCTGCCCCTCGGCGATGAAGAGGCCCTCGGCCGGTTCGCGGCGACGGCGCAGCTCGACGTCGGTGAGCGCGGTGTAGTCGTGCAGCCGCGGGTCGTCCGGGTCGACGACCGCGACCGGTTCAGCCACGGGCCGGGCCGCCCGCGCCCGAACGGCCCACGGTCACCACGTCGCCGATGACGATGACCGCCGGCGGGCGTACGCCCTCGTCGGCGACTGTGCGGGCCACCGTCGCCAGGGTGGCGTCCACCCGGCGCTGCGCCGCGGTGGTGCCCTCCTGGATCACCGCGACGGGGGTGCCGGCCGGGCGGCCGCCCGCGACCAGGGTGTCCGCGATGGCGCCGATCCGCTCGACGGCCATCAGCAGCACGAGGGTGCCGCGCAGCCGGGCCAGCGCGGACCAGTCGACGAGGGAGCGCTCGTCGTCGGGCGCGACATGGCCGCTGACCACGGTGAACTCGTGGGCGACGCCCCGGTGGGTGACGGGGATGCCCGCGGCGCCCGGCACGCTGATGGAACTGGAGATCCCCGGCACGACGGTCACCGGGATGCCCGCCGCCGCCAGCGCCTCTGCCTCCTCCATGCCGCGGCCGAAGACGTACGGGTCGCCGCCCTTGAGCCGCACCACGGCCTTGCCCGCCCTGGCGTGCTCGATCAGCGCGGCGTTGATGGCCTCCTGGGCCATCGCCCGGCCGTACGGGATCTTGGCCGCGTCGATCACCTCGACGTGCGGCGGGAGTTCGCCCAGCAGATCGCGCGGGCCGAGCCGGTCGGCGATCACCACGTCGGCCTCGGCGAGCAGCCGGCGCCCGCGTACGGTGATCAGGTCGGGGTCGCCCGGACCGCCGCCGACCAGCGCGACGCCCGCGGTACGCGCCCGGTGCTGCGGCGCGGCAAGGCTGCCGTCCCGCAGCCCCTCGACGACCGCGTCACGCACCGCGGCGGAGCGGCGCGGATCGCGCCCGGTCAGCACCGCGACGGTCACGCCCTCGGTACGGCCGGTGGCGGGCGTCCACGCGGTCGCCGCGTCGGCGTCGTCGCTGCGGACGCACCACACGCGGCGCGCTTCCGCTTCCGCGGAGGCGGCGGAGTTCGCGGCCGGGTCGGTGGTGGCCACCAGGGCGTACCAGGCGTCCGCCAGGTCGCCCGAGCGGTAGGCCCTGCGCTCCCAGCGCAGCTCGCCGGCGTCCGCCATGGCCTCGACCGAGGCGGTCGCCGAGGGCGACACCACGAGGATGTCGGCACCGGCGGCGAGCAGCGCGGGCAGCCGGCGCTGGGCCACCTGGCCGCCGCCGATCACCACGACCCGGCGGCCGCGCAGCCGCAGGCCCACCGGGTACGCCGGGGCGTCGTCCATCCGATCCATCCGGCTCGGGCTCCCTCACGCTCGCCAATGCTCAGGTCTCGATCTTACGTTCCCCCCGGTGAGCGCCCCGCGCCGTCGGGGGGCGCCCCGTGCTGCCGGCGTCCGCGGTCCACGCTCGCCGCGGGTGGGCGGGCGTGCCTGCCCGCGGCGGCGCCGGGAAGGCGCGCACCGCGGGCCGGGCCGAGGCGCGCGTCCGGGGCGCACGGCACCGTGCGGCCCGGACGTGGCCTGGCGGAGGCTAGGACTTCTCCGTGACACCCGCCGCGTCGAACGTGGCGACCTCATGCATCACCCGGGCCGCGCTCTGGACCAGGGGAAGGGCGAGAAGCGCCCCCGTCCCCTCGCCCAGGCGCAGGTCCAGGTCGACCAGGGGGCGCAGGCCGAGCGTGGTGAGGGCCGCGACATGGCCCGGCTCGGCGCTGCGGTGCCCGGCGATGCAGGCGGCCAGCACCTCGGGGGCGATGGCGCGGGCGACCAGCGCCGCCGCGCCGGCGCTGACGCCGTCGAGGATGACCGGGGTGCGGAGCGCGGCCGCGCCGAGCAGCAGCCCGACCATGGCGGCGTGTTCGAGCCCGCCGATCGCGGTGAGCACCGCGATCGGGTCGTCAGGATCCGGCCGGTGCAGGTCGAGCGCGCGCCGGACGACATCCACCTTCCTGGCGTGCATCTCGTCGTTGATGCCGGTGCCGCGACCGGTGACCTCGGCGGGGTCGGCCCCGGTGTAGACGGCGATCAGCGCGGCCGAGGTGGTGGTGTTGGCGATGCCCATCTCACCGGTGAGCAGCGCCTTGTTGCCCGCGGCCACCAGGTCGCGGGCGGTCTCGATGCCGACCTCGATGGCGCGCAGCGCCTCTTCCCTGGTCATCGCGGGGCCCGCGGTGAAGTCCGCGGTGCCGGGGCGGACCTTGCGCGGCAGCAGGCCGGGAGTGCTGGGCAATTCCGACGCCACACCGACGTCGATCACACAGACCTCCGCGCCGACCTGGTTGGCGAAGGCGTTGCACACCGCCCCGCCGCCCAGGAAGTTGGCGACCATCTGCGCGGTGACCTCCTGCGGCCACGCGGTGACGCCCTGGGCGTGCACCCCGTGGTCGCCGGCGAAGATGGCCACGGCCGCGGGCTCGGGGATGGGCGGCGGGCACTGCCGGGACAGGCCGCTGAGCTGTGCGGAGATGATCTCCAGCATGCCCAGCGCACCGGCCGGCTTGGTCATCCGCTTCTGCCGCTCCCACGCCTCGCCGAGCGCCTTGGCGTCCAGCGGGCGGATGCCGCGGAGCGTCTCCTCCAGCAGGTCGTGCGGCTCCTCGCCGGGCAGCGCCCGGTTGCCGTACTCCTCGTCGTGCACCACCCAGGACAGCGGGCGGCGCTGGGACCAGCCGGCCTGCATCAGCTCGGGCTCTTCGGGGAATTCGTCGACATACCCGACGCACAGGTAGGCGACGACCTCCAGGTGCTCGGGCAGGCCGAGTTCGGCCACCATCTGGCGCTCGTCGAAGAAGCTGACCCAGCCGACGCCGAGCCCTTCGGCGCGGGCGGCGAGCCACAGGTTCTCCACCGCGAGCGCGGACGAGTAGGGCGCCATCTGCGGCTGGGTGTGCCGGCCGAGGGTGTGCCGGCCGCCGCGGGTCGGGTCGGCGGTCACCACGATGTTCACGGGGGTGTCGAGGATCGCCTCGATCTTGAGCTCGCGGAACTGCCGGGCGCGGCCCTTGGGCAGCGACTTGGCGTACGCCTCGCGCTGGGCCATGGCCAGCTCGTGCATCTTCTCGCGGGTCTTCTCGGAGCGGATGACGACGAAGTCCCACGGCTGCGAGTGGCCGACGCTCGGCGCGGTGTGCGCCGCTTCCAGGACGCGCAGCAGCACGTCGTGCGGGATCGGGTCGGACCGGAAGCCGTTGCGGATGTCGCGGCGCTCCCGGATGACCCGGTGCACCGCGTCCCTCACGGCGGGCTCGTAGGCCTCGGCGGCCTCGGCGGGGCCGGCCTCCGCGGCCCGTGCCTCGGCCCTGCGGGCGGCCCTGCGGCCGGTCGGGGCGGGTTCCGCCTCGGCCCCCGGCGCCGCGGGTACGGCCTCGGTGCCGTCCTCGGCCGGCTGCGGTGCCGCGGCGTGTGCGCGGCTCGCGCGCTTCACGGCACGGCCCTTGGGCACGACCGCGTCGACGGCTTCGGCCGCTGCCGCTTCGGCCGCCACGGGCGGCGCGCTCTGCGCCACGGGCGCGGGAGATCCGTCCTGGTCACCCGACCCGGCAGGGGCGGCGGCCGGGGCGGGTTGCGCCGGCAGCGGGCTGCCGCTGTCGCCCGCGTCGGGCATGGGCGGTACGTGTCCTTCGCCCGCGGGGGCGGGGGCCTCGGCCCGGCTCACATCGGCGGCCGCGGGTTCCGCGGGGCCGCCGTCGTGCGCCGGTGCCGCGCTGTCCGCGCTCGCCGCCGTGGCGTCTCCGGCGGGTGCCGCACCGGGGTCGTCCTGCGCGGGAGGTGCCACAGGAGCGCCGGAACCGGCGGCGGGCACCTGGTCGTTGCCCGCGGCGGCCACGAGCGACGCCAGGTCGGCCGTGCCGGTCGTGGAGACGAAGACGCCGTCGCCGGGCAGGGGCTCGGCCGGGTAGGCGCCGTCGAAGGCGGGGCCCGTCGGCGCGGCCGCCAGGTCGAGGCCGATCGACGCGGACCTGCCGCTGACCGGCGCGGCCGGCTCGATGCCGGGTGCGGGCGTGCCGATCTCCGCCGGTTTGCCTGCCGCGGGCGCCGCCGGGTCGGCGTGCGGCCCGGCGGGGGCGGCGGCGTGGGCAGGCTCGGCGGGGACGGGCAGCCCGGGGGCCGCGGTCGCGCTTCCCGCGGGGTGCGGGTCGTAGCCGGTGTCCTCGGTGACGGAGGGCAGGGGCGCCGGGGCGGCGGCCAGGAGGGCGGGGGCCGCAGGCTCGCCCGCGTGGTCCGCCTCGGACGGCAGCGGGGCTTCGGCTGCCGGGTCCTGGGCGGGCGGCTCCGCGGCGGGAGCGGGCGTACCCGCGTCCGGCGGCCGCAGGTCGGCCGAGGCGTCGGGCCCGGCCTCGTAAGCCGCCTGCCCGTCGGCGGGGGGCGTGGGTTCGGCGGGGGGGAAGGCCAGGATCGGCTCGGGTGCCCGCTGGGACGGGATCACGCTGTCCGCGTGCGGGATCAGCGACTGCTGGGAGGGGGTCTGCGCGGCGGGCCACGCGCTGCCGTGGGGCGGGACCGCCGGGTCGGCGGACGGCTCGCCTGTCTGCTGGGCGGGGATGCCGTGGACGTCGTCCTGGGGTACGTCGAGGTATTCGGGACCCGCGGTGGGCGGGCCGCCCTGGAGGCGTACCGGCGGCGGGACGGGGGCACCGCCCCTGGCGGGGCCGCGGTCGGCGAGCGAGCGTACGGAGACGCCGCCGCTGGGGGTGTCGTGGACCGGCGGACCCATGTGCAGCGGGCGGCGCACCGCGGCGGGGACCGGCGACGGTGCGTCAACTCCCGGCGCGGTGCCGTAGTCGGGACCGGCCTCCTCGGCGACGGGGGACGGCTGCGGCGGCACCGGCTGCGGGTCGCTCCAGGTGCCCTGCGGGCCCGGCATGAGCAGGACGTCGTCGTCCTCGTCGAGCCCGGCGCCGGGGGCAGCGGGCTGGTCGAGGTAGGTGTAGGCGGGAGCGCCGTGCTCCGCGGGCGGCTCCGTGCCCCAACCGGGAGCGGCCGGCTGCGGTGCGCCGAGTGCGTCGGTGTGCGGCTGCGGAGCCGCGTCACCGACCGCGTTCTCCGGCAGCCCCTCGCCGGGGATCTGACCGGTGTCCGTCATGCGTGCCCCTCGCCCATCGGTTTCGCTCCTTCCACCGCTGCACCGCGCGCAACCCAACCCCCGCAGACTCCAACGAGCGTGCATGGGATGCGGCACGTCGCCCGCTGGGACGCCGGAAGTCTCGACACCCCGTCAACGCACGACGACGGCACAACGATCCGTCAGCCTACCCCCCGGGGCGCGGGCGGCCGTGCCGAAGTCCGCACCTCGGGACGTATCTCACACGGGGCGGCCCGACAGCGCCGCGACCGGCGCAAACGTCGCGGCGGACGGGTCTTTGATCATGAACAGGTCAGTGTCGGGTACCGCACAGGACGAAGTCCGTCGAGCGGTCCCGCTCGTCCCATCCGTCGTCCAGCGCGACGGACTGGAGCAACATGCGTTCGACGGTGTAACCGCCTTCCACGAGCGCCCTGTCGACGGCCTCCGCGGTGTCCCTGGTGGCCGCCGAGGCGACTATCCGTTCGGGACGGCGGGCGGCGCAGGCGGCGACCACGGCGGGGTCGGCGCAGCCGATCCGCACCACGTCGGGCTCCGGCAGGTCTTCGAGGACCTGCGGCGCGGTGCCGTGCACGACCTGGAGTTGGACCCCGCTGCGCCGGCCGGTGGCGGCGATCCAGTCGCAGGCGTCGGAGTCCCGGTCGACGGCGATGACCGCGGCGCCGAAGCGGGCCGCTTCGACGGCGACGGCGCCGTCGGCGGCGCCGATGTCCCACAGCAGGTCGCCGGTACGCGGGCCGAGCCTGGCGAGTTGGACCGCGCGCAGATGGGCCGGCACCCGGCCGCCGTAGTCCGCGGCGGGAAGTGCCCAGCCGCGTACGGGTCCGGGGAAGCCGGGGTCGCGGCCGGCGATCCAGCCGCCGCCGCCCGGCCGGGCGGCGGGCGAACCGGGCAAGGGCAGCGGGGCGGCGCCGAGACCGGCGATGCCGGGAAGCGCGGAGGTGTTGCCGCCGACGACGAGGACGACGTTGGGGTCGCGCCAGATGTGGTCGGCGACCTTGTCGGAGGTCAGTACGCTGATCTGCTCCTGCTCGGTGCCGAGTGCCTCGCAGATGACGAAGGTGCGGTGCACCCCGGTGAGCAGCAGGGCGACTTCCGCGGGACCCGCGCCGGGTGCGGTGAGCACGGCGACCTTCGGGTAGGAGCGGCAGACGTTGACCGCGCGGCGCAGGGTGCGGCTGGTGGCGACGACCACGCGGGCGTCGTCCCACGGCATGCCGGCGGCGGCGAAGGCGCGGGCGACGGCGGAGACGCCGGGGATGACCTCGAGCTCCAGGCCGTGTTCCGGGTCGCGCAGCGCGCGGACCACGCCGAAGAAGCCCGGGTCGCCGTCCGCGAGTACCACGGCGGTGCCGCGGTGCCCGGCGATCCTGCGGGCGGCTATGTCGATGCTGCCGAGCACGATGTGCTCCGCCTGCGCGGGCACGTACGGCAGGGCCAGATGATGGCGGGTGCCTGCCACCAGGGTGGCGGCGTCAAGCGCGGCGCGGGCGGCGGCGGACGGCGGCGAGCCGTCCCATCCGATCACGGTGACCCGGTCGGCCATCGTCGTCTGCCTCCATGCCGTGGGTCGCTGGGGTACGGGTGGAGCCCTCGCGGCGAGGCGGAGGGGATGCCCGGGTGAGAACCCTAACCCGGCAGCGTGTACGACGGTGTGCCGAGTCGGCACGTATGTACGGACGCGCTCCGGGCGGCGGTGCGCGCGGGTCAGCGGCGCTGGGCGGAGGCGGAGTAGTCGGCGTAGTCGGGGTATGCGGTGTAACCGGTCTCATAGCCCTCGCCCGCCGAACCGTGACCGCTCGGGTCGCCGGCGTCGTCCGCGTCGTCCAGGTCCTCGGGGAGCAGGCTCCACACCAGCAGGTCGGTGCGGGTCTCGGCCCAGCGGCCGTGCGGTTCGTCCTCGGGCCTGCTGCGGATGATGCCGGCGTTGCGCAGCACGCCTTCGCTGATGCAGCCGATCTTCTGCGCGACCTGCTGGGAGGCGGTGTTGTCCGCGGCGGTGCGCAGTTCGACCCGCTCGAAGCCCTGGGTGCCGAACAGCCAGCGGACGACGGCGAGCACCGACTCGCTGGCGTAGCCCTCGCCGCGGGCCCACGAGGCGGTCAGGTAGCCGACCTCGGTCGCGCGGATCCGCCAGTCGGTGCGGTGCAGATGGACGGTGCCGACCAGTCGCTGCGTGAGGAATTCGGTGACGGCGAGCACCAGGCCCCGGCCCTCGGTCCGCTCCCCCGGCGCCGTGGCGGTGACGAACTCCCTGGCGGACAGCTCGGTGTACGGCTGCGGCACGCCGGTCCACGCGGTCACCAGGTCGTCGTTCATCATCTCCACGAGCTCGGGGATGTCGGCCTCGTCGTACGGGCGCAGCACCAGCCGCTCCGTACTGAGTGAGATGTCCGGAAAGGTGGAGGTCATTCACTGCTCCGTAACCAGGGCATGGGTGGATTGCACAGCATGCAGCATCGGGCGCGGCATCCGCCGGGCAGGGTCGCCGCGAGGGGCCGGCGGCGGACGGAGCGGCGAACGCCCTTCCAGAGTAGGGCGGATGCCGGTCAGGGCGGGTATCCGTGGACGTCATCCGATCCTGCTACCGTCAGCCCGCGTGACGGTGCACCACGCAGCAGGAGTCGGTTACCAGCGGGCCGCGGGGGTCTATGAGCGCTCCCGGCCCTCCTACCCGCTCGCCGCGGTCGCCGCGCTCGCCGACGCGCTGCCGCTCGAAGCCGGCCGTACGGTGGTCGATCTCGGCGCGGGGACCGGCAAGTTCACCCGGCTGCTGGCGCTGACCGGCGCGGAGGTGCTGGCGGTGGAGCCGGTCAGGGAGATGCGCGAGACGCTGGCGGAACTGCTGCCTGGCGTGGCGGTGAACGCGGGCACGGCCGAGGCGACGGGGCTGCCCGACGGCTGCGCCGACGCCGTGGTGGCGGCGCAGTCCTGGCACTGGTTCGACGAGCGGGCGGCGCTGGCCGAGGTGGAGCGGCTGCTGCGGCCGGCCGGGACGCTGGCGCTGGTGTGGAACACCTACGACACATCGGTGCCCTGGGTGCGGGACTTCCAGGACATCTACTTCCGGCTGGCGCCGCGCGACCTGCCGAGCCCGCCGCTGACGTCCGCGCTGGGCGACGCCGGTCCCGGCGGCGGCTGGCGCAAGGCGTTCGAGGCGCGGGCGGCGGGCTGGGGCGAGGTGTCGGAGCGGCACTGGCCCAACCCCTACACGACGACGGTGGCCGACGTGGTGGAGCGGATGATGTCCTCCAGCCACATCGCGGTGCTGGAGCCGGACGCGCAGGCGCGGGTGCGCGCCGAGGTGGAGGCGGTGCTCGGGGCGCACGACGCGACCCGGGTCAGCGGTGCGGTGGAGATGCCGTACACCACTGACGTCTACTGGGTGCGGCGCGGCTGAGGGCCCGCGGCCGGGGCCGCGGGCCGTGCCCGTCAGGCGGCGGGGGTGCCGAAGGCGGGGATCACCGCGCCCTTGAAGGTGTCCTTGATGTACTGCTCGACCTGGGTGGAGTGGAGCAGCTCGACGAGCTTGCGCACCCTGGGGTCGTTCTCCTGGCCCTGCTTGACCACGAGGATGTTGGCGTAGGGGTTGTCCTGGGCCTTCTCGGTCACCAGGGCGTCCTTGACGGGGTCGAGGCCGCCCTCGATGGCGTAGTTGCCGTTGATCACACCGGCGTCCACGTCGCCCAGCGAGCGGGGCAGCTGGGCGGCCTCCAGCTCCTTGAACTCCAGGTGCCTGGGGTTGGAGGTGATGTCGGCGGGGGTCGCGGTCTGCGCGGTGTCCGGCTTCAGCTTGATCAGGCCGTTGGCGGCGAGCAGGTCGAGCGCGCGGGCCTCGTTGGTGGTGTCGTTGGGCACCGCGACGCTCGCGCCGTCCTCGAGGCCGGACAGTGCGGTGATCTTGTGCGAGTAGACGCCGAGCGGTTCGAGTTCGACGTCAGCCACGGCCGCCAGGTGGGTGCCGTTCTTCTTGTTGAAGTCGTCCAGGTAGGGCTTGTGCTGGAAGAAGTTCGCGTCGACCTGGCCCTGCTCGGTGGCGGTGTTGGGCAGGACGTAGTCGGAGAACTCCTTGACCTGGAGGTCGAGTCCCGCGCTCTTGGCCAGGTGGTCGCGGACGTAGTCCAGGATCTGGGCGTGCGGGGTGGGGCTGGCGGCGACGACCAGCGGGGCGGAAGCGTCCTGGGCGGAGGCGCCGTCCTTGCCCGCGGACGTGCCTGCGTCGGAGCCGGAGGAGCCGCAGGCGGACAGGCCGAGCGCGAGGGCTCCTGCGACGACGGCGGTCGCGGTGATCTTGATGGTGCTACGCACGAAAAGTGCCTCTTTCTGCTGTTGCGTGTGCCGGTGGTGCTGTTCTTCTGTGGGGCGGTTGGTGGTCGGGGGGCTCAGCCGGACGTGGGTGCGGGGTCCGCCGCGGAGCGCAGCAGCCGCAGCCGGGGCGCGGAGCCGGCGCGGCCGCGCCGGGCGACGGTCCTCGCGGTGAGGTCGCCGGCCAGCTGGACGAGGGTGACCAGCACCACGAGGACGGCGACGATCACCCACATGAAGCCGGTCTCGAAGCGCTGGTAGCCGTAGCGCAGCGCCAGGTCGCCGAGCCCGCCGCCGCCGACCACGCCGGCCATCGCGGAGTAGCCGATGAGCGCGATGACGGTGGTGGTGGCGCCGGCGATCAGCGAGGGCAGCGACTCGGGGAGCAGCACCTTGCGCACGACGGTCCAGGTGCTGCCGCCCATCGACTGGACGGCCTCGACCAGGCCGCGGTCGACCTCGCGCAGCGAGGTCTCGACGAGCCGGGCGAAGAAGGGGATCGCTCCGACCGACAGCGGGACGACGGCGGCCTGCCAGCCGATGGTGGTGCCGACGATCGCGCGGGTGAAGGACAGCAGCGCGATCATGAGGATCACGAACGGCAGCGACCTGCCGAGGTTCACCACGACGCCGAGCACCCGGTTCACCGCGAGGCTGCGCAGCAGCCCGCCGCGGTCGGTGAGGACGAGCAGCACGCCGAGCGGCAGGCCGACGGCGATGGTGACCGCGGTGGACCAGCCGACCATCCGCAGCGTGTCGGTACATGCCTGGCTGAGCAGCGGGTGCATCTCGGACCAGGTCACTTGGTCACCGCCGCGGACTCGCGCACGGCCTCGGCGGCGTGCGCGCCTTCCGCGGCTTCCGCGGCTTCCGGTCCCGCAGCCTGCGGGGGTTCGGGGGTCGCGGCGATGTCGACCTGGAGGCCCTGCTCGCGCAGGAAGCCGATCGGTACGACGTTGTCCTCGAAGCGGCCGGGCAGTTCGATCCGCATCCGGCCGATCTGCCGGCCGTCATAGGTCTCCATGGCGGCACCCAGGATGGACACGTCCACGTTGTAGGTGCGGGCCAGCTGGGAGATCACCGGGCGGGTCGCGCTCTCGCCGTGGAAGGTGAGGTCGACGACCGTGCGGTCGGGTCCCGAGGCCGTGCCGCCGACAGGGAAGAGCTGGTCGGCGAGCTCGGAGCCGGGGGTGGCGAGCAGTTCCGCCACGGTGCCTGATTCCACCACGCGTCCGCCTTTCATGAGGGCCGCCGAGTCGCAGACCGCCTTGACGACGTCCATCTCGTGGGTGATGAGCAGCACGGTGAGGCCGAGCTGCCGGTTGAGGTCGCGGAGCAGTTCCAGCACGGAGCGGGTGGTCTCCGGGTCGAGTGCCGAGGTGGCCTCGTCGGAGAGCAGCACCTTGGGCTCGCCGGCCAGGGCGCGGGCGATGCCGACCCGCTGCTTCTGGCCGCCGGACAGCTGCGCGGGATACGCGCGGGCCTTGTCGGACAGGCCGACCAGGTCGAGGAGTTCACGGGCCTTGCGGGTGCGCTCGCGGCCGGATGTGCCAAGGATCTCCAGCGGGAGTTCGACGTTGTCCTGGACGGTGCGCGAGGACAGCAGGTTGAAGTGCTGGAAGACCATGCCGATGCCGGCGCGGGCGGCGCGCAGTGCGGCGGGCGCGCGGTCGGAGCGGCCGGCCAGCGCGGTCAGGTCGCGCCCGGCCACCTCGACGGTGCCCGAGGTGGGGCGCTCCAGCAGGTTGACGCAGCGGATCAGGGTGCTCTTGCCGGCGCCGCTGCGGCCGACGACGCCGTAGACCTCGCCTTCGCGCACCGACAGGTCGACCCCGTCCAGTGCGGTGACCTCGCGGTCACGGGAGCGGTATACCTTGCGCAGGTCGGTGGTGGTGATCACAGGTGTGTCCATCATGGTCGGGCGCGCGGTGGACATACCACCGCACAGGGGGTGTGCTGGGGGGAAGCGCGGCACAGGTCTGCCCGCACGGCGCTTCGGGTTTCCGGCGGCGCGGCGCGGCGCTGCACCGGGGGGTGACGCGGGGCGCGGCGGTCGGTGTCGACGCGCCGCTCAGGGCCTCAGGTCAGGCACACATTCGACACATTCGACGAACACCGGGCGTGATCGCCTCGGTCGCGCGGCTGCGGCAGTTCGTCGTGGTCATGGATCCCAGTAAACCAGACATCCTGCCCGGTTCCGAAATCCGGGCGGTCTGTTCATGATGCGGACACAACGCCGCAATGGTGACCTCGCGGCGGGCGGCCGCGGCAGCGCGGGCGGCCCGGGACGGGGGTGGGAGTCGGGCGGCCGGCGGGTCCGTAATAAAGTCGGCGCATGCTCGTCGCGGTCTCCCTCACGGTCACGGTCACAGCGCTGCTGCTCGCGGCGTGGTGCGGCCTCGCCGCGTATCGTGACGAGCCGACCAACGACCGGCACTTCGCCGGCATGGCGGTGGTCACGCTCGCCGCCCTGGTGCAGCTGGTGGTCTCGCTGGTCCAGCTCGGGCACGGCGACCGGCCCGAGCAGGGGGTGGCCGTCTTCCTCGGCTATCTGATCGGCGCGGTCTGCACCATCCCGGCGGCGGCCTTCATGTCGCTGGCCGAACGCAGCCGCTGGGGCTCGGCGATCGTGGCGGCCGCAGGCGTGATCCTGGCCGTGCTCGAACTGCGGCTGCACGACATCTGGGGAGCCGGACATGGCTGAGGACAGCACCACCGACCGCACCGCGGTCGGCAGCGAGGACGGCACGGAGGACAAGGCGATGGCGCAGGGGCGGACACCGGCGGCACCCGCCGAGGCCGGCCCGGCCGGAGCCGGCGGGCAGCGGCTCGGGCAGGGACCCGGGCGGCTGCTGCTGTGGTTCTACGGTGTCTTCACGGTGGCCGCGCTGTCCCGCTCGATCGTGCAGATCAGCACCAAGTTCGGCGACGCGCCTCTGGCCTACGTGCTGTCGCTCGCGGCCGGCATCGTCTACGCGGTGATCACCGTCGCCCTGTGGCGGGGCGGTGAGCAGGCCCGCAAGGTCGCGCTGGTGTCCTGCTCGGCTGAGCTGCTCGGGGTGATCGCGGTCGGCGTGCTGACCGTGGCCGACTCCTCGGCCTTCCCCGATCAGACCGTCTGGTCGGACTTCGGCTACGGCTACGTCTTCCTGCCGCTGGTGCTCCCGGTGATGGGCCTGCTGTGGGTGCGCAGGGCCGGACGGCCGGAGAGCGGCACCCCGGACGGTGCCGCGCCCCGGCCGTGAGGCTCAGGCGGTGGCGGCGTAACCCGCCGTCTCCGCGGACTTCTCCATGGTGACCAGGCTCAGCCTGCGGCTGACCGGCTTCGCGGCGCCGACCTGCTCGTAACCGAGCTTGCGGTACATCCGCAGGTTGACCTCGCTGCGGTGGCCGGTGAACAGCCGGTACCGCTTGGCCTCCGCCTCGGCGGCGAGCCGGTCCTCGACGGCGCTGAGCAGCCGCCCGCCGAGGCCGTGCCGCTGGAGGCGCGGATGCACGATCAGCTTGCCGATCCTGGCGGTGCCGTCGTCGTCGACGACGCCGCGGACCGAGCCGACGACCTCCTCGCCGAGGCGCGCCACCAGCACGCAGCCCTCGGAGAGTTCGGCGCGCAGGTGGTCCAGAGTCTGGGTCAGCGGTTCGATGCTGTAGTCGCCGTACAGCTCGGCCTCGCTCTGATAGCAGAGGTATTGGAGTTTCAGGATCTTCTCGGCGTCGCTCGACTCCGCCGTAGAGATGGTCACGCTCATGCCCATGCGCGCAGGCCTCCCCTTCGAATCCGTCCGGGCAGTTTGAGGGTGAGGTGGGCGCCCGAGACGTGTGCCTGACCGGAGTTGGTGCGGGTGTGCGCCGCCTCCGTGGCGCCGATGATCGCACAAACATTCCGGCTGGGTAGTGCCTGGGCGCTACCCGTCGCAGACCCGTCCCGGCGTGCCAAGGGTGCCCACTGCCGCTGACTGTTTACCGTGCATTACCCCGTCCCACCGGGGATCCAACCCTCGAATTCAGCACGGATCGCAGACAGCCGAGGCACCGCGAGCGCAGCGGGCCCAGGCTGCCCTGTGAGATTCCCAACTCCCGGGAGATTTCACGGTATGTCGGGTCGGAGCCGGACATCAGGGCCAGGACGAGCTGCGGGCAGCGGCCCGGCAGCGCGCGGACCGCGGCCAGCACCTCCCGGCGCGCGTCGGCGGCGATGACCTGCTCCTCCACCTCCCCCGTGCGATGCGCGGCCCGCGGCGGCGGTCCCGCGTCCTGGTCGGCGTACGGCCGCTCGAAGCGCCGCCGTACCTCCGCGCCGAGCGCCTCCGCGCGGATCGCCGCCCGCATCCAGGCGACGGGTTCCGGTGGCGGCACATCGCGCTCCAGCAGCCGCAGCCACACGGCCTGTTCGAGGTCGGCGGCCTCGATCCCGGTGCCGGGCGGCGCGTAGGCGGCGGCCTCGGCCGCCAGCAGCCTGGCGTAACCGGCCGGCAGCGTGACGGGCGGTCCTGCGAGCGGGAGGGCGGGCGGAGCTGCGGGCAGGGCGGCGGTGTCCATGGGCTCGTGCATACCCGGCGGTACGCGCGGGCCGCGCCGGGCGGTTGCCCGGCGCGGCCCGATTCACCCCATGGAGTGGACGGGGACCGTCCGCTTCACGAGGCCCAGTAGTCCTCGCGGGCCAGCACCGCGGTGTCGGCGTTGTCCGTGAACAGGCCGTCGATACCGGTGGCGAACCAGGTCCTGAAGGCGGCCAGCGGATCGCCGTAGGCGTTCGGGTCGGTGCCGACCTGGAAGTCGGCCGGCAGGAACTGGTTCTCGTTGCGCCCGGTGAAGGGGTGCAGCACCAGGCCTGCCCGGTGCGCGTCCCTGACCACGGCGGTGGGCTCCAGGAGCCTGCCCGACGCGTCGCGCGGGATGATCACATCGGTGGTCGGGCCGATGCCCTGCGCGAAGCCGGCGATCCAGCGCAGGCCCGCCGGGGTGACCAGGTCGGCGACCGTCCGCTTGTCGCCGGAGACCACGAAGTCCCAGGGCTGCGAGGTCAGTCCGTTGAGCAGGAAGATCTTCGCCGCGCCCGCGCCGAGCGCGCCGAGCCGCCGCAGGCTCTGCGCCTCGAAGGACTGGAGGAACTGCGGGGCGTCGGAGCGGTGCCTGCCGTACGGCTTGAGCAGCGCCACCAGCCGCTCCTCCAGCGGCAGGCCGATGCCGCGGAAGTAGGTGGGGTGCTTGGTCTCGGTGTGCAGCCAGACCGGCTTGCCGCGCTTGCGGCCCTCCTTGTCCGCCCAGGCCAGCACCTCGGCGAAGGTGGGGATGTCCCAGCGGCCGTCGTAGATCGCGTTGTGCGGGCGGACCGCGGGCAACCGCTCGACGGCGCGCAGCCGCTTGAGCTCCGCGAGGGTGAAGTCCTGCGTGAACCATCCCGTGGTGGCGGTGCCGTCGATGGTCTTGGTGGTCCTGCGGTTCGCGAACTCGGGGTGGTCGGCGACGTCGGTGGTGCCGCCGATCTCGGGCTCGTGGCGGCACACCAGGTGCCCGTCCCTGGTCGGTACGACGTCCTGCTCGACGACGTCCGCGCCGATCGCCAGCGCGTACTCGTACGATCCGAAGGTGTGCTCAGGGCGGTAGCCCGCGCTGCCGCGGTGGCCGACGATGGTCGGCACCGGCAGCGCGGGCGCGCCGCCGTGTCCCCTGGCCGGGCCGCCGTCGCCCGGGGACTGCGCCTGGGCCGCACCGGCGGTGCCTATCACCGCGCCGCCCGCGCCGAGAGCCGCCGCGGACAGCAGGGTCCGCCTGCCGGGGCCGGTCTTGTGCTGGTCATCCGTCATGCGCGCATCGTGCCGCGAGGAGCTTGCCTCCGCCCGACGGCAGCCGGAACACGTACCGAACACATGCCGACACCGGATGCGCCCGCGTGGACCCGCCGTGCGGGAAGCCCCTGGGGGTACCTCGCGGGCGAAGCCGCGGGGGAGGAAGTATCGTCCTCGTGTACGTACGGACCGGTAGGCCCGGCCGCCCCCACCGCGTGAACCGGAGGAATGCGTTGTCCCGCAGCGTGCTCAAGGCGATTCTCGGACTGCTGATGCGTGTCCTGTACCGCCCCCGGGTCGAGGGCCTCGCGAACATCCCAGGGGACGGGCCGGTGATCGTGGCGGGCAATCACGTCACCTTCGTCGACTCGCTGTTCCTGTCCCTGGTGGTGGAGCGGCAGGTGTACTTCATCGGCAAGGACGAATACGTCACGGGCAAGGGCGTCAAGGGCCGGCTCATGGCGTGGTTCTTCACCACCTGCGGCATGATCCCGGTGGACCGGGACGGCGCCCGCGGCGGGGTGGCGGCGCTGATGACCGGCAGCCGGGTGCTGGAGGAGGGCCGGATCTTCGGCATCTACCCCGAGGGCACCCGCTCGCCCGACGGCCGCCTCTACCGCGGCCGCACCGGTGTCGCACGGCTGACCCTGATGACGGGCGCCCCCGTGGTGCCGTTCGCGATGGTCGGCACCGACAAGGTGCAGCCCGGCGGCTCCGGCATGCTGCGAATCGCCCCGGTCACCATCCGCTTCGGCCGCCCGCTGGACTTCTCCCGCTACGAGGGCATGGACCGTGACCGCTACGTGCTGCGCGCCGTCACCGACGAGGTGATGAGCGAGGTCATGCGGCTCGGCGGCCAGGAGTACGTGGACATCTACGCGACCAAGGCGAAGGAAGCAGCCTGACGGCACGCCCGGCGGTCCCGGGCCCGGCCGGCACGGAGGAACCGGCGGGGCTTCCCGCGCGTCGTCCGATGCACGGGGACGAGATCCGGCGTCAGGGGGCCCGAGATGCGCGGTCGGTTACGGTACGGGGCGGTGGCGGGCCTGACGGCGGCGCTGCTGCTTGCGGGCTGCACCTCCGCCGGCGGCGACAGGCCGCCGCGGCCGACTCGAGCCGCCACCGCCGCGACGGGGCAGCCGCCGGCCACCGCCCGGCCGGCTGACGGCAAGGCGTGCGGCGCGACCCCGGAAAGCTTTCGGCCCGCAGGGGCGCTGCCGGCGCCCGGGCGGATGCCCGCGGGATCGACGATGGCCGCGATCGTCGCCCGCGGCCGGCTGATCGCCGGGGTGGACCAGAACTCGTACCTGTTCGGCTACCGCGACCCGCTCACCGGCCGCCTCGACGGCTACGAGATCGAGCTGCTGAAGCGCATCTCGACCGCGCTGTTCGGCAGCCCCGACCGCATCCAGTTCCGCACCATCACCTCGGCCCAGCGCATCCCGGTGCTGCTGCAGGAAAACCCGGTCGACATCGTGATCGACTCGATGACGATCACCTGCGAGCGCTGGCGGAGCGTCGCCTTCTCCAGCGACTACATGGACGCCGGCCAGCGGGTGCTGGTCCCCAGGAATTCGACCGCGAAGTCCATCGACGACCTGGGCGGCAGGAAGGTGTGCGCGGCCGCGGGCACGACCTCCATCGACACGCTCGAAGGGCTGAGGAAGCACCCGGTGGTCGCGGTCGGCGTCAAGGACTGGACGGACTGCCTGATGCTGATGCAGCTGGGCCAGGTGGACGCGGTGTCCACCGACGACACCATCCTGATCGGTCTCGAGCGGCAGGACCCGAACACCAAGCTGATCGGGCCGCGCTTCACCGCGGAGCCGCACGGCATCGCCATGCAACCGCGGCAGATCGACTTCGTGCGGTTCGTCAACGGGGTCCTGGAGCGGATGCGGCAGGACGGCTCGCTGAAGAAGCTGGCGCAGGACTGGCTGGGAGACGGCGCCACCTTCGGGCCGCCTCCCGCCGTCTACCGGGACTGAAGCCCCCCGGCGCCGCGCCTGCCGCTACTTCCCGGCCCGCGCCCACTCGTGCTGGACCGCCAGGTCCGCCTTGACCTCGGCGAGCTGTACGGCGACCGCGCTCGGCGCGGTACCGCCGCGCCCGCTGCGGGACGCCAGCGCGCCCTGCACGTCGAGCACGCCGCGGACCTCTGGCGTCAGGTGCGGGGAGATCTTGGCGAACTGCTCGTCGGTCAGCTCGTGCAGCTCGATGCCCTCGGTCTCGCAGACCTTGACGCACTCCCCCGCGACCTCGTGCGCCACCCGGAAGGGCACGCCCTGCCTGACCAGCCACTCGGCGATGTCGGTGGCGAGCGAGAAGCCGGCCGGGGCCAGTTCCGCCATCCGCTCGGTGTGGACCGTGAGGGTGGCCATCATCCCGGTGAACGCCGGGAGCAGCACCTCCAGCTGCTCGCAGGAGTCGAAGACCGGCTCCTTGTCCTCCTGGAGGTCCCGGTTGTAGGCCAGCGGCAGCGCCTTGAGGGTGGCCATCAGCCCGGTGAGGTTGCCGATCAGCCGCCCTGACTTGCCGCGGGCCAGCTCGGCGATGTCGGGGTTCTTCTTCTGCGGCATGATCGACGAGCCGGTGGAGAAGCCGTCGTGCAGGGTCACGAAGGAGAATTCCTTCGTGTTCCAGAGGATGACCTCTTCCGCGATCCGGGAGAGGTTGACGCCGATCATCGCGGTGATGAAGACGAACTCGGCCACGAAGTCGCGCGAGGCGGTGCCGTCGATGGAATTGCCGACCGAGCCGCGCCCGAAGCCCAGGTCGCGGGCGACGGCCTCGGGGTCGAGGCCGAGCGAGGACCCGGCGAGCGCGCCGGAGCCGTAGGGCGACACCGCGGTGCGCTCGTCCCACTGGCGCAGCCGCTCCGCGTCGCGGGACAGCGACTGGACGTGCGCCAGCATGTGGTGCGCGAACAGCACCGGCTGTGCGTGCTGTAGATGGGTCCTGCCCGGCATCGCGGCGTTCGGGTGCGCCTCGGCGAGGCCGACCAGCGCGTCCTGGAGGTCGGCGATCAGGCCGCCGACCATCCGGGCCTGGTCGCGCAGGTACATCCGGAAGAGGGTGGCGATCTGGTCGTTGCGCGACCGGCCGGCCCGCAGCTTGCCGCCCAGCTCGGCGCCGAGGCGCTCCACCAGGCCGCGTTCCAGCGCGGTGTGGACGTCCTCGTCGGCGATGGTGCCGGTGAAGTCGCCCGCGGCGACGTCGGCTTCGAGCGTGTCGAGCCCGGCGATCATCCGGTCGAGCTCGTCGGCGGTCAGCAGCCCGGCCCGGTGGAGGGCCCGGGCGTGCGCCCTGGACCCGGCGATGTCGTAGGGCGCGAGGCGGAAGTCGAAGTGGACGGAGGCGGACAGCCTCTCCAGGGCGGCGGACGGACCGTCGGCGAACCGGCCGCCCCAGAGCTTGGCTCCCTGCTGCTGCCCGCTCACTGGGCCAGGTCCCTCTTGGCCGCGATCTTGCTGGACATGCCGAAGATCTCGATGAAGCCCTTGGACAGCGACTGGTCGAAGGTGTCGCCGGTGTCGTAGGTGGCGAGGTTGAAGTCGTACAGCGACTCGCCGGACCTCCGGCCGTTGACGACCGCCCGGCCGCCGTGCATGACCATCCGGACGTCTCCGGTGACGTGCTCGTTGGCCTCGGTGATGAAGCCGTCGAGCGCCCGCTTGAGCGGTGAGAACCACAGGCCGTCGTAGACCAGCTCGCCCCAGCGCTGCTCGACCTGCCGCTTGTAGCGGGCGAGTTCCCGCTCGACGGTGACGTTCTCCAGCTCCTGGTGGGCGGTGATCAGCGCGATGGCGCCGGGCGCCTCGTAGATCTCCCGGGACTTGATGCCGACCAGCCGGTCCTCGACCATGTCGATCCGGCCGATGCCCTGGGCGCCCGCCCGGGCGTTGAGCTGCTGGATCGCCTCCAGGACGGTGACCTCGTGGCCGTCGACGGCCACCGGCACGCCCTTGCGGAAGCTGATGACGACCTCGTCGGCCTCCCGCGGGGTGGCCGGGTTCTGCGTGTACTCGTAGACGTCCTCGATCGGCGCGTTCCAGATGTCCTCGAGGAAGCCGGTCTCGACTGCCCGCCCGAAGACGTTCTGGTCGATCGAGTACGGCGACTTCTTGGTGGTGGCGATCGGCAGGTTGTTGGCCTCGCAGAAGGCGATGGCCTTGTCCCGGGTCATCGCGTAGTCGCGGACCGGGGCGATGCAGCGCAGCTCGGGGGCGAGCGAGGAGATGCCGGCCTCGAAGCGGACCTGGTCGTTGCCCTTGCCGGTGCAGCCGTGGGCGACGATGTCGGCGCCGTGCTTGCGGGCGGCCGCCACCAGGTGCTTGACGATGGTGGGCCGGGACAGCGCGGACACCAGCGGGTAGCGGTCCATGTAGAGCGCGTTGGCCCGGATCGCCGGCAGGCAGTACTCCTCGGCGAATTCGTCCTTGGCGTCCGCGACCTCGGCCTCGACGGCGCCGCACGCGATGGCGCGCTTGCGGATGATGTCCAGGTCCTCGCCGCCCTGGCCGACGTCCACGGCGACCGCGATGACTTCGGCGCCGGTCTCCTCGGCGATCCAGCCGATGGCGACGGAGGTGTCAAGGCCGCCTGAATAGGCGAGTACGACGCGCTCGGTCACGGGTCTCTCCTTACGATGCATACGCTGACTGGTATAAGTATGCACTCCACCGTATGGTTCGTCAAAGCCGCAGGCCGGCGTGTCCTGCGGCAGTACGGCGGAGCGCGGAATGCCGGCGCGCGGCCCGACCGGCGGACGGGATCTAGACCTCGCCCTGGGCCAGGCGCAGCAGATGGTCGGCGAGCTTCTGGCCGCCGGCGGGGTCCCGGCTGATCAGTACGACGGTGTCGTCACCGGCGATGGTGCCGAGGATGTCGTGGACCTCGGCGGTGTCGACGGCCGAGGCGAGGAACTGCGCGGCGCCCGGCGGGGTGCGGACCACCACCAGGTTGGCCGAGGCCTCGGCGGAGATCAGCAGCTCGGCGGCGAGCCGCCGCATCCGCTCCTCCTTGACCGACTCGCCGAGCGGCGCCTGCGGGGTGCGGAAGCCGCCCTCGGACGGGACGGCGTAGATCAGCTCGCCGTCGTTGGTGCGGATCTTGACCGCGCCCAGCTCGTCCAGGTCGCGGCTGAGCGTCGCCTGGGTGACGCTCAGCCCGTCGTCGGCGAGCAGCTTGGCGAGCTGGCTCTGGGACCGCACCGGCTGCTTGCCGAGGATGTCCACGATCCTGCGGTGCCTGGCCGTACGGGTCTGCGGTACGGCCTGGCCGCCGCCGTGCTGCTGCGCCTCGCTCATCGTCGCGTCATTCTCCGTCTGTCCCCCGGACTCCGGCGGTGCCCCGGGCTGCCCGGTTCTGCTGGTTCGCCTGCCACACCTGGTCGAGGACGCCGGGAAGCACCCGGAGGAACGCGTCCGTGTCGTCGTCGCCGACGACGAGCGGCGGCGCGAGCCGTACCGTGTTCGGCACGGCGGAGTTCACCAGGAGTCCGGCGTCCTGAGCCGCCTGCTGGATCGGTGCGGAAAGCGGCTCGGTGAGCACGATACCGATCAGCAGGCCCGCACCGCGCACATGATCGACCAGCGGGTGGCGCAGCGCCTCGATACCGTCCCGCAGCTTCTCGCCCTGCCGCTTGACGTGGTCGAGCAGCCCGTCGGCCGCGATGGTGTCCAGCACGGCCAGCGCCGCGGCGCACGCGACCGGGTTGCCGCCGAAGGTCGAGCCGTGCGCACCGGGGGTGAACAGGTCGGCGGCGGCCCCGAAGGCGACGGTTGCCCCGATCGGCAGCCCGCCGCCCAGCCCCTTGGCCAGCGTCACGACATCCGGCTCCACGCCCTGGGCCAGGCACTCGAACCAGTGCCCCGTCCGGCCGACGCCGGTCTGGACCTCGTCGAGCACCAGCAGGGTGCCGGTGGCCGCGGTGATCTCCCGGGCGGCTTGCAGATAGCCGGCCGGTGGCACGATCACGCCGTTCTCGCCCTGGATCGGCTCGATGATCACCAGCGCGGTGTCGGTGTCCACCACCGCCCGCAGCGCGTCCGCGTCGCCGAACGGCACATGGACGACGTCGCCGGGCAGCGGCGCGAACGCCTCCCTCTTCTTCGGCTGGCCGGTCAGCGCGAGCGAGCCCATCGTCCGGCCGTGGAAGGCGCCGTCGGTGGCGACCATCCGGGTGCGTCCGGTGAGCCGGCCGAGCTTGAAGGCGGCCTCGTTGGCCTCCGCACCCGAATTGCTGAAGTAGACCCGGCCGGGGCGCCCGAAGAGCTGGAGCAGCCGCTCGGCGACCGCGATCGGCGGCTCGGCCATGAAGAGGTTGGAGACGTGCCCGAGGCTGCCGACCTGCCGGCTCACCGCCTCGACCACCGCGGGATGCCCGGTGCCGAGCGAGTTGACCGCGATCCCGCCGAGGAAGTCCAGGTAGACCTTGCCGTCGGCGTCCCAGAACTTCGCGCCCTCGCCGCGCACCAGGGGCAGCCGGGGCCGGCCGTAGTTGTCCATCAGCGCGGCCTGCCAGCGGCCGGCCAGCACCTCGTTGCCGGTCGTGTCCGTGGTGGTGGTCACCGTGCTCCCCCTTCTGCGTGGGCCTGTTCCGGTAGGTGTTCCGCCGCGGGCGGCTGCGGGTCGTCGGGGACGACCATGGTGCCGATGCCCTCGTCGGTGAAGATCTCCAGCAGGATCGAGTGCTGGACCCGGCCGTCGATGACGCGGGCGGTGTTCACGCCGTTGCGTACCGCGTGCAGGCAGCCGCGCATCTTCGGGACCATGCCGCTGGACAGGTCGGGCAGCAGCTTCTCCAGCTCGGTGGCGGTGAGCCGGCTGATCACGTCGTCGCTGTTGGGCCAGTCCTCGTACAGGCCCTCGACGTCGGTGAGCACCATGAGGGTCTCGGCGCCGAGTGCGGCGGCCAGCGCGGCGGCCGCGGTGTCGGCGTTGACGTTGTAGATGTGCCCGTCGTCTGCGGCCCTGGCGATCGAGGAGACCACCGGGATGCGCCCGTCGGCGAGCAGCGCCTCGATCGCGCCGGTGTCGATGGCCGTGATCTCGCCGACCCGGCCTATGTCCACGGACTCGCCGTCGATCGTCGGGAAGTGCTTGACCGCGGTGATGGTGTGCGCGTCCTCGCCTGTCAGGCCGACCGCGAGCGGTCCGTGCTGGTTGAGCAGCCCGACCAGTTCGCGCTGCACCTGCCCGGCCAGCACCATGCGGACGACGTCCATCGCCTCGGGCGTGGTGACCCGCAGCCCGGCCTTGAACTCGCTGACCAGGCCGTGCCGGTCGAGCTGCGCGTTGATCTGCGGGCCGCCGCCGTGCACGACGACCGGCTTGAGGCCGGCCTGCCGCAGGAAGACCACGTCCTGGGCGAAGGCGGCCTTCAGGTCCTCGTCGACCATCGCGTTGCCGCCGAACTTGATCACCACGACCCGGCCGTTGTGCCGGGTCAGCCAGGGCAGCGCCTCGATGAGCACCTGCGCCTTGGGCAGGGCGGAGTGCTTGCGCGCCGTCATGAGCTGTACGCGCTGTTCTCGTGGACGTAGTCGGCGGTGAGGTCGTTGGTCCAGATCACCGCCGAGGCGTCGCCCGCTGCCAGGTCCGCGGTGATCACGACCTCCCGGAAGCGCATGTCGACCAGGTCGCGGTCGTCGCCGACCGAGCCGTTCCTGCACACCCACACGCCGTTGATGGCGACGCTGAGCCGGTCCGGCTCGAAGACGGCCGAGGTGGTGCCGATCGCGGACAGCACCCGGCCCCAGTTGGGGTCCTCGCCGTGGATCGCGCACTTGAGCAGGTTGCTGCGGGAGATGGTGCGGCCGACGTCGACCGCCTCCTGCTCGCTCGCCGCGTTCACGACCTCGATCCTGATGTCCTTGCTGGCGCCCTCGGCGTCCCCGATCAGCTGCCTGGTCAGGTCGGCGCAGACGGTGCGGACCGCGTCGGCGAGGTCGTCGTGGGCGGGGGTGACGCCGGACGCGCCGGAGGCCAGCAGCAGCACGGTGTCGTTGGTCGACATGCAGCCGTCGGAGTCGGCCCGGTCGAAGGTCACCCGGGTGGCGTCCCGCAGCGCCTTGTCCAGGGTCGCGGGGTCCGCGTCGGCGTCGGTGGTGAGCACCACGAGCATCGTGGCGAGGCCCGGGGCGAGCATGCCCGCGCCCTTGGCCATGCCGCCGACCGTCCAGCCCGCCGGGTCGCGCACCACCGCGGTCTTGTGCACGGTGTCGGTGGTCTTGATGGCGATGGCGGCCTTCTCGCCGCCGTCCTCCGACAGCTCGGCCGCGGCCTTCCCGATGCCGGGCAGCAGCTTGTCCATCGGCAGCAGCAGGCCGATCAGACCGGTGGAGGCCACCGCGATCTCGCCCGCGCTGTGACCCAGCACCTCGGCCGCCTTCTCCGCGGTGGCGTGGGTGTCCTGGAAGCCCTGCGGTCCGGTACAGGCGTTGGCGCCACCGGAGTTGAGGACGACGGCGGTGACCGCGCCGCCCCTGAGCACCTGCTCGGACCAGAGCACGGGCGCGGCCTTCACGCGGTTGGAGGTGAAGACGCCCGCGGCGGCGCGGCGCGGGCCGGTGTTGACCACCAGGGCCAGGTCCGGGTTGCCGTTCGCCTTGATCCCCGCGGCGATGCCCGCCGCCTGGAATCCCTTCGCTGCCGTCACGCTCATCTTTGTCTCCTGTTCTCCGCCTGGGCCGCCGCACGGGAGGTTCCCCTGCCGGTGCCCGCCCGGCACGAAGCCGCGGCTCTCACTGTCGTCTGCTGCCCTGAGGCCTCGCACGCGTCGCTCAAGGAGCGACCCCGATCGTGGAGAGTCCCGTGCCTTCGGGCAGTCCGAGGGCGATGTTCATGCTCTGCACCGCGCCGCCCGCGGTGCCCTTGGTCAGGTTGTCGATGGCGCTGATCGCGATGATCCGCCGCGCGTCCTGGTCGTAGGCCACCTGGAGGTGCACGGCGTTGGAGCCGTGGACCGACGCCGTGGCGGGCCACCGGCCCTCGGGCAGCAGCCGCACGAACGGCTCGTCCGCGTACGCCTTCTCGTAGGCCGCGCGGACGTCGGCCGCGGTGACGCCGGGACGGGCCTGGGCGGTGCAGGTGGCCAGGATGCCGCGGGACATCGGCGCCAGGGTCGGGGTGAAGGACACGCCGACCCTGGTGCCGGCCGCCGCGCTGAGGTTCTGGATCATCTCGGGGGTGTGCCGGTGGCCGCCGCCGACGCCGTACGGGGTCATCGACCCCATGACCTCGGAGCCGAGCAGGTGCGGCTTGACGGACTTGCCCGCGCCCGATGTGCCGGACGCGGCCACGATGACCGCCTCGGGCTCGGCGAGCGCGGCGGCGTAGGCGGGAACCAGCGCGAGCGACACGGCGGTCGGGTAGCAGCCGGGCACCGCGATCCGCCGGGTCCCGGCCAGCGCGGTGCGCGCGCCGGGCAGCTCGGGAAGCCCGTAGGGCCAGGTGCCGGCGTGCGGCGAGCCGTAGAAGCGCTCCCAGTCCGCCGCGTCCGCGAGCCGGAAGTCGGCACCCATGTCGACCACGAGGACGTCGTCGCCGAGCTGTTCCGCGACGGCTGCGGACTGCCCGTGCGGCAGGGCGAGGAAGACCACGTCGTGTCCGGCCAGCACCTCGGCCGTGGTGGGCTGGAGCACCCGGTCGGCCAGCGGAAGCAGGTGCGGCTGGACCGCGCCGAGCGGCTGCCCCGCACTGGAGTTCGCCGTCAGCGCCCCGATCTCGACCTCGGGGTGCCCGGCCAGCAGCCGCAGCACCTCACCGCCCGCATACCCGCTCGCCCCGGCAACCGCCGCACGCACCGCCATCGGAACCCTCCTCATCGATGGCATGACTATACGGCGAGCCGCACTTTTATGCAAAGATCTCTCCGGTGCCATCCGCCCCCGAATACCGGATCCGCCTGGGGTCGGTCCCCCGGCTCCGGCCACCGGGCCGCGGCCACAGGCCACCGCGGACCTCCTTCCCGGAGCGGCACCTGGTATGACAACCGGCATGCAGAACAGTCCGCGTGCTCGCGTCGTACCGGCCGTCCTGTCCCTCGGGGCGGGTCTGCCGCTCGGCCTGGTGGGCCCCGTCGCAGGGAAATGGGACGATCCCGTCTCCGTCGCCGTGAGCATCGTCTTCTCCAGCGGCTGGCCGTGGGCCTGCTACGCGTTCATGGTGGGCTTCCTCCACCGGTCCACCGTGAAGTCGGCATTGCTGGCGTCCTCGGGACTGGCCATCGGCGTGGTCACCTACTACCTCTTCAAGGACATGTATCCCGCCATTCCGGCCGGAGCGGTGCCCGCCGCCTCCGTGCCGGCCGGAATGGAATCCGGCGCCTCCAGCGGGGGGAAGATCCTCGTGTGGGGCATGGCGGCCTTCGTCTTCGGCGCGCCCCTGGGAATCGTGGGGAACATCGCGCGGACTCCCGGAGTGGGCGGCCTTCCCTTCCGCCTGCTCGTTCCGCTGATCGCCTTCTTCGAGGCCACGCAGCGGCTGGGCACGGAGGCCGACACGCAGGGGACGACGTTCTCCACGACCTGGAACGTGATCCGCGTCGCCGCGGTCGTCACCGCCGTCGCTGT
Organism: Streptomyces sp. NPDC049040; assembly: GCF_043197715.1. Classification (NCBI taxonomy): domain Bacteria; kingdom Bacillati; phylum Actinomycetota; class Actinomycetes; order Kitasatosporales; family Streptomycetaceae; genus Streptomyces; species Streptomyces sp. NPDC049040. The sequence continues at coordinate 487,691 of NZ_JBICTO010000003.1, forward strand.
CGTCGGGCACACCGCGCGGAGCCGGCCCGCCCGTCGAACGACGCATGGCGATACCGATGTCCCGGCGGATGTCCCGGCGGTCCCGGATCGTCCCGAACCGCGGTGAGCCTCCTTCCCCTGCCGGACAGGGGCCGCACCAGGGAATCTTGCCGGACCGCGCACCCTGCGGGATGTCCGTGGCGATCTCGGCAAGAATCGTGCGACGCCGAACCGCGTGCAGGGCGCGGACCGGCTCTGGAGCGAAGGAGCCGCAAGGCCGATGGACGAGACGACCACCCCGGCGGGAGCGGGCCACGGCAGGGAGGTCGTCACCCGGGTGCCGATGAGGCCGCGCAGCAGGACCGAGCCGCACCGGGCGTCGACACCGCTCGAGCTGCTGTTCGACCTGTGCTTCGTGGTGGCCGTCGCGCAGGCGGGGTCGAAGCTGGTGCACGCGCTCACCGAGGGCGAGCAGGGGCACGGGATCACCGGCTATCTGCTGATCTTCTTCGCCATCTGGTGGGCCTGGATGAACTTCACCTGGTTCGCCTCCGCCTACGACGTCGACGACATCCTCTACCGGGTCATGACCCTGGTGCAGATGTCCGGTGTGCTGGTGCTGGCCGCCGGCGTCCCGCGCGCCTTCGACGACGCGGACTACGCGGTCGCCGTCGTCGGCTACCTGATCATGCGGCTCGCGCAGACCTGCCAGTGGCTGCGGGCCTCGCGCGGGGAGAGCGGGGCGGCACGCCGGGTCGCGCTGCGCTACGTCGCCGGCCTCCTCTTGGTGCAGCTCGCCTGGGTGGGGCTGCTGCTGATGCCGGGTTCCTTCTGGACCGGCGGCTTCCTGGTGCTGGTCGCGGTCGAGCTGGCCGTGCCGACCGTCGCGGAACGCGACCACGGCACGTCCTGGCATCCGCACCACATCGCCGAGCGGTTCGGCCTGTTCACCATCATCGTGCTGGGCGAGTCGATCTCGGCGGCCACGGTCGCCGTCCAGACCGCGCTCGACGAGTCGACGGCGCTGGACCTGCTGCTGCCGATCGCGGCCGGCGGGCTGCTGATCGTCTTCGCCGCCTTCTGGAGCTACTTCGCCGTCCCCATCCACCGGCACCTGACCTCCAACAGGCAGGCGTTCGTCTGGGGGTACGGCCACTACGCGGTGCTGGGCTCCGCCGCGGCGATCGGTGCGGGGATCGAGGTGGCGGTCGAGCAGGTCACCCACCACGCGGATCTCTCGGCGCAGGCCGCGGCGGCCTGCGCCACCATTCCGACGGCCGTCTTCCTGCTCTCGGTGTGGGCGGTGCACGCCCGCCACTTCAAGCGCGGGATCGCCCAGAACCTGGTGCTGCCGGCCGGCGCTGCGGCCGTACTCGCCTGCACCCCCGCGGGACACCTCGCAGTACCGCTGGCAGGACTGGCCACCGCGTGCACCGTGGCCGCGGGCATCGTGCTCGCCGCGCGGCCGCCCGGTGACCGGGTCCGGCCGGCGGCGGGCTGACGGCGACGGCCGCACCGGGTACGGCCCGGCGGAGCCGCCGCGCGCCGTCCCGACGGCGGTGGCCGGGCCGCCGGGCGGGGTCCTGCGGCGGCGCTGCTCCGGTACGAAGCGCGGCCCGTCTCGCGAGTCTGCCACCGGTGCCCTGCCGGTTCTGCGACGATGCCCGCACGCCAGACGAGGCGCACACAGGAGGAGCCATGGCCGGCAAGTTCGAGGGAACCGTCGAGATCGACCGACCCATCGAGGAGGTGTTCGCGTTCCTCGCGGACGGCACCAACGACCCGAAGTTCAGCCCCCGGGTGCAGGAGATCACCAAGACGACGGACGGTCCCACCGCGGTCGGCACGGTCTACGCGAGCACCGTCAAGGACGCGGGGATGACGACCAGGCGCGAGTTCCGGATCACCGAGTTCGTGCAGCCGACGCGGATCCGCTGGACCGAGCTGTCCAGGAACACCGTGACGGCCAAGGAGGGCGGCTACGACCTGGAGGCGCTGCCCGGCGGCGGCACCCGGGTGACCATCTTCAACCACCTGGAGGGCCACGGCGCGGGCAAGCTCCTGGTGGGCCTCGCCCTGCTGGCCGCCCGCAGGGACGCCGACGCCTTCGCCGGGCGGATCAAGGCGGCCGTCGAGGCCTCGTGACCCGGCCCCGCGGCCGCCGCGGGACCACCGGCCTCAGTGCGCCTTGGGCGCCTGCCTGACCGCGCGCAGCACCACGAACTTCGGGTCCGACGCCACCACGTCGCAGTTCCCGAACAGCCGCCGCAGCCGTACGTGGTAGCCGAGGTGGCGGTTGCCCACCACCCACAGCTCGCCGCCGGGGCGCAGCGCCGCCCGTGCGGTCGCGAACATCCACCGCGCGCTGCTGTCGCTGGTCGCGCGGTGTGAGTGGAAGGGCGGGTTGTTCAGTACCAGGTCGGCACTGCCCGCGGGCACGCCGGTCGCCGCGTCGGCGACCAGGAACTCCGCGCGCGTGGCCGGATCGGCGTTCTCCCTGAAGGTCGCCTCGGCGGAGGCGACCGCCTGGTGGGACTCGTCGGTGAAGAGCACGTCGGACTCGGGGTTGGCGACCGCGGCCGCGGTGCCGACGACGCCGTTGCCGCAGCCCAGGTCGATCACCCGGTCGGGGCCCTGCCGGTGCGGCAGGTTGGCCAGCAGCATGCGGGTGCCGAGGTCGAGCCGGTCGGCGCAGAAGATGCCGGCGTGGTTGGTGACCGTACGCCCCGACATCGGCCCGATGCCCTCCGGCAGGGCGTAGCGCAGCGGCCAGGGGCCGGCGGTACGCGGCAGCTCGGGGTCGGGCGTGCAGTGGATGAGCCGGGCCTTGCGGACGGCAAGCGAGGTGACCGTCGGGCCGAGGATCCGTTCGAAAAGGGCGAGGGTCGAGGTGTGGATCTCGGTGACCATGCCCGCGCCGACCACGACGGTGTCCCGGTGGACGGCCGGGGCCAGCGCGTGCAGCTGGTCCTCCAGCAGCGCCAGGCTCTTGGGCACCCTGACCAGCAGCAGGTCGACCCGCTCCGGCGGGGCGTCCCTCGTGGACAGCAGCCGCACCCGGTCCTCGGCGCCGATCCGTCGCAGGTTCGCGCGCGTCGCCTGCTGTCCGAGGAAGGAGTCCGAGACCTGCACCGGGTGCCGGTCGGCGAGCGCGGTGGCCAGGGCGCCCCAGCGGTCGCCGAGCACCACGGTCGTGCCGTTCTTCGCGGGTCCGCTCCCGGCGGCTTCGGACTCGGCCAGGTGGCGCAGCAGGTAGTCGTCGGCCGCGTCCCACGCCCGCAGCTGGTCACGGGGCTCGGCCGGGTAGCGGGTCAGGTCGAGATCGCCCCAGGGCGTACTGAATCGGTGCATGATCCCCTCAGCGTAGGCCCTGCGGGACCGCGTCCTCGCCGCCCGCCGCAGGGGAAGGAGCGGGACCCGGAGGTTTTGTCCATCCTCCGGGTCCCTGAGATGCCGCCGAAGGCCTCACCGCACCTGTCGTGCCCACGGTTCAATCGTCATGTCGTCGCGTTCTGCCATTGAACTACCGCCGCAGGAGTGAGAGCGGCGGACCGGAGTCGAACCGGCACCTGACGACCCGGACCGTGGCCGGTCGGTACGGCGAGCGGCGGCGAATGCTGAGCCTGGAGCAAGAGTCTGGGATTGACGGCGAATCGACGTCGCTCACGACGAACTTCAGTTTCAGCTTCGCGCTCCTCGCGCACCCCTCGGCACACAGGCCGAGGGGGGTCTTGGGGGTGGGATCAGCTGCCGAACAGATACCCGAGGACGGCGTCCCCGACGCGCTGGTCGGTGACCTCGGCGCCGTTCGCCTCCTCGCGAGCGAACTTCACCGCCTGCTGCAGCTTCTCGATCCTGGACAGCAGTTCGTTGACCCGGCGGGCCGGCAGCGCGCCGGAGAACTTCACGGTGGTCCAGTAGCCGACCGGCACGTCCTCGTAGTAGACCTCCACCTGGGCCGGGTGGTTCTCCGTCGCCTCGGCCTTCACATGGTTGCGCGGCACCTTCCTGGTCCTGATGGTGCGCACCGGTTCGGTCTTCCACGCGTCGGTGGACGGGTCGAGCGTCCACGACTCGGCGCCGTCGAGCACCGGCAGCCGGCGTACGAAGGCGTGCAGCTCGGTGAGCTGCTTCTCCAGGAACAGCAGATACGACACCGGCACCGCCGCGACGACCACCCGGCCGTCGACGGTGACGTCCGCGCGAGCCTCGCAGTTCGCCCAGTCCTTGGTGGCGGTCACGTCGAACAGCCGGGTCAGCGCCGTCACGGTGGCCCGCAGCGCGCCCTCCGCCTGGACCTGCACCCGGGTCGACTCGGGCGGCAGCTGCTCGCCCTCCTCGTCCTTGGGCTGGTAGGTCCTGGATATGCCCGACAGCAGCGCCGGCTTCTGGAGGTCGTGCTGAGCCGCCGTCAACTCCTGCTGCGCCTTGGCCTTGACGCCCTTCTCGACCGCGATGATCTGGTTCAGTTTCGCCACCGCACGACCGTAGCAGCCGCCCGATCGCGCGTTCGACGGGATTATCCGGCAGGCGTGCGCACCCGGGTGGGGTAGTGGTCGGCGACCACCCGGCTCATCGCGCCGAGCGGGTCGGCGGCGACCTGGGTGGCGGAGAAGTAGACGTTGCCGCGGACCTCCGGGTGGTCCGCGTCGAAGGTCAGGTGGCGGGACAGCTCGGCCTGGTCCTGCCAGGCCGCGGGCTGGCCGGCGACGCCCACCTTGTACAGTGCCTCCCCGATGTACAGCCTCACGTTCGTGCCCCGGACCACGTCCGACCACCACGGCACGAGGACCGCGTAGTCGGCTGCGGCGAAGCCGATGTTCCAGTACACCTGCGGCACGATGTAGTCGATCCACTCCTTGCGGACCCAGCCGCGGGTGTCGGCGTGCAGGTCGTCGTAGGTCTGGACGCCCGCGGTGGTGGCCGAGCCGAGCGGGTCGGTGGCGGCGTTGCGCCAGACGCCGAAGGGGCTGATGCCGAACTGGGTTTGCGGGCGGATGGCCTTGATGCGGATCGCGGTCTCGCGCACGAGCAGGTCGGTGTTGTGCCGCCGCCACGCGTCACGGTCCTGGAAGCCGGCGCCGTAGCGGGCGTAGGCGTCGTCGTCGTCGAAGACCTGGCCCGCGACCGGGTAGGGGTAGAAGTAGTCGTCCCAGTGCACCGCGTCGATCGGGTAGCGGCGGACCGCGTCCAGCATCGCGTCCTGCACGAAGCGGCGGACCTCGGGCAGGCCCGGGTTGTAGTAGAGCTTGCCGCCGTAGGCGACCGTCCACTCCGGGTGCAGCCGCGCCGGGTGGGTGGGCGCGAGCAGGGCGGGGTCGGCGCTGTTGGACACCCGGTAGGGGTTGAACCAGGCGTGGAGTTCGAGCCCTCGGCGGTGCGCCTCGCGGACGGCGGTGCCCAGCGGGTCCCAGCCGGGGTCGCGCCCCTGGGTCCCGGTCAGATACGCGGCCCACGGCTCGTAGGGGGACGGCCAGAACGCGTCGGCGGTGGGGCGCACCTGGAACATCACGGCGTTCAGCCGCCGCCGCACCGCCAGGTCGAGCAGGTCGAGCAGCTCCTGGCGCTGGACCTCGGGTGCCAGGCCCGGCGCGGACGGCCAGTCGGTGTTGGCCACCGTCGCGATCCACATGCCGCGCAGCTCCCCGCGGTGCGGGTGCCGTCCGCGGTGGCCGGCCCCCGTGGCCGGCCCGGCGGCGGCCTGCGCCACCCCCGGCAGCGCCGCCGCAGCGGCCACACCGGCTGCCGCCGCGGTGAGGGTTCTCCGTGAGAGCCGTTCCATGTCTGCCTCCTGAGCGTGCGTCACCGGCCGGGCCTGAGCCCCGTCCATCCCTGCCCGCAACCATGCCCCCTTACGCGGCGCCCCGCCTCGGCCGAAGGCAGCGTCACCGGGCCCTGCTCCGGGTCCCGGTGGTCCTGCACGTCACGACACCCAGCAAGGAAACTCTCCGTAATTGGCTTTCCATTTTTGGTCACTCTCCGTGTACGATCAAAGCTACACCAGCACCACATACCTGGAGAAACCGTGGCACGTTTTCGTACTCGCCTGGCCCTGCTCGGCTCGGCCGCGGCACTCGCCGCCGGCGCGCTCGCCCCCGCACAGATCGTCGGTGCCCAACCAGGCGCCGCGGCCGCGGAGAAGCAGTGGGTCGCTCTGGGTGACTCCTACACCGCCGGGGTCATCCACGCCGCGGGCAACACCTTCGAAGTCCCGCGCGACGGCTGCGAGCGCACCGACCGGTCCTACCCCCAGGTCATCGACCGCGATCTCGGCGGCCTGTTCGAACTGACCAACGTCAGCTGCGGCGCCGCCACCGTCGAGAACGTCACCGACACACCCCAGAATCCGATCGGCCGTCACCTGCCGCCCCTCTCGGAGGACCCGGACTACCCCTTCCCCCCGGTGCCCCCGCAGTCCGAGGCAGTGGGTGCGGACACCGACGTCATCACCGTCGGCGTGGGCGGAAACTCCCTCGGCTTCGCCGACTTCCTCACCAAGTGCGCGCAGCTGGGCGGTGAGAACGAGGGCAAGGGCACCCCGTGCAAGGACGCCCTGGCCGCCGACGTCCCGGCCCGGCTGAAGACGGTGCGCCATGAATACGACCGGATGCTCGCCGTGCTCCACAAGCGCGCCCCACAGGCGAAGATCCTCGCCGTCGGCTACCCCACGGTCATCCCCCGGGACGCGGCCAAGTGCGGCTTCGGCGACCTGACGAAATTCGGCACGATCACCCAGGGCGACCTGGCCTGGCTGCGCCAGGACGTCCTTGAACCCCTCAACAAGGCCATCGAGGACTCCACCGGCACGCAGGACGCCGCCCGCTTCGTCGACCTCTACACCTCGTCGCGGGACCACAGCGTCTGCGACGACGCCAAGTGGGTCGAAGGCTTCATCACCCTTCCCGACCAGCTGTCCTTCGTGCACCCCAACGCCATGGGCCACCGCAACGCCGCCGACCACGTCGAAGAAGCGATGCTGAACACCCTCACCTGAGCCGACCCACCCGCGGCACACCCGCCGCCCCTCCCACGGCCTCCGCCCTCCGGCGTCGACCGGAGGCCGGAGGCCGGAGGCCGGGCGCCGCGTTCCGGCCTTCCCACACCTGTCCACGCCGGAGCACTCCTCGGACGAGGCGTCCTCGTCGGACACGAGCCTGCGACCGCGATCGCGACCTGACGTACGGTGTTGAACCAAGGCACCGGGGGGAAGGGCGGCAATGGACCAGGGCACCCGTGGCGAGCTCGTCAGCCGGCTCGTCGAGGCGATCGGATCCGTCAGTACCGCGCACCCGTTGCGGGTCGCCGTCGACGGGCCCCCCGCCTCCGGCAAGACCACGCTGGCCGACGAACTCGCCGTCGCCCTGCGCGCGCAGGACCGCGTCGTCATCCGCGCGAGCATCGACGACTTCCTCCGCCCCCGCGCAGAGCGCTACGCGCGCGGCCGGTATTCGGCCGAGGGCTGCTACTTCGACGCCCACGACCGCGCCGCGCTGTGCCGGGTCCTGCTCGATCCGCTGGGCCCAGGCGGAGACCTGAGGTTCCGGCACACGGTCCACGACGCGGACACCGACACCCCGTCATGCGCGCCGGCCGCGACCGCCCCCGCGGACGCCGTACTGCTCTTCGACGGGGTCTTCCTCCTGCGCCCGGAACTCGTCGACCGGTGGGACCTGCGCGTCTTCGTGTCCGTTTCCTTCGAGCGGACGGTGGATCGCGCCAAGGACCGCGACGCGGCGCTGTCCGGGTCCCCCGCCGACACCGCTGACGCCGCGGAGATCGAACGGTCTTGGCGCGACCGCTACATCCCCGCCCAGCAGCTCTACTTCGGCACAGCCCGCCCGACCGACCACGCGGATGTCATCGTGTACAACGATCAGCTCCACCGGCCGACATGGGAAGTCCGACCGCACTCGTCGATACGCGGGCTCCGGTCCGGCCCAGGCTGACACGGCGCTGGGCGCGTTGCGCACCCCCGGGTGAAGGGCTCTGCTCATCCGAGAGGGCGGGAGAGCGGGCGGCCCGCGCTCGACCGTTGCAGCCCCTTCTCGACCGCCCATGCAAGCGCTATCATCGGACCTCTCATGGGAGCGCTCCCACACCTCCCATGCCAAGCCGTCCGACCCCCACTTCAAGGACGTCCCCCATGCTTCGCAGACCCCTCGCCGCGCTCGTCGCGGCCCTGTCCCTGATCGGCGGAGCCGTCACCGTGGCCTCCGCCACGGCCGCCGCCACGAGCTCCCCCGCCGCGGGCGCGGCCGCCGCGCCCGCGGCCGTCGCCGACACGTACAGCTGGAAGAACGTGCAGATCGGCGGCGGCGGCTTCGTCCCCGGCATCATCTTCAACCAGTCGGAGAAGAACCTCGCCTACGCCAGGACGGACATCGGCGGCGCCTACCGCTGGAACGAGTCGACGAAGTCCTGGATCCCGCTGCTGGACTCCGCGGGCTGGACCGACTGGAACAAGAACGGCGTGGTCAGCCTGGCCACCGACGCGCTCGCCCCGGACAAGGTGTACGCGGCCGTCGGCATGTACACCAACTCATGGGACCCCAACAACGGGTCCATCCTGCGCTCGTCCGACCGCGGCGCGACCTGGTCGGCGACCGCGCTGCCGTTCAAACTCGGCGGCAACATGCCGGGGCGCGGCATGGGCGAGCGGCTCGCCATCGACCCGAACAAGGACAGCGTGCTGTACTTCGCGGCGCCCAGCGGCAACGGGCTGTGGCGCAGCACCGACTCGGGGGTCACCTGGGCGAAGGTCACCTCCTTCCCCAACGTGGGCAACTACATCGCCGACGCCTCCGACAGCACCGGCTACCAGAGCGACAACCAGGGCGACGTGTGGGTGACCTTCGACCCGCGCACCGGCACCAAGGGCGCCACCACGCAGACCATCTACGTGGGCGTGGCCGACAAGGCCAACACCGTCTACCGCTCGACCGACGGCGGCGCCAGCTGGTCCAGGCTGGCCGGCCAGCCCACCGGCTACATCGCCCACAAGGGCGTCCTGGACTCGGTGAACGGCTACCTCTACATCGCCACCAGTGACACCGGCGGCCCGTACGACGGCGCCAAGGGCCAGGTGTGGCGGTACGCGACCGCGACCGGCACCTGGACCAACGTCAGCCCGATGTCGGACGCCGACACCTACTTCGGCTACAGCGGCCTGAGCGTCGACCGGCAGCACCCGGGCACCGTCATGGTCACCGGCTACAGCTCCTGGTGGGCCGACACCCAGATATTCCGCAGCACCAACAGCGGCACCAGCTGGACGCGGGCCTGGGACACCCCGAGCTACCCCACCCGCAGCGACCGCTACACCATGGACGTCTCCGCCTCGCCGTGGCTGAGTTGGGGCGCCAACCCGGCGCCGCCGGAGGAGACCCCCAAGCTCGGCTGGATGACCGAGTCGCTGGAGATCGACCCGTTCAACTCCAACCGCATGTGGTACGGCACCGGCGCCACGGTCTACGGCACCGACAACCTCACCAACTGGGACACCGGCGCGAAGTTCACCGTCAAGCCCAACGCCAAGGGCCTGGAGGAGACCTCCGTCCAGGACCTGGTCAGCCCGCCGACCGGCGCTCCGCTGATCAGCGCGCTCGGTGACATCGGCGGCTTCCGGCACACCGACCTCACCACCGTGCCGGCGATGATGTTCACCCAGCCCAACTTCACCACCACCACGAGCGTGGACTTCGCGGCCACCAGCGCGAACACCATGGTCAGGGTCGGCAACGCGGACACCGGCGCGCATGTGGCGTTCTCCACCGACGACGGTGCCAACTGGTTCGCGGGCAGCGACCCGTCGGGCGCGACCGGCGGCACGGTCGCCGCGGCGGCCGACGGCAGCCGCTTCCTGTGGAGCCCGGCCGGCACCGGGGTCGAGTACTCGGTCGGCTTCGGCAACTCCTGGTCCGCCTCCAGCGGCATCCCCACCGGCGCGGCGATCGGCTCCGACCGGGTGAACCCGAAGAAGTTCTACGGCCTGTCGGGCGGCAGGTTCTACGTGAGCACCGACGGCGGCGCGACCTTCGCCGCCACGGCGGCCACCGGGCTGCCGACGGAGAGCGGCAAGCTCAAGGCGCTGCCCGGCACCGAGGGCGACGTGTGGGTCGTGGGCGGCAGCGGCAGCACTTACGGGCTGTGGCACTCCACCAACTCCGGGGCGTCCTTCACCAAGCTGTCCAACGTGCAGGAGGCCGACACCATCGGCTTCGGCAAGGCCGCGCCCAACGCCTCCTACCAGGCGCTCTACACCAGCGCGAAGATCGGCGGCGTCCGCGGCATCTTCCGCTCCACCGACGCGGGCGCGAACTGGGTGCGGATCAACGACAACGCCCACCAGTACGGCGTGACCAACAGCGCCATCACCGGCGACCCGCGGGTCTACGGCCGGGTGTACATCGCGACCAACGGCCGCGGCATCATCTACGGCGACACCTCGGACAGCTCCGGCGGCACGACCCCGCCGACCACACCTCCGACGACTCCGCCCACCACTCCGCCCACCACACCTCCGACGACTCCTCCGACCACACCGCCCACAACCCCGCCGACCACTCCCCCGACGTCATCGCCGACCGGGACCTGCACGGTCGGGTACGCCATCACCAACCAGTGGCCCGGCGGCTTCCAGGTCTCCGTCACGGTCAACAACACCGGCGGCTCCGCGATCGGCAACTGGAAGCTGGGCTGGTCGTTCACCGCGGGCGAGACCATCAGCTCGCTGTGGAGTGCGGACTACACCCAGAGCGGGGCGGCCGTCACGGTGACCGCGCCGAGCTGGGCGACCTCGATCCCGGCGGGCGGCAATGCCGTCTTCGGCTTCGGCGGCGTGTCGAGCGGGACGCCCGCGGTGCCCGCCGCCTTCACGCTGAACGGTACGACCTGCAAGAAGGTCTGACCGCAGCCCCCGCACAGCCCCGCGAGGCCTCGTACGCCGCGGGTGGCACCGGCCCTGTGCCGGTGCCACCCGCGGCGCCCGGTCCTGACACCGGTAACGTCTGTCCGGTAAACGTGACGCTGCGCGGAGGGCTGGTCGAGTGAGTGACATCGAGCGTGTCGGAGTGGTCGGCGCGGGGCAGATGGGTTCCGGGATCGCAGAGGTGTGTGCGAAGGCGGGCTTGGACGTCCGGGTCGCCGAGACCACGGGCGAGGCGCTCGAGCTGGGCCGGGCCCGGCTCACCCACTCCCTCGACAAGGCGGCGGAGCGCGGCAAGATCACCGCGGAGCAGCGGGACGAGACGCTCGGCCGGCTGAGCTTCACCACGGATCTGGGCGAGTTCGCCGACCGGGATCTGGTCATCGAGGCCGTGGTGGAGAACGAGCAGGTCAAGACCGACATCTTCCGGGTGCTTGACCAGGTGGTGGCCCGCGAGGACGCGATCCTGGCGTCGAACACCTCGTCGATCCCGCTGGTCAGGCTGGCGGTGGCGACCTCGCGCCCCGACCATGTGCTGGGCATCCACTTCTTCAACCCCGCGCCCGTGCAGGCCCTGGTCGAGCTGATCCCGGCGCTCACCACCGGCAGTGACACCCTCAAGCGAGTGGAACACCTCGTCACGGAGGTGCTGGGCAAGCATGCGATCCGGGCCCAGGACCGCTCGGGCTTCGTGGTGAACGCCCTGCTGGTGCCGTACCTGCTCTCCGCGATCCGGATGTTCGAGTCGGGCATCGCGACCCGCGAGGACATCGACAACGGCATGGAGATGGGCTGCGCCCACCCGATGGGCCCGCTCAAGCTGTCCGACCTGATCGGCCTGGACACCATCGCCGCCATCGCCGACTCGATGTACTCGGAGTACAAGGAGCCGCTGTACGCGGCCCCGCCGATCCTCCAGCGGATGGTGGACGCCGGACGGCTCGGCCGCAAGTCGGGCGCGGGCTTCTACCCGTACTGACCGCCGACGGGCACCGGCACGGCGCCGGCGCGCACACCGTGCCGCCCGGCCCGGCGCTGACCGCTGCGTGCCGGGCTCAGTCGCCGCCGCTGTGCGCCTCGTAGGCCTTGATGACGGTGTCGGTCGGGCCGTCCATCAGCAGCTCGCCCTTCTCCAGCCACAGCACCCGGTCGCAGGTGTCGCGGATGGAGGTGTTGTTGTGGCTGACCAGGAAGACCGTGCCGGCCTCCTTGCGCAGCTCGCGGATCCGCTCCTCGGACCTGCGCTGGAAGGCCCGGTCGCCGGTGGCCAGTGCCTCGTCGATCATCAGCACGTCGTGGTTCTTGGCCGCCGCGATGGAGAACCGCAGCCGGGCGGCCATTCCCGAGGAGTACGTGCGCATCGGCAGCGAGACGAAATCGCCCTTGTCGTCGATGCCGGAGAAGTCCACGATCCCCTGGTAGCGCTCCTTGACCTCCTCCTGCGACATCCCCATCGCCAGGCCGCCGAGTACCACGTTGGTGGCGCCGGTCAGGTCGTTCATCAGCGCCGCGTTCACGCCCAGCAGCGACGGCTGGCCGTCGGTGTAGACCCGGCCGCCGTCCGGTGGGAGCAGGCCCGCGATGGCCTTGAGCAGCGTGGTCTTGCCGGAACCGTTGGAGCCGATGATGCCGATGGCCTCGCCGCGGTAGGCGGTGAAGCTCACCCCCTTGACCGCGTGCACGGTCTGCACGGTGGGCGAGCCCCGTCGCAGCAGCATGCGGCGCAGCGCCAGCGTGGCGCTGCCGTGGCCCGTTCCCGACAGGTGGATCCGGTAGACCACGTGCAGGCCGTCCACCACGACGGTCGGCACCCCGGGCGGCGTGGGCGGACGGGCCGCGGGACGCGGGCCGGTCCGCGGCGCCGCCTGCTGCCCTGCGGCCTCGCCTGCTGGCTGTTCGGCCACGTCCGTACTCCTCTTCGGACGACCAGCGGCACGCGTGTCGCGCACTCCCCGCCACCGTCGCCCGGATCGGCGCCTGCGGCCACAGGTACGGCGGCAGCCGGGTGACGCAGCCGTGCCTGGCCCCCGAATGCAAGGATGCCCCCCATGCGCCAAGACCTCGAACGCATCGCTCTGATCTCCGACGTCCACGGAAACCTGACGGCGCTCGAAGCCGTCCTCGACGACATCGACGCCCGCGGGATCACCCGGATATTCAACCTCGGCGACTACGTGGGCAAAGGACCGCGAGGAAAGGAGGTGGTGGACATCTGCCGTGCGCGCTGCGAAGTGAACATCCTCGGGAACTGGGACGACTTCCTGCCCGACCCCGACCGGGACTACGACAGCGAGGCCATGGCCTGGTGGCTGGCCCAGCTCTCCGACGGGCAGGGCGCGTGGCTGCGCGGGCTGCCCTTCAGCCACGACTTCCTGGTCAGCGGCCGCCGGGTGCGGCTCTTCCACGCCTCCCCCACGTCCGTGCACCGGCGGGTGCGCTTCGACCACGAGGAGGCCGAGTTCCTGGAGATGTTCGGCAACACCCCGGCCACCGGGGACGGCCCGCTGCCGTCCGTGGTCGGCTACGGCGACACCCACGACGCCTACTACGAGGTCGACCGGGAGCGCAGGACCCTGTTCAACACGGGCAGCGTCGGCAACAGCCTGGACGACCCGACCCCGGTCTACGTCATCGTGGAGGGGGTCTACGACTCCCCGGACGACGGGCCCTTCTCGCTGCAGTTCGTCCGGGTGCCCTACGACGTCGAGGCGGAGCTCGCGGTGGCGCGGGCCATGGGGATGCCGGAACTCGAAGGCTATGAAGGCGAGTTGCGGCACGGGATCTACCGCAAGAACATCCTCGCCGGCGAGGCGCCCGGCTACCACCGACGTCCCCGGAGCGCGCCGGCAGCACCGTAGCGCTGGGCGCCTCGGGGCCCATGGGGCTCCAGCGCTGCGACCGGGAAGGCTTGGCCGGTGGGCCTTTCGGGTCGCAGCGCTACGGGGCCGACAGCGCGGTCGCGCGGGAGCGCGGGAAACGGGTGCAGCCCTCGTGCGACAGCGCGAGGAGGGCGATGTCGTCGGCGGACCGGCCGCCGGTGTGGTGGACGATCTCGGCCCGCAGCAGGGCGGGCACGTCGGAGCCGCGGACGCGGGTGGCCGCCAGCGCGGCCAGCGCGTCGGGCAGCGGGAAGAAGCGGCCGGTGCCGTCCCGGGCGTCAGGGACGCCGTCGGTGTAGAGCAGCAGCCCCTCCCCCGGGGCGAGCCGGCTCCGCGACACGGTGACCTCGGTACGCAGCGGGTCGAACAGGCCCAGCGGGGGCAGCGGTTCGCCCAGCGCGAGCGGGTGGGTCCGCGGCCCCAGCAGATACGGCTGCGGGTGGCCGCAGTTGACGGCGAGCAGCCCGCCGTCCTCGGCGAGCTGCACCAGCTGGACGGTAGCGAACTCCTCCGCGGCCGCGTCCTCCCCCCGGGGGTGGTCGCCCAGGTGGCGGTGCATCGCACCGTCGAGCCGGTGCACCACCCCGGTCAGCTCGGCCTCGTGGTGCGCGGCCTCCCGGAAGCTGCCCAGCAGCGCGGCGACCAGACCGATCACCGGCAGGCCGTGGCCGCGCGCGTCCCCGATCAGCGCGCGCACGCCGAACGGGGTGGCCAGCACCTCGTAGAAGTCACCGCCGACCCGCGCGCCGTGACTGGCGGACAGATACTCGCCGGCCACCGCGACATGGCCGACCCGGCGCGGCAGCGGACGCAGCAGGACGTGCTGGGCCGCCACCGCGATCTCCCGGGTGCGATCCAGCTCGGCGGACATCTCACTACGGCGGGCCGCCGTCCACACGCCGACGGCTATCACGGCCAGGACCGTGCAGGCGGCACCGGCCGCAGGTCCCGACATGTCGACGGAGTCGTCGGCGAGGTCGGTGCCGAGGGCGGCGAGCGCGAGGGTGCCGCTGGCGAGCACGGCGCGGCGGTGCGCACCGGAGGCGGCGCTCAGGGCCGGGGTCACCGCGAGGGCGGGCAGCACATCGGTGCCGTGCGGCACCTGCCACGTCAGGACGCTCATCGCCGCGACCCAGACCGCCGAAAGCGGCGCCCACGGCGCGCGGCGCAGGCCGCGGATGGTTCGCATCAGGCTCATGCAGCCGGCTCCCCCTTGCGGCTCTTCGCGTCCCCCCGATTCTTGCCGCTGTCCCGCCGCCACGCCCGGCCCGTTCCCCCGGGCTCACCCGATCGAGCGAACATGCCCGCCGTCGGTTGAGGAGTCGCCCCGGGGGATGCGTATGCGCCTGCCGGCACGTGGTGGCCGAACACCCGGGTGCCCCCGCAGGACCTCGCGGACCCGCCTCCCGGCGCACACTCCCGCCGCGGGTATGTCGGCAGGCGCACACTCCCGCCGCGGGTACGTCGGCCGCTACTGCCGCGCAGGCCGGGCGCGCGGGCGGCCGTAAGAGCCCACGTGCACGGCACGGCCGGGAAGGCCGCCCCCTGGTCCAGAGGCCACGCACGTCAGCGCCCGCGAGGGCGCACCCGCACGACAGTGGCCGGGAACGCGGCCCTCTGCCGCTGAGGCCGAACGCGTCACCGCCGACGAGAGCGCAGACGCCCGGCGGGGATGGACGCGGCGGGGCGCGGCCGGGAAGCCGGGCCGGGGGGAGGAGGCAGGGGCGCCTCCTCCCCCCGGGGCCGGGTCAGGCGCGGAGGGCGGCGTTCGTACGGCTCGCCGCCGAGGCGACGGCCGAGTCGCGCGCCGCGGACGCCTCGTCCGCGGTCAGCGTGCGGTCCTTCGCCCGGAAACGCAGCGCGTAGGCCAGGGACTTGCGGCCCTCGCCGATCTGCGGGCCGGTGAAGATGTCGAACAGGCGCACCGATTCGAGCAGCTCACCCGCCCCGTCGCGGAGCGCCGCCTCCACGTCCGCCGCCGGGACATCGGCGGCGACCACGAGCGCGACATCCTGCGTGGCGACGGGGAAGGTCGAGACCCGCGGCCCACCGGGCCGCTCGCCGCCGACCCGCTCGACCAGGTCGAGGTCGATCTCCATCGCGCTGGTCCGCTCGGGCACCCCGAAGGCCTTGGTGACCCGGGGGTGGAGTTCGCCGGCGTGGCCGACGACCTGCTCGCCTGCGAGCAGGACGGCGCACCGCCCCGGGTGGAAGGGCGCGTGGTGCCCGGCCTTCACGGTGAGGGCGACGCCTGCCTCGCGGGCGACGGTCCTCGCGGCCTCGATCGCGTCCGCCCAGCTCGCGGGGTGGCCCGCGCCCCACCAGCCGGGGAGCTCGCGGGCACCGGCCAGCACCGCGCCGACGCGCAGCGGCTGGTCGGGGAGCGCGGCCTGGAGGGCGGCGATCTCCTCGTCGGTGGGCCGCCGGTCGACTGGCAGCCGCGGCGGCAGGACCTGCTCGCCCGCCGGCAGGAAGACCAGGCCCGACTCGAACAGCGCGAGGTCGTGCGCACCGCGCCCCGCATTGCGGCGCAGCGTGCCGAGCAGCCCCGGCAGCAGCGTGGTGCGCAGCGCCGGCTCGCCGTCGTCGAGCGGGTTGGCCAGCCGCACCGTGCGGCGGCGCTCGTCGTCCTCGTCGAGGCCCATCCGGTCGAAGGACTCCGCCCCGAGGAAGGGGTAGCTGGGCGCTTCGACGTAGCCGGCGCCTGCCAGTGCCCTGCCGACCCGGCGGCGCAGCAGCTGGGATTCGGTCAGGCCGCGGCCCGCGGGCGGCTGCGGCAGGGTCGACGGCAGGTTCTCGTAGCCTTCGAGCCTGATGACCTCTTCCGCGAGGTCGTTGGGGTACGACAGGTCGGGGCGCCAGGACGGCACGGTGACCGTCAGGTCGTCGCTGCCCAGGACGTCGCAGCCGATCTCCTGGAGGCGGCGGACGACGGTCTCGCGGCCGTACTCGGTGCCGGCGACCCGGTCCGGGTGGTCGGCGGGCATGGCGATGGTGCGCGGCTGCGACGGTGCGGCGATCTCGGTGACACCCGGCTCCGCGGTGCCGCCGGCGAGGCCGACGAGCAGGTCGACGGCGCGCTGGGCGGCGGCGGAGGTGGTGAGCGGGTCGGTGCCGCGCTCGAAGCGGCGGGACGCCTCGGAGCCGAGCTTGTGCCGGCGCGAGGTGCGCGCGATCGGGATCGGCGCGAAGTGCGCGGCCTCGATCACGACGTCGGTGGAGCCGCCGTCGGCGATCTCGGTGTGGGCACCGCCCATGACGCCGGCCAGGCCGATCGCCCCGCTGTCGTCGGTGATGACCAGGTCATCGGCGGCGAGGACCCGCTTCACACCGTCCAGGGTGGTCAGCTTCTCGCCGGGCTGCGCACGGCGTACGCCGATGGGACCGTCGATCCGGGACCGGTCGTAGGCGTGCAGCGGCTGGCCCAGTTCGAACATCACGTAGTTGGTGACGTCGACGGTCAGCGAGATCGGGCGCACCCCGACCTTCTGCAGGCGCCGCCGGAGCCAGATCGGGGACTGCGCCTCGGGGTCGAGGCCGGTGACGGTGCGGGCGGTGAAACGGTCGCAGCCGTCCGGGTCGGCGATCCGCACCGGGTAGCCCTCGCCGTTGTGGGCGGGGACGTCGAGGAGGGCGGGGTCGCGCAGCGGCACCCCGTAGGCGATGGCGGCCTCGCGGGCGACACCGCGCAGCGACAGGCAGTAGCCCCGGTCCGGGGTGACCGCGATGTCCAGCACCTCGTCGACCAGTTCCAGCAGCTCGATCGCGTCGGCGCCGGTCTCGGAGCCGGGCGGCAGGACGATGATGCCGTCGTGGTCGTCGCCCATGCCCAGCTCCTGGGCGGAGCAGATCATGCCGTGCGAGGTGCGGCCGTAGGTCTTGCGGGCGGAGATCCGGAAGTCGCCGGGCAGCACACCGCCGGGCAGGACCACCACGACCTTGTCGCCGACGGCGAAGTTGCTCGCGCCGCAGACGATCTCCTGCGGAGCGCCGGTGCCGTTGGCGTCCGCGACGTCGACGGTGCAGAAGCGGATCGGCTTCTTGAAGCCCTCCAGCTCCTCGATGGTCAGTACCTGGCCGACGACCAGCGGGCCCGAGAGGCCGGCGCCGAGCTGCTCGACGGCCTCGACCTCCAGGCCGGCGGAAATGAGCTTGGCCTGGACGTCGCGGCCGGTGACTCCGGCGGGCAGGTCGACGTACTCCCGCAGCCAAGAAAGCGGGACCCGCATCAGATCTCCATCCCGAACGGGAGGGTGAAGCGCACGTCACCCTCGACGATGTCTCGCATGTCCTCGACGTTGTGGCGGAACATCAGCATCCGCTCGATGCCGAAGCCGAACGCGAAGCCGCTGTACTTCTCCGGGTCGACACCGCAGGCGGTGAGCACCCTGGGGTTGACGACACCGCAGCCGCCGAGCTCGATCCAGCCCTCGGAGGAGCAGGTGCGGCAGGGGCGGTCGGGATTCCCGACGGAGTCGCCGCGGCACACGTAGCAGAGCATGTCCATCTCGGCGGACGGCTCGGTGAAGGGGAAGTGGTTCGGGCGCAGCCGGGTGGTCATGCCCTCGCCGAACAGCGAGACCACCATGTGGTCGAGGGTGCCCTTGAGGTCGGCCATGGTCAGGCCCTCGTCCACGGCGAGCAGCTCGACCTGCGCGAAGACGGGGGTGTGGGTGGCGTCCAGCTCGTCGGAGCGGTAGACGCGGCCCGGCGCGATCACGTACACCGGCAGCTCGCGCTCCAGCAGGGCGCGGATCTGCACCGGTGAGGTGTGGGTGCGCAGCACGACCCCCGACTCTCCCGCTGAACCCCCGTCCCCGGAGGTGGCGGCGGGGCCCGCGACGAAGAAGGTGTCCTGGGTCTCGCGGGCGGGGTGGTCGGGCGGGAAGTTCAGCGCGTCGAAGTTGAACCACTCGGCCTCGACCTCGGGGCCCTCGGCGACCTCGTAGCCCATGGCCACGAAGATGTCCTCGATCCGCTCGGACAGCGTGGTGAGCGGGTGCCGGGCGCCGGGCGGGCGGCGGTCGTAGGGCAGGGTGACGTCGACGGCCTCCTCGACCAGCACCCGCGCGTCACGCTCGGCCTCCAGTTCCGCCTGCCGGGCGGCAAGGGCCTGGTTGACCGCGCCGCGGGCCTGCCCCACCCGCTTGCCCGCCTCGGCCTTGGCCTGCGGCGGCAGTGCGCCGATCTCGCGGTTGGCGAGCGCCAGCGGCGAGCTGCCGCCGGTGTGCGCGGTCTTCACATGGGTGAGCGCTTCGAGGTCGCCGGCGGCCGCGATGGCGGCGAGTGCGTCGGTGCGCATCCGCTCGATCGCGTCGGGCTTGAGCGCCTCGACCTCGACAGGGTCGTACGACTTATTCGGTGCCGACATCTCTTCCCGTTCCGAAATGGATGATGTTGGGGGCGCCTCGCGTGCCGACATTCCGGTGGAGGCTCTGCCCGACCGGACACATGCCAGGGCACGAGTCTACTGGCGCCGCGGGGACCGGCGGTTTTCGCCGGTTCCCTGGGGGCCCGCCGCGGGTCCCGGGCGCGGTCTCAGGCCAGGAACGCGGGCACCCCGACGGGCAGGGTGAAGCGGAATTCGGCGCCGCCGCCCGCGGCCCTGCCCACGGCGATGGTGCCGCCGTGCGCCTCGACGATGCCCTTGACGATGTAGAGGCCCAGGCCCGTGCCGCCACGCTTGCTGCCCCGCCAGAAGCGGGTGAATACGCGGCTCATGGACTCCTCCGGGATGCCTGGCCCCTCGTCGCTCACGGTGACCGCCGTGCCGGCGGGCCGGCCGTCGTCGGCCGCGGACGAGGGCCCCACCTCGATGGTGACAGTCCCCTCGCCGTGGCGCACCGCGTTTTCCAGCAGGTTGCCGAGCACCTGGTCGACCTTGTCGGGGTCCGCCCACAGCGCGGGCAGCGGCTGCCCGACCCGTACGCTGAACCGGTCGGCCCGCTGGCCGGCCGCGACATGCGCGTCGACGTGCCGCTGCACGGCCGCGGCCAGGTCGACCGGCTGGCGGCGCACTTCGAGCCTGCCTGAGTCGATGCGGGAGATGTCCAGGAGTTCGGCGATCAGCCGGGTGACGCGGTTGGCGTCGGCGTCGACGGTCTCCAGCATCAGCTTCTTCTGGTCGTCGGTGAAGCGCTCCCACTTCGCGAGCAGCGTCGCGGTGAAGCCCTTGACCGAGGTGAGCGGCGAGCGCAGTTCGTGGGCGACGGTGGCGATCAGCTCCGCGTGGCTGCGTTCGGTACGCCGCCGGGCGTCGGTGCCGCGCAGGGTGACCACGAGGCGGCGGACCGGTCCTGTGGGCCGCTCGCGGACGTAGCGGGCGGCGACCAGCACCTCGCGGCCGCCGGGCAGCAGCAGGTTGCGCTCGGGCTGGCCGGCCCGGATCGCCAGGCCGCCGTAGGGGTCGGTGAGCGGCCACCAGCGGCGGCCTTCGAGGTCTTCGAGCGGCAGGGCCTGCTCGACCGGCAGTCCCAGCACGTCCCGCGGGTCGAGCGCGGTGATCCGTACGGCGGCGGCGTTGAAGCAGACCACCCGGCCGGTGTGGTCGGCGACCAGCAGCCCGTCGGGCAGGTCGTCGGGGTGCAGGCCGCACCAGTCCGCCGCGGCGGGGTGCGGCTCTGCGGGCGGGTCCTCTTCAGGCTCGGGTGGCTCCTGCGGGTCGGCGGGCAGGATCGTCACCGCGCTGTGCGCGCCGTTCCTTCGCGCCGTGACACCCATCCGCGCCACCCCCTTTCAGGGTCCCCCCGGGCCCGCCACCTTACTAGCTGGAGGTCACGCTGCGGCACCCTCCGGGCGCACGCTGCTCACGAGCGGAGGCATAGAGGCACACTGCGGCGGCGGTAGCGAGATTGAGGCTTTCCGCGCGCCCGTGAATGGGGACGCGCACCACCTCGTCGGCGAGCGCCCTGGTCTCCGCGGGCAGGCCCCAGGCCTCGTTGCCGAAGATCCAGGCGGTGGGGCCCTTCATGGTGCCCTCGTCCAGCTCCGCGTCCAGGTCCCGCAGGCCCGCCCCGTCGGCGGCCAGCACGCGTACGCCGGCGGACCGCAGCCCGGCGACCGCGTCGTGCACCGGCACCCCGACCGCGACCGGCAGGTGGAAGAGGCTGCCGGCCGAGGCGCGTACCGCCTTGGGGTTGTACAGGTCGACCGAGGCGTCGGTCAGCACCACCGCGTCGGCTCCCGCCGCGTCGGCGCAGCGCAGGACGGTGCCGGCGTTTCCGGGGTCGCGGACGTGCGCCAGTACGGCGACCAGCCGGGGCCGGGCGCGCAGGACCTCGGTGAAGGGCGTGTCGAGGAAGCGGCACAGGCCGACGACACCCTGCGGGGTGACGGTGTCGGAGATCTCGGCCATGACCTCGGGGGTCGCGGTCAGTACGGTCGCGCCCGCGGCGCGGGCCGCCGCGACCAGGTCCGCGTGCCGCTCGGCGGCCTCCGGGGTGGCGTACAGCTCGACGAGGGTGCGCCCCGCGGGGCCCCCGGGGTGCGCGACGGCCTCCCGTACGGCCTGCGGGCCCTCGGCCAGGAAGCGCCGCTCCTTGCCGCGGAAGCTGCGCCGGGCCAGCCGGTGCGCGGCGGTGACCCGCGCGGAACGCAGCGAGGTCAGCTCGGGGGTGGTGCCCATCAGGGTGCCTGCTCCAGGGTCTGTCCGCCGCGGCGGACGAACGGGCGGACAAACGAAGGACCCGCGGGCGTCACGACAGCCCGCGGGTCCGGTGGACCGCACTGCGCTCAGCGCGCAGGGTCACGCCGCCTTCGGGGCGTTCACATCCGCGGGCAGCGCCTTCTGCGCGACCTCGACCAGCGCCGCGAAGGCGTTGGCGTCGTTGACGGCCAGCTCGGCGAGGATCTTGCGGTCGACCTCGACGTTGGCGGCCTTGAGGCCCTGGATGAAGCGGTTGTAGGTGATGCCGTTGGCGCGGGCAGCGGCGTTGATGCGCTGGATCCACAGCTGACGGAAGTCGCCCTTGCGCTTCTTGCGGTCGTTGTAGTTGTAGACCAGGGAGTGGGTGACCTGCTCCTTGGCCTTGCGGTACAGGCGCGAACGCTGCCCGCGGTAACCGCTGGCCTGCTCCAGGATCGCCCGGCGCTTCTTCTGGGCGTTGACTGCCCGCTTGACGCGTGCCACTTGATAACTCCTTCTAGGGGACCGCGGTCGTACTCACGCGGCCCGAAAGCGAATGGACTCCCGACCCGGGACGGTGCACCCCGGCCGGGGCACGGCCGTCACTTGCCGAGCAGCTTCTTGATCTTCTTGGCGTCGGGCTTGGCCACCTCGACCGTGCCGGTCAGGGCGCGCGTCTTGCTGGACGGCTTGTGCTCGAGCAGGTGGCGCTTGCCGGCGCGCTCGCGCAGCACCTTGCCGGAGCCGGTGATCTTGAAGCGCTTGCTCGCACCACTGTGCGTCTTGTTCTTCGGCATGGCGCCGTAGTCTCCTCGTCGCTGGCCCTCCCGTCCGCCCGAGGGCGCACGGAGAGCGTCAGTTCTGCATTACCGACCCGGGGCCGGGGGCTCCGGGATGTCCTTCGTCTCAGCCGGCGTCGGCCGGGGCCTCGACCTGCTCGTCCGCGTCCACGTCCACGTCGGCATCCGCGTCCGCCGACGCGTCGCCCTGGCGGCTCGCCTTGCGGGCGGCCTGCGCCTCGCGGGCCTCGGCCATGGCCTCGGTCTTCTTCTTGTGCGGACCGAGGACCATGATCATGTTCCGGCCGTCCTGCTTGGGGTTCGACTCGATGAAGCCGAGCTCCTGGACGTCCTCCGCGAGCCGCTGCAGCAGCCGGTAGCCGAGCTCCGGCCGGGACTGCTCGCGACCACGGAACATGATCGTGATCTTGACCTTGTCGCCCTGCTTGAGGAACCGGACGACGTGACCCTTTTTGGTGTCGTAGTCGTGCGGGTCGATCTTCGGCCGGAGCTTCATCTCCTTGATGACCGTGTGCGCCTGGTTCTTGCGCGCCTCACGGGCCTTCATGGCCGACTCGTACTTGAACTTCCCGTAATCCATGAGCTTGCACACGGGCGGACGTGCGTTCGCCGCTACCTCGACCAGGTCGAGGTCGTACTCCTGCGCAAGCTCCAGGGCCTTCGCAAGCGGCACGATGCCGACCTGCTCGCCACTGGGACCGACAAGTCGCACCTCGGGAACGCGAATCCGGTCGTTGATGCGGGGCTCGGCGCTGATGGGGCCTCCTCGGTTGCACCACGCGACTGACTGGCCGACAGCCGCGCATGAGTCTGTCTTCGTCCGACCGACCCGTACCCTGGGCGCAGAAAACGCCCCGTACGGGACACAGGCGGGGCTCCTCACAACCGGGAGCACCGCCGCGTTATTCCGCGGGGCGCATCGGACGGGGTCCCATCGGCGCCATGCCGATGCTTGCCGTCTGACCGGAACCCGTCGGCCTTCCGGCCGACCAGGTGGGAGATCGGAGCCTCCACTTGGTGGTCGGACACACTGGTGCCCGACCGGTCGTTAACCAAGCATACCAGCGCAGGGCCGGACACCGTAATCGGCCGGACGGGGCATATCGTGGCGGCATGAGCGACGCATCTGCCCCCGGCTTCGACGACCTGACCCGCGACATCGCGGACGTGCCCGCCGTCGAGGTGATCACCACGGTGGCCGTGCACCTGATGAGCGCGGCGGCGGTGAACCTCGGCCTGGCCGAGGAGGGCGCGCATCACAAGGACCTCGACGAGGCCCGCAAGCTCATCCAGGCACTGGCCGGCCTGGTCACCGCGAGCGCGGGCGAGATCAGCACCTATCACGCGGCGCCCCTGCGCGACGGGCTGAAGTCGCTGCAACTCGCCTTCCGCGAGGCGTCCGTGGTGCCGGACGAGCCGGGGCAGGGACCCGGCGAGAAGTACACGGGCCCGGTCTTCGGCTGACCGCCGCCCCCGGCGGGCGCACCGCCCCCGGCCGGCCGCGGCGGCGGCCGCTCCTCCTCGACTCGGCTCGTCCACGCGCGTCAGCCCTCCTCGCCGACGGCCCTGGCGGCCGTCTCCGACTCGGCCGCAGCGGCCCTGGCCGCCTGGATCGCGGCGAGGGCCGGGTGGGTGACCTCATGGGCCAGCGCGGCGAGCACGGCGCCGACCAGGGGCGCGACCAGGAAGAGCCACACCTGCGTCAGCGCGGGGCTGCCCGCGAAGAGCGCCGGGCCCAGGCTGCGGGCGGGATTCACCCCGGTGCCGGTCAGCGGGATGCCGATCAGGTGGATCACGACGAGCACCATGCCGATGGGCAGCCCCGCGAAGCCGACCACCGCGATCCGGTGGGTGACCGCGAGCACCACGTAGACCAGCAGGAAAGTCATGATCAGCTCGGCCACGAAGGCGCCGAAGATGTTCACGCCGATCGCCGAGCGGGTGCCGTAGCCGTTCGTACCGAACGCGCCGTGCGTCCGCAGTCCCGGCACCTGCTTGGCGACCAGCAGCAGCAGGGCGGCGCCCACGATGGCGCCCAGGAACTGCGCGACCCAGTACTCGACGGCGGTGCGGACCGAGATCCGGCGCGCGACCAGCATGCCCAGGGTGACCGCCGGGTTCACGTGGCTGCCGGAGATCGGGCCCACGGCGTAGGCGATGGCCAGCAGGATCAGGCCGAATCCGAGCGCGATGCCCAGCGTGCCGATGAACTGCCCGGACAGCACGGCCGCGCCGACCGCGAAGAAGACCAGTACCAGCGTGCCGAGGAATTCACAGATGAACGCCCGCTCGTCCGCGGGCGTCCGATTCTCGGTGATCTTTCGCATGTCCATCCGGACCTCCACGAGGATGATCGCTTGCCTGCCTCGTATTGTCGGCCTACCGGGTGAAACGCACATCTCGGGCATAAGCCACACAGAATGGACATGGCGGTCCTCCGGGCCCTCCGCACCACGGGAGGTCTCCGGTCAGCGGGTGAAGAGCGGTTCCCCCGGCAGCGTGGCGTCCGGCGGCAGCAGGGCGAGGTCGATGCCCCGGCGCAACCCGGCCCGCAGCGTGTCGTCCGCGGCGAGGGCGGCGGCGAGCGCCCGGCCGGTCCGCTCGGCGTCCGCGCCGGGGGCCAGCACCAGGCCGAGGGTGCCGTCGCTGTCCTTGCCGGGCGTCAGGTGGGCCCGCACCACGCCCGGCTCGGCCGCCACCGCGGCCCGCAGGGCGGCGCGGACGTCGGGGTCCTCCATCGGTTCACCGCGGCCGGGGCCGAGGGCGGCGGCCCGCAGCGCGGAGCCCGTCAGCTCGTACGGGACGGGTCCCGCCAGGTCGATCAGCAGGGTGTCGGCACCCTCCTGCGCGAGTGCCCTGAGCGCCTGGTGCAGGGGTACGGCCACCGGCCGCGCGTCCTGCCGCCAGCGGGCCAGCGCGGCGGTCGAGGTGAACGCGGGCAGCGCCCGCCGCCCGTCCGGCGCCTGGATGGTCGGCACCGCCATGTCGCTGCTCTTGTCCCGGCGCAGCCCGTCCTCGCCGGTCTCCGCCTCGCCCAGTACGGCGACCACCGGGACCAGCAGGCGTGCGGTGTGCAGCGCCTCGATCACCGCGTCCTCTCGGCCGCGGTCGGCGGCCCACGCGGCGAGGGCCCCGGTCAGCGCGGGGGCCGCGGAGCCGTCGTCGTCGGCGTAACCGGAATCGGGGATGTTCTTCAGCGCCACTCCGGCAGCCTATCCGGCGGCGGTACGTCGGCGGCCGCCGCGGCGGCCGGGCGGCGCGGCCGGAACCAGAGCAGCGCGGCCAGCGCGACCAGCACCGCGCCGACCGCGCCGAAGGCGGCGGCGACGCCGTTGCCCAGGACGCTCGACCCGGCGGCCGGGACGGGCGCGGGATCGGGTCCCGAACCGAAGTAGCGGTGCGGGTAGGCCGCCGCGGTCGGCACCGGCGGGCCCGGCTCGAGCCGGGCCGCGGCGGTCAGCGCGGCGGCGGGGTCGATCTCGCCGGTGCCCAGCTCATCGCTCCTGCCGCCCTTGGGTTTGTGCCGGGTGGTCTCCTGGAGCACCTGCTTGATCTGCAGCGGGCTCAGATCCGGATGGGCGGACCTGAGCAGCGCGACGGCGCCCGAGACGTAGGCGGAGGCGGCGCTGGTGCCCACGCCGTCGTAGTACTTGCGGTCGGGGTCGGCCATCACGATGTCCTCCCCGGGCGCCGCGACGGAGGCGTACCAGCGGTGGGTGGAGAAGGCGGGGTGGCCGCCGCTCTGGTTCACCGCGGCCACCGCGATCACACCGGGATAGGCGGCCGGGTAGGACGAACGGTCGGCCTTGTCACCGCTGTTGCCCGCAGAGGCGACCACGACGACGCCCTTGCCGAGGGCGTACCGGATGGCGTCGGCCTCGGCCGCGACGGGCGCGGCGGTCGCGCTGTCGTCGCCGAGGGAGAGGTTGATGACGTCGGCGCCGTGGTCGACGGCCCAGCGGATGCCCTCGGGCAGCGCGCCGCCGCGGCTCTTCCTGGCCTTGTCGCGCTGCGGGTCCTTCTCCTCCAGGATGACCCGCACCGGGAGGATCTTGGCCCTGGGGGCGATCCCGAGCACGCCCTTGCCGCCGCCGCTGCCGTGGCCGTGCCCGGCGATGATCGCGGCCATGCCGGTGCCGTGGTTGGCCCATGCCGGGTCGCCATGGGCGGCGCCGAAGCCGACCAGGTCCTTGCCCGCCAGCACCTGGCCGGTGAGGTCGGGGTGGGTGGCGTCGACTCCCGTGTCGAGCACGGCGACGGTCACGCCGGCGCCCCTGGTGGTCTGCCAGGCCGTCTGCGCGTGCAGTGCGGACAGCGCCCACTGCCGGTCCCTGATGGTGTCCGCCGCGGCGGGCCCGCTGCCGAGGGCGAGGACCGCGGCGGCGGCCGCGACGACTGCGACCGGCCGGAGCAGCCGGGTGGTGCGGGGGTTCATCGGTGGGTCTTCTCCGTCCCCGGGACCGTGCGGTGTGCGACGGCCGCGGACTCTGCCGGGTCCTGCCGGGGCCGCCTGCTCGCGGCGGTCACCGGTGCTTCTCCGTCCCGGCGGCCGGGGTCGAGGCGGTGGCGGTGGGGTGCAGTTCGGCCTCGACGGTGGCGGTGAGCCGGTCGTGGACGGCCTTGGCGAGCCCGGTGGCGTCGTGGCCGAGGCCGGCCTGGGCGGGAGCGGTGGTGGCGCCGGCGGCCGTGGCCAGGGAGGCGGGCTGCGGGCTCTGCACGGCGCGGCCGTCGGCGAAGCCGCTCACCGCGTAGACGACGAAGGGCAGGTCGGCGGAGACCTGCACATCCCAGCTGCCGCGCTGCGCGGCGCCGAAGCGGGCCGCGGGGGTGCCGGGGAAGGCCACGGGACGGGGTATCAGATCGGTACGGTCGCCGAGGTGTTCGCCGGTCCAGCGCCGGCCGAGCGCCCGCATGCCGGCCGGGTCCGCCGCCGTGACCAGCAGGCCGACCGTGGTGACGGTGCTCGACGTGGAGTCGACGTAGGTCGCCCGCAGCAGCCGCAGGCAGCCGGTGGGCGCGAGCACCTGGTCGAGCAGCGGGTCGAACGCGCCCGCGCATCCGCCGGGCGCCGCGACGCCCACCCGGATCCAGACCCGGTCGGAGCCGCCAGGGCCCGCACCCTTGCCGTTCACCGTCCGCGGGAAGAGCGTGTCGACGGGTGCGCTGTGCCACACCTGGCGGGCCCGGCCGAACTCGGCGGCGCTCCCCGGGGCGGCCGACGGTGCCGCGTGCGGGCCGTGGTCGATCACGGCCCCCGCGATGGCGCCGCCGATGAGGCCGAGCCCGAGCACGACGCACAGGGCCGCGGCCCCCCTGGCGGCGCGGGTGCGCCGCGGGCCGCCCTGCGCCGCCGTCGTGAAGGGCGCGGGCGCGACGGGTGGCGGCGGTGCGGGGGCGGCCTGAGCGGGCTCGGCAGCCGGGGCCGGAGGCACCCGGGGCGGCGGCGGTGCGGGGGCGGCCTGAGCGGGCTCGGCAGCCGGGGCCGGAGGCACCCGGGGCGGCGGCGGGGCGGCGACGGGCGGCGGCGTGACCGTCACCCTCCGCGGCGGCTGAACGGGCGGCGGCGGTATGGGCGGGACGTCCGACACCGGCGGGGCCACCCGTGCCTCGGCCCGCGGCGGCGGAGGCGTCGCCCTCGGTGCGGGCGACGGCGCGGCGGCCCGCGGCGGCGGGGCCGTGCGGGTCGGCGGCGGGGGCGTGGCATTACCCGGCGGCGGGGTCTGCGGCGGCGGGGCGGCGGGGCGCGGCGGCACCCCACCGGGCTCGAACGGGCCCGGGGGCACCGCACCCGCGTCAGGCGCCGCGGCCGGTGCGGGCACCGAGGGTGGCGCGGGCGTGCGGGGCGGCCCGTCGGCCTCGGGGTCGGGGTCGGAAGGACCGGGCAGCCGGGTCGCCGGGTTGGGCGGCGGGGGGACGGGCCGGTGGCGCGGCGGCGGCGGGGTCGTACGGTCCTGGCCCCGGTCTTGCGGGTCCTGCTGCGGGGTGCGCGGGTGGAGGGTGGGGAACGGAGACGCCGGAGGTTCTCCGTTGTCCACTCCGGTACTCACCCGGCGCCCCCTTGTGCGACCTGTGCCTGCCGCCTGCGCGGCTTCGGCGTCACTCTACGGGGTTCTCGGGGCCTGCGGTTCCTGCGGGCCGCGGCCCGCAGGCCTACCGCTCAGTAGCCGGGTTCTGGCAAGCTGCGGCCATGTCAGAGCGCGCAGCCGACCGCACCCGGTACGACCGGGCCACCGCCCACCTCGACGCCCCGCTGGCCGTCGTGGACCTGGAGGCCTTCGACGCCAACGCCGCCGATCTGGCGCGGCGGGCGGCGGGCAAGCCGATCCGGATCGCGACCAAGTCCGTCCGCTGCCGGGCCCTGCTGGAACGCGCCCTGGAGCACGAGGGCTTCAGCGGCCTGATGTCCTTCACGCTCGCCGAGTCGCTGTGGCTGGCCAGAGCCGGCTTCACGGACGTCCTGCTGGCCTACCCCTCGGCGGACCGCAGCGGCTACGCGGAGCTGGCCGCCGACCCCAAGCTCGCCGCGGCGGTCACGGTGATGGTGGACGACGTGGCGCAGCTCGACCTGATCGACGCGGCCCGCGGGGCGGGCAGCGAGACCGTCAAGGTCTGCCTCGAACTCGACACCAGCCTGCGCAAGCTGGCGGGACGGCTGCGGGTCGGCGCGCTGCGCTCCTCGCTGCACGACCCGGAGCCGCTGGCGGCGCTGGCCCGTACGGTCACCACCCGGCCGGGCTTCCGGCTGGTCGGCGTCATGGCGTACGAAGGCCACATCGCCGGCGTCGGCGACGCGGTGCCCGGCCGTCCGATGCGGTCCCTGGCCATACGCCTGATGCAGTCGGGGGCACGCAGGGAGCTGGCGGCGCGGCGCGCCGAGGCGGTACGGGCCGTGCGGGCGGTCGAGCCGGGCCTGGAGTTCGTGAACGGCGGCGGCACCGGCAGCGTGCAGACCACCGCGGCGGAGCCCGCGGTCACCGAGATCGCGGCGGGCTCCGGGCTCTACCTGCCGCGGCTCTTCGACAACTACACGTCCTTCAGCGGCCGTCCTGCCGCGCTTTTCGCGCAGCCGGTGGTGCGCCGCCCCGGCGTGGGCGTGGTCACGGTGCTCGGCGGCGGCTACCCGGCGTCCGGCGCGCCGGGGCGCGACCGGCTGCCGGTGCCGTATCTGCCCGAGGGGCTGCGCTACGACCCGCAGGAGGGCGCGGGCGAGGTGCAGACCCCGCTGCTGGGATCGCCCGCGGACGATCTGCTGATCGGCGACAAGGTGTGGTTCCGGCACGCGAAGGCCGGGGAGATGTGCGAGCGGTTCGCCGAACTGCACCTGATCGACGGCGACACGGTGACTGCCGTGGCGCCGACCTACCGCGGCGAGGGCAAGACCTTCCTGTGACGATGGCAGGGGAAGGCCCGGCCGCCGCCGCGGTCGGGGCGTCGGCGGGGGTCAGACGCCGGTGCCGGTGCCCCCGGTGCCGCCGCTGCCCTGGCTGGTGTCGGACTTGATGCCCTGGGTGATCTGGTCGATCACGTCGACGCCCGGCGCCTTGTCGGCGATGTCGAAGCCGAAGCGGACCAGGACCATCTGCTTGGTGGTCGGGGAGGGGAAGGCCAGCGACTCGACGTATCCGCTGGTGCCGGACTTGGTGACGACCTTCCAGCGCACCAGGTAGCCCTTCTGCCCCGCCACGGTCACGGAGCCGGCCTTGATCTGCTGGTGCGAGGTGGTCACGCCGTAGGTGTCCTTGCTGTAGGACTGCGAGGCGTTCTGCGCGATGTCCTGCTTGGCCGCGTCCTCCGCGGAGGTGGCGGTGATCTCCACGCCGATGGCCGGCATCGACGACACCCCGCCGAGCGAGCAGGTCCCGCCGCCGGTGCCGGGGCAGGCGTAGGAGCCGGTCGTCAGGCCTGCACCGGTCGACCCCGAGGTGCCCTTCCAGCCGTCGGGCACCGGCAGGCTGATCGCGTCGTAGGCGTCGATGGCGGACTTGCCGTCGTTGCGCGGCGACTGGTCGTCGCCGCCGCCGCTGTCGCCCTCGGACGGCTGCGGTGCGGGTGCTGGTATCCGGCCGCCGGTGTGGGTGGGCGTCGGCGTGGACTTCGCGTCGCTCTTGTCGTCGTCCTTGCCCAGGATGAACACACCCGCGATGATCGCGGCTATCAGGACCAGCGAGGCGGCCAGTGCGATCACCACGGTCCCGGTGCGCTTCCCGCCGCCGCCCGGTGAGCCGTCCGCGGGGTAGCCGGGGTATCCGCCGTATATCTGGTCGGCCGGCTGGCCGTATCCGGGGTACGCCTGCGGGGCCGCCGGCGCCGGCGCGGTCCTGGTGTACTCCGTCCACGCGGAACCGTCCCACCAGCGTTCCATCGCCGGGCCGTTGCCTGTGTGCCCGGGTTCTGGATACCAGCCGGGCGGGGTCGTCGTCGTCACGGCGGTCACCCTATGGCCCCAGCATGAGAATCCCGTAAGCGGGCGGCGGCGCTCATGCGCGGAACGGCTGGCCGCGGGGCGCGGGATTGCGGGTCAGGGCGAGGAGATCGCGGGCCGGCCCTGCCGGCCGGTGCCCCGACGGCCACACGGCGCGCAGCTCCCGGCGCAGGTCGAGCCCTGCCACCGGCACCTCGACCAGCCGGTGGGCGGACAGTTCGTCCGCGACGGCGAGTTCGCTCAGGACGGCGGGTCCCGCGCCGCCGACGGCAGCGGTCTTGACGGCGGTGGTGGAGGCGAGTTCCAGCAGCGGCAGGGCCGGCCCGCCGTGCACGGCGAGGCCCGCGTCCAGCACCTGCCGGGTGCCGGAGCCCTCCTCGCGCAGCAGCAGCGGGGTGGCGGCCAGCTCCGCGGCGGGCAGCGGCCGGCGGCGGGCCGCCCAGGGGTGCCGGGGGGCGACGACGACCAGCAGCCTGTCGTGCCCGATCACGGCGGCGTCGAGGGCCGCGGGCACGTCGAGGCCCTCGACGAAGCCGAGGTCGGCCTCTCCCGCGGCGACCTGCCGGGCGACGACCACGGAATTGCCCGCGGCCAGCGACACCGCGGTGCCGGGGTGCCGCCCGTGCAGCGCGGTCAGCCAGCCGGGCAGCAGGTATTCGGCGACCGTCATGCTGGCCGCGACCCGCAGCCGCGAGTCCCGCCGCCCGCGCAGCGCCCGGGCCCCGGCGTCGAAGTCCTCCGCGGCCTCCAGCACCCGGCGCGCCCACTCGGTGACCAGCGCGCCGGAATCCGTCAGTGCCGACCCGCCCGGCGAACGCCGGACCAGTGCCACCCCGAGCCGCCGTTCGAGCCCGCGCAGCCGCCCGCTGGCGGCCGGCTGGCTGATGCCCAGTTCCCGTGCGGCCCGCCCCAGGCTTCCCAGCCGCGCGACGGCGACCAGCAGCTCCATGGCCGCGAGGTCCGGCACGCGTCCCGCCAGCGGCCCGCCGCCGTGCCCCGTCCCGCGGGCGCGCCCGGCGGGACCGCCCGGGGCGGTGCCCTCGCCGGGCGGGGCGGGCTCGTCGCCTGCGGCGGGGCCGGTGCTGGTCATAAGGCAAGCTTATGACCCGATAGCCCGGCGGGTGCTACCGGCGGGCCGCGGCCCCGCCGATCGTGGAGGGCATGACCACTGCTGTCGCGGCCGGGATCCGCGTGCGTACCGAGGCCCTCCGGCACGTCGGGCCGAACTGGTACGCCGGCGTCATGGGGACGGCGATCGTGGCGAACGCCGGGGCGGTGGTCCCCGGGCGCCCCGGATGGCTGCCGGAGGTGTGCACCGGGATCTGGGTGCTGGCGGCCGCGCTGCTGGTGCTGCTGCTCGCGGTCCGCGCGGCGCACTGGGCCCGGTACCCCGACGAGGCGCGGCGGCAGTTGCTCGACCCGGCGGTCGCGCCCTTCCACGGCTGCATGCCGATGGCCCTGCTCTCGGTCGGCTCGGGCGCGCTGACCCTGGGGCCGCGGGTGGTCGGCGAGCGGGCGGCGGTGATCGCGGACGCGGCGCTGTGGACTGCGGGCACCGCGAGCGCGCTGCTGGTGGCGGTGGCGGTGTCGTATCTGATGGTCACCCGGCACCGGATCGCCACCGCGGACGCCTCGCCCGTGTGGCTGCTGCCGGTGGTCGCACCGATGGTCGCCGCCGCCCTCGGGCCCGCCCTGGTGCCGCGGCTGGCGGTGGGCGGCAGGCAGGCACGCGAGGCGCTGCTCCTCGGCTGCTACGCGATGTTCGGCCTGAGCCTGCTGGCCACGCTGATGATGCTGCCGCTGGTGTGGGGGCGGCTGCTGCGCCACGGGCCGCTGCCGGTGGCGCTGACCCCGGCGCTCTTCCTGGTGCTCGGGCCGCTGGGCCAGTCCACGACGGCGGTCGGCGCGCTCGCGGACGCGGCACCGTACGCGGTCGCGCCGCCGTACGCGACGGCGCTGCGCGGAGTCGCCGTCCTCTACGGTGTGCCGGTCATGGGCTTCGCGCTGCTGTGGCTGGCGCTGGCCGCGGCCATGGTGGGGCGGGCGGCCCGCCGGGGGATGCGGTTCTCGATGACCTGGTGGGCCTTCACCTTCCCCGTCGGCACCTGCGCGACCGGCGCCGCCTCGCTGGCCCGGCACACCGGGCTGCATGCGGCGGCATGGCTGGCGGCGGCCCTCTACGCCGTCCTGGTCGCCGCCTGGGCCGCCGCGGCGACGGGCACCGTCAGGGGCTTGCTGGCGGGCGGGCTGCCGGCGCCTGCCGCTCAGCCCGCGGCCGCCGCGGCCAGCGCCCGGGACAGTGAGGCGGGCGCCTCGGTGAGCGAGGGTCCGTACCAGGTCAGGTGGCGCCCGCTGACCAGGGCGGCGGGCACTCCGGGGAAGGCCTCGGGGCCGTCGCCCGCGCTGAAGCGGTAGGGCTCGTCGGGGAGCACCACCAGGTCGGGGCGGGCGGCCCGCAGCGCGGGCAGCGGGATGCGGGGGTAGCGCTCGGTGTGCCCGGCGTGGGTGTTGAGCACGCCGAGCCTGCCGAGCAGATCGCCCGCGAAGGTGTCGCGGCCGAGCACCATCCAGGGGCGCCGCCAGATCGGCACCACCGCGCGCAGCGTGCGCGTCGGCACCGCCACGTCCCGCCAGGCGGCCTCGGCCGCGTCCAGCCAGCCGGGGCGGTCCAGGCCGCAGCCCCCGGTGAGCACCCGGTCCAGCTCGGCGAACGCCTGCGGCAGCGACCGCACTTCCGTGACCAGCACGCGCACGCCGGCGGCGCGCAGCGCGTCGAGGTCGGCGGGGCGGTTCTCCTCCTCGTTGGCGACCACCAGGTCGGGGGCGAGCGCGGTGACCGCGGCCACGTCCGGGTTCTTGGTGCCGCCGATCCGCGCCACGTCCAGGTCCGCCGGGTGGCTGCACCAGTCGGTGGCCCCGACCAGCAGCCCGGGCGCTGTCAGGGCGACCGCCTCGGTGAGCGAGGGCACGAGCGACACGACACGGCGTACGGCGCAGCCGCGCCCCCGGTTCAGGTGAGCCATCGGCCCACCGTACGGCCGGCTGTCGGTGGTGCGTGCGATGCTGGCGCGGTGACCGACCAGAACCCCGGCGGCAAGCTGCTGCTGCTCGACACGGCGAGCCTGTACTTCCGCGCGTATTTCGGCGTGCCCGACTCGGTGAAGGCGCCCGACGGCACCCCGGTCAACGCGGTCCGCGGGCTGCTGGACTTCATCAGCCGGCTGGTCACCGACCACTCCCCCGGCGGGCTCGTCGCGTGCATGGACGCGGACTGGCGCCCGCAGTGGCGGGTGGACCTCATCCCGTCGTACAAATCGCACCGCGTCGCCGACGAGGCCGAGGGCACCGAGGAGGTGCCCGACACGCTGTCCCCGCAGGTGCCGGTGATCGAGGCGGTGCTCGACGCGATCGGCATCGCCAGGGTCGGGGTGCCCGGTTACGAGGCGGACGACGTCATCGGCACCCTGGCGTCCGCCGCCCCCGGGCCGGTCGCGATCGTCACCGGCGACCGCGACCTCTTCCAGCTGGTGGACGACACCCGCGGGGTGCGGGTGCTGTATCCGCGCAAGGGCGTCGGGGACTGCGACGTGATCGACGAGGCCGCCATCGGGGAGCGGTACGGCGTCAGGGCCGGCCAGTACGCCGACTTCGCCGCGCTGCGGGGCGACCCGAGCGACGGCCTCCCCGGTGTGAAGGGCATCGGCGAGAAGACGGCGGCGCAGCTGGTGACGGAGTACGGCGACCTCGCCGGGGTGCGGGCGGCCGCCGCCGACCCCTTCTCGCGCCTCACACCAGCCCGGCGGCGCAACATCGCCGCGGCGGCGGACTACCTCGACGTCGCGCCGACGGTGGTCGCCGTCGCGAAGGACGTCCCGCTGCCGGTCTTCGACCCCGCGCTCCCCCGCACCCCCGCCTCCCCCGGCGAGCTGCGGTCGCTGGCCGCCCGCTGGGGTCTCGGCGGCTCGCTCTCCCGCCTGGTCGACGCCCTCGCCTCCGCGGGCTGACGCCCCCGCACTGACGGCGCGCGGCCGCCAGGTGTCTGCTGCCCGGCGGTGTTCCGTCCCGAAAGCTCCGGGTCCCGGTGCTGCTCACCCGCTATACGCATCATGTATAGCGGGTGTGTAGAGTGACCACCCGCGCCCCACGGCGCACAGCGTTCACACAGCCAGGCACCAACCCCCGGAGGACCCGCCATGCCGAAAACGCCCCGTACGGTCCGGCGGACCGCGTTGACCGCGGGACTCGCGGCGGCGGCCCTCGCCTTCTCGCTGACCGGCTGCGCCACCTACGACGCGCAGTCGCCGAAGAGCGCGCGCGAGGCGGCGTATAAGGCGGCGGACACCGACGGCAAGGGGGGCGCCGGCGGCAAGGCGGCGCTGCCTGCCGGGGCGGTGGACTGCCGCAAGGCCAAGTGCATAGCCCTGACCTTCGACGCCGGGCCGAGCGAGCACACCCCGGCGCTGCTGAAGGTGCTGGCGCAGAAGAAGGTACGGGTGACCTTCTTCCTGCTCGGCCACAACCATGTCGACAAGTACCCCGACCTGGTGCGGCAGATGGGGCAGAACGGCAACGTGCTGGGCAACCACACCTGGACCCACCGCCGGCTGACCGACCTCAAGCCCGCCGAGATCCGCACCGAGCTCGACCACCTCGACTCCGAGGTGGAGCGGCTGACCGGCAAGCGGCCCACCCTCATGCGGCCGCCGCAGGGGCGCACCGACAAGAAGGTCTCCGCGGTGTGCAAGGAGCTGGGCCTGGCGCAGGTGCTGTGGAGCGACACCGCGAGCGACTACGCCACCACCGACTCGGCCCTGATACACAAGCGGATACTCAAGGACGCGAGCCGGGACGGCATCATCCTGCTGCACGACCTCTACAAGGGGACGGTCCCGGCCGTCCCCGGCATCATCGACGCGCTGCGGGCGGAGGGCTACACCTTCGTGACGGTGCCGGAACTCCTCGCACCCGCAGCGCCGGAGCCGGGCAAGGTCTACCGGCCCTGACCCCTCAGCACCGGTTGACGGCCGCGAGCACCGCGCGTACCGAGGCGGTCAGCACCGAGGTGTCGCGCCCCGCTCCCCACCGGACACTGCCACCGACCCGGCAGCGGGCGTAGGCGACCGCGGGGCTGTCGGGACCGGAACCGGTGGCGTGCTCGGCGTAGTCGAGGATGTCCACCTCGATGCCGGCGCCTGACAGTGCGGCGGCCAGCGCCGACAGCGGGCCGTTGCCCGTGCCGCGCACCTCGACGGGCGGGCGGCCGGCTCCGCGCAGCACCCCGCCGAAGTCGTGGACGCCGGGGGCGGTTTGCGCGGTGCGCCAGTCGGAGACGGCCAACGGGCCGTCGGCCGGGGCGAGATAGGCCTCCTCGAACAGCTCCCACAGCTCCTTGGCGGTGATCTCCGCGCCGCTGTCGTCGGCGGCGCGCTGCACGATGCGGGAGAAGTCCGCGCGCAGCGGGGCCGGCAGGTCCAGGCCGTGGTGGGTGGCCAGCAGATAGCCGACACCGCCCTTGCCCGACTGGCTGTTGACCCGGATCACCGCCTCGTAGTCGCGGCCGATGTCGGCGGGGTCGATCGGCAGGTAGGGCACCGCCCAGGGCAGTTCCCCGGCGGGCAGGCCCGCCTCCGCGGCCAGCCGGGCGTGCCGGTCGAAGCCCTTCTTGATGGCGTCCTGGTGGGTGCCGGAGTAGGCGGTGTGCACCAGGTCGCCGGCGTACGGGTGGCGGCCGGGGACCGGCAGCCGGTTGCAGTGCTCGACGGTGCGGCGGATCTCGTCGATGTCGGAGAAGTCGACCATCGGGTCGACTCCCTGGGTGTGCAGGTTGAGCGCGAGCGTCACCAGGTCGACGTTGCCGGTGCGTTCACCGTTGCCGAACAGGCAGCCCTCGACGCGCTGGGCACCGGCCAGCACGGCGAGTTCGGCGCAGGCGACGCCCGTACCGCGGTCGTTGTGCGGGTGCACGGACAGGATCACCGCGTCCCTGCGGTCCAGGTGGTGGTGCATGTACTCGATCTGGTCGGCGTAGACGTTCGGGGTGGCGATCTCCACGGTGGCCGGCAGGTTGTGGATCACCGGCCGGTCGGGCGAGGCGTCCCACAGCCCGGTGAGCCCGTTGCAGACCTCCAGGACGTAGTCGGGCTCCGTCATGTTGAAGACCTCGGGCGAGAACTCGAAACGCACACCTGGCCGCCCTGCGGCCAGCCGGGCCATCTGCGTGGCCGACTCCTCGATCAGCGCGCGCAGTTCGCGCCGGTCGCGGCCGATCACGACCTCCCGCCACACCGGGGCCGTCGCGGTGTACAGGTGCACGACGACCCGGGTCAGGCCGCGGATCGAGGCGAAGGTGGTCTCGATGAGGTCGGCGCGGGCCGCGGTGAAGACCACGACCGTCACGTCGTCGGGGACGGCGCCGCTGTCGGCCAGATGGCGTACGAAGTCGAAGTCGGTGCGGCTGGCGGAGGGGTAGCCGACCTCGATCTCCTTGTAGCCCATCGCGATCAGCAGGTCGAACATCCGGCGCTTGCGGGCCGGGTCCATGGGTTCCGCCAGCGCCTGGTTGCCGTCCCGCAGGTCGACCGGCACCCACAGGGGTGCCTGCTCGATCCGCCGCGACGGCCACCTCCTGGCGTTCACGGCGGGGATCCCGACCCGCTCGTGGGCGGGCCGGTAGCGGTGCGACGGCATCGCGCTGCCGCGCTGCGGGTTCCACGGCGGCGCGGCGGGCGGCACCGGGCCGCGCGGGCTGCGCAGGGTGGGGAAGGCGGTGGCCTCGGGTGAGGTGGTCATGGGGTGCGTCCGTTCCTGGGTGCGTGCCGGGACGACCGGCAGCACCGAACCCCGTGGCGGGGTGCCGGTCGCTTCAGGCCCCGCCACGGCATCCGAGAAGGAGACCCCGCTGCGTCATGCCGGGTAGACTAACGGTGATCAAGTCCTCAGACAACCTGAGAGGTGAGCTCCCCATGGCGCTCGGTTCACTGCGGCCCAGCCCGCTGGTCGAACAGGCCACCGAGCATCTGCGCGAGCAGATCCTCGGCGGGCAGTGGCCGGTGGGCACCAAGCTGCCCGGCGAGACCGCGCTCGCCGCGTCACTCGGCGTCGGGCGGTCGACCGTACGCGAGGCGGTGCGGGCACTCGCCGAGGCCGGACTGGTCAAGTCCCGGCAGGGCGCGGGGGTCTTCGTGGTCTCCACAGAGCCGCACGAGGACTTCGGGACCAGGCTGCGGCGGGCGGCCGTCGCCGAGGTCTACGAGGTGCGGGCGATGATCGAGGTGCAGGCGGCGCGGCTCGCCGCGGAGCGGCGCACCGACGCCGACATCGAGGCGATGGTCGCCGCGCTCGCCGCGCGACGGCTCGCCGCTGCGGCTGACGACGCGGCCTTCGTCGACGCCGACATCGCGCTGCACTCGGCCATCGTGGCCGCGGCCCGCAATCCCGTGCTCACCGACCTCTTCGCCGAGTTCGCCCCGGCGCTGCGGGAGGCCCTGGTCGACCTCGTCGACCTGCTCGGCCTGCGCGAGGCCGACCCCGCCACGGGGGACGCGGCGCACGCGGCGCTGGTCTCGGCCATCGCCTCCGGCGCGGCGGGAGAGGCCGAGCACATCCTCGACGCGGAACTCTCCGCGACCCTGAACCGCCTCCGGCGCTGAGCCCGCCAGGGGGTGCTCCTCGCGGTCGGGTACCGCGGTCTCCCACCCGCGGCGGGACCCGCCCGCGGCCGGTTCGCACCCGCGTCCCGCGCCCGCCCGCGGTCACGCCGTCACCGGTCGCCGAGCGGAACCGGCAGTTCCGGGGGGCGGCGCGCCGGAAAAGGATCATGCGCATAGGGTCTGGGCATGCCGCTGAGCCACCTGGTCCTCTCGTCCGGTCTCTCGATCGAACTCGCAGAACTGCGGATGTCCTCGACCTACAGGGGACTTCTGGAGGGCTACCCCTACAAACGCATCAACGACATGCGGGTCACAGGCCTGGGCCGGATGGCCGAACGGGCCTTTCCCTCCGCGCCGTTCCATCTCGTGCCGCCCTCCCGCGAGTACCCGGACCAGAGCGGCGGCGCCTTCGGCCCTGTCGAGGTGCTGCCCGCGGTGGCCTGCATCGGTCTCTTCGTCTCGACGGCGGTCGACCCCGGACTCGACCCGGTGCTGCACCGCTCGGCTCTCGCCGTGGC
The DNA here is from genome assembly GCF_043197715.1 of Streptomyces sp. NPDC049040. Lineage (NCBI taxonomy): Bacteria > Bacillati > Actinomycetota > Actinomycetes > Kitasatosporales > Streptomycetaceae > Streptomyces > Streptomyces sp. NPDC049040. The sequence goes on from NZ_JBICTO010000003.1 coordinate 526,486, forward strand.
CTGGTTCCAGCCCCTCCCTGACGTGCCGTCGGGCACGGATGCCGATCCCGCGCTTCGCGCCATCCGCTGGGAGGAGCTGGCCAGGGACCACGAGCTCTGAGGGCATCCGCCGAGGTCGCCCGCGTGCTTCCGCTCTGCGGTCGGTCCTGGCCTGCCGCCCGGCCCCGGGCCGGATGCGGGGGGGAGGGGCCGGACGCGCGGTCCGGCCCCTCCCCCGGCCGGCGGTCAGTCCTTCAGGAGGCTGAAGTTCGCGGTGGTCGTCACCCCCTTGACGATGCGGATCGTCGTCGTGGTCGGCTGGTAGCCGTCCTTGGCCACGATCAGCTGGAGGGGGTTGTTCCTGACGTCGAGCCAGAGCGCGTAGGTGCCGTCCTTGGCGGTCTTGAGGGTGTAGTGGGTCGCCCAGGTGTTGATCTGCACGGTCGCGCCGCTGAGCGGCGCACCGCCGGAGGACACCGTGCCGGTGATCTTGCCCCAGGTGGCAGGCGGCTTGACGGTGAGCGAGACACCCACCGGCGCGAGCGGGTAAGGCGTGTCGGAGGCGAGGGCGAGCCCTGCGGTGTACGTGCCGGGCTGGCTGATGTCCGGCGCGGACGCGTCGAGCGTGACCGTCACGGTCGCGCTGGCACCGGGCTGCACGGTGACCGTGTCCGCGCTCTCGCTCAGCCAGCTGACGTCGGCGCTGTCGGCCTGGTCGTAGCCCGGCAGGACCTCCGCGGTCTTCGCGGGGACCTGGCCGGCGAGGCCGCCGACGGCGTAGAAGCCGGTGGAGCCGCCGCCGCGGTAGAGCGAGGCGGTGGAGTTCGGCAGGGCCGTCCAGGTGTTGTCGTCGGGCTGGTAGGCCCAGGTCTGGTTGGTCAGGGCCGCGCCCGCGTTGACGGCGCCGCCCTTGACCAGCAGCAGCCCGTTGGCGGAGGTGTAGGCCGCGCCCCAGGCGTCGGTGGGCTGGTCGGCGATCGGCGACCAGGCGTCGGCCGCCGGGTCGTAGACGTAGCCGTGGGTGATGCTGCCCGCGTCGGTGGTGCCGCCGGCGCAGTAGAGCTTGCCGCTGACGGCGCCGCAGGACTCCCAGGCGACGTCCTCGGGGTAGGCGGCCGCCGTGGACCAGGTGTTGGTGGCGGGGTCGTACGCCGTCACGTCGGTGACACCGCACGCGTCGGCGGTGCACCCGCCGACCGAGTACAGCTTGCCGTTCAGCACCGCGGAGCCCGCGCCCGCGTAGGGCTTGGGCGAACTGGCCCCGGTGCTCCACGCGTTGGTGGCGATGTCGTAGATCTCGAGCTTGGCGTCGGGGTTGCCGCTCGCGCCCCAGCCGCCCGACGCGTAGATCTTGCCGTTGATGACGCCGTGCGCGGGTGCCTCACGGGTGTCGGCGGCGGAGGCGAGCTTCGTCCAGGCGCCGCTGTCCGCGCTGTACGCGTACATGTCGCTGGTGTCGTCGAGACCGGTGTAGCCGAACACCGAGTAGACGGTGCCCTGGTAGCTGACGACCGCGTTGTCGCCGACCGGGACCGGCAGGTCGGGCACCGGCTGCCAGGCGTCGCCCGCGGCGTTCGGGGCGGCGGTGGCGGCCTTGGAGGTGGCACCGGCCTTCGCACCATGCGCGGCCAGCGACAGCGGCGAGTAGCGGCCCTTGACCAGGTTGAGCGGGGCGCCGGCCTTCGCGACCACGACGCCGCCCGGGGTCTCGCCCAGGGTCAGGGTGGCCGGCGCGGTGCCGGTGTTCTTGACCGTCAGGGTCTGGGACGTGCTCTTGCCCCAGGCGACCGTCTTGTCGATCGAGGCCGGGGTGACCTTGAGCCGGCCGGCCTTGAGGGCGAGGTTGCGCGCGACGACGCCGTCCGGCGGGATGTTCGCGATGGCGGACGCACCGGTGTAGTGCGAGGCCGCCGCGCTGATCGGGTGCTTGCCTGTCAGGTGGGAGAAGGTCCAGTAGAAGCCGTCGCCCAGGTTCGGGTCGTCCGGGGTGGCGCTGGTGGTGGTGTGGTCGGCGGGCCGGTCGGTGCTGGTGACGGTGGCGCCGTTGACCCCCGCCTTGGTGTTGGCGTCCGTGACGTTGCCGACCACCAGGCCGCCGGGCACCGGGTCGTAGGTGCGCTTGCCGACGAAGATGTTGTCCAGCTGCCACCAGTAGGCCCAGCTGCCGGTGTAGTGGAAGCGCAGCCGTACGTCGCTCTTGCCCGCGTAGCCGCTCAGCGGGATCTCGACGTGGGCTCCGGCCACCGTGGTGGTGGTCTTCTCCCACACCGTGGACCAGGTGGCGCCGCCGTCGCCTGAGACGTCCACGTCCGCGGTGGAGTTGGAGAACGACTTGTAGTCGGTGTCGAAGCCGAGGATCGGCGCGGTGTCGCCGCTCAGGTCGTAGGACGGCGAGAGCAGGGAGGTGTCCTGGTCCAGGTCCTGCCCGATGTCGTCGCTGTCGATGATGGCGAAGCCGCCGCTGCCGCCTGTGCGGTTGCCCCGGCTGCCCGGGTCGTCGAAGGTCCAGCCGCCGGTGGTGCCGTCGGCGTCGGCGACGCTCCAGCCGGCCGGCGGGGCGGTGGTGGAGGTGAAGGGCTCGGTGGCGCCGTCCAGGTTCACCGCGTAGCCGGGTGCCTCGGTGGAGGAACTGTCCACCGGCACGGCCACGTTGAGGGTCTGGTCGGCCGACCCGACCTGCACCGCCTTGCTCACCGCCTGGTATCCGGGGTAGTTGGCGGCGATGTGCAGCGTGTAGGAGGCGTTCTGCGGCAGCGTCAGGGTGTAGGCGCCGGTGGCGGGGTCGGTGAAGACCGGTCCGCCGGGCACGCCGTCGGCGGTGATCGTGGCGTAGAGCGGCCAGCCGTGTCCCGAACCGTCGTTGACCCGCCCGGAGACGGTCCTGGTGGGCACCGCGTCGAGGGCGAAGGACTCCGTGACGGTGGCGCCGTCGGCGAGGTCGACGCCGCTCGCGCTGCCGGTGGAGTAGCCGTACGCGGCGGCCGTCAGGTCGTAACTGCCCGGGGGCACGTCGAGCTTGTAGGTGCCGTCGGCGCCGGTGGTCGCGCTGTGGTCTCCGGCCTTGACGGTGGCGCCGGCGATCGGCGCGCCGGTGGCCCGGTCGGTGACGGTGCCGGTGAAGACGCCGTGCGGGCCGCTGGTGAAGGCGGCGAGGCCGTTGGGCGTGCCAAGACCGGTGGGGCCGTCCCAGCCGGGTCCCGCGGTGCACAGGGCGTCGGGGGTGCAGGAGCCGTTGTCGCCCGCGGTCACGTCGTTGAGCGATCCGGGCTTGGCGTACGGGTAGGCGTTGGGGTAGGTGCCCTCGCCGGGGGTGCCGGCCGACGCGTAGACGCCCGCGATCAGCGGGGAGGCGGCGCTGGTGCCGCCGTAGACCGCCCAGCCGTCGTTGCCGTAGGTCTGGTAGACCGCGACGCCGGTGACCGGGTCGGAGACCGCCGCGACGTCGGCCTCACCGCGCATGTCGCAGACGCTGTCGGTCTGGAAGGCGGGCTTGGGCTCGTAGAGCGAGCAGCCGGAGCCCGGGGCGCCGTGCGAGTTGTTCCACACCGACTCGCGCCAGCCGCGGGCGGTGCCCGGGTCCCTGGCGAGCGCGGTGCCGCCGACGGCCGTGACGTACGGCGAGACGGCGGGGTAGCTCACCCCGAAGCCGTCGTCACCGCTCGACGCGACGACCGCGACGCCCGGGTGGTTGTAGTACGGGTCCATGCTGCTGGCCTCTGACGGGTCCTCACCGCTGCCGGGAGTGCTGTCGTAGCCAGTGCCGTAGGAGTTGGAGACGTACTTCGCGCCCAGCGCGACCGCCTGGTCCACCGAGGCGCCCAGGTCGTCGAAGAACGCCGAGTCCGCCTCGACCAGCAGGATGTGCGCGTTGGGCGCGGCCGCCGACACCATGTCGAGGTCGAGCGAGATCTCGCCCGCCCAGTCGGGGTCGGGGTCGGGGAGGTCGCTGCCGCCGCGCTGGCTGACCTTGCTGAAGCAGCCGTTGGCGGTGGTGCACTCCGGCAGCCCGTACTGCTGGCGGTAGACCGCCAGGTCCGCCTCCGCCGTCGGGTCGTCGTAGGCGTCCACGATGGCGACGGTCTGGCCCGCGCCGCCGTCGGGCGGCAGCGCGTACGCGCTCTGCAGATCGGTCGCGCCGAAGCCGTCGGGGGTGGCGGCGTGCGGCTGGACGCCCGCCCTGGCCGGCACGTCGGTCCTGCGCAGCGCGAAGCAGGAGAACTCCCCCGGCTTGGCGTCCGCGCACTGGCGTACGACGTCCGGCCGGTGGGACGGCGCGGCGGACGCCGGTGCGGCGGCGGGAAGTTGCAGGCCCACCACGGCGAGGGCGGCCGAGGCGAGAGACGCCACCACACCGGCGGTGCGGCGGCTGCGTCTGGGAACGGGTATGCGCAAGGGGTTCTCCCTGGGGCGGGTGGGACCGCGCCGCGGCGGCGGCCGTCGCGGTTGGTCACGGTCGATCAGACCGCTGGCGTATACCTGTGCCACACATGCACCAAGGATTCGTCAAACCCTTGACGAATACCTGACATCGCGGGTCCCGCTGGGCGGAGTCGCCTTCCCGTCATCCGGACGGCCGGCGCGCGTTCCCCTCGGGGTGGCCGCCGGGCTGGTCGTCCAGCCAGCCGTGCCGGGCCGCGTGCCACACCAGCTGGATGCGGTTGTCGACGCCCGCCTCGCGCTGCATCGCGGCGACGTGCCGCTGCACCGTGCGCACCGCGACCCCGAGCGAGCGGGCCATCGCCGCGTCGGTGCTGCCGCTCACCAGCATCGCCAGGATCCGCGAGCGCAGGGCGCTGCGCGGCTGCTGGGCCTCCGGGCGGCGCACCAGCGGGACGCCACCCGCCCAGACCGCGTCGAACAGCGCGGTCAGCGCGTCGAGCAGCGGGCCGGGCAGCACCACCAGCATCACCGGGTCGGCGGCGTCCTCCGCGGCCGGCGGCAGCAGGGCGACCTCGCGGTCGGCGATGTCGAGGCGGGCCGGCAGCCGGCCGGCCACCCTCGCCGACATCAGCGGATCTCCCGGCGGCCCGAACGCCCCGGCCGCCTCGAGCCCGGCGCGCTCGAACACCACCCGGCGGCGGACCCCGCCGGGCACCGTCTCCCGCGGCGCCACCGCGGAGCCCGGCACGAAGGAGGCGACCTCCTTGCGGGCCGTGCCCCTGACGTCCTCGATCCGGCGCCGGATCGCGGCCCGGCCGGCCACCACCTGGACCACCTCGTCGGCGCGGTGGCCCTGGTGGACCCGCTGGTATTCCACGTCGAGCCGGTCGAGTAACTCCCGTCCCGCGCGCAGCTGTTCCTGCGCGCGCGACAGCAGTGGCCGGAAACCGGCGTGCGGCGGCACCGGGTACCACCGCCCGTCCCGGCCGCGGCGGGCCAGGCCGCGCGCCGCCAGCTCGCCGCAGGCGGCCTGCGCGCGTTCCGCCGACACGCCCATCTGACCTGCCAGTTCGGCCGGGGCGACGCCGCGGGTGGACACCAGGAGCGAGTACGCCCGGTCGGCGTCCGGGCTCAACCCCAAGGCCTCAAACGGACGTTCGGTCATGTCGCCGCACTGTAGCGGCTGGGGCGCCACGGGACGGCCGGTTCCTGGCTACGCCCCTCCCGACCCCACCCCCGGCTCCGCCCCCGGAGTCCGGCCCGGGTGCGGAACCGCACGGGAGGCCACCGCCGGGGAAGGCCCCGGACCTGCGCCGGGGGCCTTCCCGTCGTCCGCGGCGGATCGGCGTGCGGCGCGAAACGGAGGGGATCGGCGTGCGCCGGGTCGCCCTCGTGTCCCCGCCGGGTGCCCGACCCCGCGCACCCGCCGGGGACACCGGCGGGTCCTCAGGTGAGGGAGGCCAGTTCGCGGTCGACCGCCGCCTGGTGGAGGGCAGCGTCCTCCCGGGCGCGGGACGGGCTCCAGCGTCCGGCCATCAGGAAGACGAAGGGCAGGAAGAGCACCTGGCCGCCGACGCAGATCCACCACCAGGTGCGCCACTGGCCCGGCCCGTCGTGTGCGGCCTTCTGCACCTTGGTGCCGTACTTCTGGAGCACCGCCAGCTGCGGCTGCGCCTTCTGCACGGTGGCGAGGTCGGCGGGGCCGACCTCCTGCACGGCGCGGGCCATGACGTCGGCGGGCGCCTTGCCCGGCGGGAACTTGCCCAGCTCGGCGAAGATGTCGGGGTGGGCGCCGACGATGGCGAGCGCCGGTGCGGCCTGCGCCTGCGCGGCGGTGACCTGCGGTCCGTGGTCGACCAGCGGCGTCACCGAGGTGACCAGCACCGGGATGAGCGCGGACGAGACCGCCACGACGATGCGGATCGTCCAGCCCCACACCGCGAGGCCGGTCGCCGTGGCGGCCGGGTTGTGCTTCTCCACCGTCTCGGTGAAGCCGGCCATCCACGGCCCGTAGGCCACTCCGCTGAAGACGCCGATGCCGACGAAGAGCCAGGCGAAGGTGTAGTAGTCGGTGGTCGGATGGGTCGCCCGGGTGGCGAAGATCGCGGTCATCACGATGGAGCCGACGGCTCCGATGATCATGAACGGCTTGCGCACCTTGAGCCGGTCCGACAGCAGGCCCACCACGACCAGGGCGATGGCGTTGGCCGCCCAGTACCAGTTGGCGACGGCGTTGGCCCGCTGCTCGCTGTAGCCGTAGGTGGTGGCGAAGTAGACGACGAAGTTGCCGACGGCGGCGAAGTACAGCAGCAGGAACAGGGCGATGGCCAGACCCGATCCCGCGATGTCGAGGCGCAGCATCTGCCGCCACTCGCCGCGCCTGGCGGCCTGCGGGTCGATGCCCTTGGCGCGCGCCTCGACCAGGGCGCGGTCCCGCAGGGTGACCATGATCTGGTCGCGCAGGCCGGGCGAGAGCTCGCGCAGCGCGAAGATGGCGATCACGAAGACGACCAGGCCGGCGATCGCGGAGTAGCGCAGCTCGTCCTGCCAGCTGGAGGTGTCCAGGGTCTGGCTGGTGACGGTGGTGACGACCAGGCTGCCGACGACCGGTCCCATCGTCCAGGCGCCCATCGCGGTGGCCCGGCCGAGCTGTGGCGAGAAGTCCCTGATCAGCGCGGGTGTGGCGACGAGCACGATGCCCTCGACGATGCTGACCAGTGCGAACAGCACGAGATACGTGGCCTTGCCGCCGGCGTTCGGCAGCCCGAAGAAGACCAGCAGCGAGGCGATCAGCAGCCCGTAGACCACCATGTTGGCCCGGCCCCAGCGGTCCGCGAGCCCGGCCACCAGGGAGGCGAAGGCGCCCACCGCGTTGCCGATCACCGAGACCCACACGAAGTAGCGGTAGGTCATGTCGAAGTGGGTGATGATCGACGTGGCGACCGCGTACTGGATGTAGAGCATGTAGTAGAGCACGACCGTGGTGACCACCACGATGGCCAGATACGCCATCCGGGGCCCGGTGGCCGGGTACGCGGCCAGGTCGCGGCGGTAGAGCCGCTGCAACACGGTACGGGTGTCGCCGCCCGTGGCCTGTGGTCCGGGTCTGTTGGCGTCGAACGACGTCGGTGTGGCGGACATGCGGCTCCTCCTGGAGGTACGGGAAAACCGGGTGGAGTGACGGAGTGTGCAGAGGCTAGTACCGACCAGTCGGTATGCCTAGGGGTTTGCACGAGGTCATTCACACGGCCGCCGGCGGGCCCCCCGAAGGGAGCCCGCCGGCGTCGTACCGCGAGGGAACCGGGCGGACGGGTCAGCTCGCGGTGCAGGTCAGCGTCGGTGCGCCGACCGTCCCGGAGGAGGTGCCCTGGAAGCCGAAACTGGTCGAGGCCGCGGGGGCGATCACCCCGTTGTAGGCCAGGTTCACGGCGGTGACCGAGGCACCGGTCTGGGTGATGGTCGCGCTCCAGCCGCTGGTCTCCTTCTGGTTCCCGGGCCAGGTCCAGGCCACCTTCCAGCCGGAGGTCGCCGCGGTGCCGGAGTTGGTCACGGTGACGGTGGCGGTGAAGCCGGCGTCCCACTGGTTGTCCACGTGCAGGGCGGCGGTGCAGCCGTGGTTCCCGCCGGTGCCACCGGTGGTGCCGCTGGACGTGCCCGTCGAGGTCCCGGTGCTCGTACCGGTCGAGGTGCCGGTGCTCGTACCCGTGGAGGTGCCGGACGATGTACCGGAGGACGTACCCGTCGAGGTGCCGGTGCTCGTACCCGTCGACGTACCGGTGCTCGTACCCGTGGAGGTGCCCGTCGAAGTGCCGCTCGAGGTACCGCCGTTCGTGCTGCCCGAGGAGCCGCCGAAGGTCGGGGCCTTGATGCTGCTCAGGTAGCCGTCCTTGACGGTGTCGACGGTCTGCCAGTCGTCCTTGAGGATGCCCCCGGTGTCACCGGAGTCCGGGTTCCACGACCAGAAGGTCCAGCTGAAGCTGTTGCCGCCGTTGCCCGCGGTCGGCAGCATGTAGCTGACCAGCGCCTTGAGCCACTGCTGGTCCACGGTGGACTGGAGCGTGGTGCCGAACTCGCCCACCCACACGGGGGCGATGTTCTGCTTGAACAGGTAGCCCCAGTACTTGTCCCAGATCGCCGACATGTTCGCCGGGAAGCTCGGGTCGGTGAACCAGGTCTGCTGCGCCACGCTGGTGGCGTAGTCATGGGCCGAGTAGACCACCCGGTTGGCCACGTTGAGCTGCACCGGGTACTGCCCGGCGCCCATCAGGTTGCCGCCCCACCATCCCGAGGTGCCGTTGAAGGTCTGGATGCCCTCGACGAAGATCAGCAGGCTGGGGTTGATCCCGAGGATCGCGTTGCCCGCCCGCTGGGCCGCGAGCCGCCAGTCGACCGTGGTGTCGCCGCAGCCCCAGCAGGCGGGGTCGTGCGGCTCGTTGTGCAGGTCGATGCCGACGACGGCCGTGTTGCCCTGGTAACGGGTCGCCAGCGCCTTGAGGTTGGTGATCCAGGTCGTCTCGGGGACGGTGCTGGTGTACCAGAGCGCGGACTGGCCGCCGGCGTCGGGGCGGTGCCGGTCGAGGATGACCCGCAGGCCGATCGAGCCCGCGTAGTTGACGATCTTGTCCATGACCTGCAGGGAGTTGAGGCCCTGGAGGTCGGTGTTCATGTTGTAGAAGTTGATGCTGTTGGGCATCGTGCCCGGCTTGAAGATGTCGTCGCTGTAAGGCAGCCGGATGGTGTTGTAGCCCAGCGTCTTCATCTGGTCGATCATGCTCTTGTAGTCGCGCGACCAGAGGCCGTGCACCACGTCGTTGCTGGTCTCGAAGCCGAACCAGTTGATGCCCGCGATACGCACCGGCTGGTTGCCGGAGTCCAGGATCTGCCGGCCGCTGGTGTGCCAGTAGCCGGTGCCGGCGTCCGCGGCGGGCGCGGCCGCGGTGGCGTGGGTCTGCCCGGCGATCGACAGCAGCGCGAGCATCGCCGCCGCGACGACGGCGGCGAGCACCACCCGCAGCCGGCTCATGCTTCTCTGCGGACTTCGGACGTCCGGATTGGGAACCACGGTGCGCTTCCTCTCGGTGGGGGGATGGAACGCTTCAGTTCGTGGTGTGACGGAATGTCAGGAGGCTTGTGGGAGCGCTCCCATTGGTAACTGTATGGAAGCGATGACACCCGAGGGCCGTCAAGGGGTCGCGCAGCCTTCAAGTTGTGAAGCGAAGTAAATCGGTGGCATCGCGGCTGTCGATTAGGCTTACCTAAGTACGATTTGATGAGACGCACGGCAGCACGGACAGCCGCACGGGATTTCTGCGGCAGAGAGCGGGGCTCATTCATGGCGGACACCGACGAGCGACCGGCACGCAGGCCCCGCAGGCCCCGGCATGCCACCGTGGTGCACACCGAGCGGCTGACCCCGCACATGATCAGGGTGGTGCTGGCGGTCGACCCCGCCGATCCGCCGGAGATCGGGGCGTACACCGACCACTACGTCAAGCTGCTCTTCCCGCCCGAGGGCGTGGTCTACCCCGAGCCTTTCGACCTCGAGGCGGTGCGCCGCGACCTGCCGCGCGACCAGTGGCCGCGGACCCGTACGTACACGGTGCGGGCGTGGGACGCCGCGACCGGCGAGCTGACCGTGGACTTCGTCCACCACGGCGACGAGGGTGTGGCAGGGCCGTGGGCGGCGGCCGCGCGGCCCGGCGACGGCATCTCCTTCATGGGCCCGGGCGGCGGGTACGCCCCCGACCCGGCGGCGGACTGGCACCTGCTGGCCGGCGACGAGAGCGCGCTGCCCGCCGTCGCCGCGGCCGTGGAGCAGCTGCCGCCCGGCGCGGTGGCGAAGGTCTTCGTCGAGGTCGCGGGCCCCGCCGAGGAGCAGAAGCTCCAGGTCCCCGGTGACGTCGAGGTGGTCTGGCTGCACCGGGGCGACCGGCCGGTCGGCGAGGCACTGGTGGCCGCCGTCACCGGGTTGGACTTCCCGCCCGGCGACGTCCAGGTCTTCGTGCACGGCGAAGCGGGCTTCGTCAAGGAACTGCGCCGCTTCGTCCGGCTGGACCGCGGTATCGCGCGCGAACGGCTCTCGGTGTCGGGCTACTGGCGGCGGGGCGCCGACGAGGACGGCTGGCAGTCGTCCAAGCGTGAGTGGAACGCCGAGGTGGAAAGGGAGCAGGAGGCCGGCGGCCGGCCGTAGCCCGCCGCCGCGGGGGCGGCCCAGCCCGCCACGGACGCACCGCGGCCGGTCACCTCGGGAAGGACGGTGACCGGCCGCGCGCTGCCGCGGTGCTCAGACGGACTGCTGGTAGGAGCGGAAGGTCCGGGTGGACAGCCACACCGCGGCCACCGCGAGCGCAAGCAGCGCGCCGCCGCGGCCGAGCACGTCACCCCAGTCCGGGTCCTGCGCCATCGCGGAACGGCCCGCGACCAGTGCCCAGTTGACCGGGTTGAAGTCGGCGACGTGCCGCATCCAGGAGGGCATCAGGCCGGGTGCCATGAAGGCCGAGGACAGGAAGGTCAGCGGCAGCAGCAGGAAGGAGTTGATCCCGATGATGCTCTCCCGCTGCCTGACCAGCATGCCGACCGCGTTCGAGCTCGCCCCGAACACCGTGCCGAGCAGCACGGAAGCCACCAGCAGCACCAGCAGCCCGGTGATCCCGCCCGGGTAGTCGGCGCCGCCGAGCTTGCCGAGCAGCACGATCAGCACCGACTGGGCCGCCGTGCTGAATCCCTGCTGCACCACGTTGGCGTTCATCAGGGCGGCACGGCTGACCGGAGTGGTCAGGAAGCGGTTGAGGGTGCCGCGCTCGATCTCCTCCAACGTGCCCATGCCCGCCCACATGTTGGAGGACACCGCGCTCATCACGACGACACCGGGTACCAGGTAGTCGAGGTACGACCCGGCGCCGAAGCCCGGCAGTTCGACCACCTTGCGGAAGAGCGAGCCGAACAGGAAGAGCCAGATCACCGGTTGGACCAGCGTGACGACCAGGAAGACCGGCTGGCGCAGGATCGCCAGCAGCTGGCGCTGCGTCATGTACCAGGTCTGGTACAGGGTTTCTGCGCTCATCGGGTCCCTCCCGCATTGCCCGCGGTGACCGCGTCCTTCGCGCCCGCGCCACCCGCGCCCGCGCCGGCCGGGTCGGTGTCCGCCTCGGCGAACCTGCGGCCCGCGTAGCGCAGGTAGACGTCGTCGAGCGACGGCCGGGCCACCGTGACGGACGCCACCGTGGCGCCCTGCTGCTCCAGCACGGTCAGCACCTGCGGTACCGCGGCCGGTCCGTCGTCCGCGCGGGCGCTGAGCCGCCTGCCGTCCACCGTCACCTCGCGCACCGCGGCGAACTCGCGCAGCGCGGTGGCCAGCAGATGGGCGTCGATCTCGCCGGGGGTGTCGCGCAGCTCCACGTGGACGGCGTCGCCGCGCAGTTCGCCCTTGAGCTCGTCGGGTGTGCCCTCGGCGACCACCCGCCCGCGGTCGACGATCGCGATCCGCTCGGCGAGCCGGTCGGCCTCCTCCAGGTAGTGCGTGGTGAGCAGGATCGTCAGGCCCTCGTCGCCGGCCAGCCGGGATATCTCGTCCCACATCGCGGTGCGCGCCTCCGGGTCGAGCCCGGTCGTCGGCTCGTCGAGGAACAGCACCTGCGGGCGGTGCATCAGGCCGAGCGCCACGTCGAGGCGGCGCTGCATGCCGCCGGAGTACGTACGCACCAGCCGGCCGCCGGCCGCCGACAGGTCGAAGCGGTCGAGCAGTTCGTCGGCGCGCCTGCCGAGTGCGGCGCCGCGGCCGCCGTAGAGCCGCCCCTGGAGCAGCAGGTTCTCCCGGCCGGTCGCGACCGGGTCGGCGCCGGACTTCTGGGCGACGACGCCGATCGCGCGGCGGACCCGGTCAGGGTGGCGCAACGCGTCGTGCCCGGCGACCAGCGCGGTGCCCGAGTCGGGGCGGGCCAGGGTGGTGAGGATCTTGACGGTGGTGGACTTGCCTGCGCCGTTCGGGCCGAGCAGGCCGAAGACGGTGCCCGCGGCGACGGTGACGCCCATGCCGTCGAGGGCTCGCACCCCGCCGGGGTAGGTCTTGGTCAGCCCGTCCGCCACGACGGCGGGCTCTGCGGTGGTCATGGGTGATCCTCCGGTTGCGTTCTGGGTGTGCCGGATCACCGGAGCGCCTGCGGGAGGAGCCGGGCTATCGTGGATGTGCCGCACCCCGATCGCCCGACGTCCGCTGCCCGCGGGTGTCCGGTCGGTGGTTCGTGTCCCGGCCTCCGCTGTTGCCGCAGCGGGGCCGGGTTCTTTTCGGTCGGGTCAGCCGGTGCCGTCGGGCCGCTCCCCTTCCGCCGCGAGGCCGTCGGGCCCGCTGCGCGCTGCGGCCGGCTGCCTGCCGGGCTCTTCTGCCCGCACCTCCGCCGCGTCGAAGTCGCGGAACTGGTCCTCCAGTTCCGACCACCCCTCGGGCACGTTCCCGGTCTCGTGCCAGCCGCGCCACTCGCCGATGCCCGACAGGGTGCCCGCGGCGATCTCGGCGAGCAGGTCGCGGATCCAGGCCGCCTGCGCTTCGAGCATGCGGGCCTTGTAGTCGGTCTCGATCAGGAACAGCCGCGGTACTTCCGCGCCGAGCTTGGCCAGGACCCCGCGCAGGGCGGCGGCCTGGACCTCCTGGGCCGCGGCCCTTTCGGTGAGCAGCTCCACCGCCTCGTCCGGGTGCAGCGCCTCGATGAGCGAGAGCCCCGCCTCGAACGCCGGGTACTCGGGTACGGGTACGGCGACCAGGTCGGCGAGCCCGTCGTGCATCTCGATGCGGCCATCGTCGGTGAGGCCGTAGAGGGTGCGCTCGGGGCGGTTGCCCTGCCGCTGGACGCCGGCGACGGTCACGAAGCCGTGCTTCTCGAGGTTCTGCACCACGGTGTAGAGCGAGCCGTAGTTGATCTTGATGCTGTGTTCCTTGCCGCGCTGCCGCAGCACCCGGGCGATCTCGTAGGGGTGCATCGGGCGTTCACCGAGCAGCACCATGACCGCCAGGGCCAGCGGGTTCGAGAGCTTGCGCCGACCGGCCGTCCGACCCACCCCCTGACATTCCTCGTTCCCGTATATCCGCGGCCGAACATATCGCGAATTCCGCGGAATGGGCAACCGCGATGTATCGCGAATTCAGCGGCAATCCCGAGCCGGTGCGGCGGCAGCCGTCGCCGGCTCCCGGGCCCCCGCACCACACCCCCTGACGGACCCTCGGGCCGGCGGGGGCCGCGTGAGCACTTCGGCCCGTGCCCGACATGGCCGCGTCATTCAGCCGAAACACCGGCTCCCTAATTTCTGTCGATCGACAGGAATACCTGACCAAGGGGGCCGGCCCATGACCGCCACCGCACCATCCGACGCCCGTACGCAACCGCCGGACAACCAGGACCGCGAGGACACAGCGGCCCTCGCGGACTTCGGCTACCGCCAGGAACTGCACCGCAGCCTCGGCCGCTACGCGTCCTTCGCGGCCGGCTTCTCCTTCATCTCCGTGCTGACCACGGTCTTCCAGTTCTTCGCCTTCGGCTACTCCTTCGGCGGCCCGCGCTTCTTCTGGACCTGGCCCGCGGTGCTGATCGGCCAGCTGCTCGTCGCCGCGTGCTTCGCCGAACTCGCCGCCCGCTACCCGATATCCGGCGCCGTCTACCAGTGGTCCAGCCGGCTGAGCAACGCCGTCTTCGGCTGGTACGCGGGCTGGATCATGGTGCTCGGGCAGATCGTGGTGGTCGCCGCCGCGGCGCTCGCCCTCCAGGTGGTGCTGCCCGCGGTCTGGTCAGGCTTCCAGCTGATCGGCACCGACCCCTCGCCGGTGTCCTCGGACGGCGCGGCCAACGCGGCACTGCTCGGCATCGCGCTGCTGGTGCTCACCACGGCGGTCAACCTGCTGGACAACAAGGTCATGTCGCTGGTCAACAGGATCGGCGTGACCGCCGAGATCGCCGGCGCCGTCCTCATCGTCGTGCTGCTGCTCACCCACGCCGACCGCTCCCCCTCGGTCACCGTGCACACCGGGGGCGGCGGCTCCGCCCTGCTGGTCGGCTCGTTCGCCGCGGCCTACGTCATGATCGGCTTCGACAGCGCGGGCGAGATGAGCGAGGAGACCCGGCACCCGCGCCGGGTCGCCCCGCGCACGATCCTCACCGCGCTGACCGCGGCCGGACTGCTCGCGTCGCTGCTGGTCCTGGCCGCACTGCTGGCCGCGCCCAGCCTCACGGACGGCAGGCTCGGCACCGACGGGCTGTCCTACGTGCTCACCAGCCGGCTCGGCGGCGGCCTCGGCCGCGTGCTGCTCTGCGACGTCGCACTGGCCGTCGCGGTCGCCACCCTGGCCATCCAGACGTCCGCCACCAGGATGCTCTTCTCGATGGCCCGCGACCGCGCGCTGCCCTTCTCCCCCGCCCTGTCCCGGGTCTCCCCGCGCACCGGCCAGCCGGCCGCCCCGGCCCTGGTGGTGGGGGTGCTGTCGGCCGCGCTGCTGCTGATCGCCTTCACGTCGCCCGAGGCGTGGCTGGCCATCGGCACCACGTGCATCGTGATGCTCTACCTCGCGTACTCGATGGTCACCGGCCCCCTGCTGCTGCGCCGGCTGCGCGCGCCCCTGCCACCCGCCACCGACGAGTCCGGCGACCCCGTCTTCTCGCTGGGCCGCTGGGGCGTCCCGGTCAACGCGGCAGCCCTGCTCTACGGGCTGGCCATGACGGTCAACCTCGCCTGGCCGCGGGCCGCGGTCTACGACCCCTCGGGCACGCACTGGTACTTCCAGTGGTTCACGCTGCTCTTCCTTGCGGCCGCACTCGCCGTGGGCGCCACCTGGCGCGCCCTGCGCTCCCGGCGGGGGCACAAGACGACCGCCGGTGCGGCGCCCGCACCCGCGGTCCCCGCACCGACGCCGTAGCCTCCCGCCACGGCCCCCCGGATACACCCGCGCCCCTCGACCCACCCACACCTGCGGCCTGCCCACGGGGTCCCGCGTCCTCTCCCGGACCCGGGACCCCATGGGCCGGACCTCACGGTGCCCACCCCCGCAACCCGGCCCGGGACCGCGGCGCCCCGTGCCGAGCCGGCCGCACGAGACGTCCCCACCCCGCGCGTGGGACGTCATGACAGGTGCCCGCCCCGGGGTCAGACCCCCGCCACCCGCAGTGCCGCGTCGGCGGTGGCGGCGGCGAAGCCGGGAGTGGGGCGGCGGGGGGCGAGGATGACGCCCTCGATGAGGGCGAAGAGCAGGTCGGCGCGGACGGCGAGTTCCGCCGCCGGGAGCGCGGACCCGGCCGAAGTGGCGGCCAGCAGCGCGGCGTACGCGGACCTGAGGTCGGCGCGTGCGTCCCTGAAGGGCGCGAAGCGCTCGGCCCGCACCTCCGGCAGGAGGTAGAGCGCGCCCAGGTTGTACGGTCCCGCGCACAGCAGTTCGACGTCGGAGCGGCACAGCTCCCACAGCCGCTGCTCCGCGGTCCTCGACCCGTCGGCGAGCAGCGCCCGCGCCAGCGCGAGGGACGGTGTGACGGTCCCCTCGAGCAGCTCGGCGAGCAGGTCCTCCTTGCCGCCGACGTAGTGGTACATCGACGCCTGCCGCATGCCGGCGCGTTCGGCGACGGCCCGGGTGGTGGTCGCGGTGTAGCCGAGGGTGGTGAAGAGTTCCGCCGCGGCCGCGAGGAGTTCCTGCCTGGCCGTCATCCCGCTGTCGGGCCGCTGCTGCGCCCTGGGCCGTCCGACGCGCCGTCCGCTGGTACTCACCTCGTGATCGTCGCACAGCGCCCGTCCGCGCCCGCACCGGCCGCGGGCGGTGAGCGGCCGGTAACCCGGGCGCAACACCCGGGCAATCGGCCGGAATCCGTCGACCTCTAATTTCTGTCAAACGACAGAAATACGTGACGGAGGTGCAGCACCGTGGCGACAGGGACGACGTACGGCGCCCGGGACCACGCCCGGGCGCAGGACGGCAAGCGTGCGGCGGCGATGCCGCTGGTGCCCGCGCCCGAAGGGCTGGTCTGGGCCGAGACGGTGGCGGGCGGCAACTACACGCACAAGGTGCTGGCCCGCGGCACGGAGCTGCGGCTCGCCGACCCGACCGGCACCGCGTGCGCGCATCTGCTGCTGTTCGCCGAGGGCCGGCCGTGGGAGCGGCTCAACGTCGCCGACACGGTGAAGGTCCAGTGGAACGCCTACCTCGGGGCCGGCCGGCTGCTGCTGTCCGACCAGGGCCGGGTGCTGGCCTCGCTGGTCGCCGACACCAGCGGCCGGCACGACACGCTGTGCGGTACGTCCTCGGCGGCCCGCAACACCGCACGCTACGGCGACGGTTCGCCGCACGGCGGCACCCCTGCGGGACGCGAGCTGTTCAAACTGGCCGCGGCCAAGCACGGGTTGGGCCCGCGCGACCTGCCGCCCTCGCTGTCCTTCTTCCAGGGCGTGAGGGTCGACCCCGACGGCTCGGTGGAGTTCGTCGGATCGGCGGGGCCGGGCACCGCGGTGACCCTGCGCGCCGAGCAGCCGCTGACCGTCCTGCTGGCGAACGTGCCGCACCCGCTGGACCCGCGCCCGCGCTACGTGTGCGGTCCGCTGGAGGTACGGGCCAGGGCCGGGGCGCCCACCGGCCCCGGCGACCCGCTGTGGGACGCCGCCCCCGAGGGCCGCAGGGCGTTCGAGAACACCGCCGAGCACCTGACCGCGAGGGGGCTGTGATGAGCGCCGTGACCGTACCCGCACGCGCACCCTGGTCGGCGGTGGTCCCGGCCGGCGGCCTGCTCACCATCACCGACCTGCACGGCAACCAGGCGGTGGACTTCCTGGTCTACGACGCCCACGACACCGCCGTCCGCTACAGCGCGCCCGAGACGATCCAGCACCAGGGCAACATCTTCCTGACCACCGGCAGCGTGCTGCTGTCCGAGGAGCACACCGCCCTGATGACCGTCGTCGCCGACGGCTGCGGCGGCCACGACACCATCGCCGGTGCCTGCTCCAAGGAGTCCAACACCCTGCGGTACGGCCACCACACCTGGTCCCAGCACGCGTGTGTCGACAACTTCCTGGCCGAGGGAGCCCGCTGGGGGCTCGGCAAGCGGGACCTGGTGAGCAACATCAACTGGTACATGAACGTACCCGTCGAGGACGACGGCACCCTCGGCATCGTGGACGGGCACTCCGCGCCCGGCCTCGAGGTGGTGCTGCGGGCCGAGACCGACGTCCTGGTGCTGGTCTCCAACTGCCCGCAGATCAACAACCCCTGCAACGGCTTCGACCCGACCCCCGTTCTCATGACGGTCACCGGGCCCGCGCGGACGGAGGCCAGCGGATGACCTTCGACACGCTGCTGGTCGCCAACCGGGGCGAGATCGCCGCCCGGATCATCCGCACCGCCGGGCGGATGGGCCTGCGAACCGTCGCGGTCTTCTCCGACCCCGACCGCGCCGCCCCGCACGTACGACTCGCCGACACCGCGGTGCGGTTGGGTCCCGCGCCCGCCAAGTCCAGCTACCTGGACGTCGACGCGGTCCTGGCGGCCGCGGAGCGGACCGGCGCCGGCGCGATCCACCCCGGGTACGGATTCCTCTCCGAGGACGCGGACTTCGCACGCCGATGCGAGGCCGCGGGCCTCGCCTTCGTCGGCCCCGAGCCCCGGCACCTCGACGTCTTCGGCGCCAAGCACACCGCACGGGCCGCCGCCGAGGCGGCCGGCGTGCCGCTGCTGCCCGGCACCGGGCTGCTGCCCGACCTGGACGCGGCGCTGGCGGCGGCCGAAGGGCTCGGCTACCCGGTGATGCTCAAGGCCACCGGCGGCGGTGGCGGCATCGGGATGCGCGCCTGCCGCTCCGCCGCGGAACTGGCCGCGGCCTGGGAGCCGGTGCAGCGGGCCGCCGCCGCCGGATTCTCCTCCTCCGGCGTCTTCCTCGAACGGCTGGTGGAACGCGCCCGCCATGTCGAGGTGCAGGTCTTCGGCGACGGGCACGGCCGGGTGGTGACCCTCGGCGACCGCGACTGCTCGCTCCAGCGGCGGCACCAGAAGGTGCTTGAGGAGGCTCCCGCGCCGGAGCTTCCGGGTGCCGTGCGACAGCAACTCGCGGACAGCGCGCGGGCATTGTGCGCGTCGGTCGGCTACCGCTCGGCGGGCACCGTGGAGTTCGTCCACGACGCGGAGCGCGGCGAGGCGTACTTCCTGGAGGTCAACACCCGGTTGCAGGTGGAGCATCCGGTCACCGAGGAGACCCACGGCGTCGACCTGGTCGAATGGATGCTGCGGCTCGCCAGGGACGGCGCGGTTCCCGCGGAGGCACCGCGTCCCGCGGGGCACGCCGTAGAGGCCCGGATCTACGCGGAGGACCCGGCCCGCGGGCACCGGCCGAGCGCCGGGGTGCTCACCCGGGTCGCCTTCCCGCCCGGTGTGCGCGTCGACACCTGGGTCGAGAGCGGCACCGAGGTCACCACGTCCTACGACCCGATGCTCGCCAAGGTGATCGCGCACGGCGCCGACCGGGAAGAGGCGCTGGCGCGGCTCGCCGACGCGCTGGACGCGACGCGGATCGACGGCATCGAGACCAACCTCGGGCTGCTGCGGGCCGCCCTCACCGACCCCGACCTGCGGGCGGCGACGCACAGCACCGCCACCCTGGACCGGGTCACCGACGACTCGCGGCGCATCGACGTGGTCCGCGCCGGCACCATGACCACCGTCCAGGACTGGCCGGGCAGGACCGGGTACTGGCACGTCGGGGTACCGCCGTGCGGGCCGATGGACGACCTGTCCTTCCGGCTCGGCAACGACGCCCTCGGCAACGACCCTGGCGCCCCCGGGCTCGAATGCACCCTGCAGGGCCCGGCGTTGCGCTTCAGCCACGCCACCACTGTCTGCGTCACCGGCGCGCCCGCGCCGGTCACCGTGGACGGGCGGCCGGTGCCGCAGTGGGAGCCGGTGACGGTGCCGGCCGGCGCGGTGCTCGACATCGGGGCGCCGCAGGAGGCCGGGCTGCGGACGTACGTGCTGCTGGCCGGCGGCCTCGACGTGCCCGAATACCTCGGCAGCACCGCCACCTTCACCCTCGGCAGATTCGGCGGCCACGGCGGGCGGGCGCTGCGGGCCGCGGACGTCCTGCACGGCGGCGCCACCACCGCCTGCGGCAGGCCCGAACCGGCCGGGCGGCGCCCGACGATCGGCACCGAGTGGGCGATCGGCGCGGTCGAAGGCCCGCACGCGGCGCCGGAGTTCTTCACCGAGCAGGACATCGCGGACTTCTACGCGGCCGCGTGGAGCGTCCACTTCAACTCCGCCCGCACCGGTGTACGGCTGGTCGGCCCCAAACCGCGCTGGGCCCGCGGCGACGGCGGCGAGGCGGGCCTGCACCCGTCCAACATCCACGACACCCCCTACTCCGTCGGCGCCGTCGACTACACCGGCGACATGCCGGTCCTGCTCGGCCCCGACGGCCCCTCGCTGGGCGGCTTCGTCTGCCCGGCGACCATCGTGACCGGGCAGCGCTGGAAGCTGGGCCAGCTGCGCCCCGGCGACACCGTGCGCTTCGTGCCCGTCACCGAGGACGCCGCGGCGGCGCTGCGTTCCGCCCCCGCGGCGGCCCCCGTGCCGAGCCGGCCCGTCCTGGGCGACGGGGGCGTGCTGGGCCGCGCGGAGGCCACCGAGGCCCGGCCCGCCGTGACGTACCGCCGCAGCGGGGACGACAACCTGCTGGTCGAGTACGGGCCGATGCAGCTCGACCTCGCGCTGCGGATGCGGGTGCACGCGCTCGCAGAACACCTCGCCGCGCAGCGGCTGCCAGGCGTCGTCGACCTCACCCCCGGCATCCGCTCCCTCCAGATCCACGTCGACCCGGCGGAGCTGCCGACCGCCAAGCTGCTGGACCTGGTCCGCGAGGCCGAGGACCTGCTTCCGCCGACCGATCGCCTGGTGGTGCCGAGCCGCACCGTCCACCTGCCGCTGTCCTGGGACGACCCGGCCACCCGTGAGGCCATCGCCCGCTACATGGCGGGCGTCAGGGACGACGCGCCCTGGTGCCCGTGGAACATCGAGTTCATCCGCCGCATCAACGGGCTCGACTCCGTCGAGGACGTCTACCGGACGGTCTTCGACGCGGAATACCTCGTACTCGGCCTCGGCGACGTCTACCTCGGCGCGCCCGTCGCCACCCCGCTCGACCCGCGGCACCGGCTCGTCACCACGAAGTACAACCCGGCCCGCACCTGGACCGCGGAGAATTCCGTCGGCATCGGCGGCGCCTACCTCTGCATCTACGGCATGGAAGGGCCTGGGGGCTACCAGTTCGTCGGCCGTACGGTGCAGGTCTGGTCGGGGCGAGAGCGCAGCCGGCCGTGGCTGCTGCGCTTCTTCGACCGGATCAAGTGGTATCCGGTCGGCGCCGAGGAACTCCTCGACCTGCGGGCCGACATGGCCGCGGGCCGGCTGCGGCTCCGGGTGGAGGAGGGCGAGTTCGCACTGGCCGCGCATCAGCGGTTCCTCGCGGAGAACGCGGAGCCCATCGCCGCCTTCCGGCAGCGGCAGGCCGCCGCCTTCGGCGCGGAGCGCGCCGCCTGGGAGGAGGCCGGGGAGTTCGCAAGGGCCGAAGCGGTGGTGGCGCCGGGCGCCGCACCCGAGACGGTGCCGGTGCCGGCAGGCGGGTGCGCCGTCGAGGCGGAGTTCGCCGCCGGGGTCTGGCGGCTGGCCGTCCGGCCGGGGGACGCGGTGGCCGCGGGCCAGCACCTGCTCACCCTGGAGGCGATGAAGATGGAGTCCCCGGTGGCGGCGCCGATGGCGGGCCGCGTCGCCTCGGTCCACGTCACCCCCGGCGACCAGGTCTCCCCCGGCACGGTGCTGCTCACCCTCGCCCCCACGGGATGACCACCCCGCGGTGCGCGGGGAAGTCCGACGTGCCCCGTACCGGCCGGGTGCGCGCCTCCCCCGCACCCTCGGGTGGAGCGCCGCCGGGAACGGGTGAGCGTTGTCACGGGCCCGGGGAACCGCGGGCCCGGCAGCCGGGCGGCTGCGCCGTGGACGCACCAGGATGGGCCTGCCGCCAAGGGCGCGGGGAACCGCGCGACAGGCCCCCGCCGGGCCGCGGGCGGATCTGCCGCCCCAGAGGGCGCCGGCCCCACGAGTGAGGAAAGGACCGGAGGACATGGGTGGAGCACAGCGCCGCGTCGCCGCGGCGTACGAGGGGATCGCCCGGATCGGGCGCCCTGAGGTGTGGATCGGGCTGCGGCCGCGGGAGGAGGTCGACGCCGAGGCGCGGAAGGTCGACGAGCGGGTCGCGGCCGGCGAGCCGCTGCCGCTGGCGGGGACCCTGCTCGGCGTCAAGGGCAACATCGACGTCGCGGGGCTGCCGACGACCGCGGGCTGCCCCTCGTACGGGTACGAGCCCGCCGCCGACGCCCCGGCGGTGGCGGCGCTGCGCGCGGCGGGCGCGATCGTGCTGGGCTCGACGAACATGGACCAGTTCGCCACCGGCCTGGTCGGCACCAGGAGCCCCTACGGCGAGGTCGCGAGCGCCCTCGTGCCCGACCGGGTCGCCGGCGGCTCCAGCTCCGGCTCCGCGGTCGCCGTGGCACTCGGCCTGGTGGACGTGGCGCTGGGCACGGACACGGCCGGCTCCGGCCGGGTCCCCGCGGCGTTCAACGGGATCGTCGGGCTCAAGCCGACCCGCGGCCTGGTGTCGACCGAGGGCGTGGTCCCGGCGTGCGCGAGCCTGGACTGCGTGAGCGTCTTCGCCCGCACCCTGCCCGAGGCCCGCAGGGTCCTCGCGCTGCTGGCCTGCCCGGTGGCGCCGCCCAGGCGCCCGGGGCCCTGGCGGATCGCCGTCGCACCGGTGGCGCAGCTGGGCGAGCTGGACGACGGCTGGGCGGAAGCGTACGAGGCCGCCGCGGAACGGCTCGCCGGGGCGGGCGCGGAGCTGAGGACGATCGACCTGGCAGCTTTCGGCGAGGCGGCGGCGCTGCTCTACGACGGCGCCTTCGTCGCCGAGCGCTACACCGCCGTGGGCGACTTCGTGGACCGCGGCGGCCCGGACCTGGACCCGACCGTGGCCCGTATCATCCGGGCGGCCCGCGAGCTGCCGGCGCACCGCCTGTTCGCGGACCGCGAGCGGCTGGCGGCGCTGCGGGAGCGGGCGGTGGCGGAGCTGGCCGACGCCGACGCCCTGCTGCTGCCGACCGCGCCCGGCCACCCGGCACTGGCCGAGGTCGCCGCCGACCCGGTGGGGGCCAACACCCGGCTGGGCCGCTTCACGAACTCGGCGAACCTGCTGGACCTGTGCGCGGTGGCGGTGCCGGCGGGCGAGGTGGCGGGCCGCCCGTTCGGCGTGATGCTGCTCGGGGCGGCGGGCAGCGACGAGCGCGTCGCGGAGATCGCCGCACTGCTCGACCCGCCGCTGCGGCTGGCGGTGGTGGGCGCGCACCTGTCGGGGCAGCCGCTGAATCCGCAACTGCTCGCGCTCGGCGCCCGGCTCGCGGAGACGACCACGACGGCGCCCGAATACCGGCTGCACGCCCTGGACACGGTGCCGCAGAAACCGGGTCTTGTGCGGGTCGCGGAGGGCGGGGCGGCGATCGAGGCGGAGGTGTGGGAGCTGGCGCCCGCCGCGCTCGGTGCGCTGCTGGCCGCGCTCCCCCGACCGATGGCGCTGGGCAGCGTGGCGCTGCGCGACGGCAGCGCCGTGACCGGCTTCCTGTGCGAGCCGGCCGCGCTCGCCGGTGCGAGGGACATCACCGCCCACGGCGGCTGGCGCGGCTACCTGGGCCGCGACCGCACCTGAAACGGGGGGTTCGTGGCGGCGGTACGTACACTGTGCCGCACCACAGACCCACGGGGAGAGGACCACGGCCACATGCGCCACCGCACCATGGTCACCACAGGCGCACTCGCCGCCGCACTGGCCGCCACCGCGATCTCCGGCTGCTCGTCCTCGGACAAGAAGGCCGACGACGCGAAGTCCACGGCGTCCGCTCCCGCCACGAGCGGCGATTCAGCGACCGGCGGGGCGAGCAGCGCGCCGGGCAGCACCTCCGCGTCGCCAGGCAAGCCCGCCGGCAAGAAGGTCGGGCACCTGGACTTCACCGGTGACGCCACCGGCGGCGCCGACTTCACCGGCGGGGTCGCCTGCGAGGTCAAGGGCGGCAAGGTGATCGGCGTGACCACGCCCGACGTCCTGTCCAAGAAGCAGATCTTCCCGTCGTTCATCGCGACCACCGCCGACAGCCCGGTGCAGGTGGGCCTGTTCAACACCCCGGACGGGAAGTCCTACTCGGGGCGGACGTCCAAGTCCGGAGAGGTGACCGCGAGCAAGAGCGGCAGCACCTGGACGGTGACGGTGCGGGGCTTGCAGATCGCCCAGAGCTACGGCGGCACGGGGGGCGTGGTCACCCTCGACGGCTCCTTCACCTGCACCCGCCTGAGCTGACGGGGGCGGCCGGGGCGCGCGCCGCCCCCACCGGGGAAGGCGCGCCTCACCCCACCGACGAATACGCCACGACGCCCCGCAGCAGCCCGTCCACGGCCTTACGGGCGTTGCGCCGGACGGGGCTGGCGTCGGGTGCGGCGTTGCCGATCTGGCCGAGGACGTCGATGAGCTGCTTGCACCAGCGCACGAAGTCTCCGGCCGGCATGTCGGCGTCGGTGAGGACCGCGTCCAGCGGGTGCCCCGAAGCCCAGCGGTAGGCGGGCCACGCGAAGCCGAGATCGGGTTCGCGCTGGCCGACCCCCTCGGTCTGGTTGATCTTGTGGTCCTCCTCCAGGGCGTCGAGCCGGCCCCAGATCCTGATCATCTCGCCCAGCGCCGCCCGTGCGTTGCCGCTGGGCAGCTTGGGGGCGGCCGAGTCGTCCGCCTGCCGGGACTCGTAGACCAGCGCCGAGGCGCAGGCGGCGAGCTCGGCGGGGCCGAGACCGTCCCACACCCCGTCGCGCAGGCACTCGCTGGCCAGCAGGTCCAGCTCGCCGTAGAGCCGGGCCAGCCTGCGGCCCTCGGGGGTGACCTCGTCGCCCGTGAGGTAGTCCAGCTCGGTCAGGACGGCGCAGACCCGGTCGAAGGTCCTGGCGATGGTGTTGGTGCGGCCCTCGATACGGCGTTCCAGCTGCTGGGTGTCGCGGCGCAGCCGGTGGTAGCGCTCCGCCCAGCGGGCGTGGTCCTCGCGGTCGTCGCAGCCGTGGCAGGGGTGGGCGCGGATGGCGCTGCGCAGCCGGGAGATCTCGGTGTCGTCGGCGGCCGCCGACCGCTCCTTGCGGTGCCTCGCGGGTGCCGCCCAGCCCGCGGTGCCCGCCTTGGTGCGCATCGCCGAGGCGAGGTCGCGCCGGGACTGCGGGCTGCGCGGGTTGAACGTCTTGGGGATGCGCATCCGGTCGAGCGCCTCGACCGGCACCGGGAAGTCCAGCTGGGCCAGCCGCTTGACCTGGCGTTCCGCGGTGAGGACCAGCGGGCGGGGGCCGTCGTGGTATTCGCCGCCACGCAGGTGGTGCCCGGCGGCGCGCCCGGCCGGCACCCCGGGTTCGAGCACCAGCGCGAGGCCGGCGTACTTGCCTGCGGGCACGTGGATGATGTCGCCCGGCTTGAGCTTCTCCAGGGCGTCGGAGACCGCGGCCCTGCGCAGCACGGCGCCCTGCCGTGACAGGTCGGCCTCGCGGTCCTTGAGCTCCCTGCGCAGCCGCATGTACTCGTCGAAGTCGCCGAGGTGGCAGGTCATCGACTCCTGGTAGCCGTCGAGGCCCTCCTCGTTGCGCTGCACCTGCTTGGAGATGCCGACGACCGAGCGGTCGGCCTGGAACTGCGCGAAGGACGTCTCCAGCAGCTCGCGTGAGCGGTGCCGGCCGAACTGGCCGACCAGGTTGACCGCCATGTTGTACGACGGCTTGAAGGACGAGCGCAGCGGATACGTACGGGTGCCGGCCAGGCCCGCGACGGCGCCCGGGTCGAAGCCGCGCTGCCACAGCACCACGGCGTGGCCCTCGACGTCGATGCCGCGCCGCCCGGCGCGTCCGGTGAGCTGGGTGTACTCGCCAGGGGTGATGTCGGCGTGGGTCTCGCCGTTCCACTTGACCAGCTTCTCCAGCACCACGGAGCGGGCCGGCATGTTGATGCCGAGTGCCAGGGTCTCGGTCGCGAAGACCGCCTTGACCAGGCCCTTGACGAACAGCTCCTCGACGACCTCCTTGAAGGCCGGCAGCATTCCGGCATGGTGGGCGGCGATACCGCGCTCCAGGCCCTCCAGCCATTCGAAGTAGCCCAGGACGTGCAGGTCCTCGTCGGGGATGGCGCGGGTGCGCTCCTCGACGATGGCGCGGACCCGGGCGCGGGCCTCGTCGCTGTTGAGCCGCAGCCCGGCGTAGAGGCACTGCTGGACGGCGGCCTCGCAGCCGGCCCGGCTGAAGATGAAGGTGATGGCGGGCAGCAGGCCCTCGGAGTCCAACCGGTCGATGACCTCGGCGCGGCTGGGCGTCCAGACCCGGCTGCGGGCCCTGCGCTCCCGCTCGCGGTCGGCTTCCTTGCCGCGTTTGGCGCGCGGGTGGTAGCTGCGCTGGTTCTCCATCCGGGCGAGCCGTTCGAGGTCGGCGTTGACCTCGCGGCGGCCGCGGTCGGCGGCCGCGGCGGCCTTCTCCTCGAACAGGTCGTACATCCGGCGGCCGGCCAGCACGTGCTGCCACAGCGGTACGGGGCGGTGCTCGGAGACGATCACCCGGGTGTCGCCGCGCACGGTGTCCAGCCAGTCGCCGAACTCCTCGGCGTTGGAGACGGTCGCGGACAGCGAGACCAGGGTGACGGACGGCGGGAGGTGGATGATCACCTCTTCCCAGACGGCGCCGCGGAAGCGGTCGGAGAGGTAGTGCACCTCGTCCATGACCACGTAGCCGAGGCCGTCGAGGGCGGCGGAGCCGGCGTAGAGCATGTTGCGCAGCACTTCGGTGGTCATGACGATCACCGGCGCGTCGCCGTTGACGCTGTTGTCACCGGTGAGCAGGCCGACCTTCTCGGCGCCGTACCGCTTGGCCAGGTCGTTGTACTTCTGGTTGGACAGGGCCTTGATGGGCGTGGTGTAGAAGCACTTGCGGCCCTCTGCGAGGGCGAGGTGGACGGCGAACTCGCCGACGATGGTCTTGCCCGAGCCGGTCGGGGCGGCGACGAGAACACCGCTGCCGGCCTCCAGCGCCTGGCAGGCCTCGATCTGGAACGGGTCGAGGCCGAACTCGTACAGCTCGCGGAACTGGGCGAGTGCGGTGGCGTTCTCTGCGGCGCGGCGACGGCTGGCGGCGTAGCGCTCGGCTGGCGACATCTCTTCTGTCATCTCGCTCATGAGCCTACCCGGCGGCACCGACACACCGCGTGATCTTTGTTTCTTCGGGGGGCAGGGTTGCCGGGCGGCCCGGCTCAGACCAGCAGCCGCAGCGCGCCCGGCACGGTCTCGGCCTCCACCGGCAGCGGGCCGATCCGCTCGCCGTCGGCGTACGCGGTCACGTCCTCGGCGACCAGCCGGACCCGGGCGGCCCGGTGCACGGTGACCACCGGGTGCCGGGGGTGGGAGCCGCTGTAGACCAGCGGGAAGACCCGCAGCAGGGTGCGGCGGGAGCACGGGCCGACCACGCAGACGTCGAAGAGCCCGTCGTCCATCTCGGCGTCGGCGCACATCCGCATGCCGCCGCCGTAGGAGGAGCCGTTGCCGACCGCGATGAGGGTGGCGTCGAGCTCCCGCTCGGGGGCGTCGTCGAACCGCACCCGGTAGCGGATCGGGCGCAGCGCGGCCAGCTCGGCGAGCATCGCCACGTCGTACCTGAAGCGGCCCTTGGGCCAGCGCATGCGGTTGCCGCGGTCGTTGACCCGGGAGTCGAAGCCGGAGGCCAGGACTGTGCCGAACCAGCGCTCGCCGACCCTGCCGAGGTCGAGCTGCCGGCTGCGGCCGTCCAGCAGCGCCTCGGCGATGGCGGTGCCCGCCGCGGCGGGGTCGCGTACCGGCAGGCCGCTGACCCGGGCGAAGTCGTTGCCGGTGCCGGCCGCGACGACGCCGAGCGGGGTGGGGGTGCCGGCGACGGCCTGCAGGGCGAGCGAGACCATCCCGTCGCCGCCGACCGCCACGAGCGCGCCGGTGCCGCCGTCCACGGCCTTGCGTGCCCGCTCCAGCGCGTCCGCGGCGTCGGTGCCGACCACGGTGTGCACCGTGAAGCCGGCCGCGCGCAGGGTGCCGGCGGCGGGCCTGGCGGCGAGCGCACCCCGGCCGCGGCCTGAGGTGGGGTTGACCAGGAGGGTGATGTCGCGGTTCACGGGGGCGGCGTGCGTCAGGTCGCGTCGTCGTAGTCGTCGCCGCGCCCGTCGTCGGGGGCGGACTCGGCGTCGATCTGCTCGGGGATGTGGTCGAGGCTGGAGGCCTCGTCCGGGTCGAGCCCGAAGTCCGGGTCGGCGGCGCGGCGGCGGGCCCGGCGGGAGTCGTTGAAGAAGCAGATGCCCATCGCCATGAAGTACAGCAGCACGATGGGTGCGGCCAGCAGGGTCATGGTCAGCGGGTCGCCGGTGGGCGTGGCGACCGCGGCGAAGACGGTGATGCCTATCACCATGCCGCGCCACCATCCGAGCATGCGCTTGCCGCTGACCAGGCCGGTGAAGTTCAGCAGCACCAGGACCAGTGGCAGTTCGAAGGCGAGCCCGAAGACGATGATCATGCGGACGACGAGGTCGAGGAAGTCGTCGAGCGGCAGCAGGTTGGTGGTCTTGTCCGGCACGAAGCCGATCATGATCCTGGCGGTCTGCGGCAGGATCTCGTACGCCAGCACGGCGCCGCCGAGGAAGAGCGGCACACCGGCGCCGACGAAGGCGAGGGTGTAGCGCTTCTCGTTCTTGTGCAGGCCGGGCGCGAGGAAGCCCCACAGCTGGTAGAGCCAGATCGGGGACGCGCCGACCACGCCGGCCATCAGCGAGACCTTCAGCGCGATGGAGAAGCCGCCCATCAGACCGCTGACGGTCATCTGGGCACAGGCCTGGGTCTTCGTCGTGTCGGACGAGCTGCCGTCGCGGCAGAGGACGTTGTCGGGGATCCGCTGCTGCAGCACATGGATGATCTGCTTGTAGAAGAGCGCTGCCACGATGGTGATGACGATGATCGCCAGCACCGACTTGAACAGCCGGTTGCGCAGCTCTCGCAGGTGGTCCGCGAGCGGCATCCGCCCTTCGGGGTCCTTCTCCTGCTTGCGGGCAGTCTTGAGCACCCACGTCCTCGTCTCGTGCGGGCAGCCGTCGGCAGCGTGTCTCGGCTTGGTCGTGTCCCTCGGGCCTGCGGTACCGGCGGGCCGCCGGCACCTGGTCGGCCGGTCAGCCGGTGGTGGTGCGGTGATCCTCGGCGACCGGGCGGGCGCTGGCGGTGTCGCCGGGGGCTGCCTGGATCGTACGGGCCGGCGCCTGCTCCTGCGCGGCGGTGTCCTGCTTGGCCGGCGGGGTCGGGTCGTCGTTCTTCATCGCCTTGGCCTCGCTCTTGAGGATGCGGGCCGACTTGCCGAGCGACCTGGCCATGTCGGGCAGCTTCTTGGCGCCGAAGAGCAGGATGACGACGAGAAGGATCAGGACGAGCTCAAGGGGCTTGAGGTTGCCGAGCATGATGGGTCTACCTTCTCACCGGGGGGCGGCGTGGTCCGTGCGGTACGTCTGCGGCGGCCGGTGGTCGGACGTTTTCGACCGTCGCACACGCATGTGATCGTAGCGTGCACCGGTGAACGCCGGAATATGGGCCGGGATCCACCAGGTTGCGGACCCGCCTCGGTCCGCTTCTGGTAGTGCCGGGCCTCGTCGGGTCGTCGGATCAGCGTACCTTCACCTGGGTTCGGGCGGCAGGCTCAACGGCGGGCGATCTCGCCGGCCTGCCTGGCGAGCGGGTCCGCGGCCCGCTGCAACCGCTCCCCCGCGGCGGCCAGCGCCTCGCTGCCCGCGGCCACCTGGGCGGACAGTTCACCGACCGCGGAGAAGACCCGGGCCGCGAACACCGCGAGCACCGCGAGTCCCGCCGCCGCCAGGCCGACACTGACAAAAAGCCACCACATGGACCGGCAGCCTACCGCTGCAACCGCATCGTACGGACGCCGCCGACCGTCAGCAGCTCCACGATCCGCTCCCCCGCCGGCTTGCGCACCGCCTCACCGCACTCGGGACAGGTGAAGGAGTAGAAGGTGGTCCGCGCGCTGCCGCCGATGGCCAGCCGCAGGTCGTCCGCCCCCAGTTCGAAGCTGGTCCTGCAGTGCGGGCAGCCGGCCCGGAAGACGATCGGGCCCGGAACGGGCGGTGGGCAGGTCGCCGTCATCGTCCGTCCTTCACTCCCCATAGCCGGCCAGGGCGAGTACGGCCGCGTCGCGCGCGTCACCGGCCAGCGCGGCGGGCGACACGATCCTGCCGTCGCGCCCCAGCCGCAGCGCCAGCCGGCGCAGCGAACCGGGGTCGGGGGTGCGCAGGGTGATCCGCAGTCCGCCGTCGGGCAGTTCCTCGGCGCTGTCGTGCGGGTAATACTCCGCGACCCAGCGGCCGCCGGGACCCACCTCGATGACCACCTCGGGGTCGTCGCCCGCCGGCTGCACCAGGCCCTGCGACAGGTCGCGCGGCTCGATCCGCGGCGGGTCCGACGGCTCGTCGAGCAGCCGGATCTCGGCGACCCGGTCGAGCCGGAAGGTCCGCCGGTCCTCCGAGAGCCGGCACCAGCCCTCGACGTAGGTGTGGCCGACCGCGAACAGCCGGATCGGGTCCACCTCGCGCTCGGTCAGCGCGTCGCGGGCCGGCGAGTAGTAGCGCATCCACAGCCGGCGCCGCTCGGTGATGGCCCGGTCGACGGTCGCGAAGACGCTGCCCTCGGACTCGAAGGTCACCGACAGCTGGGCGCTGGCGCCCGCCGCCTCGCCTGCCGCCGCCTCCAGCTTGGTGCCCGCCCGCAGCAGGGCCTGCCGGTCGCTGTCCCGCAGTCCCGGCAGGTTCGCCACCGCGCGGGCGGCGACCAGCAGCGCGGTGGCCTCGTCGGCGGCCAGCCGCAGCGGCTGGGCCACGTCGTCCGCGGTGCCGGGGTTGTGCCACCAGATGCGCTCGCCGTCGGTGTCGATGTCGAGCAGGTCGCCGCCGCGGAAGCTGGTGCCGCACAGCGGCAGCACGTTGAGGTCGCCGATCAGCTCGGCCTCGCTGACCCCGAAGGCCCGCGCCACCTCGCTGACCCGGGCGCCCGGCCGCTCGCGCAGATAGGTGACCAGCGACAGCATCCTGCGGGTCTGGTCGATCGCGTTGCTCATACGGTGTCCCGCCTGCCGTCCTGCCCGCCCATGGGGTCCGCTCCCCCGTTCCTCGCCGCCATCAGCTCAGCCCTTGGCCACCGCGCGCAGCCGGTCGAGCACCTCGGTACGCAGCTCGTCCGGTGCCATCACGACCACGTCGGGGCCGAACTCGGCCAGCCAGGCGTCGAGACCGTGCCCGTAGGGCACCTCCAGCTCGTCCCAGTCGGCGTCGACCGGGGTGGTGTCCACCGCTCTGGCCCGCAGCGGGTAGCCGCTGTCGCGGCGCAGCCGGATCGTGGCGGTGGTGGTGGCGCCCTCGCCGGCCCAGCGCGCCACGGTCTCCCGCACGTCCACGTGCGCGGGCACCTCGGCGGTGAAGGCGCCGCGCGCCTTGACCCGGCCGCTGATCCGGGACAGCCGGAAGACCCGGACCGCGCCGCGGTCCCGGTCGTAGCCGGCCAGATACCAGTGGCCGCGCCAGCACTCCAGCGCCCACGGCTCGACCTGCCGCGGCTCCGGGCGCACCGCGTTGGCCTTGCGGTAGTCGAAGGCGACGGCCCGCCGCTCGCGGGTGGCCAGCATCAGTGCCTCGAAGGCCGGCTCCGGGGTGGGGATCCGCGGTTCCAGGGCGCTGTGGGTGTCCTCGTACGGCACTCCCGCGGCCCGCAGCTTCTGGAGCGCGCCGCTGGCGGCCTCGGCGAGCCTGGCCTGCTGCCAGACCTTCGCGGCCAGCGCGAGCGCCGCGGCCTCCTCGGGGTCCAGGGCGATGTCGGGCAGCCGGTTGCGGTCGCGCCGGGCGAGGTAGCCGAACTCGCCGTCCAGGTTCTCCACGGTGTCGATGACCAGGCCCAGCTCGCGCAGGTCGTCCTTGTCGCGCTCGAACATCCGGTTGAAGGAGTCGTCCGAGGTGACCTCGTGGTAGGCCTCGATGGAGGCGCGCAGCTCGCGCTTGCTGACCGGGCGCCGGGTGTTCATCAGGCACAGCGCGAGATTCATCAGCCGCTCGGCCTTGGCGATCGCCATGCCACCCCCTTCACTTCAAGCCCTGATCGCTGACGGTACCGCTACCTGCGGCCAGCACAAAAGCCGAGGAGCCCCGGCCTGACGGCCGGGGCTCCAGCGGGCCCGGCTCACGGGGTGAGCGAGCCGAAGGGCGCACCGGTGTCGACGGGCAGAACGCGCGGAGGTCCCGGGGAACGAGGGACCGGGCCCGGTCGACCGTCGACGCCGGGTCCACCCGCCCGGAGGCGAGCGGACACCGTCAGACGGCGACCAGGTCGCAGACGAAGATCAGCGTCTCGCCCGGCTTGATGGCGCCGCCGGCCCCGCGGTCGCCGTAGGCGAGGTGGGCCGGGATGATCAGCTGGCGGCGGCCGCCGACCTTCATGCCCTGGATGCCCTGGTCCCAGCCGGCGATGACCTGGCCGGCGCCCAGCTCGAACTTCAGCGGCGCGCCGCGGTTCCAGCTCGCGTCGAACTCCTCGCCTGAGGAGAAGGCCACGCCGACGTAGTGGACGGAGACGGCGTCCCCGGCCTTGGCGACCGGCCCGTCGCCCTCCCAGATTTCCTTGATCTCCAGGTCCTTCGGCGGTTCGCCGCCCGGGAAGTCGATCTCGGGCTTGTCGATGCTCACTTCGATGCTCCTTGTACGGTTGCGGGCAACCGGGACAGTCTTACAGAGTCGCGATGATGTCCACGGAGAAGACCAGCGTGGCGTTCGCCGGGACCGGCCCGTTGGCCTGGTCCTTGTAGGCCAGGGCCGGCGGGGTCACCAGCATCACCCGGCTGCCGACCTTCTTGCCGGTCAGGCCCTGCGTCCAACCGGGGATGACGCTGGCCAGCGGGAAGTCGGTGAGCTGGTTGCGGGAGTAGCTGGAGTCGAAGTCCTTGCCGCCGTCCCACAGCACGCCCTTGTACTGCACCAGCAGGGTGTCGCTGGCCTTGACGACGGCGCCGTCGCCCTCCAGCACGTAGTCGGACACCAGCTTGGTGGGCGCCTTGCTCTTGGGCACGGTGATCGTCGGGGCCTTGCCGTCGGTGTTGGTGCCGACCTTGGGCAGGCTCGCGTCGGTCTGCGGCACGACCTTGCCCTTGGCCGAGTCCTTGCCGGTGTAGACCTTGAGCACGTCGACGGAGAAGACCAGCGTGTCGGTGCCCTTGATGCCCGCCTGGGCGTTGCCGGTGGTGCCGTAGCCGAGGGCCGGCGGGATGCCCAGCATCACCCGGCTGTCGGCCTTGGCGCCGACGAGCCCCTGGTCCCAGCCCGGGATGACCTTCTGCACGCCGATCTGGGTGGTGTACGGGGTCTTGCCGAACGACGTGTCGAACACCTTCGCGGTGCTCCATACCTGGCCCAGGTAGTTCACCTGAACGTAGTCACCCGAAGCGACAGCCGCACCCTTGCCGGGGATCAGCGTCTTGACGGCGAGGTCGGTGGAGGGGGTGCCGGTGCCCTTGGCGATGGTCGGCTTGGTGTTGAAGGCGGTTCCCTTGGTGATCGCCGGCAGCGGTCCGCTGACGATCTTGGGGGTGGGCGTCGCGCTGGGCGTCGCGCTCGCCGAGGCGCTCGGCGAGTCCGAGGGCGAGGAGGACTTGGAGGCCGCTGAATCGCTCTTCTTGGTGTCCTTGCCGCAGCCGGCGGCGGTGAGCATGAGCGCGGGCACGGCGAGCAATGCGGAGCGTCGGCGCACGGATTCCCTCGGTTCGGGTCGGGGTCGGGGTCGGAGGTGTCTTGATACCGCCCACACCCTACGGCGTGCCGCAGGCCCCGTACGAGTTCCGCACGGGGCCTGTGGGTTCGCTGTGACGCTCGGGGCTACATCCCGGCGATCAGTTTCTCCACCCGGTCGTCCACCGAGCGGAACGGGTCCTTGCACAGCACGGTGCGCTGCGCCTGGTCGTTGAGCTTGAGATGCACCCAGTCGACGGTGAAGTCGCGGCGCTGCTCCTGGGCCCGGCGGATGAAGTCGCCGCGCAGCCGCGCCCTGGTGGTCTGCGGGGGCACGGACTTCGCCTCGAAGATCTTGAGGTCGTTGCAGATCCTGGCCGCCTGGCCCTTGCGCTCCAGCAGGTAGTACAGGCCCCGGCGGCGGTGGATGTCGTGGTAGGCGAGGTCTATCTGCGCGACCCGGGGGTGCGACATGGTGATGTTGTCGCGATTCCGGTAGCGCTCGATCAGCTGGTACTTCATGACCCAGTCGATCTCGGTGCCGATCCTGGCCAGGTCGCCGCTGCCGATCGACTCCAGGGTGCGGCCCCACAGCTCGAGCACCTGCTCGATGACTCCGCTGCGGATGCCGCGGCGCTCACAGAACTCGACGGCCTTGGAGTAGTACTCCTGCTGGATGTCCAGGGCGGACGCCTCGCGGCCCGAGGCCAGCCGGACCTTGCGGCGCCCGGTGATGTCGTGGCTGACCTCGCGGATGGCCCTGATCGGATTCTCCAGGGTGAGGTCGCGCATCACCGTGCCGGCCTCGATCATCCGCAGCA
This sequence comes from Streptomyces sp. NPDC049040, assembly GCF_043197715.1. Classification (NCBI taxonomy): domain Bacteria; kingdom Bacillati; phylum Actinomycetota; class Actinomycetes; order Kitasatosporales; family Streptomycetaceae; genus Streptomyces; species Streptomyces sp. NPDC049040. The sequence goes on from NZ_JBICTO010000003.1 coordinate 560,546, forward strand.
CCAGGTCGGTGGCGCCGACCTTGAGCAGCATGGTGGTCTCGGACATGTTGGAGTCGCCGACGATGACGTGCAGCCTGCGGTAGCGCTCGGCGTCGGCGTGCGGCTCGTCCCTGGTGTTGATGATCGGCCGGGAGCGGGTGGTGGCCGAGCTGACGCCCTCCCAGATGTGCTCGGCGCGCTGGCTCACGCAGAAGACGGCGCCACGCGGGGTCTGGAGGACCTTGCCCGCGCCGCACAGCAGCTGCCGGGTGACGAGGAAGGGAATGAGGATGTCCGCGAGGCGGGAGAATTCCCCGTGCCTTGCCACCAGGTAATTCTCGTGGCATCCGTAGGAGTTGCCCGCCGAGTCGGTGTTGTTCTTGAACAGGTACACATCCCCGGCGATGCCCTCTTCGTGCAGCCGGCGTTCCGCGTCGACCAGAAGGCCTTCGAGGATGCGTTCGCCGGCCTTGTCGTGCGTGACGAGTTCGGTGACGTTGTCGCACTCGGGAGTGGCGTACTCCGGGTGCGAGCCCACGTCGAGATAGAGGCGGGCGCCATTGCGGAGGAAAACATTGCTGCTCCGGCCCCATGACACGACACGGCGGAAGAGGTACCGCGCCACCTCGTCAGGGGACAGACGCCGCTGTCCCCTGAACGTGCATGTGACGCCGTACTCGTTCTCCAGCCCGAAAATGCGGCGGTCCATGTCTGAACATTACGCCTGATGCGTGGTGCTGAAACGGGGTTCGACGGCACGGTTTGGATCTTTTTCCTGCCGGGTTTCGAGGTTTGGCGCCGTCAGGAATCGGCCGGTCACGAGCAGTACGGCCGTGGCGACCGCCATGCCGCCCCCCGCGACGCCGAATCCGCCCGCCGCCCCGCCGTGCGCAGCGGCCACCCCGGCGGCCGCGGTGCCCAGGGCGGCGCCGACGCCGACCGAGGTCACCACCCAGGAGAAGGCCTCGGTCACCGTGCCGGCCGGGGCGTGCCGGTCGACCACCAGGAAGCCGCAGGCCAGTGCCGGCGCCAGGAAGAGGCCCGACAGGGCGGCGAGGACCAGCATCCAGGGCACGCCGGGGACGAGCGCGAGCGGCGGGTAGCAGACCGCGAGCGCCACGCCCAGCGCCCGCAGCCGCCCCTCGGGGGTACCGGGCCAGTTCCTGGCGCCGTAGCCGAGCCCGCCGGCCAGCGCGCCCACCCCGTTGGCCGCCAGGACGTACGCGGCCACGGGTCCGCCGCCGTGCGCGTCGCCGTAGGCCACCGCGGCGAGCGAGAGCGCGCCCAGCGCGATGCCGACGAAGAAGAAGGCGCCGAGCAGTACCGCAAGGCCCGCCGAGCGCAGTGCGCCGAGCCAGTGCGCCTCGCGCTCCGCCGCGCGCCAGCGGCGCGAGGGCGCCGCGGTGACCACCACCAGGGTCCCGGCCAGGCCCAGCAGCCCGGTGACCATCACCGCGGCCGCCTGGGAGGCGGCCGCGACGATGAGCGTCACCAGCAGCGGGCCGAGCGTGAACAGCACCTCCTGGGCGGCGGCGTCCAGCGCGTACGCCCGCTGCACCCGGTCCCCGCCGCCCAGCACGTCGGGCCACAGCGCCCGCAGGCCGCCCTCCAGCGGCGGGGTGGCCACTCCCGCGAGGGCGACCGCGGCCGTCGCCAGCGGCAGCGGCCCGGGGCCGGTGGCGGCGAGCAGGGCGAAGCCGGCGGCCGACAGCAGGGCCGCGCCCGCCATCACCCGCGGCTGGCCGCGCCGGTCCACCGCCCGGCCGAGCAGCGGCTGCCCGACGGCGACGGAGCAGCCGTAGACCGCGGACAGCGCGCCGGCCAGGCCGTAGCCGGCGCCCTGTGAGCGCAGGAAGAGCACGATCGCGAGCGCGGCCATGGCGTTGGGCAGCCGCCCGAGCAGGGTGCCGCCGAGCAGCCTGCCGACATGGGGAGTACGCAGCAGGTCCGCGTAGCCGGTGGCCATGCCGCCCCTTCCACTCGCAGTAGTGTTACGTATAACGTGCGGTCCCCATACGTACCATGGCGCCAGCCGCGCGGTCCACCCGCGGGCCACGGCAAAAGGCGCAGGAAGGCGGCACAGGGTGCACGACGCCGAGGCGGACCGGCGGTCCGGCGCACGCCGGGGGGCGCCCGGCCCGCGGCCCACCTCGCGGGACGTGGCACGCGTCGCCGGGGTGTCGCAGGCGACCGTGTCGCTCGTGCTCGGCGGGAAGTGGCACGGCCGGGTCTCGGAGCGGACCGCGCAGGCCGTGCGCGACGCGGCCGGCGGGCTCGGCTACCGGCCGAACCTGGCCGCCCGCAGCCTGCGGCTCGGCGCGACCAGGACCGCGCTGCTGGTCGTCCCCGCCCTCACCCACGAGTACTTCGCCCGGGTCTACGCCGGCGCCGCCCGGGTGGCCGACGAGCACGGCTTCGGGGTCGTCCTCTACCCCTCGCCCGCCGGTGTCGGCCCGGCCCGCGACCCCTTCGGCTCCGCGCGCGCCGCGATCGACGGGGTCATCGCCTCGTCCATGGCCGCCGACGCGCTCACCGGCATCGGCGACGGCGGGCTGCCGCTGGTGATGCTGGACAGCGACCCCGGCGTGCCCGGCGGGCCGCCCACGGTCAATCTCGCGGTCGCGGACGGGATGCGCCGGATCACCCGGCACCTGGTGGCACTCGGCCACCGGCGCATCGCGCACATCGCGTCGGACGTGGACGCCTGGACCTTCCGGGTCCGCACGGACGCGGTCGCCGCCGAACTCGCCGCCGCGGGGCTGCCGGCGCCCGGGCGGTTCGTGTCCGCGCTGCACGTCACCGCCGGCAGGGACGCCGCGGTGAGGGCCCTGAGCGCGCCGGGGCCGCGGCCGACGGCCCTGCTGTGCGACGACGACATCCTGGCGGCCGGTGCGTGCAAGGGCGCCCGTGCGCTGGGCCTGCGGGTGCCGGACGACGTGTCCGTGTCCGGCTTCGACGACCTGTCGCTTGCGACCGCGCTCGATCCGGAGCTCACGACGGTCCGGCTGCCCGCCGAGTCCATCGGCGAGCACGGGATGACGGCCCTGCTCGCGCTGCTCGCGGGCCGGCCCGCGCCACCGGTGGAGCTCCCGCTCACCCTGGTGCCCCGCGCGTCGACCGCGCCCGCGCCCTGAGGGCTGCCCCCGCGCTGCCCGGAGCCGCACCCCGGCGAAGCGCCGGGGGCGGAGCCGGGCGACTGCGGACCGCGCGGGGGCGGGCCCAGGCGCGGAGCGGGGCCGGGGCTACTCCTCCTCGTCTGAGGGGTCGTCCGTGGTGGTGGTGGCGGCGCTCTCCGCCTCGAGGAGCCGGGTGAGCTGGCGCCCGAGGATCCGCTTGAACTTGCGCTGCTGCGGCCTCGTGCGGTCCAGGACCGCGACCTCCAGCTGCTCGGCCGTCAGCTGGCGGTCGCTGCCGTTGTTGTCGCGGCTCAGGGACTCCACCGCCAGCGCCAGCGCCTCCGCCAGCGTCATGCCGTCCCGGTGCCGCTGGTCGAGGTAGCTGCCGATCTGGTCGGAGTTGCCGCCGACGGCGACCGCCCCGTGCTCGTCGACGATGGAGCCGTCGTGCGGCAGCCGGTAGATCTGGTCGTCCTCGGGGGCGGAGCCCACCTCGGCGACGATCAGCTCCACCTCGTAGGGCTTCTCGCCCACGCTGGAGAAGATGGTGCCCAGCGTCTGGGCGTAGACGTTGGCGAGCCCGCGGGCCGTCACGTCGTCCCGGTCGTAGGTGTATCCGCGCAGGTCGGCGTAGCGCACACCGCCGATGCGCAGGTTCTCGAACTCGTTGTACTTGCCGACCGCGGCGAAGGCGATCCGGTCGTAGATCTCGCTGACCTTGTGCAGCGCACGGGACGGGTTCTCGGCGACGAAGACGATGCCGTCGGTGTACTGGATCACCACGACGCTGCGGCCCCGCGCGATGCCCTTGCGGGCGTATTCGGCGCGGTCCGCCATGGCCTGCTGGGGTGAGACATAAAAGGGCGTGGACACCGGCTAACCGTGCCTTTCTGCAGTCGGCGCTGGGACAGGGCGGAGGTGGGTCGGCTGACCGGGGGTCACAGCACCTGGGCCTGGGGCCCGTCGGGGCGTTCGAGCCGCGCGTCGATGACCTCGCGGGCGATCGCGGACACCTCGGCGTCCGGGAGCCGGCGGAAGCCCTCCTCGGTCATCACCGTGATGAGCGGGAAGACCCGCCTGGCGATGTCGGGGCCGCCGGTGGCCGAGTCCTCGTCCGCCGCGTCGTAGAGCGCCTGGACCACCGCGGTGGCCAGCTGCCGCTCCGTCAGGTCCTTGCGGTAGAGCTTCTTGAGGGTGCCGCGGGCGAAGACCGAGCCGGAGCCGGTGGCCGCGAAGCCCGTCTCCTCGCTGCGGCCGCCGGTGACGTCGTAGGAGAAGATCCGGCCCTTCTCCCGGTCGGTGTCGTATCCGGCGAAGATCGGGACGACGGCGAGGCCCTGGAGGGCCATGCTGAGGTTGCCCCTGATCATCGTGGACAGCCGGTTGGCCTTGCCTTCGAGGGAGAGGGTGGCGCCCTCGATCTTCTCGTAGTGCTCCAGCTCCAGCTGGAAGAGCTTGACCATCTCGACCGCGAGGCCCGCGGTGCCGGCGATGCCGACCGCCGAGTACTCGTCGGCCGGGAAGACCTTCTCCATGTCGCGCTGCGCGATGATGTTGCCCATCGTGGCCCGCCGGTCGCCGGCCAGGATGACGCCGCCGTCGAAGGTCGCGGACACGATCGTGGTGCCGTGCGGCAGCTCGACGGCGCCCTTGAGCGGCGGCAGCGCCCGGTTGCCCGGCAGCAGCTCAGGCGAGTGATCGCCGAGGAAGTCGAGGAAAGACGACGAGCCGGGCGTCAGGAAGGCGGCCGGCAGACGCCCTGTGCTGCGAGAGTTGGCTTCCACGCGAGTCCTTCCACACGATCTTGAGGTCGTTACGGACCCTACCCGCCGGTCCGGTCCGGAAATCCATCCGCCCCGCGGACCGGATACCGGCCGCGGGGCGGGGTGAGAGCGGCTACTGTCCGCCCTTTTGGACGAATGAGCGCACGAAGTCCTCCGCGTTCTCCTCGAGGACGTCGTCGATCTCGTCGAGGACGGAGTCCACGTCGTCCGAGAGCTTCTCGTGGCGTTCCTTGAGGTCTTCGGCGGCCTGGGCGTCCTGCTGGACCTCCTCGACCTCGTCCGTGGAACGCGTCGCCTTCTGCTGCCCGCCGTCGGTGTCCTTGGTTGCCATGTCCCTCACCCCGCTCGGTTGCGTGTCCTACAAGATCGACCCTACAAGCAGGGCCCGTCCCCGGCTCTCGAATACGTCAACGTCCGAGTGCTACCCCGTTGATTCCCGGTTCTGGCCCGTTTCAGCCGCCCGACAGGATGCGAACCAGGTCTTCGGCCGTGCGGCAGCGGTCCAGCAGCTCCTTGACGTGGTTGCGGGTGCCGCGCAGCGGTTCGAGCGTGGGGACCCGTTGCAGCGAGTCACGACCCGGCAGGTCGAAGATGACCGAGTCCCAGGAGGCGGCGGCGACGTCGTCCGCGTACTGTTCGAGACAGCGGCCGCGGAAGTACGCCCTGGTGTCCTCAGGGGGCTTGGTGACCGCCCTGAGGGTCTCCGGCTCCTCCAGCAGCCGCTGGATGCGCCCGCGGGCCACCAGGCGGTTGTAGAGGCCCTTGTCGGGCCGCACATCGGCGTACTGCAGGTCGACCAGCTGGAGCCGTGCGGCGTCCCAGCCCAGGTTGTCGCGGCGCCGGTAGCCCTCCAGGACCTCCAGCTTGGCGACCCAGTCCAGCTCGCCCGACAGGCTCATCGGATCGCTCTCCAGCCGGTTGAGCACGTCCTCCCAGCGGGCCAGCACATCCCGGGTCTGCGGGTCCGCGTCGGAGCCGTAGCGCTCCTCGGTGTACTTGCGGGCCAGCTCGAAGTACTCCATCTGGAGCTGTACGGCGGTCAGCGTGCGGCCGTTGCGCAGCGTGACCAGGCGTTGCAGGGACGGGTCGTGCGAGACGTCGTGCAGGGTGCGGACCGGCTGGTCCACCGCCAGGTCCACCTTGATGAAGCCGTCCTCGATCATCGACAGCACCAGGGCGGTGGTGCCGAGCTTGAGGTAGGTGGAGATCTCCGAGAGGTTGGCGTCGCCGATGATCACGTGCAGCCTGCGGTACTTCTCCGCGTCGGAGTGCGGTTCGTCGCGGGTGTTGATGATGGGCCGCTTGAGGGTGGTCTCCAGGCCGACCTCGACCTCGAAGTAGTCCGCCCGCTGGCTGAGCTGGAAGCCGTGCTCGTGGCCGTCCTGGCCGATCCCGACCCGGCCCGCGCCGGTGACCACCTGGCGGGACACGAAGAAGGGCGTGAGGTGCCTGACGATGTCGGAGAACGGCGTCTCGCGCTTCATCAGGTAGTTCTCATGGGTGCCGTAGGAGGCGCCCTTGTTGTCGGTGTTGTTCTTGTACAGGTGGATCGGCTGGGCGCCGGGCAGCTGGGCGGCGCGCAGCGCGGCCTCGGCCATGATCCGCTCGCCGGCCTTGTCCCACAGCACCGCGTCCCGCGGATTGGTGATCTCGGGCGACGAGTACTCCGGATGGGCGTGGTCCACGTAGAGCCGGGCACCGTTGGTGAGGATCACGTTGGCCAGGCCGATGTCCTCGTCCGTGAGCTGGGTGGAGTCCGCCGCGTCCCGCGCGAGATCGAAGCCGCGGGCGTCCCGCAGCGGGTTCTCCTCCTCGAAGTCCCAGCGGGCGCGCCGCGCCCGGTGCATCGCCGCCGCGTAGGCGTTGACGATCTGGGACGAGGTGAGCATGGCATTGGCGTTCGGGTGACCGGGGACGGAGATCCCGTACTCCGTCTCGATGCCCATTACTCGCCGTACGGTCATGCGGCCCTCCTTGCCCGGCTCCGGCCCGTGCGGGCCGGAAAACACACCGGCTGCGGGTACCCGCTGTCGGGACCCGCAGCCGGAGGGTAGTGCTTACAGATACTGTCCGGTGTTCGCCACGGTGTCGATGGAGCGTCCCGTGTCCGCGCCCTGCTTTCCGGTCACCAGGGTGCGGATGAACACGATCCGCTCGCCCTTCTTACCGGAGATTCGGGCCCAGTCGTCGGGGTTGGTGGTGTTCGGCAGGTCCTCGTTCTCCTTGAACTCGTCGACGCATGCCGCGAGCAGGTGGGAGACGCGCATGCCGCGCTGCTCGTGGTCGAGGAAGGCCTTGATCGCCATCTTCTTGGCCCGGTCCACGATGTTCTGGATCATCGCTCCGGAGTTGAAGTCCTTGAAGTACAGGACCTCCTTGTCACCGTTGGCGTAGGTGACCTCCAGGAAGCGGTTCTCCTCGGTCTCGGAGTACATCCGCTCGACCACGGACTGGATCATGGCGTCCACGGTGGCCGCCTTCGACCCGCCGTGCTCCGCCAGGTCCTCGCCGTGCAGCGGGAGCGTGTCGACCAGGTACTTCGAGAAGATGTCCTTGGCCGCCTCGGCGTCAGGACGCTCGATCTTGATCTTCACGTCCAGCCGGCCCGGGCGCAGGATCGCCGGGTCGATCATGTCCTCGCGGTTGGAGGCGCCGATCACGATGACGTTCTCCAGGCCCTCCACACCGTCGATCTCGGCGAGCAGCTGCGGGACGATGGTGTTCTCCACGTCCGAGCTGACGCCGCTGCCGCGGGTGCGGAAGAGCGATTCCATCTCGTCGAAGAAGACGATGACGGGGGTGCCCTCGCTCGCCTTCTCCCGGGCACGCTGGAAGACCAGGCGGATCTGCCGCTCGGTCTCGCCGACGTACTTGTTCAGCAGCTCGGGTCCCTTGATGTTCAGGAAGTAGCTCTTGCCCTGCGGCTGCCCGGTGACCTCGGCGACCTTCTTGGCCAGCGAGTTGGCGACCGCCTTGGCGATGAGCGTCTTGCCGCATCCGGGCGGGCCATAGAGCAGGACGCCCTTGGGCGGGCGCAGTTCGTATTCCTTGAAGAGGTCGGCGTGCAGGTAGGGCAGCTCCACCGCGTCGCGGATCTGCTCGATCTGATTGCCGAGGCCGCCGATCTGGCGGTAGTCGATGTCGGGGACCTCTTCGAGGACGAGCTCCTCGACCTCGCTCTTGGGCACCCGTTCGTAGACGTACCCGGAGCGCGGTTCGAGCAGCAGGGCGTCGCCGGTGCGCAGGGTGCCGTCGAGCAGCGGTTCCGCAAGGCGGACCACCCGCTCCTCGTCGGTGTGCCCGATCACCAGGGCCCGCTCGCCGTCCTCCAGGATCTCCTTGAGGGTGACGATGTCGCCGACCCTCTCGAACTCCATCGCCTCGACCACATTGAGCGCTTCGTTGAGCATCAGCTCCTGTCCGCGCCTGAGCTCGTCGAGGTCGACCGACGGGCTGACGTTCACCCTGAGCTTGCGCCCGCCGGTGAAGATGTCCGCCGTGCCGTCGTCATTGGCCTGCAGGAAAACGCCGAAGCCCGCCGGTGGCTGCGCGAGCCGGTCGACCTCCTCCTTGAGGGCCACGATCTGGTCGCGGGCCTCGCGAAGGGTGCTCGCCAGCCTTTCGTTCTGCGCGGACACGCCGGACAGGTTGGTCTGCAGCTCGACGATCCGCTCTTCGAGAATCCTCGTGTGACGCGGAGAGTCGGCGAGCTTGCGTCGCAGGACGGCGATCTCCTGCTCAAGAAAGGCGACCTGGCTCATGGGGTCTTCCGAACCACGAGCGGGTCGGCCGCCACGGTTGATGTCGTCGTCGTGGGCCGCCACGGTCCTCACCTCCTCCAAGGGGAGCTGGACGTTTCCAGACCCTACCTGGGCCGGTGGGGGTTGAAACCCCTAGATCACAAAGACGATCGCGGTGTGTCCGATCTTCACCCTTGCGTACGTCCCTCCGCCACTGGGATACCCACCGAGCACGCCCGGAAAGCCGCCGGTTGTATCGTCGATTCGGTCAACAGCCGGACAGGGCGGTTGCTTCCCGAACGACCAACGGCAGGGATGAGTTTCCGTGAGCAACGAAACGGCCGAAGCGCTCGAGGTCTGGATCGACCAGGACCTGTGCACGGGCGACGGGATCTGCGTGCAGTACGCACCGGAGGTCTTCGAGCTGGACATCGACGGCCTCGCCTATGTGAAGGGCGACGACGACGAGCTGCGACAGGCCCCTGGTGCCACCGTACCCGTGCCGGTGGCCCTGCTGCGGGATGTGGTGGATTCGGCCAAGGAGTGTCCCGGCGACTGCATCCATGTCCGGCGCTCCGCCGACCGCGTCGAGGTGTACGGCCCCGACGCGGAGTGAGCGCACGGTGACGGCCGCGCGCTCGGCGTACGCCGGTCAGACGGTGTTGGCTGCGGGCCCGGGGATCGCCACGTAGCGGTCGTCGCGCCACTCCCAGGAGTAGCCCCGGCTCATGTCGGGGCAGCACTGCGGGACGCTGTCGGACGAGAAGCCCAGCACGGTGGCCCTGACGGTGCGGCCCTCCAGCCGGAAGCCGCTGATCTGCCGGTTGTCCTCGGGCCTGACCAGCGTCACCGCGATCACGGGGGCGCCGCCGGCCTTCCCTGGCGCGGACAGGATGTACACCCCGCTGGGCGGGGTGCCGGTGTCGGAGTGGCAGCGCACCACCACGGCGGTCTCGGGCCGGCCGTCGCCGTCGAGGTCGCCCGAGACCTTGTCGACCACATCGGTCTTCTCGCCGTCCGGGCAGTTCAGCGGGTATGTCGCGGCGGCCGGGTCGGGAGGTGTGACCGGAGCGCCGGGGGTCTTGGCCGCGGCCGCGGGAGCGGCGGGCGCATTGGCCGCGGCCGCGGGCCTGCCCGGCGAGGCGTCGGCGGTCGGGACGAGGGCTATGGCGGCCACCACGGCGCCCAGTGCGGCGGCCGTACTGATCCAGTGGATGCCGCGGGTGTGGGTGTGCGGGAGGTCCTGGCCTGCGGACGGCTGCACTCGCCTGACTCCTGGGATCGTTCTGCGGGGGTGGCCAGCATGGTGCCATACGTCACACCCGGTGGGAACTCCGGGGGCCGCCGAGCCGCGGGAGCGCCCGGCCGCGCCGGTGAAAAAGCCGCCGCCGGTTTGTCGGAAGCGGACAAACCGGCGGCGGCGAGGCGAAGTTGGCCGAAACTACGCGCCCGACTCCTGGCGGTCGGCGGCCGAGCCGCCGCCGCTGGAGCTGCCGGGTCCCGTGTAGTCCTCGCCGTAGGCGCCCTTCGCGGGCCGGCGGCGGCGCAGCGGCGGTTCGACGCCGTCGGCGAGCCGGCGGGCGGTGAGCAGGAAGCCGGTGTGGCCGATCATCCGATGGTCGGGCCGGACCGCGAGGCCCTCCACGTGCCAGGTGCGGACCATGGTCTCCCAGGCGGCCGGCTCGTTGAAGCTGCCGTGCTCCCTGATCGCCTCGACGGTCCGCGCCAGCTGCGTCGTGGTGGCCACGTAGGCGCACAGGATGCCGCCGGGCACCAGGGCCTTGGAGACCGGCTCCAGGCACTCCCAGGGGGCCAGCATGTCCAGGATGACGCGGTCCACGTCGGTGTCCGAGAGGTGGTCCTGGAGGTCGCCGACCGTGAGCTGCCACGCGGGGTGCGGGCCGCCGAAGTAGCGCTCGACGTTCTGGGTGGCGATCTCGGCGAAGTCCGCGCGGCGCTCGTAGCTGTGCAGCATCCCGTGGTCGCCGATCGCCCGCAGCAGGAAGCTGCTCAGCGACCCGGAGCCGACGCCGGCCTCGACCACGCGGGCGCCGGCGAAGATGTCGGCCATCGCCAGGATCTGCCCCGCGTCCTTGGGGTAGACCACGGCGGCCCCGCGGGGCATGGACAGGACGTAGTCGGGGAGCAGCGGGCGCAGCGCGAGATAGGCGACGTTTCCCGTGGTTCGGACCACGCTGCCCTCGGGAGCACCGATCAGCTCGTCATGCGGGAAGGCACCCTTGTGGGTGTGGAACTGCTTCCCGGCTTCGAGCGTGAAGGTGTAGTGGCGTCCCTTGGGGTCGGTGAGCTGGACCTGGTCCCCGACTTTGAAGGGCCCGCGTCGGCGGGCGGCACCGGTCGGTTCGGACATGGGGATCACCTTATCGGGCTTTCCGCCCACCCCTGACCGGCAAGCCCGCCCCCCACCGAACCCCCGAAGGTCGGCGACCGAGCCGCAGGCGTGCGGGCCGAGTGAGCCGAAGGGGTGCGGGTGGTGTCGAAAGGGAGAACGCGCGGAGGTCGCGAGGAACGAGCGACCGAGCACGATCGACCGTCGACACCGCCTCAAGCACCCCGGAGGCGAACCGAGCGCCCCGAAGATCAAGACGGCCGTGACATCGCCGCGAGGAAGGCCTTCTCGACGTCGGCGGTGGCCAGGACGCCGTAGATCTCGCCGGTGGGCTCGACCACCAGGTATTCGGTGGACGGGGTGGCCTTGAGGGTGTCGAGCAGGGCTTCGCCGGCGAGTTCCGCGGAGACCCGCATGCCGGGGGTGAGGTCCTGGGCGAGGCCGCTGACCGCGACCCAGGGACGCCGGTGCTCGGGGACGGTGACGATCGAGGATTCGCGCACCAGCGCCGTGGGGTCGCCGCGGCCGTCGACGACGACCAGCGCCCTGGCGCCGGCTTCGTGGGCCCGTCGCAGCGCCTCGGACAGCGGGGTGTCGGAGGAGACGGGGACCGCCCTGCGGGTCAGGGTGCGGGCGCGCAGGTCGGGCAGCCGCTCGCGCAGCCTGGCCATCCGCAGGCTGTTGCCCGCGCCGGTCCAGATGATGGCCGCCAGGATCGCGGCGAGCAGCGCGTCGGTGAGCGAGTCGAAGCCGGTGCCGCCGTCGTCGCCGTTGCGGGCGTAGGACAGCATCGGCAGCCCGATGAGCACGGCGAGCGCGAGCCCGCGGCCGACCCAGGCCGCGGCCACCGTGCCGGTCATCGCCTTGCCGCTGATCTTCCAGACCACGGCCCGCAGCATCCGGCCGCCGTCCAGCGGCAGGCCGGGCAGGAAGTTGAAGATCGCAACGATCAGGTTGCTGATCATGAGTCCGGCAAGCAGCACCCCCGGCACCGTGCCGGACTCCACGAGCTGCATCCCGCCGAAGAAGACCCCGGCGAGCACCAGCGAGAGCAGCGGCCCGACGAAGGCCAGCATGAACTCCCTGCCCGGTGTGTCGGACTCCTTCTCGATCTCCGAGACGCCGCCGAAGAACTGCAGCTGGATCCGCCGCACGGGCAGCTTGAAGCGCAGCGCGGCCACCGTGTGGGCCAGCTCGTGGATCAGCACCGAGCCGTAGAAGGCCACCGCGAAGAACAGCGACACCAGGTAGCGCACCCCGCCGAGCTCGGGCAGGACGGTGTCGAGCTGGTCGCCGAAGACCCAGGTGATCAGGGCCGCCACCAGGAACCAGCTGGGCGCCACGTAGATGGGCACGCCGAAGAAGCGGCCCATCAGGATTCCGCCGCCGGGCCCTCGCGGAGACTTGCCGGGGGCGCCGTTCTGGGCAGGGGCGTCGCTCTTCCGGGACGGCGGCCGACCGCTCTCGCTCACTGCTTCCCCTCGTTCGGATCCGGGCCCCTCACCGCTCTCACGGGTCGAGGCCTCTGCTGCCATGCTATTGCGCCGTTACGCCCGACGGGCACCGGCTTGTCGGTGCCAGGCCGTAGGGTCGTCCCCCATGGGGACCAGCATCGAGAGCATTCCGCCGCGCCCGCCGTCGTCGTTGTCGCCGTCGCGCGCGGCCGACTTCATGCGCTGCCCGCTGCTGTACCGGCTGCGGGTGATCGACCGGCTGCCGGAGAAGCCGACGCCGGCCGCCACCCGCGGCACCGTGGTGCACGCCGTCCTCGAACGACTTTTCGACGTCCCGGCCGCCGACCGTACCGCCGGGCGGGCCAGGGATCTGGTGCCGGGCGAGTGGGAGCGGCTGCTGGCCGCCCGCCCCGAGCTGTCCGTGCTGTTCGACTCGGCGGACCCCGGCGCGCTCGCCGAGTGGCTGGACAGCGCCCGCGCGCTGGTGGACCGCTGGTTCACCCTGGAGGACCCGACGCGCCTCGAACCGGCCGAGCGCGAGCTGTACGTGGAGACCGTGCTGGAGTCCGGGCTGACGTTGCGCGGCTACGTCGACCGGCTGGACGTGGCGCCCGCCACCGGCGATCTGCGGGTGGTGGACTACAAGACGGGCAAGGCCCCGCGCCCGGAGTACGCGGACGAGCCGATGTTCCAGATGTCCTTCTACGCGCTGGTGCTGTGGCGGCTGCGCGGGGTGGTGCCGCGGCGGCTCCAGCTGGTCTATCTGGGCAGCGGCGACGTGCTGACGTACGACCCGACACAGGCCGACCTGCTGCGGACCGAGCGCAAGCTGCTGGCCCTGTGGGAGGCGATCAGGGCGGCGACCGTCAGCGGCGACTGGCGGCCGCGCCGCACACCGCTGTGCGGCTGGTGCGACCACCAGGCCTTCTGCCCGGAGTTCGGCGGGACTCCGCCGCCCTACCCGCTGGGGGCGACGGCGGGCGCGCCGTCCCTCGTGGGCGAGAATGGCCCGGTCTAGCGAAGACGGAGGAGTACCCGTGGCGATCCGCGTCCTGCTTGTGGACGATCAGCCCCTGCTGCGTACCGGTTTCCGGATGATCCTGGAGGCCGAGCCCGACCTCGTGGTGGTCGGTGAGGCCGGGGACGGCCAGCAGGCGCTGGACCAGGTGCGGGCGCTGCAGCCCGATGTGGTGCTGATGGACATCCGGATGCCGCGGATGGACGGGGTGGAGGCCACCCGGCAGATCACCGGCCCCGACCGCTCGGGGCCCGCGAAGGTGCTGGTGCTGACCACCTTCGACCTCGACGAGTACGTGATCGAGGCACTGCGGGCCGGTGCCAGCGGCTTCCTGCTCAAGGACGCGCCGGCGGCGGAGCTGGTGCAGGCGATCAGGGTGGTGGCCGCGGGCGAGGCGATGCTCGCGCCGAGCATCACCCGGCGGCTGCTGGACAAGTACGCCGGCCGGCTGCCGTCGGGCGACGAGTCGGTGCCGCAGCCGCTGCACGCGCTGACCGAGCGCGAGGTCGAGGTGCTCAAGCTGGTGGCCCGCGGCCTGTCCAACGCGGAGATCGCCGCCGAGCTGTTCGTCTCGGAGACCACCGTGAAGACGCATGTCGGGCACGTGCTGACCAAGCTGGGGCTGCGCGACCGGGTGCAGGCCGCGGTGTACGCGTACGAGAGCGGCCTGGTGCGCCCAGGGGCGGGCTGATCCGCCGGGATCCGCGGGACGGACCCCGGGTCAGTCGGCCGGGCCGCGGCCCAGCTCCCAGAACTGGGTGACGGACGAGGCGTTCAGGGCCCACTCGGCGCCGCTGATGCCGTCCCGGGCGGCCAGGTACTGCTTGCCCTGCCACAGCGGCAGCACCGCGGCGCCTTCGGCGATGATCCGCTGCGCCTGCTGGAGGGGCGCCACCGCGTCGGCGCGCTTCGGCTGCTGCCTGCCGTCGGCGATCAGCTGCTGGAGCTGCGGGGTGGTGGCGGCCGGGCCGAGGGCGCCGCCGGGGCCGAAGAAGGGTGCCAGGTAGTTGTCGGGGTCGGGGAAGTCGGGGAACCAGCCGAGGCCGTAGACCTGGTAGCGGTGCGCCTCGTAGCCGGCCCGGTAGGTGTTCCAGTCGGGCACCCCCTGGAGGTCGACCCGGAAGACGCCGCCGTTCTCCAGCTGCCGCTTGAGCGCGGCGAACTCCGCGGCGGTGGCCTCGCCGTAGTGGCCGGTGCTGTAGCTGAGGGTCAGCGGCACCGGTGTGGTGAGGTGTGCGGCGGTGACCAGTTGCCGGGCGCGCCGGGAGTCCGGCAGCGCGGGGTCGTAGAAGGCGTTGGTGTGCCCTGTGATGCCCTGCGGCACGACGGAGTACAACGCGTCCGCCGTGCGCTTGTAGACGTCCCTGATGAGCGCCTGGCGGTCCACCAGCGCGGCGGCGGCCCGCCGGACGGCGAGCTGCCCCGCGACCGGGTCGGCGAGGTCGAAGACCAGGAGACCGGTCTCGGTGCCCGCGGCCTCGGTCAGCTTCACGTGCGGATCGGCGTCCTGGCTGTAGCGGCTGATCTGCCCGGGGGCCATGGTCCGGCTCATCACGTCGATGGTGCCGGCCTTGAGTGCCTTCTCCATCGCCGCGGACGAGGGGAAGAACCGCAGCTCCACCCGGCTGTTGTGCAGCGTGGCCGAGCCCTTGTAGCGCGGGTTGGCCACCAGCACGGCCCGGTCGCCGGGGACGAGCGACTCCAGGGTGTACGGGCCGGAGCCGGCCACCCGGTAACCGGGGTGCAGCTTGTCCGCCGCGTACTGCCTGCTGTCGACGATCGCGGCGGCCGGGGTGGTCAGCTTGAGCGGGAAGGTCGCGTCGGGGTCCTTGAGGTGGAAGACCACCGTGCCGGCGTCGGGGGTCTCGACCTTGTCGATGTCCGCGAGCAGCGCCGCGGGCCCGCCCGGCTCGTCGATCGCCAGCATCCGGTCGACCGAGAACTTCACGTCGCGCGAGGTCAGCGGGTGGCCGTCGGAGAAGGTCAGGCCGCTGCGCAGCGTGCAGCGGTACTGCTCGCCGAGGGTGTCGGTGAAACCGCACTCCCGGGCCGCGTCGGGCTGCGGGTCGGTTCCGGTGCGGGGCAGCCTGACCAGCGTCTGGTAGGTGTTGCCCAGCACGGTCCAGCTGCCGACGTCGTAGCCGGCCGCCGGGTCCAGCGGGGCGGGGTTGCGCGCCGAGGCGCTGACGGTGTCCGTGGTGCCGACCACCAGGGCCCTGCCGGCGTCCCCGCCGCCGCTGCCGGAGTCGCATCCGGCCAGCAGCAGCGGGGCGGCGAGGCCGATGACGGCCGGCACCGCGAACAGCTTGCGCAACATCCTCGACGTTCTCCCTCGTCCACCCGCCGGTGCCGGCGGCCCACACGGCGCCGCGGTCAGCTCTTGCCGCGGCCCAGCTCCCAGAACTGCGTGGTGGTGGAGGAGTTCAGCGCCCACTCGACACCGGTGATGTCGGCGCGGGCGGCGATGTACTGCTTGCCCTGCCACAGCGGCAGCATCGGGACGTCGTCGGCGATCAGGTTCTGCGCCTTGGTGAAGTCCGTGGTGGTCGCGCCGCGTTCGGCCTGCTTGCGGGTGGCCGGCAGCAGGGTGTTCTGGATCGTCTTGTTGGCGTAGGCCAGGTTGAGGAAGTTGTCCTTGTCGAAGAAGGGCGCGATGTAGTTGTCCGGGTCAGGGAAGTCCGGCAGCCAGCTGATGGCGAAGACGTCGTACTCGCGCTGGGACGCCTTCTTCAGGAAGGTGTTCCACTGCTCGTCCTTGGTCGTGGCGTTGAACAGCCCGCTCGCGTTGAGCTGCCTGGCGATCTCCTGGGCCTCGGCCTGGTTCATCGTGCCGCCGGTGTCACGGCGGAAGTTGATGGTCACCGCGACCTTGCCGGTGATGTCGGCGTCGCGCAGGAAGGACTTGGCCTGCGGGATCGAGGGGTCCCTGTACTTGTTGTAGAAGGAGTTGGTGTGCGTGGTGATGCCCTGCGGGATGATCGAGTACAGCGGGTCGGCCGTGCGCTTGTAGACGTCGCGTGTGATGGCCTGCCGGTCGATGAGCTGGGCCATCGCCTTGCGGACCGCGAGGGTCTTGAGCGTCGGCGACTCGGTGTTGAGGAACAGGTAGCGCGCCTCGCCGCCGGGGGACTCGGTGAGCTTGACGTTGGGGTCGGTGCTGCCGAGCAGCTTGCCGATCTGGTCCGGGCTCAGGGTGCGGGCCATCACGTCGATGCTGCCGGCCCGCAGCGCGGACTCCATCTTGTTCGAGTCGGCGAACAGCTTGAGCTCGATCGCGCTGTTGTTGACCTTCAGCGTGCCGCCGTAGTGCGCGTTCTTGGAGAACTCGCCCTGCTTGGCCTCCACGAAGGAGTCCAGCGTGTACGGGCCCGAGCCGACCAGGTGGAAGCCGTTGTAGGGCTTCTCCGCCGCGTAGACCTTGTGGTCGACGATCGCGGCGGCCGGCGTGGCGAGCTTGGCGGGGAAGGTCGCGTCCGGCGCCTTGAGGTGGAAGACCACCGTCTTCTCGTCCGGCGCCTCCACCGACTTGACGCCGGATATCAGCGAGGCGGGACCGGTCGGCCAGTTGATCTTCTGCATCCGGTCGATCGAGAACTTCACGTCCTGCGCGGTCATCGGGTCGCCGTTGGAGAACTTCTGGTCCTCCCGCATCGTGCACTGGTACGTCAGCACGCTGACGTCCGTGTAGTGGCAGTCCTTGGCCGCGTCCGGGCTCGGGGTGGTGCTGCCCCGCTGGTAGGTCAGCAGCATCTGGAAGGTGTTGTAGAAGATGTTCCAGGTGGCGCTGTCGTACGAGGTGGCGGGGTCGAGCGGCGCAGGGTTGTCCTTCGTCAGCTCGATGCTGTCGGTGGTGCCGACGACGATGGCCTTGCCGCCGCCGCTCCCCCCGCCGGAACCGCCGCACCCGGTGAGCAGGGGTGTCATCACGCCCAGCAGGGCGGGCAGCACCAGAAGCTTGCGGTTCATCGTCGTCGTTCTCCTCTTGTTCCTGCTCATGTTCCGGTGGCGCTCGCGACGGGCTCGCGCAGGTGGCAGGCCACTTGCACGCCGGTGGCCGGGATCAGGCTGAGGCGCGGATCCCGCGGCGGCGCGAACTCCACCACGGCCCGGCCGTTTTCGGCATGCATCGTGACCACCCCGCGCCAGAACGGTTCACGCGGTTCGGCTTCCGATGCTTCCTCGCGCAGGTGCCGGAGGTATTCCAACACATCTTCGGGAGAGTGGCCTCGGCCGGGTGCGATTGCGACGGTCGTCAAGTCCGCGGCGGCAAGCGACTCGACGTCCGCGAAGAGCGATTTCTCCCGGGCTGACGCCTCGGGGGCGAGCTCCAGCCAGCGGTTCTCCAGCAGCGTCCGCAGGTCACGGGCCTCCCAGCCGCACTCGGCCACGGCGACCGGGCAGCGGGGGTGGAAGGCGCAGCCCATCGGCGGCCTGGCCGCGTCGGGGATCTCGCCGCGCGGCAGTTCGCGGGGCAGCGCGCGCTCCGGGTCGGGCTCGGGGATCGCGGCCAGCAGCGCCTCGGTGTACGGGTGCTGCGGGTCGGCGAAGACCTGCTCGGTGGGCCCGTACTCCACGATCCGGCCGAGGTACATGATCGCGATGGTGTCGCAGAAGAACTTCGCGCTGGCCAGGTCGTGGGTGACGTACACGTAGGTCAGGTCGAGGTCGCGCTTGAGGTCCAGCATCAGCTGGAGGATCTTGGCGCGGACGCTCATGTCCAGCATGGAGATCGGCTCGTCGGCGACCAGCAGGTCGGGCTCCGCGATGATCGCCCGTGCCAGCACGGCCCGCTGCTTCTGGCCGCCGGACAGGTCGCCGGGGAACTTGCCGAGGTAGCGCTCCGGCGGGGTCAGGCCGACCCGCTCCAGCGCGTCCACGACCTTGGCCTCGTACTCCTGCTCGTCGGCCACGAGGTTGTGGATGCGCAGCGGGTGGCCGACGGCGGTGCGGATGTCCATCGCCGGGTTGAGCGAGGCGTGCGGGTCCTGGAAGACCATCTGGAGCTGGCGGCGCAGCGGGCGCAGGGCGCGCTCGCCGAGCTCGGTGATGTCCTGCCCGCGGTAGCGGACGGTGCCGCCGGTGGCCCTGGTCAGGCCGATCAGGGTGCGGCCCAGGGTGGTCTTGCCCGAGCCGGACTCGCCGACCAGGCCGAGCACTTCGCCCTTGCGCACGGTGAGGTCGATGCCGTCGACGGCGCGGACCGCGCCGGCCGCGCGGCCGGAGAGGCGGCCGAGCAGGCCGCCGCGCAGGCCGAAGTGCACTTCGAGCCCCGCGGCCTCGACGAGCGCGTCGCCCACCGGGGCGCCCTCGTGCTCGCCGGACGGTTCGATGTCAGGCTTCGTCAGCAACGCTGATCTCCTCTACAGCGGCGAGCGGTTCACGCCCGTCGGGTCCCAGCTCGTCCACCAGCGACGGTTCCGCCTCGAGCGCCTGATGCCAGCAGGCGCTGACCACGCCGGTCGGCAGCAGCACCTCGGGCGGCTCCACCGTGGCGCAGCCGCGCATCGCGACCGGGCAGCGCGGGTGGAAGCGGCAGCCCTCGGGGGGTTCCACCAGGTCGGGGGGGCTGCCGGGGATGAAGTGCAGTCCCGTGGTGGCCAGCGAGATGGTGGAGCGGAGCAGTTCCTTGGTGTACGGGTGCTGCGGGTGGGCGAAGACCTCGCGGGCGTCGCCCTGCTCCACGATGTGGCCCGCGTACATCACCGCGACCCGGTCGCACGCCTCGGCGACGATACCGAGGTTGTGGGTGATGAGCACCAGCGAGGTGTCGAAGTTCTTCCGCAGATCGGCGAGGATCTTGATGATCTGCGCCTCGACCAGCACGTCGAGGGCGGTGGTGGGCTCGTCGGCGACGATGAACGCGGGCCGCAGCACCAGGGCGAGCGCGATCATGATGCGCTGCCGCATACCGCCGGAGAACTCGTGCGGGTAGCTGCTGTAGCGGCTCTCGGGGATGCCCATGCCGCGCAGCGCGGTCAGCGCGCGGGCCTTGATCTCCTGCTTGGGCAGGCCCTTGTGGTGGGCGCGCAGCGCTTCCTCGAAGTGCTGCGAGATCCGCATCAGCGGGTTGAGCCGGGTCATCGGCTCCTGGAAGATCAGGCCGAGTTCGGGGCCGCGCAGCCGCTGGATCTCCTTGGCCGGCAGTCCGACGAGGTTGCGTCCCGCGGCGCCGGGGCTGCGCAGGACGACCTCGCCGTCGACGGCGGCCGCGGGCGGGGTCAGGCCGAGCACACCGCGGCCCAGGGTGGACTTGCCGCAGCCGGACTCGCCGACCAGGCCGAGGGTCTCGCCGGGCCGTACGTCGAAGCTGACGCCGTCCACGGCTCGTACCGGGCCGCGGTCGGTGCCGTACCAGACGCGCAGGTCGCGGACGGACAGGACGGGTTCGGTCACTTGACGGCCTCGCCTTCGGGAACCGCGGGAGCGGTGACGGTACGGCGCCGGGTGTGCGCGGGAAGCAGCACCTTGCGGATCCGGCGGCGCCGCATGGTCGGGTTGAGCACGTCGTTGAGTCCCTCGCCGAGGAGCGTGAAGCCGAGGATGGCGATGACCATGGCCAGGCCCGGGTAGAGGCAGGTCCACCACATGCCGGCGTTGACGTCGTCGATGGCGCGGTCCAGGTCGTAGCCCCACTCGGCGGCCTCGGTGGGCTGGATGCCCAGGCCGAGGAAGCCCAGTCCGGCCAGGGTGCCGATCGCGTCGGCGGCGTTCATGGTGGTGATCACCGGAACGGACTGGATGACGTTGCCGAAGAGGTACTTGCGGATCACCACCGAGGGCTTGGCGCCCATCGCGCGGGCGGCCTCCACGAAGGTGGCCTCGCGGGCGGACAGCGCGGAGGCCCGGACGACCCTGAAGTACTGCGGGATGTAGACCACGGTGATGGACAGCGCCGCGGTGACCACGCCGCCGCCGGAGATGCCGGAGAAGACGAAGCCGGCCACGATGGCGAGCAGCAGGTAGGGGAACGCGAACAGGGCGTCCATCACCAGGACAAGGATGCGGTCGAGCCAGCCGCCGAAGTAGCCGGCGACCAGGCCGAGCAGCACACCGAGGATCAGCGAGAAGATCACCGCGAGCACCATCACCTCGAGCGCGGTCCTGGCGCCGTAGATGGTGCGGGAGAGCACGTCGAGGCTCTGCACGGTGGTGCCGAACCAGTGGTCGCCGTCCGGCGAGCCCTGCTTCGGGAAGGACTTGCCGCCGTCCTTGTAGGTGTCGAAGCTGTAGGGCGCGATGAGCGGGGCGAAGATCGCGGTGATCACGAAGAGCACCGAGATGACCGCGCCGGTCCACAGCATGAACTTCGGCACACCGCGCGCCTCGCGGATCGCGGAGACGATCCGGCGCAGGCCGCCGAAGCGGGTGGACGCGGTGGGCTCGATCGGCCCGGTGGGGAGAGTCGTCGTGGCCATCAGTAGCGCACCCTCGGGTCGATCAGCGCGTTGACGAAGTCGATCAGCAGGCTGATCACGACGACGACCAGGGCGAAGACGGTGACGATGCCCTGGACGGCGACGTAGTCGCGCTGGTTGATGTAGTCGATCAACTGGCGGCCGATGCCGGGCCAGTTGAAGATCTTCTCGGTGAGCACCGCACCGCCGAGCAGCATGGCGACCTGGAGTCCGAGCACGGTGATCACCGGCACCAGGGCGTTGCGGAAGCCGTGCCTGGCGACGACGTGGCGCTCCCTGACCCCGCGGGCGCGGGCCGCCTCGATGTAGTCGCCCTGGAGCGACTGGATGAGGTTGATCCTGATCATCCTGATGAAGACGCCGACGATCAGCAGGCCGAGCGCGATGGACGGCAGCAGCAGGTGCTGGAGGATGTCGGTGACCGCGTCCCAGTCGCCGTCCAGCGCCGCGTCCACGATCAGGATGTGGGTCTGGGTGGGCACGTTGAGCTGGATCAGCGGGGAGGCCTGTCCCGAGGTGGAGCCGAAGGCGAGCATGAGCAGCGGTGCGGTGACGAACACCGGGGCCGCGTAGCTGATGGTGCTGGCCAGCCGGCTGATCACGTCGACCGGGCGGTCGCGGTAGCGGCCTGCCAGCAGGCCGACGGGGATGCCGATGACCGTGGCGAAGACCAGCGCGCCCGCGGTCAGGGTCAAGGTGGCGCCGCCGTTCTCGATGATGATCTCGCGCACGCTGCGGCGATCGGAGAAGGTGGTGCCGAAGTTGAGGGTGACCACCGATTTCAGGTAGTCCCAGAACTGCTGGTAGAGCGGGGCGTCGAAGCCTGCCGCATGCCGTCTCGCGGCGAGTTCCGCCGCGTTCAGCTTGCCGCCCTGCGACGCCGAGATCGGGTCGCCGGGTGCCACCCGCATCATGACGAAGACCAGGATCAGCAGGATCAGGACCATGGGCACGGCGAGCGCGATCCGGGTGAGGATGTAGCGCCGCAGCGAGCCCGACTGCTTGCTCGTGTTGCTCATGCGGTGACTTTCCGGTGGCTGTCCGGTCTGGCCCGGACCGTGGACGACGAGATGCGCGGGAGGGGTGCCGCGTGCCGGGGCCGGCCCGCGGGGGTCACTCCCCCGCGGGCCGGCCGTCGGTCACTTCGTGCCGAGTTCGTAGAACCGGAACATCGTCGGGTCGAGCGCCTTGTCGGCGCCGGTCACACCGTCGCGGATGACGACGGTCTGCTTGCCCTGCCACAGCGGGATGATCGGGACGTCGTCCGCCACGATCTTCTGGATGTCGGCGAAGGCCTGGTTGCGCACCGTCGTGTCGTCCGTGCCCTGCTCCTTGCTCAGCAGGGTGAGGATCTGCGGGTTGACGTAACCGGTGCCCAGGAAGGGCTCCTTGGTCAGGAACGGGGCGACGTCGTTGTCGGGGTCGGGCAGGTCCGGGTACCAGCCGATCATGTACGAGGCGTACGTGTCGGACTTCTCGTCCTTCTGGTACTGCTGCCACTCGGTGGAGCTGAGGGTCACCTTGAACAGGCCGGTGGCCTCGAGCTGCCGCTTGATCGTGGTGGCCTCGTCGGCGGACGCGGCGCCGTAGTGGCTGGGCGTCCAGGCGTACGCGAGCTGCACCGGGGTGCTGATGCCGGCCGCGGTGAGCAGCGCCTTGGCCTTGGCGGTGTCGGGGGCGCCGTACTTGTCCTTGAAGGCCTCGGTGTGGCCCTCGATGCCGTTGCCGACCATCGAGTAGAGCGGCGCCACGGTGTCGTCGTAGGCCTCCTTGGCGATGCCGGCCCGGTCGATGACCTGGGCGACGGCCTGCCGCACGGCCTTCTGGTCGGACGGCTTCACCTTGGCGTCGAAGACCATGTAGCGCTTCTCGGTGCCGGTGCCCTCGAGCACCTGGACGCCGGAGGTCTTCTTCAGGTCAGCGGTGTCGGTGGGCGACAGGCTGCGGAAGGCGGCGGTCACCGTGCCGTCCTTGACGGCCTGCTTGAGCGCGGACGCCTCGGAGAAGTACTGCAGGACGACCTGGCTGTTGTTCAGCTTGTTCGTGCCCTTGTACTTCGAGTTCGCCTTCAGCGACGCCTGCTGCTTGGCGGTGTACTTGTCCAGCGTGTACGGGCCGGAGCCGACGATCTTCGAGCCGTCGAGGAGCTTGTCGGCCGGGAAGACCTTCTCGTCGACGATCGCGCCGGCGTCGGTGGCGAGCACCGAGGGGAAGGTCGAGTCGGGGTTCTTGAGGTGGAAGACGACCTTGTCGGCCCCGGTGACCGTGGTGCTGTCCAGGTTGGCCAGCAGGCTCG
Organism: Streptomyces sp. NPDC049040; assembly: GCF_043197715.1. Taxonomy (NCBI): domain Bacteria; kingdom Bacillati; phylum Actinomycetota; class Actinomycetes; order Kitasatosporales; family Streptomycetaceae; genus Streptomyces; species Streptomyces sp. NPDC049040. Next base: position 583,698 of record NZ_JBICTO010000003.1, read on the forward strand.
ACGGGCCGTTCGGCGCCGCGATCTTGAGCATCCGGTCGAAGGTGAACTTCACCGACGCCGAGGTCAGCGCGTCACCGTTGGAGAAGACCAGGCCGGTCTGCAGGTCGCAGGAGTAGGTCTTGGGGTCGGTGAAGCTGCACGCCTTGGCGGCATCCGGAGCCGGCGTGGTGGCGCCGGTCGGGAAGTGCATCACCTTCTGGTAGACGCTGTCGATGATCTCCCAGGAGCCGTAGTCGTACGCTCCCGCGGGGTCCAGCGAGGACACCGAGTCGGTGGTCCCGACGATCACGGCACCGCCCTTGGCGCCGCCACCGTCGCTGCTGGTGCTGCCGGACGAATTATCCTTTTTGCCACCGCACGCGGAAACGCCGATGGCCAGGAAGGCCACGGCGGCTGCGGCGACGACACGCTTGTTTCGTGACATCCAGTGAATCCCCTTGCTCACATGCCGGTCGGTTGAGTCGGCATCGACCGTCGAGGACATTAGCGGGGCGGCCGCGGCTCACCGGGACACGGAGTGATTGAGGGGACATTACATACCGGTAACAGGACGTTCACCTCCGATATGCGGACGCGTGGGCTATCGATCCGCGCTACGTCAAAACGGACACTTCGCCCGGGTAAAGATGCCGTAAGTGAAATCTCATCCAGTCGGGGGACCCGGTGTCGATGGGGTGTCGTGTGACAATCATCACACTCCCCTGATTCCACTTCGTGAGATTTTATTCAGCGATCACACTCAGTGAAGATCCACATTCAGAGAGCGCTTGACCAGGGAGCGGAGAAAAGGGACATTCACCTGGTCGAGCGATGTGACGACGGTGCGCCCCCGGGCGGGCGGGATCGCCACGAGCGACGGCACGGCGACCACCTGGCAGCCGGCCGCCTCCGCGGACGCGACTCCGGTGAGGGTGTCCTCGACCACCACGCAGGCGGCCGGGTCGGCGCCGAGCCGGGCGGCGGCGGTCAGGTACGGATCCGGGTGCGGCTTGGTCCGCCCGATCTCGTCCCCCGCGAGGGTGAAGGCGAAGTTCTCGGCGCCCAGCGAGCGCAGCATCACATCGATCGTGCGCCGGTGCGAAGCCGACACCAAAGCGGTGGGCACCCCGTGCGCCCCCAGCTCGGTCAGCAGCCGCTTGGCCCCCGGCATCAGCGGGGCGCCGCCGCGGGCGATCAGCTCCTCGAACCGGGTGTCGATCGCCACCATCAGCTCCGCCAGGGTCACCGTGGTGCCGGTCACCTCCATCAGGTGGCCGACGCTGCGGGCCATCGGCCCGCCCACCACGACCGCCTTGTGCACCTCGTCCAGCACATGGCCGAGATCGGCGAACACGCCGGTCTCGGCCGCCCACCAGATGCCCTCGGTGTCCACCAGGGTGCCGTCCATGTCCAGCAGCACCGCCTGCAGGCCTTGGCCATGCGCCGGACGGGTGTCGACGACGGGGGTGCTGCTGGTCATGGGCTCACTCCTCGGCCGAGGGTCGGACCGGCGCCGGACCGGCGCCGACGCGCCCCCTCCCGGGGGGCACGAAGGCCGGTCGCCTCCTCCCGCGGACGGAAGGGCGACCGGCCTCTGCCGGACCGTCCAGTCTACGTGCCCCCGCACAGCCACGCCCGACGGGCACCCGACGGCCGGGTGACGGCCCGGTGACGCCCGGGCCCCGGTGGGGCGCAAGGCACCGCCGCCGGGCCGCCCAGGCGGCTCAGCGGGCGTTGAAGTACTTCGCCTCGGGGTGGTGGATGACGATCGCGTCGGTGGACTGCTCCGGGTGCAGCTGGAACTCCTCCGACAGCTCCACGCCGATCCGCTCGGGTTCGAGCAGCGCCGCGATCTTGGCCCGGTCCTCCAGGTCGGGGCAGGCACCGTAGCCGAGCGAGAAGCGGGCGCCGCGGTACTTCAGCGCGAACATGTCCTCGACGTCGCCCGGATCCTCGCCCGCGTAGCCCAGCTCGGCCCGCACCCTGGCGTGCCAGTACTCGGCCAGCGCCTCGGCCAGCTGCACCGACAGGCCGTGCAGCTCCAGGTAGTCCCGGTAGGAGTCGGTCGCGAACAGCTCGTTGGCCGCCTCGGAGACCCGGTTGCCGACCGTCACGACCTGGAAGGCGACCACGTCGGTCTCGCCGGACTCCTCCGGCCGGAAGAAGTCGGCCAGGCACAGCCGGCGGCCGCGGCGCTGGCGCGGGAAGGTGAAGCGGGTCCGCTCCGAGCCGTCGTCGCCGAGCACGATGAGGTCGTCGCCCTTGGACACGCACGGGAAGTACCCGTAGGTGACCGCGGCCTCCAGCAGGCCCTCGGACTGCATCCGGGTCAGCAGCCCGCGCAGCCGCGGGCGCCCCTCGGCCTCCACCAGCTCCTCGTACGTCGGACCGGTGGAGCGGGCCTGCTTGAGCCCCCACTGGCCCTTGAAGAGCGCGCCCTCGTCCAGCCAGGACGCGTAGTCGGCGAGCTGGATGCCCTTGACGACCCGGCTGCCCCAGAACGGCGGGGCGGGCACCGGGTTGTCGACGGCGACGTCGGAGCGGATCTGGCCGAGGTTGACCTCCTCCTCCGGCTCCGGCTGCTCGCGCTTGGCCACCCGCCGCTGCTTCAGCTCCGGCAGCACCGCGCCGGGCACGCCGCGCTTGACGCCGATCAGCGCGTCCATCAGCCGCAGGCCCTCGAACGCGTCGCGGGCGTAGCGGACCTCGCCCTCGTAGATCTCGTGCAGGTCCTGCTCGACGTAGGCGCGGGTCAGTGCGGCGCCGCCCAGGATGACGGGGAAGTCCGCCGACAGGCCGCGCTGGTTCAGCTCCTGCAGGTTCTCCTTCATGATCACCGTGGACTTCACCAGCAGCCCCGACATGCCGATCACATCGGCCCGGTGCTCCTGCGCGGCCTCCAGGATCGCCGACACCGGCTGCTTGATGCCGAGGTTGACGACGCTGTAGCCGTTGTTGGACAGGATGATGTCGACCAGGTTCTTGCCGATGTCGTGGACGTCGCCGCGGACGGTGGCCAGCACGATGGTGCCCTTGCCCTCGTCGTCCGACTTCTCCATGTGCGGCTCCAGGTACGCCACCGCGATCTTCATGACCTCGGCGGACTGGAGGACGAAGGGCAGCTGCATCTGCCCCGAGCCGAACAGCTCGCCGACCACCTTCATGCCGGCCAGCAGCGTGTCGTTGACGATCGCCAGGGCCGGGCGCTCGGTCAGCGCCTCGTCCAGGTCCGCCTCCAGGCCGTTCTTCTCGCCGTCGATGATCCGGCGCTGCAACCGCTCGTCCAGCGGCAGTGCGAGGAGCTCCTCGGCGCGGCCCGCCTTGAGCGACTTGTTGTCGACGCCCTCGAACAGCTCCATCAGGTGCTGAAGCGGGTCGTAGCCCTCGGCGCGCCGGTCGTAGACCAGGTCGAGGGCGGTCTTGACCTGCTCCTCCTCCAGCCGGGCGATCGGCAGGATCTTGCTCGCGTGCACGATCGCCGAGTCGAGGCCGGCCTTCACGCACTCGTCGAGGAAGACCGAGTTGAGGACGACGCGGGCGGCCGGGTTGAGGCCGAAGGAGATGTTGGACAGGCCGAGGGTGGTCTGCACCTCGGGGTGCCGGCGCTTGAGCTCGCGGATCGCCTCGATCGTGGCCACGCCGTCGCCGCGGGACTCCTCCTGGCCGGTGCAGATGGTGAAGGTCAGGCAGTCGATGAGGATGTCCGACTCGTGGATGCCCCAGTTCCCCGTGAGGTCGTCGATCAGCCGCTCGGCGATGGCGACCTTCTTCTCGACGGTACGGGCCTGGCCCTCCTCGTCGATGGTGAGCGCGATCAGCGCGGCGCCGTGCTCCTGGGCCAGCGCGGTCACCCGCGCGAACCGGGACTCGGGACCGTCGCCGTCCTCGTAGTTGACCGAGTTCAGCACCGCACGGCCACCGAGCTTCTCCAGGCCGGCCCGCAGCACGTCGACCTCGGTGGAGTCCAGCACGATCGGCAGCGTCGAGGCGGTCGCGAAGCGGCCGGCGATCTCGGCCATGTCGGCGACGCCGTCCCTGCCGACGTAGTCCACGCACAGGTCGAGCAGGTGGGCGCCCTCGCGGATCTGGTCGCGGGCCATCTCCACGCAGTCGTCCCAGCGGCCTTCCAGCATCGCGTCGCGGAACTTCTTCGACCCGTTGGCGTTGGTGCGCTCGCCGATCGCCAGGTACGAGGTGTCCTGCCGGAACGGGACGGTCTGGTAGAGCGAGGCGGCACCCGGCTCGGGGCGCGCGGTGCGCGGCCGCAGCTCCTGGCCGCCGACCCGCTCCACGACCTGCCGCAGGTGCTCGGGCGTGGTGCCGCAACAGCCGCCCACCAGGGACAGGCCGTATTCGCGGGCGAACATCTCGTGGGCGTCGGCCAGCTCGGCAGGCGAGAGCGGGTAGTGGGCGCCGTCCTTGGTGAGCACCGGCAGGCCCGCGTTGGGCATGCAGGACAGCGGGATACGGGAGTGCCGGGCGAGGTAGCGCAGGTGCTCGCTCATCTCGGACGGCCCCGTGGCGCAGTTGAGGCCGATCATGTCGATGCCGAGCGGTTCGAGCGCGGTGAGCGCGGCGCCGATCTCCGAGCCGAGCAGCATGGTGCCGGTGGTCTCCACGGTCACCGAGCAGATCAGCGGCAGGTTCACCCCGGCCGACGCCATGGCGCCACGGGCCGCGATCACCGCGGCCTTGGTCTGGAGCAGGTCCTGGGTGGTCTCCACCAGCAGTGCGTCGGCCCCGCCGGCGATCAGGCCCGCGGCGTTCGCCGCGTAGCCGTCGCGCAGTACGTCGTACGGGGCGTGGCCCAGCGTCGGCAGCTTGGTGCCGGGACCCATCGAGCCGAGCACCCAGCGGGGGCGGCCGTCGGCCGCGAAGCCGTCGGCGACCTCGCGGGCGATGCGGGCGCCCGCCTCCGACAGCTCGTGGATGCGTGTCGGGATGTCGTACTCGCCCAGCGCGGAGTGATTGGCGCCGAAGGTGTTGGTCTCGACGCTGTCCACGCCCGCCGCGAAGTAGGCCTCGTGGACCGAGCGCACGATGTCGGGGCGGGTGACGTTCAGGACCTCGTTGCAGCCTTCGAGCTGCTGGAAGTCGTCGAGGGTCGGTTCCTGTGCCTGGAGCATGGTGCCCATGGCGCCGTCGGCGACCACGATGCGGGTGGCGAGTGCCTGGCGCAGTGCGGCGGCGCGGGCGTTGCTCGCGGCGGCGGGTGCGGAGGACGAAGGGGACGGCAAGGCCATGGAACTGCTCCCTGGGATGCGACGGCTGTCGGCTATGCGCCGCCCGGCCCGTGAGGGACGGAACGCGCACCTCGCCAGAGTAGCCGCCAGGGGTGCCCGCCTCGAAGGCATTCCGAAGGGCGGACGGGTGGTGCCACACTCATCTCTGCGATGATGAAGGTCGACAATGCCGACCAACCGTCGTTTCGGACGATGTCCGCCGCTGTCCGTCGTTTCCGCCGTTTTCCCCGCCCTTGGAGTGCATGCGATGCCCGGTTCGATCCAGTCGCTGGAGCGGGCGGCCGCGGTGCTGCGTCTGCTGGCCGGGGGCGAGCGGCGGCTGGGCCTGTCCGACGTGGCGTCCTCCCTCGGCCTTGCCAAGGGCACCACGCACGGCATCCTGCGCACCCTCCAGCAGGAGGGCTTCGTGGAGCAGGAGCCGATCTCGGGCAAGTACCAGCTGGGCGCCGAGCTGCTGCGGCTCGGCAACAGCTACCTCGATGTGCACGAGCTGCGGGCCCGCGCCCTGGTGTGGACCGACGACCTGGCCAGGTCGAGCGGCGAGGCGGCGTACCTGGGCGTGCTGCACCAGCACGGGGTGCTCGTCGTGCACCACGTCTTCCGCCCTGACGACAGCCGGCAGGTGCTCGAGGTCGGCGCGATGCAGCCACTGCACAGCACCGCGCTGGGCAAGGTGCTCTCCGCCTTCGACCCGGTGGCGCACAACGAGGTCTCCGAGGGCGAGCTGGCGGCGCTGACCGCCCGTACGGTCACCGCCAAGGCCGAATTCGAGGCGTCGCTCGACCTGACCAGGTCCCGCGGCTGGGGCGTGGACCTCGAGGAGACCTGGGACGGCGTGGCCTCGGTGGCGGCGCCCGTCTACGACCGGCGGCGGATGCCGGTCGGCGCGGTGGGCGTCACCGGCGCGGTGGAACGGGTCTGCGACGAGGACGGCGTCCGGGCCCGGCTGGTGGCCGCGGTGCGCGACTGCGCCCGGGCGGTGTCCCGTGACCTGGGCGCCGGCCGCTTCTGACCCGGTCCCGCCGAGGTCTGCGTCACATCCCTCTTGACCTGCGTAACCCAAGGGGAGAAAACTCTCGTCCTGCGATCGACAATGTCGAACACCGGACGGATTGTGACAAGGGAGTCGCTGTGTCCAACGGCCATATCGTCATCGGCGAGCTATTCGGTACCGCCGTGCTCATCCTGCTCGGCGGCGGCGTCTGCGCCGCCGTGACACTCAAACGGTCCAAGGCCAGGGACGCCGGTTGGCTGGCGATCACCTTCGGCTGGGGATTCGGCGTTCTGGGCGGCGCCTACATAGCCAACGGCTACTCCGGCGGCCACCTCAACCCCGCGGTCACCCTGGGCATAGCGATCAAGACCGGTGAGTGGTCGAAGGTGCCCTACTACCTGCTGGGTCAGCTGATCGGCGCATTGGTCGGCGCTTTTCTTGTCTGGGTCGCCTACCTGGGCCAGTTCCAGGCCCATCTGACCGACCCGGAGGTCACCGCGGGCATGGAGGCCGACCCGGCGGGGCCGACCACCGGCAACCCCGCGCAGCCCGGCGGCCCGGTGCTCGGGGTCTTCGCGACCGGCCCGGAAATCCGCAATCCGCTGCAGAACCTGCTCACCGAGGCCATCGCCACCGCGGTCCTGGTGCTTTTCATCCTCACCCAGGGCATGACCGACGGTCTGGCGGAGAATGGAATGGGCATCCTGCTCACCGCGTTGATCGTGGTCGGGCTCGGTCTCTCGCTCGGAGGACCCACCGGCTACGCGATCAACCCGTTCCGGGACCTCGGCCCGCGGATCGTGCACAGCCTGCTGCCGCTGCCGAACAAGGGCGGCTCCGACTGGGGCTACGCATGGATCCCGGTGGTCGGCCCGCTGGCGGGCGCAGCCATCGCGGGCGGACTGTACCGGCTCGCGTTCACATAGAGCCGTACGGGACCACTGTCGTCACCCGGACCACCGAGCGCAGACCCGACGAGGAGCACACCATGAACGACACGCCCACCAGCAGCCACGGCACAGGACCGTTCATCGCCGCGATCGACCAGGGCACCACATCGAGCCGCTGCATCATCTTCGACCGCGACGGCCGGATCGTCGCCGTCGACCAGAAGGAGCACGAGCAGATCTTCCCCAAGCCCGGCTGGGTCGAGCACGACGCGGCCGAGATCTGGACGAACGTCCAGGAGGTGGTCGGCGCCGCCATCGCCAAGGCCGCCCAGGACATCGCCGGCTTCACCCCCGCCGACGTCAAGGCGATCGGCATCACCAACCAGCGCGAGACCACCATGCTGTGGGACAAGAACACCGGGCAGCCGGTCTACAACGCGCTGGTCTGGCAGGACACCCGCACCGAGGCGCTGTGCCGGGAGCTCGGCCGCAACGTCGGCCAGGACCGCTTCCGGCGGCAGACCGGGCTGCCGCTCGCCTCGTACTTCGCAGGCCCGAAGGTCCGCTGGCTGCTCGACAACGTCGACGGGCTGCGGGAGCGGGCCGAGCGCGGCGAGATCCTCTTCGGCACCATGGACTCCTGGGTGATCTGGAACCTCACCGGCGGGGTCGACGGCGGCAAGCACGTCACCGACGTCACCAACGCCTCCCGCACCCTGCTGATGGACCTCAAGACCCTCCAGTGGGACGCCAAGATCTGCGAGTCGATCGGCGTCCCGATGGCCGTGCTGCCGGAGATCAAATCGTCCTCCGAGATCTACGGGACCACCGACGTCGGCGGCCTCGACGCGGTCCCGGTGGCCTCGGCGCTCGGCGACCAGCAGGCCGCGCTGTTCGGCCAGACCTGCTTCGCGGTGGGCGAGGCGAAGTCCACCTACGGCACCGGCACGTTCATGCTGATGAACACCGGTGAGACCCCGGTGAACTCCTACGCGGGCCTGATCACCACCGTGGGCTACCGGATCGGCGACGCCAAGCCGGTCTACGCCCTCGAAGGCTCCATCGCGGTGACCGGCGCGCTGGTGCAGTGGATGCGCGACCAGATGGGCCTGATCAGCACCGCGCCCGAGATCGAAACGCTGGCGTCCTCGGTGGAGGACAACGGCGGCGCCTACTTCGTACCGGCCTTCTCCGGCCTGTACGCCCCCCACTGGCGCTCCGACGCGCGCGGGGTGATCGCCGGCCTGACCCGCTACGTCACCAAGGCGCACATCGCCCGTGCCGTACTGGAGGCGACCGCCTGGCAGACCAGGGAGATCGCCGACGCGATGTTCAAGGACTCCAGCACCGAGGTCACCACCCTCAAGGTCGACGGCGGCATGACCTCGAACAACCTGCTCATGCAGACGCTGTCCGACTTCCTGGACGTGCCGGTGGTGCGCCCGATGGTCGCCGAGACCACCGCGCTGGGCGCGGCCTACGCGGCCGGCCTCGCGGTCGGCTTCTGGCCGGACACCGACGCGCTGCGGGCGAACTGGAAGCGCGCCGCCGAGTGGACCCCGCACATGGACCCGGCGGAGCGCGACAGGGAATACAAGCAGTGGCTCAAGGCCGTCCAGGCGACCATGGGCTGGCTCGACGAGGAGGACTGAGACAAAAATGACCATCTCGCAGAGCGTCCCCGCACCCGGGACGCGTCCGACTGCCGGCGCGAACCCCGGCAGGGAGGAGGCCCGTGACCTCCTCGGCCGTGGCACGTACGACCTGCTGGTGATCGGCGGCGGCATCCTGGGCATCACCACCGCCTGGCACGCCGCGCAGTCGGGTCTGCGGGTGGCGATGGTGGACGCCGGCGACTTCGCCGGCGCCACCTCCTCGGCGTCCTCCAAGCTGCTGCACGGCGGCCTTCGCTACCTCCAGACCGGCGCCGTGCGGCTGGTCGCGGAGAACCACCTGGAGCGGCGCGCGGTGTCCAGGGACGTCGCGCCGCACCTGGCCAACCCGCTGACCTTCTACCTGCCGGTCTACAAGGGCGGCCCGCACGGGGCGGCCAAGCTGGGCGCGGGCGTCTTCGCGTACTCGGCGCTGTCCGCCTTCAGGGACGGCGTCGGGCACGTCATAAGCCCGGCCAGGGCCGCGCGCGACGTGCCCGAGCTGCGCACCGACGACCTGCGCGCGGTCGCGGTCTACGAGGACGGGCAGATGAACGACGCCCGGATGGCCCTGATGACGGTCAGGGCCGCGGTGGACGCCGGCGCCACCGTGCTCAACCACGCCGAGGTCACCGGGCTGCGCTTCACCCGCGGCCGGGTCACCGGGGCCGACCTGCTGGACCGGGTCGACGGCACCGCCTTCGGGGTGGACGCCCGGCTGGTGCTCAACGCCACCGGGCCGTGGGTGGACCGGCTGCGGCGGATGGAGGACGCGGGGTCCGACCCGTCGATCCGGCTGTCCAAGGGCGCCCACCTGGTGCTGCGGCGCACCGCCCCCTGGCGGGCCGCGCTGGCCACCCCGATCGACAAGTACCGCATCACCTTCGCACTGCCGTGGGAGGACATGCTGCTGCTGGGCACCACCGACGAGGTCTACGAGGGCGACCCCGCCGATGTGCGGGTCACCGAGGCGGACACCGCCCAGATCCTGGACGAGGCCGCCCTCTCGGTCCGCGACCAGCAGCTGTCCCGCGACCTGGTCACCTACTCCTTCGCCGGGCTGCGGGTGCTGCCCGGCGGACCGGGCGACACCGCGAAGGCGAAGCGGGAGACCGTGGTCACCGAGGGCCGCGGCGGGATGCTGTCGGTCGCGGGCGGGAAGTGGACGACCTTCCGGCACATCGGCCGCACGGTGATGGACAAGCTCGCCGCGCTGCCCGGCCGGCCGCTGGCCGACGACATGGAGCCGATGTCGGCGCTGCCGCGCCGGGCACCGCTGCCCGGTTTCGCCAGCCAGGACGCGGTCGCCCACCGGCTCCAGGCCGACGGCGGCATCCCGGGGCCGCGGATGTCCCCCGACACGGCGAGGCACCTGGCAGGCCACTACGGCTCGCTGGCCTTCGACATCGCCAGGCTGGCCGCCCACGACCCGGCGCTGGCCCGCCGCATCCACCCGGACGCGCCGGAGATCTGGGCCCAGGTCGTCTACGCCAGGGACCACGAGTGGGCGGTGAGCGCGGACGACGTGCTGCGGCGGCGTACGACGCTGACCATCCGGGGCCTGGACACCCCGGAGATCCGTGCCGAGGTCGAACGGCTGCTGGCCGCGGGCGGCTGAGCGGGCCGGTGGCCCTGCCGGCTGACGGCCCGGCGGCCGGCGGCTCACCGCTGGCGTCCGGCGCCGGCGGCCGGCCCAGGGCAGAAACTGCGGGTCCGTGCCGTCAGCCCGTGCCGGTCAGCCGGTCGAGTTCGGCGAACAGTTCGGCAGGCCGCGGGCCGCCGGTCGCGGCCAGCAGGGTCAGCCAGCGGTCGCGGCCGTCCCGCCACAGCGCGGCGGGGGTCGCCTCGGCGACGGCCGCGACCGTACGGGCGGGCAGTTCGGCCTCCGCGGCACGGGAGGGGGTCAGCCAGTGGGCGGTGCTGTGCTCGGCGAGCCTGGCCATCCACAGCAGGTGGCGGGCGGCGTGCCCGAGCGCGTCCTGGGCGCGCAGCAGCTCGCCGCGGGCGGTCACGTGCAGGGCGAGCACCAGCCAGTTGGCGAACCGGCCGCACAGGTCGGCGATCTCCCCAGGGGTGCCGGGCACCGCCGCCTCCTCCGGCAGCGCGGCGAGCACCGGGGTGAGCAGCCCGTCCCTGTCGACCACCACCATCGCGTCGACTGCCGCGCCCCTTGCGGGCCACTCCCCCACAGAGGCGATGTCCGCGGTGGTGGCGAGGTGGAACTCGCCGCGCACCGGTCCGGGGAAGAACGCGACGTGGGTGCCGAACTCGTTGCGCACCACCAGGTTCACCGGGGCGACCAGGGCGCACCAGGCCGCCGGGTCGAGCGCGGCGCGGGCGGCGGGGTCGAAGAACAGCCAGAACTCGACGTCGCTGTGCTCGTCGCCCCGCCCGGCCGCGAACGAGCCGTACATCAGGGCCGCGCGGACACCCTGGTCCGCGCGGCAGAGCTCCCGGACCCGGGAGATGAGGTCACTCTGGATCATCCGGCCCAGTATGGGTCGCGCCCGGACAGCGCCACAGCGGTTTCCACGTCGCCCGCGCCCGCGGGGATCTCCACCGGCTCGCCGAAGCCCTTGTACTGGCGGTACATCCCGGCGTATTCGCCCACCGCCGCCAGCAGCCGCTTCGCGGTCTCGTCGGCGATCCGGTAGTCCTGTCCCGTGGCCTTGGCGAGGTCCCAGCCGTGCAGGCACAGTTCGAGGAAGAGCATGGTGGCCATGCCCTCGGCGGGCATCGAGTCGATCTCGCCCTCCCAGACGGCGGGGTCCGCCCACGCGGCCACCGAGCGGTCCAGTTGCTCGGCGTACTCCCGCGCCCACCGCGGGTCCGCGGTGAAGTCGCGGGTGGCGAGGTCGTCGGGGTGCGGCTCGCGCCTGGCCCGCAGCTCCATGCCGATACCGGTGTAGGCGACCAGGTGGTTGGCCAGGGCGCGGGTGTCGAACCCGGGGCAGGGGGTGGGCGCGGTGAGCCGGTCGCGGTCGACTCCGGCGGTGATACGGGCCGCCTCCCGCGCGCTGTCGGCGATCTGTGCGTGGAAGTCCATGCCCGCGACGCTACGCGGCGGCCGCAGGCCGGGTCTTGAACAAACGCGACGCGGCGCAGCGCATAGGCTGCGGCCATGAGCAGGCACGGCTTGGGCCGCGGAGTGCTGCGGCCGGACGCCGCGGCCGGCTTCCTGGAGGTGCGGCGGCATCCGCCGGCGCCGGAGCTGGCCGCGCTGGTGGACTTCTACTGGAATCCCCGCTGGGACCTGCGCGGCCGCGACCCGTACGAGCAGAAGGTGCTCACGCACCCGAACGTGCACCTGGTCTTCGAGCCGCAGGGGCCGCTGGTCCACGGGGTCTCGCGGGAGGTCTTCGTACGCCGGCTGGCGGGGGCCGGACAGGTCTTCGGGGTGAAGTTCAGGCCGGGCGCCTTCCGGCCTTTCATGTCCGGCCCGGTGGCCGGGCTCACCGACCGCGCGGTGCCCGCGGCGGGGATCCTCGGGCCGGGGGCCGAGCCGGTGGGCCGGCAGATCCTGGCCCTCGACGACCTGGCGCAGATGGCCGCGCTGGCCGACCGCTTCCTGCTCGGCCTGCTGCCCGCCCTGCCGCGCGATCCGCAGGTCGCCGAGGTCGCCGCGCTGGTCGAGGCGATCACCGCCCGCCCGCAGCTCTTCCGGGTGGACGAGCTGGCCCGCGAGCTGGGCATCCCGGTACGCCGGCTGCAGCGGCTCTTCGCCGAGTACGTCGGCGCCTCGCCGAAGTGGGTGCTGCGCCGCGCCCGGCTGCACGAGGCCGCCGCACGGGCCGACGCGGGGACCGGCATCGACTGGGCCGCGCTCGCCGCGGACCTCGGCTACGCCGACCAGGCACACCTCACCCGGGACTTCACCGCCGCTGTGGGCGCGCCGCCCGGCAGGTACGCCGCCCGCTGAATTCCGGTTTCGTTAGGTGATCGGGCCTCCCGGGCACATAATGAGGGGATACATCGGAGGTCTGGCGGCGCTGCGGGACCTATCAAGGGGAGGGCGCAGATGGCGGTCACCGACGAGGCGATCGAGAAGATCAAGGCGATGATCGTCTCCGGGGCGCTCAGGCCCGGCGACCGGCTCCCCAAGGAGAGCGAGCTGGCGGCCGAGCTGGGCCTTTCGCGCAACTCGCTGCGCGAGGCGGTGCGGGCGCTCTCGCTGATCCGGATCCTCGACGTCCGCCAGGGCGACGGCACGTACGTCACCAGCCTCGACCCGCAACTGCTGCTCGAAGCGCTGAGTTTCGTGGTGGACTTCCACCGGGACGACACGGTGCTGGAATTCCTCGCGGTGCGGCGCATCCTGGAGCCGGCCGCGACCGCGATGGCCGCGACCCGCATCCCCGCCGAGGAGCTGGACGTCCTGGAGGGCAAGCTCAACGCGCTGGGACCCGAGCCTTCTGTGGAGGAGCTGGTCGCCTCCGACCTGGAATTCCACCGCGGGATCGTGCAGGGCTCGGGGAACTCGGTGCTGTGCTCCCTGCTGGACGGCCTGTCGGGGCCGACGACCCGGGCGCGGGTGTGGCGCGGCCTCACCCAGGAGGACGCGGTGTCGCGGACGCTGCACGAGCACCGGGCGATCCTGAGCGCGCTCAGGGACCGCGACGCCGAGGCGGCGCGCTCGTGGGCCACGGTCCATGTCGCCAGCGTCGAGCAGTGGCTCCGCTCGACCCTTTGACCCCTCCCCGGCCGCGGCGGGCCGCCCTCCGCGGCCCGCAGGGCGGGTGGCCGGGCACGCGGTTCCTCGCGCCCATGGAGAACGCTCGCCCTCCGTGCGGGGAGCGAGCGTTCAGGGGCGCACACCACCACCCCGGGCGCCGGCCGCGCGGCCGGCGCCCGGCGGGTGGTCAGCCGAGGTCGTAGACCCTCGCGGCGTTGCCGCCGAAGACGGCGGCCGACTCGGCCGCCGACAGGCCGGCGACGGCCTCCTCGGCGAGCGCCAGCACGGAGCCGTACGTGGCGGCCAGCGTGCAGACCGGCCAGTCGGAGCCGAAGAGGACCCGGGACGGCCCGAAGGCCTCCAGCAGGTGTCCGGCGTAGGGCAGCACCCCGGCCGGCTTCCAGCCGGCCCAGTCCGCTTCGGTGACGAGCCCGGACAGCTTGCAGGTGACGTTCGGCAGCGCCGCCAGCTGCGCCAGCTGCCCGGCCCACGGCTCCCAGCCGCCCGACGCGATCGGCGGCTTGGCGCCGTGGTCGACGACGATGCGCAGATCCGGCAGCGCCGCCGCCGTCTCCAGGGCCGCGGGCAGCTCGCGCGGGGTGATCAGCATGTCGTAGGCGAGGCCGGCCGCGGCCACCGTGGCCAGGCCGCGGCGGACGCCGGCGCGGGCCAGCCACCACGGGTCGGACTCGTCCTGCACCTGGTGCCTGATGCCGACCAGCGGGCCGGTCAGCGAGGACAGGACGTCCGCGAGCGCGGGGTCGGTGAGGTCGGTCCAGCCGACGACGCCGGCGATCCGGCCGCCGGACGCGGCGGCGATGGCGAGCAGCTCGCGGGTCTCCTCCAGCGAGGAGCTGGACTGCACCGCGACGGTGGCGTCGATGCCGTGCGCGGCGAGCAGCGGCTCCAGCTCGGCGAGCTCGAAGGTGCGGGCGATGGGGTCGAGTTCCGGCCCGGTCAGCCAGGGCTGCGGGCGCCGGGCGAGGTCCCACAGGTGGTGGTGCGCGTCGATCCGCATCGGCTACTCCCCCGCCGCGAGGTTCGCCGCGAGCGGCAGCGGTACGTCCTCGTCGAGCAGTCCGCGCTCGACCAGGGCGTGCCACATCGGGTCCGGGATGTCGTGCCCGAACATCGCGGTGTTGTCGCGCACCTCGTCGGGTCCCGCCGCGCCGACGACGGCGGAGACCACGCTGGGGTGGGCGAAGGGGTAGCGCAGTGCTGCGGCCCGCAGCGGAACGCCGAACTCGCCGCACACCGCGGCGATGGCGAGCGCCCGGTCCAGCATCTCCTGTGGCGCCGCGGTGTAGTTGTAGTGCGCTCCGGGCCTGGGGTCGGCCAGCAGGCCCGAGTTGTAGACGCCGCCGACGACGACCTTCGTGCCACGGCGCTCGCACACCGGCAGCAGGTCGTCGTAGGCGGTGCGTTCCAGCAGCGTCCAGCGGCCCGCGCACAGCACCACGTCGACGTCGAGGTCGGCGACCAGCCGGGCCAGGACGTCGCTGTGGTTCATGCCGAAGCCGATGGCCTTGACCATCCCCTGGTCGCGCAGTTCGGCGAGCGCGGGGAAGCCGGTGGCGTAGACGTCGTGCAGGTGGTCCTCGACGTCGTGCAGGTAGACGATGTCGACGGCGTCCACGCCGAGGCGCTCCAGGGAGCCCTCGAGCGTGGCCCGTATGCCGTCGGCGGAGAAGTCCCAGACCCTGGCCCTGGCCGGGAGGTCGGTGAAGCCCTGGCCGTCGGGGAGTTCACCGGGTTCGAGGTCGCGCAGCCGGCGCCCGACCTTGGTGGACAGCACGTAGGAGTCGCGGTCCCGGCCGGCCAGCGCCCGGCCGAGCCGCTCCTCGGAGCGGCCCAGGCCGTAGTGCGGGGCGGTGTCCAGGTACGTGACGGGCCGCCCCGCGTCGAAGGCGGCCGCCACGGTGGCCTCCGCCTCCTCGTCGGTGATGGCGCGGTAGAGGTTGGCCAGCGGCGCGCAGCCGAGGCCGAGCCGGGGCAGTTCCGGTACGGGCATACGGGATTCTTTCTGCTGGGCTGGGCCGGCTGCGCTGCGGTCGGACCGGGTCGGTTGCGGGTCGGGGTCGGGTCAGTCCTGCTTCTCGCCACTCGCGAAGCGGGAGATGATCAGGGCGACGATGATGATGGCACCGTAGAGGAACTTGTCCCACAGCGGAGGGACACCGCCGAGGGTCGTGACGTTCACGACCAGCTGAAGGCTCACCACACCGGTGAGGGCGCCGAAGAGGGTGCCGCGGCCGCCGTTGAGGCTGACACCGCCGATGACGGTGGCGGCGAAGACCTGGAAGATCCAGCCGTCGCCCTGGGTGGCGGAGATCGCGCCGTAGTGGCCGGCGTAGAGCACGCCGGCGAAGGCGGCGACCAGGCCGCCGAGCGCCAGCACGATCCAGGTGATCCGGTCCACCCGGATACCGGCCGCCCTGGCCGCCTCGGTGTTGCCGCCGATCGCGTACAGCGCCCGCCCGTGCCTCAGGTAGCCCAGTGCCAGGCCGCCGATGACGAACAGGAGCAGGCAGATCCACACTGCGGCGGGCGCGCCCATCCACTCGGTCTTGCCCAGGTAGGAGAAGGACGCCGGGACCGCGACGATGGACTTGCCCTGCGCGACGCCGTCCTGGAGGCCGCGCAGCATGGTGAGCATGCCCAGGGTCGCGATGAAGCCGTTGACCCGCAGCTTGAGGATCAGGAAGCCGTTGACGGCGCCGATGACCAGGCCGACGGCCAGGCAGACGGGGATCGAGGACCAGGTCGGGAAGAGCCCGATGCCGTGGAAGGTCGCCGGGCCGCTGCTGGGCAGCACCAGCCACATCGCGATGACCGGCGCGACACCGATGGTGGACTCCAGCGAGAGGTCCATCCGGCCGCATATGAGGATCATCGCCTCGGCCAGCACCAGCAGGCTCAGCTCACTGCTCTGCTGGAGCACGCCGATCAGGTTGTCCGACGTCAGGAACACCGGCGACACGATGAAGCCGATGACGCCCAGCACGAAGATCACCGGGATCAGCGACAGGTCGCGGTAGCGGGCGAGCTGGAAGCGCGACGCCGCCGTGCGCGGTTTGTCGGGTACGGCCAGGTCGGCGCTCAACTGGGTGGTCTCACTCATTCCTCGGCTCCCTTGTCGCCGCCCGCTCCCGCGGGCAGCCCTTCCATCGCCGAGACCAGGTCCCGGTCGGTCCATCCGCTGCCGAACTCGGCGATCACCCGTCCGTGGAAGAGCGCGATCACCCGGTCGCAGACCCGCAGGTCGTCGAGTTCGTCGGAGACGATGACGGCCGCGTCACCGCGGTCGGCGACCCCTCGGACCACGCCGAGCAGCGCGTCCTTGGACTTCACGTCGACACCCGCGGTCGGCCTGATGGCCACCAGCACCCGCGGGTCGCGGGCCAGCGCCCGCGCGATGACGACCTTCTGCTGGTTGCCGCCCGACAGGTCCGAGACCGGCTGGGCGGGTCCTGAGGTCTTGATGTCCAGCGAGTCGATCATTCGCTGGGCGAAGGTGCGGGTCCGCGACGGCAGCACGGTGCCGTAGGGCCCGAGCTGGTCGGTCACGGTGAGCGTGGCGTTCTCCGCCACGCTGCGGCCCAGCACCAGGCCCTGCCGGTGCCGGTCCTCGGGGACGTAGCCGATGCCCGCGTTCAGGGCGTGCGGCACGCTCCCGGGGCGTACGCCCTTGCCGTCGACCGACGCCCTGCCCCCGGTGGCCTTGCGCAGGCCGACCAGGGTCTCGCCGAGCGCGGTGTTGCCGCTGGCGGTGGCG
Source organism: Streptomyces sp. NPDC049040 (assembly GCF_043197715.1). NCBI lineage: Bacteria > Bacillati > Actinomycetota > Actinomycetes > Kitasatosporales > Streptomycetaceae > Streptomyces > Streptomyces sp. NPDC049040. Next base: position 600,903 of record NZ_JBICTO010000003.1, read on the forward strand.
CCCGCCAGGCCGAGCACCTCGCCGGCGCGTACCGCGAAGTCGATCGGCTGGAAGGCGCCGTCCAGGGCCAGCGCCTCGGCCCGCAGTACGGCGTCGTCCGACGGCCCGGCGGGAGCGTGCTCCGTGGACGCCTGGTCCGCCGCGCCCTGCCCGGCGGGCTTGCGCCCCGCGGTGCCGGACTTCGCGTGCCAGGTCGTCGCGGCCTGCGCCGCCTCGCCCGTCATGGCCGCCACGAGCTCCGCCTTGCCCAGGTCCGCGACGGGCGCGGTGAGGATGTGGCGGGCGTCGCGGTAGACCGTGACGGTGGTGCAGAGGTCGTAGACCTCCTGGAGGTGGTGCGAGATGAACAGGAACGCGACTCCCTGCTGCTGGAGTTCGCGGAGCTTGGTGAACAGCCGCTCGATGCCGCCCGCGTCGAGCTGCGCGGTGGGCTCGTCCAGGATGATGAACCGGGCGCCGAAGGAGAGCGCCCTGGCGATCTCCACGAACTGGCCCTGCTCCACGGTGAGGTCGGCGGCCCGGGTGGCGGGATCGACGTCGACGCCGTATTCGGCGAGCAGGTCGCGGGCATCGGCCCGCAGTTTGGACCAGCGGATCCGGCCGCGCTCGAACCTGTTGAGGAACAGGTTCTCCGCGACCGTCAGCTCCGGTACGACCATGGACTTCTGGTAGACGCAGGCGACCCTGGCCTGCCAGGCGGCGGTGTCACCCGGAGCGGGCGCGGGTTCGCCGAGGAAGGCGACCCGGCCCGCGTCGGGTGCGTGCAGCCCGGTCAGCACCGACACCAGGGTGGACTTGCCCGCACCGTTGCGGCCGACCAGCGCGTGCGAGTCGCCGACCGCCACGGTGATGCCCACCTGGTCCAGCGCGACGGTGGGACCGAAGCGCTTGACGACGCCCTCGGCGTGAACCGCGGGAGGAGGGGTTGAGGCCTGACCGTTGCTCATGTGCGCTCAGCTCTTTCCGAGCTGGTTGGCCCACAGGCTGGGGTCGTCCACGTTGTCCTTGGTCACCAGCGGCGCGGGGAGCTGGTCCTCGAGGCCGTTGGGGATGGTCACGATGGTCGAATCGTGGTCGGTGGGGCCGGGCTTGAAGGTCTGCCCGGCGAGGGCGGCCTTGGCGTAGTACAGCGCGTACTTGGCGTAGAGGTCGGCCGGCTGGGAGATCGTGGCGTCGATCTGGCCCGCCTTGATCGCCTTGAACTCGTCCGGGATGCCGTCGTTGGAGACGATGGTGATGTGGCCAGGGGTGCCCGGCGGCTTGAGCAGGTGCTTCTGCTCCAGCAGGGCGAGGGTCGGCTGCAGGAAGACGCCGCCGGCCTGCATGTAGATGCCGTTGATGTCCGGGTCGGAGGCGAGCGTGGTCTGCAGCTTCGCCGACGCCACGTCGCCCTTCCAGTCGGTGGCCAGCGCGATGACCTTGATGGCGGGGAACTTGGTCTTCATGCAGGACGCGAAGGCCTCGGAGCGGTCCCGGCCGTTGATCGAGTCGAGGGCGCCCTCGAACTCCACGACCTTGCCCTTGCCGCCCAGCTGCTTGCCCAGGTAGTCGCAGGCGCTGCTGCCGTACGCCTTGTTGTCGGCGCGCACCACCATGTAGACCTTGCCCTTGTCCGGGCGGGTGTCGACGCTGATCACCGGGATCTTCTTGCCGGCCAGCTTGTCCAGCGTGGAGGCGATGGCGCCGGTGTCCTGCGGGGCCATGACGATCGCCTTGGCGCCCTGGTCGGTGAAGGTCTGCACGTTGGCGACCAGCTTGCCGATGTCGTTCTGCGAGTTGGTGCGGGGCAGCGCGGAGACGTCGCCTGCCTTGACGCCCTTCTCTATGTAGCCGTTGTAGGAGTTCCAGAAGTCGCTGTCGGAACGCGGCAGGTCGATGCCCACCTTGCCTGAGGTGCCCGCCTTGTCGTCGCTGCCTCTGTTGCAGCCCGCGAGCGCGGTGACCGCGAGGAGGGCCGCGATGGCGGCAACGGTCGTCTTGCGCAGTCTCATCGTCGAGTTCTGCCCTTCGAGAGTGTGTCGGCTCTGAGTGGTGCCAGGGTGCTGCGGTGCTGATGCGGGTCGTGCGGGTCGTGCGGTGCTGACGTGGAGCGGTGGTGCGGGGTTGCTCAGCCGGCGGGACGCAGGCGCAGGCCCTGCATTCCGCCGTCCACGGCGAGCGCGGTGCCGGTGACGCTCGCCGCCGCGGGGCTCGCCAGGTAGACGATGGCCGCGGCGACCTCGTCTGCCGAGACCAGCCGGCCCAGCGGCTGGCGGGCTGCGAGTGCCGCGCGCTCGGCGGCCGGGTCCTCGGCCTGGTCGAGCAGCCGGCCGATCCACGGGGTGTCGGCGGTCCCGGGATTGACGCAGTTGACCCGTACGCCCTCGCGTACGTGGTCGGCGGCCATCGCCAGGGTCAGCGAGAGGACCGCGCCCTTGCTCGCGCTGTACAGGGCACGCTGTGGCAGCCCCGCCGTGGCGGCGATGGAGCAGGTGTGGGTGATCGAGGCGCTGCCCGGCCGGTCGGCGGCCGCCGCGCGCAGGTGGGGCAGCGCGGCGCGGGCGGTGCGGACCAGGCCGAGGACGTTGACGTCCAGCACCCTGGACCACTCGTCGTCCGCGTTGTCCTCCACGGTGCCGATGGCGCCGATCCCGGCGTTGCCCACCAGGATGTGCAGGCCGCCGAGTTCGCGTACCGCCTCGCCGACCGCGTCGCGCACCTGCCGGTCGGAGGTGACGTCGGCGGCGACCGGGTGGCTGCCCTCGGGGGCGCCCGACGGGTCGCGGTCCAGGACGGCGACCCGGGCGCCGCGCGCGATCAGCAGGGCCGCGGTGGCGGCGCCGATCCCGGACGCGCCGCCGGTGACCAGGGCGGTCAGGCCGGCGAAGTCCTGCGGGGCGGCCGTGGTGGCGGCCTGGGTGGTCTCGGTCATCGGGTCAGCTCCTGTCGCTCCAGCCACACCGGTCCGTCGGGGTAGCGGTAGTCGGCCAGTGTTTCCGGCACCATACGGGCGGAGAAACCGGGTGCGGAGGGGGCCTGGTAACGCCCGTTCTCCACCACCGCCGGATCGGTGAAGTGCTCGTGCAGGTGCGGCACGTACTCGATCACCCGGTCGTCGAGGCTGCCGGAGACCGCGACGTAGTCGAACATCGCGAGGTGCTGGACCAGTTCGCACAGGCCCACGCCGCCGGCGTGCGGGCAGACCGGGACGCCGAACTTGGCGGCCAGCAGCAGGATGGCGATGTTCTCGTTGACCCCGGCGACGCGGGCGGCGTCGATCTGGACGAAGTCCACCGCCCCGGCCTGGAGCAGCTGCTTGAACACCACCCGGTTGGCGACGTGCTCACCGGTGGCGACCCTGATCGGCTGCCCGGCGCGTACCGCCGCGTGCGCGAGCACGTCGTCGGGGCTGGTGGGCTCCTCGATCCAGTACGGGTCGTACGGCGCGAGCGCCTTCATCCACTCGACGGCCTCCGCCACGTCCCAGCGCTGGTTGGCGTCCACCGCTATCCGGATGTCGGGGCCGACGGCCGCGCGGGCGAGCCGCATCCGGCGCAGGTCGTCCCCGAGGTCGGCGCCGACCTTGAGCTTGATCTGGGTGAAGCCGGCGGCGACCGCCTCCTTGGCCAGCCGGGTCAGCTTCTCGTCGGAGTAGCCGAGCCAGCCCGGCTCCGTGGTGTAGGCGGGGTAACCGTCCTTGCGCAGTGCGGCGGCCCGGGCGGCGCGGCCCGGCTCGGCGCGGCGCAGGATGTCCAGCGCCTCGTCGCGGGTCAGGGCGTCGCTGAGGTAGCGGAAGTCGACCAGGTCGACGAGCTGGTCCGGGCTCATGGACGCCAGCAGGTCCCAGACCGGCCGGCCCGCCTCCCTGGCGGCCAGGTCCCATGCGGCGTTGACCACCGCGCCCGCCGCCATGTGCATCACGCCCTTCTCCGGGCCGAGCCAGCGGAGTTGGGAGTCATGGGTGAGCAGCCGGTAGAAGGCGCCGAGGTCGCCGGTGACACTGTCCACCGAGCGGCCGACGACATAGGGTCGCAGGGTGCTGATCGCTGCGGCGACGACGTCGTTGCCGCGGCCGATCGTGAAGCACAGACCGTACCCCGCAAGACCGCCGGGGGAATCCGTACGGAGCACGACATAGGCGGCGGAGTAGTCGGGGTCGGGGTTCATGGCGTCCGAGCCGTCGAGCTGCTCCGAGGTCGGAAAGCGGATGTCGTACACGTCGACCTCGGTAATGGTCGGACTCATGCACACTCCCGTCGCGAGACATCGGATCTTTTCTTGATGATCCGATGTATAGCGGCGCGCCAGGGTGCTCGTCCAGGGGGAAGCAGGAACTGGTTGATAACAGATCGGATGTCTCGACGTCTCGCTTCGGTCTCGGGGCTGACGTGGCTGACATGGCTACGACGTGCGGCGATGGCCGTGGCCACGGTGTCCGTGCTCGCCGTACTGGCCGCGACGGTGGCGCTGCGCCTTGAGTACAACGGCGATCCCGCCGCGGCCGGCGGCAGCCGCGGCCACGACGCGGTCTGGCTCGGCCACGCCTGGGTGGACGGCCGCCGCACCGCCGCGGATCTGGAGGGACTACGGGCGCACCTGGCCGGCACCGGGGTGCACGACCTGTACGTGCACGCCGGGCCGCTGGAGCACGACGGCAGCCTCGACCCGGCCCTCTACCCGGGGGCCGCACGGATGATCGCCGACATGCACCGAGTACTGCCGGGGGTGCGGGTGCAGGCGTGGCTGGGCGACACCATCGCGCACGGCGGCGAGGCCGGGCTGCACCTGTCGGACCCCGCGGTACGCGACCGTATCCGGGCGTCGGCCGACCGGATCCTGGACGCCGGCTTCCAGGGCGTGCACCTCGACCTGGAACCGGTCCCCGAGGGCGACAGCGGCTACCTCCAGGTGCTCGACTCGGTCCACACGCTGACCGCCGTGCGCGGGGTGCCGCTGTCGGTCGCCGTCCCGCAGATCGACCCCCTGCCGGGCCTGCACGCGGTTGCGTACCTGCCCTTCAGCCACCCCAAATGGTGGTCGCAGTCCTACTTCGGGCAGGTCGCCAGGCGATGCGACCAGATCGCGGTGATGGCGTACGACACCTCGATGCCGGCCTCGTCGCTCTTCGGGGGCTACGTCGCCCAGCAGACCGCGCTGGCCCTCGAAGCAACCCCGCCCGGCACCGACCTGCTCATCGGGCTGCCCGGCTACCACACCGAGAACATGGGCCACCACGGCTACGCGGAGACGGTCGCCGCAGCGATCCACGGCGCCCGGGTCTCGCTGGCGCGGCACGCCCGTGACCGGCAGACCTTCGGACTGGCGCTCTATGTGGACTTCCACGCCACCGAGAGCGACTGGACCGCCTTCCGTGAGGGTTGGGGCACGTAGGCTGGTGCCGCACGCAGAAAGAGCAGGAAAGCAGCAGCCGGTCAGGGGACGGCACCCCGGCCGGCCGGAAGGAGGCGCCGGGTGATCGAGCTTGAGGGGGTACCCGAGCTGATCGATCCGGTCATGGTCGCCGCGTTCGAGGGCTGGAACGACGCCGGGGACGCAGCCTCCACCGCGGTCGGGCACATGGACCGGGAGTTCAAGGGCGAGGTCTTCGCCGCGCTGGACGCGGAGGACTACTACGACTTCCAGGTCAACCGGCCCACGGTGTGGATGGAGGACGGCGTCAGGAAGATCACCTGGCCGACCACGCGGCTTTCCGTGGTCAGGATCCAGACGCCCAAGCCCCGCGACCTGGTACTGGTCCGCGGAATCGAGCCCAGCATGCGCTGGCGGTCGTTCTGCAACGAGATCCTGGGCTTCGCGCACGAACTGGGCGTCGAGATGGTCGTGGTGCTCGGCGCGCTGCTCGGCGACACCCCGCACACCCGCCCGGTCCCGGTCACCGGGGTCACCTCGGACGCGGACCTGGCCACCGCGCTCAACCTCGAGGAGTCCCGCTACGAGGGCCCCACCGGCATCGTGGGCATCCTCCAGGAGGCCTGCACCCACGCCGGCATCCCCGCGGTCAGCCTGTGGGCCGCGGTGCCGCACTACGTCTCGCAGCCGCCCAACCCGAAGGCCACCCTGGCGCTGCTCAACCGGCTGGAGGACCTGCTCGACCTGCGCATCCCGCAGGGCGAGCTGCCGGAGGACGCCAGGGCGTGGCAGGTCGGCGTCGACCAGCTGGCCGCGGAGGACAGCGAGGTCGCCGAATACGTGCAGACGCTGGAGGAGGCGCGGGACACCGCGGAATTGCCGGAAGCGTCGGGCGAGGCCATTGCCAAGGAATTCGAGCGCTATCTGCGGCGCCGCGATCCGCAGCAGCCGGGGGATTACGCGAGCGAGGGCGCGGACGGCGTACCGCAATTCCGCGACCTCGGCAGGCCGCCCAGGCCGGAGGAAAAGGATTCCGCGGACGGCGGCGAGGACGAGGACGAGGGCACGGACCGCGGGGACGACGACGGGGCCGCCTGAGGGCGTGACCGCCCCGGCGGGTGCGCCCGGCTCGGGTGGTGCCCGAGCCGGGTCCCGTCCTCAGGAACCGACCGCCCTCGCCGCGGAGCCGCTCTCTTCCTGCGGCACACCGAGCGCGTGGTGCCGGTAGTCCTTCGGCGGGATGTCGTAGGCGGCCCGGAAGGCCCGGGTGAAGGTGGCGTGGTCGTTGAAGCCCCAGCGGGCCGCGATGCGGTGGACGGGCACCGACCGCATGGCGGGCTGGCCGAGTTCGCGGCGGGCGTGCTCCAGCCGCTGGACGCGCACCCACGCGGAGACCGTGGTGTCGTGCGCCTGGAACAGGCGGTGCAGGTAGCTGACCGAGATGTGGTGCGCCGCGGCGATGACCGCGGGCGTCAGCTGCGGATCGTGCAGGTGCTGCCGGACGAACTTCTGGACGCGCAGGAAGAGCACATGGCCGTGCGGCTCGGGCGACACCCGGTCGACGGCGTCGACATGGTGGGCGAGCGTCGACGTCAGCAGTTCCAGTGCCACGTTGCCCAGCCGCGGGATGTCGGCCGGCCCGTAGGGGGCGGTGTCCGCGGTCAGCGTGGTGAAGAACTGCGTGAGCAGGGTCCCGAGCCCCTGACGGGCCGACAGCGGGACCGCCAGGATCTGGTCGACCTTGTGCGCGGGGAGCGCCACCAGGGCCCTGGGCACGTGGACTCGGGTCAGCGTCACGGTGCTCCGCCGGTCGGCGGCGATCCGCACGTCGAAGGGCCGGGAGCTGTCGTACACGGCGAAGTCGTCGGCGCCCAGCACCGCTTCGCGTCCCAGTTGTGACACCGCCAGGCCCCCGGTGCGGGAGAAGACGACGGAGTACAGGTCGGGGTCCGACGCGCGGATCAGCTTGGACGTGCGCCACACCACGGCCGAGGTGCAGGTCAGTTCGACCACGTTGACCGATCGCAGGTCGAGTTCCCGCGCGGTGGCCCGGAAGCCCAGGGCCTCGTCGCTGCGCACCCGCATCGAGTGCGGGCTGACGGTCTGGAGTTCGTCGAACCGGGCCAACCGCTCCTCCGGTGGGAGGTCTTCGCTGCGGAACACCGTCCTGATCAACCTCGTCCTCCGATGGTCGCTGTGCGAGAAGCCTGCCGCCGACGGCGGGCCGGGCGCAACGAGCGTTCCCTCACACCCGCGCCCTCCACCGTCCACGGATCGTCAAGGTCTTGTGCACTCGATGTCAAAGCGTTCGCGCGGCGGCCTGCCACTCTCTAGGGGTCGGGCGGCGCCGGAGGTTCCGGTTGACCGGCCGGGGAAATCGGCCGGGCATACCACCGGCCGTCACGAGTCACACGGACCGTACGTAAGGAGTAGATGTGGGCATTCCGCCGCGTATCTGCCGCATCCGCTCCTGACGTGCCGAACAGGCATTCTCCACGCCATCTCAAGCGGCGGCCGTGGGTCGTGGGTTATCATGAAGCGTTTCGATTCCGTTGGAATTTCCCCGGGGGGGGATCATGACAATCAACGACCGCATGGACGACGTGGATTTCCGAATTCTTGCCTTAATGCGCGACGGACTTTCCGACGCGACGATAGGGAGAAAGCTGTCACGCGGGCACCGGACCATTCAGCGGCGCATCTGCCACATGATGGACAGCCTCGGTGTCTCCGGCCGGTTCGCACTCGGACTCAAGGTGGCGGAACTCAATCTGCTGGCTGCCCAGGACCTCTCAGGGCACGCCAGGGAGCTCACCGGCCTGCGCCAGTGAGCTCCTGACAAGCCGGGGGATCCTCCGGGGGGATTCCGAGGACCCGTGGGGGGGTTCGGGTCCTCGGAGTGGATCCCGGGGAGGGGGGGACGGAAGGGCGACCATCGCACTGGAGACAGGCGACGGCCGCCCTTCCGACGTTCCGTCCGAGGGCGGCCCCTTCGACGGGGCCGCCGTCAGGACAGGGCGGCGGTCAGAGCGCCACGCCGAGCAGGGCGTCCACCGCGCGCGAGACAAGTCCGGGCGCGCCGGTGTCGGTGCCGCCCTCCGCCTGCTGGGCCGCGGCCCAGCGGTCCACAGCGGCCAGCGCGCCCGGCGCGTCGAGGTCGTCGGCGAGCGCGGCGCGGATCTCCTCCACCAGCGCGTCAGCCGGCGGCCCGTCCGGCCAGGACACCGCGGCCTGCCAGCGCCCGAGACGGGCCAGCGCCTCGTCGAGCACCGCGTCGGTCCACTCCCAGTCGGCCCGGTAGTGGTGGGCGAGCAGCGCCAGCCGGATCGCCGCGGGCGCGACGCCCTCACGGCGCAGCGTGGAGACGAAGACCAGGTTGCCCTTCGACTTCGACATCTTCTCGCCGTGCAGCGCGACCATCCCGGCGTGCACGTACGCCTTGGCGTAGGGGTGTTCGCCGGTGAGCACCTGGGCGTGCGAGGCGCCCATCTCGTGGTGCGGGAAGACCAGGTCGGAACCGCCGCCCTGCACGTCGAAGCCCATGCCGAGGTGGTCGAGTGCGATGGCGACGCACTCGATGTGCCAGCCGGGCCGCCCGGCGCCGAGCGAGGCACCGTCCCAGCTGGGCTCGCCGGGGCGGGCCGCCAGCCACAGCATCGGGTCGAGCGGGTTCTTCTTGCCCGGGCGGTCCGGGTCGCCGCCGCGCTCGGCGGACAGCACGCGCATCGCGGCGGCGTCGAGACGGGAGACGCCGCCGAAGTGCGCGTCGGCCTCGACGGAGAAGTAGGTGTCGCCGTCGAGCTCGTAGGCGGCCCCGGCGTCCCTGAGCCGTTCGATCAGCGGCACGATGCCGGGGATGGCCTCGACGGCGCCGATGTAGTGGGTGGGCGGCAGCATCCGCAGGGCGGTCATGTCCTCGCGGAAGAGGGTGGTCTCGCGCTCGGCGAGCGCGGTCCAGTCCTCACCGGTGGCGTTGGCCCGCTCCAGCAGCGGATCGTCGACGTCCGTCACGTTCTGCACGTAGTGGACCTGGTGCTTCGTGTCGAGCCACACGCGCTGTACGAGGTCGAACGCGTTGTAGGTGGCCGCGTGCCCCAGATGGGTGGCGTCGTAGGGAGTGATCCCGCAGACGTAGAGGCGGGCGACCGGTCCGGGCTCGACGGCCACCAGGCCACCGGTCGCGGAGTCGTGGAGACGGAGAGGGCGTCCGGTGCCGGGAAGGGCGGGGACGTCGGAAGCGGGCCAGGCATGCATATACATGAGATTAACCGTCCGGTCCCGCGGCAAACGACCGGGAGCAGCGCGTTCGCCCCGGCGACGGCCGGACGCGTCACATCCGGTGCCGGGACCGGGTCACACCGGCGGCCATGGTATGGACGGCCATTGGCCGCCGGGGCCCGGATGCACCCCGGTTTCCAGCAGCCGGCCGACCCTCGCCCTGACCGCGTCGGTCTCGGCCGTGGTGATCAGCGTGTGCAGCCGCTCGCCCAGCTCCCCTTCCAGCGCCGTGCGGAGACCGGTCAGTACGGTCACGGCCTCGGCGGGCAGCGGCTCGCCCGCCCAGCCCCACAGCAGGGTGCGCAGCTTGTCCTCGGTGTGGAAGGTCACGCCGTGGTCGATGCCGTAGAGCCGCCCGCCGGCGGCCGGCAGCAGGTGGCCGCCCTTGCGGTCGGCGTTGTTGATGACCGCGTCGAGCACCGCGAGCCTGCGCAGCCGCTGGTCGTCGGCGTGCACCAGCAGCGCGGTGCGCCCGTCGGCCACCTCCGCCTCGACCACGGCCTTCCAGCCGGCCGCGGGCTCGGTGTCCTCGGTGAGGGCGAGCAGCGCGCCGTCGTCGGGCTCGGCCTCGATCCACAGCTGCACCATGCCCTCGCCGTACGGCCCGTCCCTGAGCACCGTAGGCGGCACCAGACCCCAGCCGGTGGCCTCGGAGACCAGGAAGGCGGCGACCTCGCGCTGTGCCAGGGTGCCGTCGGGGAAGTCCCACAGCGGGCGCTCCCCGGCGACAGGCTTGTAGACGCAGGCCAGCGAGCGGCCCTCGTGGGCGGCCTCGCAGTACAGCACCGCGTTCGAGGCGTCGCGCACCTGGCCGCGCACGGTCAGCTCACCGTCGGTCAGCGCCACCGCGGTGGCGCTCAGGCCGACCTCCGGTACCCGTTCTGACGCGGGCATACGTGTCCTTCCGGATCCAGGGGGAGGCTGCACAGCGGGCACGGCGGCCGGCCGGCCGACACCACGTCGAGCGCGCGCTTGGCGAAGGAGCGGGCCTGGGCGCCGGTCAGCAGCACCCGCAGCAGCGGCGGGCCGTTCTCGTCGTCCTGGAGCATCTCCTCCTCGGCCGCCTCCAGGTCGTCGTCGTCCTCGCCCGCGAGCTCGACCAGCGCCTGCGCCTCGATGACCATGCGGTCGTGGGCGCCGTCCCAGGCCAGGGCCATGGTGCCGACCCGGAACTCCTCCTCGACCGGGACGTCGAGCGGGGCGGTGTCGTGCATCTCCGTGGGGGCGACCGCGGGCACCGGGGCATTGCCGCCGCTGCGCCGCACCACCTCGTCGAGCAGTTCGTCGATCCGCTCGGCCAGCGCGGCCACCTGGGTCTTCTCCAGGGCCACGCTGGTGGTCCTGCCGGAGGCGGTGGCCTGCAGGAAGAACGTACGCTGGCCCGGCTGGCCGACCGTCCCGGCCACGAAACGGTCCGGGTGCTCGTAGAAGAAGACCTGGCGGGGCACGTCCTGCTCCGTTTGCTCGGCTGCGTGTCTTTGGTGTGCGTATCCGTACTGCGAGTGGCTGTGGTGCCAAGGCGGTGCGGGGGGCGCCGTCACCGTCGATGCGGTGTGGCCACCACCCTACTGCGGAAGCTGATCACGGGGCGCCGGTGGAGCCGCCGACCACCGCGTCGTCGGTGGCCGCGCCGGGCGCGGCGGGCGGCGGGGCGAGGGCCGCGAGGTCTCCGGTGTCGCCGAGACGCAGCAGGAACGGCCGGTGCGGGGTGTAGCGGATGACGGTGACCGAGCACGGCTCCGTGCTGATCCGCTGGAAGAGGTCCAGGTGCAGGCCGAGCGCGTCGGCCGCCAGCGACTTGATGATGTCGCCGTGCGAGCACAGCACGTACAGCGCGTCGGAGCCGTGCTCGGCCTCGATCCGCGCGTTCCAGTCGCGGACCGCGTCGACGGCGCGGGCCTGCATGGCGCGCAGCGACTCGCCGCCCTCGCCGGGGAAGACCGCGGCCGAGGGGTGCCGCTGGACGGTGGTCCACATCGGCTCGTCGGCCAATTCCGCCAGCTTGCGGCCGGTCCAGTCGCCGTAGTGGCACTCGCCGATCCGCTCGTCGGTGTGCAGCGGCAGGCCCGCACGGGTGTCGAGCAGCGGGCCGACGGTCTCCTGGCAGCGCTGGAGCGGGCTGCTGACGACTGCGGCGAGGGGCAGCGCGGCCAGCCGGGCGGCCAGCGCGGTGGCCTGCGCCCGGCCTGCTTCGTCCAGGGCGACGCCCGGACTCCAGCCGGCCAGCACCCCCTCGGCGTTGGCGGTGGACCGGCCGTGCCGGACAAGGATCGCGGTGGGCATGTCCGCCACCGTAACCCTTCCGCGCCGGGTCCGTTGTGCTGGGTGACGGCCGTGGCGGGGATGATCCCCCCGAGCCCCCACCACGGCCGCCGGATCCCTTCGCCGCTCATGCGATATTCCTGCGATCCGCTGTCCCCGGCATAGGTCCCGGCGTACCGCCCCCTGGGTAAGGTGCAGCAGAGGTCGAGAGGGCCTCGGGAGTCGGTATCGCGAAGCGGGTGGAGATGTTCAGCAAGGCGACGAGGAGCCGCCCGGCTGCGAGCGGGGCGCGCCCCGCCGGCACCGACTGGTCTCCCTACGGTCGGCTGGAGGACGCCGCGGAGGTGTACTTCCTGCACGCGGACGTCGCGCTGGACGCCATCGAGGGAGTGCTGGGCAGGCGCCGGGTGCGCGGCTTCACCCTGGAGCGGGTGGTGGACCTGACCGAGGCCGGGGCGTCGGTCTGGCAGGAGGCCGCGGTGTGCGACGGGCGGCGGCTGATCCTGTGGCACAGCGAGGAGCTGGCCGACGCCAAGGCGCCCGGCGGTACGGTGCTCGACTCGTCGGTGCAGGTACTGCCGCTGGACTCGATCGGGCATGTCGGGATGCGCACCCTGGTCGGGCACGACGAGCTGGGGCAGCGCATCGACCGCGGGGTCTACCTGGTGCTGGCCACCGCGATGCCGCACGAGCTGAGCGCGGTGCAGGCCGACCCCGACTCGCCGCTGCCGGTGGCCTCGGCGAAATTCCGGCCGGAGGCCTTCCGGTTCAGCAAGTCGCTCGACGACGGGGGTGCGGGGCAGATAGCCCGGCTGATCGCCTTCGGCCGGCTGCTTGGCCGGCTCGTCCCCAGCTGATCCGCCGCCCGTCCCGCGCCGCCGCGCGCCCGGCTCTCAGGCCAGTCCTGCCAGCTCCAGCGCCTCGACACCCGCCCGCAGTCCCGCCACCCGCTCCTCGAGCGCGAAGCCGGCCGGCGCGAGGGTCAGGGTGGTGACGCCCGCGTCCGCGTAGGCGCGCATCCCGTCGGCGATCCTGGCGACCGGGCCGAGCAGGCAGGTGGAGTCGATGAGCTCCTGCGGCACGGCCGCCGCCGCCCCTTCCTTGTCGCCCGCCAGGTACTTGTCCTGGATCTCGGCGGCCTGCTTCTCGTAACCCATCCGCTGCGCCAGCTGGTTGTAGAAGTTCTGCTTGCGGCTGCCCATGCCGCCGACGTACAGCGCGGTGTACGGGCGGAAGAGGTCGGCGAGCCCGGAGACGTCGTCGCCGACGGCGAGCGGCAGGGTCGGGCAGACGTCGAAGCCGTCCAGCGTCAGGCCGGCCTTCTCGCGGCCGGCCCTCAGGTGCCGCAGCGCGGTGTCCTCCAGGTGGGCGGCGGAGGGGAAGATCAGCAGGGCGCCGTCGGCGATCTCGCCGGTCTGCTCCAGGTTCTTCGGGCCGATGGCGGCGATGTAGAGCGGGATGTGCTCGCGCTGCGGGTGCACGGTCAGCTTGATCGGCTTGCCGGGGCCGCCGGGCAGCGGCAGCGTCCAGTGCTCGCCCTCGTAGCTCAGCCGCTCGCGGGCCATCGCCTTGCGGACGATCTCGACGTACTCACGGGTGCGCGACAGCGGCTTGTCGAACTTCACGCCGTACCAGCCCTCGGAGACCTGCGGTCCCGACACCCCGAGGCCCAGCCGGAAGCGGCCGCCCGAGAGCGAGTCCAGGGTCGCGGCGGTCATCGCGGTCATCGCCGGGGTGCGGGCGGGGATCTGGAAGATGGCGGAGCCGACGTCGATCCGCTCGGTCTGCGCGGCCACCCAGGACAGCACGGTGGGGCCGTCGGAGCCGTAGGCCTCGGCGGCCCAGCAGACGGAGTAGCCGAGCCGGTCGGCCTCCTGGGCCACGGCGAGGTTGTCAGAATCCATGCCGGCACCCCAGTAGCCGAGGTTGATCCCGAGCTTCATGGCGCTCCCCTTGTACTGGTCAGTAACGTCTCTGTCCCCCGGACTGTAGCGCGCGGTGCCGCCACGGAGGCCTGTCAGGTACGTCACTGCCGCCCATGGGGACGGTGCGGGCAGTAATCTCAACGCCCATGGAGCATAGGCACCTCGGCCGTACCGGGTTGCGCGTGTCCCGACTCGGGCTCGGCACGCTCACCTGGGGGCGCAACACCGGCGAACGCGACGCCGCCGACCAGCTCAAGACCTTCTGGAACGCCGGGGGTTCGCTGGTCGACACCGCAGACGTCTATGCGGACGGCGGAGCCGAGTACCTGCTCGGGCGGCTGATCGAGGACCTGGTGCCGCGCTCCGACCTGGTGATCGCCACCAAGGCGGGCAGCGTTCCCGACCCGGACCGGCGGTTCGACACCTCGCGCGGGCACCTGCTGTCGGCGCTCGACGCGTCGCTCCAGCGGCTCGGCACCGACTACGTCGACCTGTGGCAGGTGCACGCCTTCGATCCCGGTACCCCGCTCGACGAGACGCTCCAGGCGCTGGACATCGCGGTCAGCTCGGGCCGGGCCCGCTACGTCGGGGTGTCCAACTTCTGCGGCTGGCAGCTCGCCAAGGCCGCGACCTGGCAGCTCGCGGGCTCCGGGCGCACCGCACTGGCCAGCACGCAGATGGAGTACTCGCTGCTCCAGCGCGGTGTGGAGCGCGAGGTGCTGCCCGCGGCGATGGACCTCGGCCTGGGGCTGCTGCCCTCCTCACCGCTCGGCCGCGGCGTCCTCACCGGCAAGTACCGCGGCGGCACACCGCAGGACTCCCGCGGCGGCTCGGAGGACATGGCGCCCTTCGTCGCGCCCTACCTCGACGACACCGCGGGCCTGATCGTGGACGCGGTGGCCATAGCGGCCGACGGGCTCGCCGTGTCCCCGCTGCACGTGGCCCTCGCCTGGGTACGCGACCGGCCCGGCGTGACCGCCCCGCTGCTCGGCGCGCGCAACGCCCAGCAGCTCACGGCGGCGTTGTCGGTGGAGGCGCTTACGCTTCCGGAAGAGATCTGCCTGGCGCTGGACGACGTGTCGGCGCCGCTGCACCGCTACCCGGACCACGACTGGAGCACGCTCTGAACGCCAGCCCGCCTCCCGCGGGGTCCCCCGCCGGCCCGCCCGGCGCGGGGCCCGCCGCCACCCCGCCCGCCGCGCCCTCGAACCGCCCGCCGGCTGACCTGGCCGGCCTCGCGGCGGCCATGCGCTCCATCGAACGCGGCGAGAGCCCCGCGGCTCCTGCGCCGCGCGGTGACGCCGCCGAGGCCCGGCGCAAGCGCCGCGAGGCGATGGCCGCCGAAGCGGCGGCCTTCCAGGCGGCCGAGGCGGCGGACACCGGCACCCCGCAGCCGGGCGGCGCGGACGGGCCGGAGGCGGCCGCCGAGGCCGGTCCGGCAGCCACTGCGGAAGCGGACCCCGGCGGGCAGCCGCCGGGCGTCACAGGCGATTCGGACGCGGACGCCGCGCGGGCCGACGGGAGCGCCTCTGGAGCCACGGCCGCGTCGCCCCAGGCCGAAGGACAGCCGCCGGGCCCCGCCGGGGACCGGGACACCGATGCACCGGCCGCCGCGCGCGCAGGAGCCGGCACCCGGGACCGCGACCCGGGCGCGGGGGCGGGCAGGCACGCGGGCGGTGCGGGCCCGGCCGGCCGCGGGCCGGTGGACGCCGGGGCCGTGGCGGCGGCCGCCGCGGTGCTGGCCGAGGGCGGTGCGCCCGCAGAGCTGGCGGAAGGCGTGGTGCGGCTGCTCGGGGAGCGGGCCGCGGCCGAGCTGCGGGACGACCCGTGGCTGGTGCTCGGAGTCGGCGGGGTGCGGGTGGAGCAGGGTGACGCGTTCGCGCGCGGGCTGCTCGGGGACGCGTGCGGGCCGGGCGACGAGCGGCGGGCCCGTGCGCTGGTCGCCCGGGTGCTGGAGGACGCCGCCGTACGCGGCCACACCGCGCTGGCACCCGCAGACCTGCACACCGCGCTGCGCGGCTACGCCCTGCCCGACCCGGAGGCCGCCGTCACGGCGGCCGTCACCGACGGCCAGGTGCTGGTCTTCCGGGAGGGCGAGGAAGGTGAGGATGACGAGGAAGGCGCCGCCGACGTACCGCTGCTGCTGGGCCTCGACCGCTACGCGATGGCCGAGGAGAGCCTCGCCGAGGGCTTCTTCCGCCTGCTGCGGTCCTTCGAGGGGGACGGCGCGGACTGGTCGGCCACGGCCGCCCCGACGCCGTCAGCCGCCGAGCTGATCAAGGCCGCGGCGGCGAGCGGACTGGTCGTGCACTCCGGCGGCGAGGCGGCCCGCGCGGAGCCGGTCGCGCTGGTGGCCGCGGCTCGGGCGGCGGGCCTGCGCGGGTACGCCGCCGCGTACACGGTGAACGGCCGCCGCAGGCTCGCTGCCGCGCTCGGCGACGACGCGGCCGTGACGGTGGACGGGCTGCTCTCCGGCGCCGAAGGCCCCGGGCGGTCCGCGGACGGCAGCCTCGACCTCGATCTGCTGGCCGTGCTCGACGCCCCGCAGCTGTCCGTCGAGGAGGCCACCACGCTCGTGGAGTCGGTGCCCGACGGCGCCCGGCTGGTGCTCAGCGGCGACCCGCACGCCCTGTGGTCCGCGGGCGCGGGGCGGGTCTTCGCCGACCTGCTGGCGGCCCGGGTCTGCCCTCGGGTGGTGTCCCGTACGCCGGACCCCGGGCCGATCGGCGAGCTGGTGTCCTGCGTCGGCGAGGGCGAGCTGGCCGCCGTGGAAGCGCCGGACAAGGAGGTCGTGGTGGTGCCGGTGCGCGACCCGCGCGAGGCCGTGCACCGCACGGTCCAGCTGGTCGCCGACTCGGTGCCGCGGGCGTTCGGTGTCGGCGGGGCGCAGATCCAGGTCGTCACCACGGGCCACGGCGGCCCGGTCGGCACCCGTGCGCTCAACGCCGCCCTCAAGGAGCGCCTCAATCCGGGACCCGGCCGTTTCGGCGGATTCGACCCCGGCGACCGGGTCGTGCACGTGCCGGTGCCCGGCCGTACGCTGCCCGGCACGGTGACCGGCGCCGAGCCGGAGGGCCTGCGGCTGGAGTGCGAGCGGGGATCCGTACTGGTCCCCCGCGAGGACGTGGCGGCGACCGTACGGCACGGCTGGGCGGTGACCGGGCATCAGGCGGCCGGGATGCGCTGGCCCGCCGCCGTGGTGGTGGTCCCCGGCGACGCGGGACCGCTGCTGACCCGCTCCTGGGTCTACACGGCCTTCGGCCGCGGCGAGCGCCACCTGTCGGTGGTGCGGGGCGGCGACCAGGCCCTGGCCCAGGCCGTGGCGGGACCGCCGGCGGCCGGGCGCACCACCCGGCTGACGTCGGTGCTGCGCGAGCTGACCGCCCAGACGTGACGCGGCGGCCCCGGGGGCGCACCCCGGGGCCGCCGTCGGCAGGCTCAGTCGGGGTCGAGGACGCCGAGTTCGTCGTCGAAGACCGCGCTGACGTCGAAGCGGCACACCACCAGGTGCGGGTCGGCCTGGTCGAAGGGCGCGTCCAGCCACTCCCCGGGCTCGGCGGGCTCCACCGCGGACACCCACACGGTGGAGTCGCCCTCCTCGAAGCCGAAGTCCTTGTGCCGC
The DNA here is from genome assembly GCF_043197715.1 of Streptomyces sp. NPDC049040. Classification (NCBI taxonomy): domain Bacteria; kingdom Bacillati; phylum Actinomycetota; class Actinomycetes; order Kitasatosporales; family Streptomycetaceae; genus Streptomyces; species Streptomyces sp. NPDC049040. Next base: position 618,339 of record NZ_JBICTO010000003.1, read on the forward strand.
TGGGCGATCTCGTCGGGCTCGTACTCCCCGAAGATCACCCCGAGCGCGGCGTTGACGGTCGCCGTCGCCGACCCGTCGGTGTCCTCGCTGGCATGTCTGGCCTGTGAGAAGAGCCGGTCGGGTGCCACGACCGTGTAGTCGCGGCGGATCAGCACGCTGATCGCCTCGGGCTCCTCGGGACCCTCGTACTCCGGCATCGAGCCGCCGGTGGGCACTTCGAGCGGGGTCACCTCGTCGTAGGCGTCGTACAGCAACTCGTCATACGACTCGGCGGCCGAGGCCAGCGCCTCGAACGCCTCGTGAACGGCGGGGTCGTCCTCGCCGCTGCGCTTCTCGATCGCGTCGAGATGCCGGTCGAGCGCGGCCTTGACCGCCTCGACTGCGGCACGGACCTCGGCCGCCGTGGGCTGCACGTCATCAGACATGAGGCAGACGCTATCCGCACCGGGGCGTTGCTTGCACAATAGATGCGATGCCGGAATACGAATTCAGGGAGATCCACGTGCCGCGTGGGGTCTCCCGCAAGGACGCGACACGGTTGCTGACCGACGAGGCGGAGTACGGGCACTGGGAGATCGACCGGCTCCGCCTCTATCCCGACGGGAGCAGACGCGTAAGGCTGCGGCGCCGGATCATCCGTCAGGTGCGGGCCACCTGGTGAGGTGACCCGCACCGAGCGGCCCTGGCGTGGGCCGCCGCACGGGCTCAGGCCCGATCAGCCCCGGGCGCCGCGGCCGCGGCGGTAGAGCAGGGCGCCGCCGAGCAGCAGCGCACCGGCGGCGAAGGAGCTGAGAGCCATGCCGTCGGCGCCGGTGTGCGCGAGGGTGTCGCCGCCACTGCGGGGGGTCGACGGTGTGACGTTCGACACCGGAGTGCCGGGGTTGCCCGACATGCCCGGATTGCCGGGGTTTCCGGGTGTGCCCGGAGTGACGGGCGTACCCGGGTTGCCGGGCGTGACCGGAGTCCCGGGGGTACCCGGGTTGCCCGGAGTCCCCGGGGTGCCGGGCGTACCCGGAGTACCGGGTGTGCCGGGGTGTCCTGGCGTGCCCGGGTGGCCCGGGTGACCGGGGTGGCCCGGCGTGCGGGTGTGGCCGCCCTGGTGCTCGGAGACGTTGGCGCAGTGGTTGCCGAACGCCGAGTTCAGCGCGCCGATCACCGTCACGGCGTTGCCGCACGCGTTGACCGGCACGTCCACGGGGGCCTGGACGACGTTGCCCGAGCCGACACCCGGCGATCCGTGGGCGCCGCCCCGCGCGACGGAGCCGCCGCCGCCCTGGTGCTCGGAGACGTTGGCGCAGTGGTTGCCGAACGCCGAGTTCAGCAGGCCCACCACGTTGACGGTGTTGCCGCACGCGTTGACCGGCACGTGCACCGGGAGCTGGACCAGGTTGCCCGACGCCACGCCGGGCGAGTCGGCGGCGGCGCCGAACGCGCCCGCGTCGGCGTATGCCAGACCGCCGGTCGCGGCGAGCACCCCGCCGGTGGCCACTGCGGTGAGCAGGCCCTTTTTCGCGACCTGTCGCATTGCTTCCCCTAACCTTCCCCTGCTTTTCAGGGATCCTGGAAATGGCGAGCGGCCCCGGAACGCAGGTGGGTGCGTCCGGGGCCGAACCGGCATCGGCCGCGCCGTCGGCGCGGCCGCGGCGGGTGTCAGGCGTTGACGCAGGTGTTGGCGAAGGCGGAGTTGAGCAGCCCGATCACGGTGACCGTGTTCCCGCAGACGTTCACCGGGACGTGCACGGGGACCTGGACGGCATTGCCCGACAGCACGCCGGGGGACTGCACCGCGGCGCCCTGGGCGCCGGAGTCGGCAGCGGCGATACCCGCACCCGCGAGCACGAGACCGCCGGTGGCGACCGCAGCGGCGACAACCTTCTTGATCATTCTATTTCCTCCTCATGGACAAGTGCGGCCCAGCCTGCGGACCACACCGTCGTAACGACCCCTGAGGAATAGAGCTACGAAAGCATCGGGCCGTTCACCCGTACCGGCGAAGGAGACCACCGGTACGGGTACACACGACCGACCGGTCAGCTGTGTTCGATGAAGCGGTCCAGCACGCGCACCCCGAAGCGCAGTCCGTCCACCGGGACGCGCTCGTCCACGCCGTGGAACATCCCGGCGAAGTCCAGCTCGGGCGGCAGCCGCAGCGGTGCGAAGCCGAAGCAGCGGATGCCCAGGTCGTCGAAGGACTTGGCGTCGGTGCCGCCGGAGAGCATGTACGGCACCGCGCGCGCCCCCGGGTCCTCGGCGACCAGGGCCGTCTGCATCGCGTCCACCAGGGCGCCGTCGAAGTCGGTCTCCACGGCCTTGTCGCTGTGCAGCGACTCGCGCTTGACGCGCGGGCCGAGGATCCGGTCGAGGTCGGCGAGGAACTCGTCCTCGTAGCCGGGCAGGAAGCGCCCGTCGACGTGGGCGGTGGCCTGCCCGGGGATGACGTTCACCTTGTAGCCGGCGCCGAGCATCGTCGGGGCGGCCGAGTTGCGCAGGGTGGTGCCGATCATCTTGGCGATGCCGCCGAGCTTGGCGAGCGTGGACTCCATGTCCTCCGGGTCGAGTTCGGTGCCGAGCGCGTCGGACAGCTCGTCGAGGAAGCCGCGGACGGACTTGGTGACGCGGACCGGGAACTCGTGCCGGCCGAGCCTGCCGACCGCCTCGCACAGCTCGGTGATCGCGTTGTCCTTGTTGGTCATCGACCCGTGGCCCGCCGTGCCGTCCACGGTGAGCCGCATCCAGTGCATGCCCTTCTCCGCGGTCTCGATCAGGTAGAGCCGCAGATCGTCGTTGACGGTGAAGGAGAAGCCGCCGACCTCGCCGATCGCCTCGTTCACGCCCTCGAACAGGCCGGGGTGCTTGTCGACGAGGTGGCGGGCGCCGTAGGTGCCGCCGGCCTCCTCGTCGGCGAGGAAGGCGAGCACGATGTCCCGCGGCGGCTTGCGGCCGCTGCGCAGGCGGTCGCGGATCACCGCGAGGGTCATCGCGTCCATGTCCTTCATGTCGACGGCACCGCGGCCCCACACGCACCCGTCGGCGACCTCGCCGGAGAAGGGGTGCACGGTCCAGTCGTCGGCGTTCGCGGGGACGACGTCGAGGTGCCCGTGGATCAGCAGCGCCGGCCGGGAGCGGTCCACCCCCTCGACCCTGGCCACCGTGGAGGCCCGGCCCTGGTGCGACTCGAAGATCTGCGGATCGAGCCCCACCTCGGCCAGCTTCTCCGCGACGTACTCGGCCGCGGCCCGCTCACCGGGCCCCGAGTGGTCACCGTAGTTGCTGGTGTCGATCCTGATCAGCTCGCTGCACAGGTCGACGACCTCGTCCTCGCCCGTGATCACACCGCTGTCCGCACTGCCAGGCCTGGACTCGCTCACGCTGTCTCTCCTCCTCGTCGCCCACCCGCCCGCCGCACGGCCGGATGCCTCTCCCATCCTGCCCCCCGCCCCCCGCGACCCCCAAGGCCCGACCGCCCGCGCCGCCCGCTCGCGGTGATCGGCACCCCCTGATCTTTGCTATGGTTTACCCCGTCGCCACGGCCACGAGGCCGTGTCGTCACACCCGTCCGGGTGGCGGAATGGCAGACGCGCTAGCTTGAGGTGCTAGTGCCCTTTATCGGGCGTGGGGGTTCAAGTCCCCCCTCGGACACCAGCTGAGACCCCTGTTCACCAGGGGTCTTCTGCATTTCCCGCGCTTCACGGCCAGGACCGCTCCACCTCGAACTCGTTGCCCTCCGGGTCGGCGGGGACCGCGGGGCCGTCGGGGCCGAGCAGCAGGCGCAGCCGGTTGCGGCCGGTCTTCGGGGTGGCGGGCGGCCCCATCACCAGGGCGGGCCCCGCGGCCTCGGGGTCGCGCAGGCACACGCCCCACCCGGCCCGCTCCACCACGGACCAGCCGGTCGCCGCCGACCAGAAGCGGCCCTGCGCGTCCGGATCGGCCGCGTCGAGGCAGATCTGCGCGAGCGTGGCGTCCGCGGGGCCGCGGTGCCGGGGCAGCACGCAGAATTCGTTGCCCTCGGGGTCGGCGAGCACGTCCCACGGCACCTCGCCCTGCCCGATGTCCGCCCGCCGCGCGCCGAGCGCCAGCAGCCGTGCGACCCGCGCCTGCCGGTCGGGGCCGCCCGCCGGTCGAGGTGCAGCCGGTTCTTGCCCTCCATGGCCCGGTAGGACCGGGTGAACCGCAGCTCCACTCCCCCGCCGGTCGGCCGCACGGCCGATCCGTCTGCGGCCACCCGCCAGCCCAGCGCCGCCGCCCAGAACCGCGCCAGCGCGGGTACGTCGGCCGCGTCGAACACCACAGCCGTCAGCTCTGCCACCGTGCTTCCCTCCCCCTGCCCGCCGCGCCGCCGGGACCGGGCGGCGCGTCGTACGTACACGGCCACCGTATTGCCAGGGACGCGGCCGCGTCGCCAGCGGGCCGCCGCGAACGGCGCCGTCAGGTCACGGCACCAGTACGGCGGCGCCGTTGACCCGGTCGGCCGCCAGGTCGGCGAGTGCGCGGGGCGCGGCGTCCAGGGGGTAGCGGGTGACGGTGGCGCGCAGGCCGATGCGGGCCGCGGTGGCCAGGAAGTCGGTGCCGTCCCCGCGGGTGTTGGAGGTGACGCTGCGCAGGTCGCGCTCCTGGAAGAGGTGGCGCTGGTAGTCGAGCGGCGGGATGTCGCTGAGGTGGATGCCGGCCACGGCCAGGGTGCCGCCGCGGTCGAGGGCGGCGAGTGCCACCGGGACCAGGTCGCCGACCGGGGCGAAGAGCACGGCCGCGTCGAGGGGTTCCGGCGGTTCGTCGTAGGCGTCGCGGGCGGAGGAGGCGCCCAGCGCGAGGGCGAGGTCGCGGGCGGCCGCCGAGCGGGTCAGCACGTGGACGGTGGCGCCCTCGGCCAGCGCGACCTGGGCGGCCAGGTGGGCCGAGGCGCCGAAGCCGTAGATGCCGAGCCGGCCGCCCGGCGGGAGGTTGCTGCGGCGCAGCGCCCGGTGGCCGATGATGCCGGCGCAGAGCAGCGGCGCGAGCTGCGCCGGGTCGTCCTGGCCGGGCAGCGGGTAGGCGTAGTCGGCGGGCAGCACGGTGCGCTCCGCGAAGCCGCCGTCGGCGTCCCAGCCGGTGTAGACCGAGGAGGGGCACAGGTTCTCCCGGCCGGCCCGGCAGTAGCGGCACACCCCGCAGGTGCCGCGCAGCCAGGCGCCGCCGACCCGGTCGCCGGGCGTGAAGCGGGTCACCCCGTCGCCGGTGGCGAGCACTCGCCCGACGATCTCGTGCCCTGGCACGGTGGACGGGTGGTGCGGGGCGAGGTCGCCCTCGGCCAGATGCAGGTCGGTGCGGCACACCCCGCACGCCTCCACCCGCACCAGCAGCTCGCCGGGGCCTGGGTCGCCGACCTCCCGGTGCACCGGCACCAGCGGTCCGCCCGCGGCCGGTCCCGGTGTGCCCACCGCCCAGCCGCGCATCCGCTCCATGTCGTCGGGCGCCATATGTCCAGCATGGGACCGGCCGGTGCCCCCGGCAATCGCCCGGCGCTCAGCCGGTCAGGCGGTAGCGGGCCATCATGCAGTCGTCCTCGTGGTCGAGGATGTGGCAGTGCCAGACGTAGCCCTGGAGCCGCATGCCGTCCATGGCGGCGAAGGACGCGTCGGGGTCGAAGCCCAGTTCGGCGGCGGCGGGGAAGCGGACCAGCACCCGGGTGACCATGCCGGGCGGGCAGCCGACCGTGTCCTTGGGGCCCGCCTCCCATGCCAGCGGCGGCAGGGCGGGGCCCTGCAGGAACGGGTCGGCCGACGGGGACCACGAGGTGCCGGGCGCCGGGCGCGGGTCGGCCTGGCGGTAGGCGGCCGCGTCGAAGCGCTGCCGTTCGACGATCCGCATGTGCACCAGGTGCAGGTGCATGGGGTGCGCCCAGGAGGAGGCGTTGACGACCTCCCACAGCTCGTAGGTGCCCTGCCGCGGGGTGAGGATCGGCCCGTCGCCGTACCGCAGGTTGTTCATCGTCATGCCGGCGGGCGGCCAGCCGGCGGCCGTCGCCGGGGTGAGGGTGACGGTCCTGCGCGTCACGGTGCCCGTGGCGGGCAGGGCGGGCAGCGGCGCCGGCAGGCCCGGTCCGCCGCGCAGCCGGGCGGGCGGCAGCGCGGTGAAGCCGCGGACGCCGGTGCCGACGAAGCGGATGATGTCCGCGGTGGGCACCACGCCGGTGGCGGCCACCACGGCGGCCGACTCCTGCTGGTCGTTGGTCAGGTCCACCTGGTCGCCCGCGGCCAGGGTGCCGAAGTCCACGACGAGGTCGAGGCGTTCGCCGGGTGCCAGGCGTACGGCGGCGGTCTGCGCCGGCGCGTCCAGCAGCCCGACGTCGTTGCCGACCACCCAGAAGGACATCCGGTTGCTGAAGAACAGCCGGTAGGCGCGGGCGTTGGAGGCGTTGAGCACCCGGAAGCGGTAGAGGCCGCGCGCCACCGGCAGATACGGGGACACCACGCCGTTGACCGTCATCAGGTCGCCGAACGTCCCGCCCTCCCAGTGCCCCTGCGGGACGCCCCGGGTGGTGCGGAAGTTCAGCGAGCCGTCGGCCTTGAAGCGGCGGTCGGCGAGCGTCAGCGGCACCTCGAACTCGCCGCTCGGCAGCCCGAGCGGATTGCCCGCCGTGCCGGTGTCGTACGCGTCGCGCAGCAGGTACATGCCGGCCAGGCCCGCGACCGCGTTGAGGCGGGTGATGCCCATCGCGTGGTCGTGGTACCACAGGTGCGCCGCCTCCTGCCCGTTCGGGTGGCGGTAGGTCATGCTGCCGCCGGGCCTGAAGCTGTGCTCGGGGTGGCCGTCGGCCTCCGGCGGGGTGACCGCGCCGTGCAGGTGCACCGAGGTGCGCGGCCGGGTCCTGTCCAGCTCCGAGGCGCCTTCGAGCGTCGGGTCGATGTCGGCGGCGAAGAGGTGCCCGGCGTCGAAGCCGTTGCCGAAGGTCAGCGACACCGGCTGGTCGCGCTGCGCCTCGACGGTCGGCCCGAAGTACGGCTGCCCGCCGTAGGACCAGGTCTGCGCGATCCCGAGGTCCCGGTGGAAGCGGTGGGCGGCCGGGGCCATCGCGATCGTGCGGTCCCCGGTCAGCACGGGCGGCACGGGCAGTTCGTCGACGTAGGGCGTCAGGCGCGGCGAGGCGAAGGTCAGCGCGGCCGCGGCGGCGGCGCCTGGCGTGTTCGGTCCGCCGAATCCGCCGAGTACGCCGGCGGCGCCGAGTCCTCCGGCGGCGAGCAGGGAGCGGCGGGACGGGCCGTGCGGCATGCGGGCTCCTCGGGGTCGGCGCGCTTGACGATAAACAGACATATAACGCAACGTCAACCATTTCACCCGTGTCGGGCCACGCGGCGCCGCACCGCAGGGGTGCCGCGGCGCCGTCCACCGCGTATCGCGGCCCCCCGGACGGCGGCCGACCGGCGCGAGCGGCGGGGTCGGGGCACGCCCTGGGGCGGGGGGAGGTACGTTCGGCGGCGAGGGGGTGGTGCCATGGCCGGCACAGGTGAGGACCAGGCGCCGGGCGGCAGGACGCTGGCGGTGATCGCCCAGGCCGCGGGCGTCTCCGTGTCCACCGTGTCGAAGGTGCTGCACGACCGCTCCGACGTCGCCGCCCGCACCCGGGCGAAGGTGCAGCGGCTGCTGGTGCAGCACGGCTACCCGGGCAGGAGCGGCCCGGCCGCCGGCGCGCTTGCACCCGGCGGTCTGATCGACTTCGTGGTCAACGAGCTGGACGGCGAGTGGGCCGTGGAGCTCATCCGCGGCGCCGAGGAGGCGCTGGACGAGGTCGGCATGGGCCTGGTCGTCTCGGCGGCGCACGGCAGCGGGCGACCCGCCAGGCGCTGGCTGGACTCGCTCGCCGCCCGCCGTACCCTCGGCGCCGTCCTGGTGGTGCCGGGTCTCGACCAGGACGCGCACCGCGAACTGCGCGCCCTGGGCATCCCGTTCGCGCTGATCGCCCCGGTCCAGGAGCCGCCCGCGGGGGTGCCGTGGGTGGGCGCCACCAACTGGCCCGGCGGTCTGGCCGCCACCCGGCACCTGGTGGGGCTCGGCCACCGCAGGATCGCCGTCATCGGCGGCCCGCCGGACCGGCTGGCCTCCCGGGCCCGGGTGGACGGCTACCGCTCGGCGCTGGAGGAGGCCGGGCTGCCGTACGACCCGGCGCTGGTCCGCTACGGCGACTTCACCAACGGACCCGCCTACCGGCACGCCCTGGACCTGCTGCGGCTGCCTGACCCGCCGACCGCCGTCTTCGCCGGCAGCGACCAGCAGGCACTGAGCACCTACCGTGCCGCGGCGGCGCTCGGGCTGCGGGTCCCCGCGGACGTCAGCGTCGTCGGCTTCGACGACCTGCCCTTCGCCGAGTGGGTCACCCCGCGGCTGACCACCGTGCGCACCCCGCTGGCGGAGATGTCCGCGCTCGCCGTCGGGATGGTGCTGCGGATGCTGGGCGGCGGGCAGCCGCCCGGCACCCGGGTGGAGGTCGCCGGCGAGCTGGTCGTGCGTGACAGCTGCGCGCCGCCGCCCGCGCGCTGAGTCAGGCCGGGGGCGCCGGGATGTGGAAGACCTCCCAGTGGTGGCCGTCCGGGTCGTGGAAGCTGCGGGTGTGCATCGGGCTCGCGTCCTCCGTGACCTTCGCCGGCCGCGCGCCCGCCGCGACCGCGGCGTCGCCGATCCGGTCGACCTCCTCGGCCGTGTCCTGCGACACCGCGATGATCGCCTCGGTCGCCTTTCCGGTGTCCGCGAGGGCCCTGTCGGTGAACGTGGCGAAGAAGGGCTCCGTCAGCAGCATCACGAAGTTGCTCTCCGACACCACCAGGCAGGCGGCCCGCTCGTCGGTGAACCGCGGGTCGAAGGTGAAGCCGAGGGCTTCGAAGAAGGCCATGGACCTCGGCAGGTCCTTCACCGGGAGGTTGACGAACATCTTGCTCGACATGCTTTCCACCTCTGCTCTGGTCGTGGTGCGCGCCTTGCGGGGGTAGACCCCCGGGCGGCACGGAACTCATCGGTGCCGCCCGCCGGCGGTGCGCCGCCGGTCAGCCGGCCAGCAGGGTGTCCACCACGCGGCCGAACACCAGCCGGCCCGCGTGCCGGGTGACGCCGCCCGCGCCGTACGGCAGCCACCGCACCCGCAGCTCCTCCTCCCAGCGGACGCGGGAGCCCGCGCCGTCCGCGCGCACCGCGATCTCCGCCCAGCCCATGACGGTCCGCCCGGTCTTGACCAGCCGGCAGCGGCCGGGGCCGCCGTCCGCCGTGGGCGGCTGCCAAGCCTCGACCCGCATGGGGTCGGCGAAGGAGGCGCGGCCCAGGCCGGTGCGCGCGACGAAGACGGTGCCGGCACCCGACGGGGGCGGGGTCAGGACGGTGATGCGGGTCAGCGGGACGCTTCCGCTGTGGTTCTCCCACGCGGTCAGCCGCCGCCAGGCCTCGGCCGGCGGGAGGGCCGTACGGCGCTCGATCACGAACCTGGCCACCCGGCCGAGCCTACCGGCGGCCGGGAGACGGGACGGCTGCGACACCCCGGCGGTCAGCCGCCGGTACGGGTGCGCAGCCAGTCCAGTGCCGCCCGGCCCTGCGCGGCCTGGAAGGGGCGCAGGGTCGGCAGCCCCGGCGGGGCGGGGCGGCGGGCGTGGCCCAGCAGGAAGCCGGTGAAGGCGGCGAGCACCGCGGTCACGGCGCCGGGGTCGGCGCCCGCCGCGACCTCGTGGGTGTCGAAGAGCCGCTGCGGGGGCGGGCCGCCCTGCATGCGGACGCTGGGCAGCATGAGGAGCAGGTCGTACCAGCGGGCCGCCCGGCACGCCCAGGGCCAGTCGACGACGACCACCCGGCCGTCCGCGGTGACCAGCAGGTTGTCGGCGCGCAGGTCGCTGTGCGCGAGGGTGTCCCCCGCGGCGCCCGCCGCCCAGCCGGCCTCCAGCTCCGCGAGCTCTCCGAGGTGCTGCGCCGCCCAGGGGTCGAGGCCCGCCAGGTCGTCGCGGCCCGCGGCGTGGTCGGCGGCGATGGTGCGCCAGCCGCGGAAGGCCTCGGCCTGCTTCTCCGCGACGGGCGGCACGTCGACCGGGCTGGGCGTCAGCAGCGCGGCCAGGTCGCCGACCGCGGCCAGCACGCGGGAGAGCTCCGCGGGCCGCCAGGGCAGGACGGGGGCACGGCCCTCGACGTCCTCGAAGAGCAGCACCACCCAGCCGTCCCGGTCGAAGCAGGCGAGCAGTCGCGGCGCGGGCACGGCGGCCGGCAGGCCGGCGGCGTTGCGGGCCTCGCTGCGGTGGATGCCGGGGCTTTCGGGGTTCTGGGCCTCGCTGACCGCCTTGACGAAGGCCCGCCGCCCGTCGGCGAGGAGCAGCCGGGCGGCGACGCCGGGCGAGAAGCCGCCGCTCTGCGTGTCCGCGGCGACGACCGGCGCGCCGAGGCGCTCCTCGACTGCGGCCCGCAGTCCCGCGGGCACCGCGGCCCAGGGGGCACGCACCCCCACGGCCTGCGGCGGGCGGTTCGCGAGGTCGGCCGCTTCCGGTTCTTCGCTCACCCGGGCATCCTCACCCGCGGCGCCCGGTGCGGGCCATCGACTTTTCCGCCGCCGAACCCGGCCGCGCACCGCACGCCGGCCGGCGGGTCACCGGCCCGGATGCGGCGGCCGCCGCGCAGCGGTCACCAGGCGGCGGGGGCGTAGTCCTTGAGGAAGCAGCCGTACAGGTCCTCGCCCTGCTCGCCGCGGACGATCGGGTCGTAGACGCGGGCGGCGCCGTCGACCAGGTCGAGGGGGGCGTGGAAGCCCTCGGCGGCGAGCCGGATCTTGTCGGGGTGCGGGCGCTCGTCGGTGATCCAGCCGGTGTCGACCGCGGTCATCAGGATGCCGTCGGTGTCCAGCATCTCCTGCGCGCTGGTGCGGGTGAGCATGTTGAGCGCGGCCTTGGCCATGTTGGTGTGCGGGTGTCCCGGGCCCTTGTAGCCGCGGGAGAACTGGCCCTCCATGGCGGAGACGTTGACCACGTACTTGCGCCGGGCCGCGGCCGCGGCCATCGCCGGGCGCAGCCGGCTGACCAGCACGAAAGGTGCGGTGACATTGCACAGCTGGACTTCGAGCAGCTCGACCGGGTCGACCTCGCCGACGGTCTGCACCCAGGTGTTGGACGGGTCGAGGTCGGGCACCAGGCCGCCGGCGTCGATGGCCGTGCCTGCCTCGATCCTGGCGAGCGAGGCAGACCCGCTGACCAGGGCGAGATCGGTGACGTCCTGGGCGGTGAGCGCCTCGCCGCGGGGTGAGGGCAGGGCGGCGGCGGTCTGCGCTCCGCTGCCGAAGGCGCCGAAGACCTCGGTGGCGGGCAGTTCACCCGCCGGCAGCGGCGCCGCCTCCGCGGCGACCAGCTCGCGGTAGGCGGCCGGGGAGCGGCGCACGGTCTGTGCGGCGTTGTTGATCAGGATGTCCAGCGGGCCCCCCGCGGCGACGGAGTCGGCGAGCGCCACGACCTGGGCGGGGTCGCGCAGGTCGATGCCGACGATCTTGAGCCGGTGTATCCACTGGTCGCTGTCCGGCATGGCCTTGAAGCGGCGCACCGCGTCATGGGGGAAGCGGGTGGTCACCGTGGTGTGCGCACCGTCCCGCAGCAGCCGCAGCGCGATGTACATGCCGATCTTCGCGCGTCCGCCGGTGAGCAGCGCGCGCCGTCCCGTGAGGTCGGTGCGGGCGTCGCGGCGGGCCCGGTTCTCCCGGGCGCAGTCCTGGCACAGCTGGTGGTAGAAGGCGTCGACCTCGACGTAGCGGGTCTTGCAGACGTAGCAGGACCTGGGGCGCTCCAGGATGCCGGCGATCTCGGTGCTGACCGAGGCGGCGAGCTGGATGCCGAGCGTCTCGTCGTCGATGCGGTCGGCGGCGCCGGTGGCGGTGGCCTCGGTCACGGCCTTGTCGTTGGCGGTCTTGGCGGCCCTGCGCTCCTGCCTGCGGCGCTGCTTGACCATGCGGTAGACACCGGCGGTGGCGCGGCGGACGGCGATCGCGTGCGGGTGGTCGACGGGAAGTGCGTCGAGTTCGGCGAGCACGGCCAGGCAGACCTCGAGGCGTGCCTGGTCGATGCCGGGCGCGTCCTCCTCCGGTCCGAGGTCGTGAAAGTCCTGCGCTGTCGCCGTCATCCCGCCGCTGCTCTCCCTGTCAGCCCGGACTCCCGAAGGTCCGGGGCCGCCCGGGTACACCCCCGGGCCTCGAGCCGAACTTTACGTTTGACCGGCGGGCAGCTCCAAACCAGGCGGCCGGGCCCCGGCGGTAGTCTCGGGGCGTTTACGCCGCCCCGCCCTGGAGGTCCGTTGAGCGCCGAGAGCCCGTTCGCCGTGCCGTACGACGATCCTTTCGGGGTGCACAACCTGCCCTACGGCGTCTTCCGCACCGCCGCGGACCCGAGGCCGCGGATCGGGGTCCGCTTCGGCGGCCGGGTGCTGGACGCGGGGGCCGCGGCGCGGGCGGCGGGGGCGCCGCAGGAGGTCGCGGGGCTGCTGGCCGCGCCGCTGCTCAACCCGCTGCTGGCCGCGGGCCGCCCCGCCTGGACCCGGGTGCGTGCCGCGCTCACCGGGTGGCTGACCGCCGAGGAGCACCGGGCCGCGATCGGGCCGCTGCTGCTGCCGCTGGCGGATGTCACGCTGCTGCTGCCGTTCGAGGTCGCCGACTACGTGGACTTCTACGCCTCCGAGCACCACGCGCTGAACGTCGGCCGGATCTTCCGGGCCGGGGCGGACCCGCTCACCCCGAACTGGAAGCACCTGCCGATCGGCTACCACGGCAGGGCCGGCACGGTCGTGGTGTCCGGCTCGCCGGTGGTGCGGCCGTGCGGGCAGCGCAGGACGGCGGGCGACGCGGCGCCCTCCTACGGGCCCTCGCTGCGGCTCGACGTGGAGGCGGAGCTCGGCTTCGTGGTGGGCGGCGCCTCACGGCGCGGCGAGCGGGTGCCGATGGCCGCGGCCGACGACCATGTCTTCGGGGTGTGCCTGCTCAACGACTGGTCGGCGCGCGACGTGCAGGCCTGGGAGTACGTGCCGCTCGGGCCCTTCCTCGGCAAGTCCTTCGCGACCTCGGTCTCGCCGTGGGTGGTCCCGCTGGACGCGCTGGCCCACGCGCGCACGGCGCCGCCGCCGCGGGACACCCCGCTGCTGCCGTATCTCGACGACAGCGCGACACAGCCGCCGTGCGGCCTGGACATCGCCATGGAGCTGCGGCTCAACGGGCACACCGTCTCCCGGCCGCCCTTCGCCTCGATGTACTGGACCTACGCCCAGATGCTGGCGCACATGACGGTGAACGGGGCGAGCCTGCGCCCCGGCGACCTCTTCGCGTCGGGCACGGTCAGCGGCCCGCACCCGGACGGCGTGGGCGCGCTGATCGAGCTGACCCGCAACGGGGAACTGCCCGTCGAGCTGCCGGACGGCACCCGGCGGGCCTTCGTGGAGGACGGTGACGAGGTGGTCATCACCGCGACCGCGCCGGGTCCCGGGGGTGTGCGGGTCGGCCTCGGCGAGGTCGCGGGCCGGGTCGAACCCGCAAGGCCCTGAGCCGGCCGGGAACAGGACCGTGCCCGCCCGGAGCCCGGTCGTGCTCGCGCAGCCCGGTCCCGCTCGGGCGGTCCCGGCGCGAACCCCCCTGCGTCCACCGCCTTGCGGCAGGATGGGCCCAGCGCGGTGAGCCGGCTGCGCCGGCGGAAGGACGGGTCGCGATGGGCAGGTTGCGTACGGTCGTGCTGGCGGGCGTGCTGGTGCTGGTGGTCACCGGGTGCGGGGCGCTCGGCCGCGGCGGCCACAAGGGCTCGTCCTCCTCCGCGCCCAAGCCGGCCGACGTGATCGACGCGATGCGGGACGACGTCGTGGCGGCCGTCAAGGAGGCCATGCCAGGCAGCCCGCTGGACGAGCCCCACTACGGGCGCGAGAACTGCAAGTATTCGAAGTGGAAGGACACCGACGGTTCGGGCATGGTCGTCGGTTCCGAGTCGGCGGGTGCCACCGGACCGACGTCGGACAAGCGCTCGGAGAGCGAGCTGGTCGACGCGGTGGTGAAGTCGCTGACCGCACGCGGCTGGACGGTCCGGCAGGGGAAGTTCGCCGCGAGCGACCCCCGCAAGGAGATGGCCAAGCAGGGGATCGCCGGCAGCGCGCAGCTCGGCGCATCCCGCTTCACGCTGAAGTCCGGCCAGACGGTCCCGATCGTCAACGTCGTCATGTACAGCGACTGCCTTCCCGACCCCGACCGGTCGAAGGGCTGACGCGGCGCCCGCGGAATCAGCCGGTTTCGCCGTCCGCCGTCGTGGCGTCCTTGCCGCGCTGCGTGGCCTCGGTGTCCAACTGGTCGGCCATCGTGTGCGCCTTGCCCTTCCACACGCTCAGCTCGCCTCTGATCCGCTCGGCCTGCGGGCCGGACCAGCGGTTGTCGCCCGCGGCCCTGTCCTCGGCGACCGCGATCGTGGAGTCGAGCAACCCCCGCACGTCCTTGGCCAGTTGGGTCAGACCGCTCTGCTCGGTCCGCAGTTTGTCGCCTTTGGCACTCATCGTCCGCCCCCGCCGTGTGCTGCCACCCCTGACCCCGGCGTGACGCAATCGCGCCAACTCCGATACCCGGGCGTCAGTATGACTACCGTACGTCCGCATGGGGATTGTGGTGGTGGACCCGGACATGCTCGACCGCCTGGCCGAGTCCTGCGAGGGCAAGGTCCGCGACGACATCCCGCGGGCGCTCAAGAGAGCCGAGGAGCTGTCGGCCTCCGACAAGGTCTCCGGGCTCGCACCGCTGCGGTCCTATCTCGTCGACACCGCACGGGATCTGCGCGCCAAGTCCGCCGGAATCCGCAACCCGAGCGCGGACCCCTTCGCCTCGCTCGAGGCCTTCGGGCTTCCCACCGGCTTCGACGCCGGCTCCCCCGCGGCCGAACAGCTCGGGACCGACCTGTCGAATCTGCTCGCCGCGCACAAGGACGACTCACCGGCCGCCAGGGCGCAGGCGGTCAAGGACTGGTTCGCCACGCTCACCCCGCTCCAGCAGGCCGAGCTGGCCGAGGCGGAACCCGGCGTCGTGGGCAATCTCGACGGGGTGCCGCCCACCGTCCGCTTCGCCGCCAACCGGATCGGCATCCAGCAGGAGTACGAGAAGGAGCTGGCGTACTTCAAGACCCTCCAGCCGGACGATCCCGCGTACAAGCGGACCAGCGCCCGCGTCGACACCCTGCGCGGCTTCCTCAACCCGCGCGAGCAGAGATTCCGCGACCCGGACACCGGGCAGATCACCACGCGTGAGATCCCGCGGCAGTTCCTGGTCTTCGACCCCGCGGCAGGCAGTGTGGCCGACCCCAAGGCGACGCCCTATCCGGACGGCCGGGTGGCCGAGGTGATCGGCGATCTGACCACCGCCTCGAACGTCGCCTTCCGGATCCCCGGCATCACCAACCGGCTGGACAACTTCGAGGGCTTCGGCAACGGCGGCTACAACCTGGTGCAGGACCAGCACACCGGGGTCGAGCAGCCGGAGACGGCCGTCGTCAGCTGGCTCGGCTACGACACCCCCGAGATCGGCGACTCGGTCGACCCGTCCAAGGCGGTGGCCGGCGGGCAGGCCCTCGCGGACTTCATGGCGGGGATATCGGTCGATCTCAAGCCGGACGCGACCAAGGACGTCTTCGCGCACAGCTACGGGACGCTGTGCACCAGCAAGGCGCTGCAGGACGGGATGCACGTCGACAACGTGGTCTTCATGGGCAGTCCAGGACTCGGGCCGAACATCAACTCGGTCGCCGACTTCCACATGCCCGGCACCCGCTTCTACGCGATGCGCGCGCCCAAGGACCTGGTGTCCTACACCCAGGGGCTCGGCAACGACCCGGCCGACTTCCCCGACATCACCCGGCTGGCCACCGACGGCTCCACCGGGCACTCGCAGTACTACAACAGCTCGACCGGCTCGCTCACGAACCTGCAGAGCATCCTCTTCGGCGGCTCGCAGCACCTCACCTTCACCCACACCACGCTCGACGACGAGATGACCGGTGCCGCGGAGGTACGCGAGCTGGTGTCCTTCCTGCACTCCAAGGTGCCGCCCGACGTCGTGACGAGGATGGGCTCCGACCTCGACCCGATCGTGCAGGACATCCTGGCCGGGCGGACCTCGTACATCAAAGCGCTCGGGCCGATCAACAAGGTGCTCAACAGATACAACATGCTCGACCGGGTCACCCCCAAGGACCTGCGCGACGAGCTGGTCGGCCTGACCGGGGACCTGGCGTACAAGAAGACCTACAAGGCGGCGAAGGCCAGGAACGTGCCGGACGTCATCGCCAGGGGGCTGGCGAACACGGCGAGGTTCACCGCCAGGAGCGCGGCCTTCGCGGTGTCGCTGCCGGTCGTCAAGATGCTGGACCTCGACCGGCTGCAGAACAACGTACGGCAGCTGTTCGGCGGGGTCACCCACGACGCGGGACGGATCGCGGACGACGGCGCCGACGCCTGGAACGACCTCACCTCGGGGGACTTCACCGGGGTCGCACAGGACACGGGCGACGCGGTGGACGCGGTGACGGACGCCGGGAAGACTGTGATCGACAAGGGCAAGAACATCGTGGAGTCCACCGGGGACTTCCTCAACCCGTTCGACTGACCGCACCACAGCACCGCCGCACCACAGCACCGCCGCACGCCGTAAGCCGCACCCGCCCTGCGCCGGGCGCCGATGAAGGGGAACGAGGAGAACCGTGAGCGCCGACCAGGACCGCGCCCGCTTCGTGGAACGGATCAGGGGACACATCACCGCGGCCATGCCGGGGGCGGCCTTCCTCGACCTGGATCCGGTGATCGGCGAGGACAGCGTGTCGCTGTCCGCCTACGACGAGCACGACGCGCGGCCCGCGGCGGAGATCGTGGCCGCGCTCGACGCCGCGCTCACGGCCGACGGCTGGCAGACCGTCCGGTCGCGCGAGGACGGGACCGAGGGGCTGAACATCGCCCAGGAGGGCGTCGGTGGCGGGGTCTTCGGGGTGCAGGCGATGGTGATCTCCTTCACCGGCGTCCCCGGCTACGGCGGCCAGGGCCAGCCGGCACGGTCAGTCCCTGAGCCCGAGCCCGGCGCGGAACCGGAGCCCGGCGCGGAACCGGAGCCCGATGCGGCGGAACCGCCGCCGCCCACCGGACGGCAGCTCGCCGTCTCCGGCGAGATCCGGGCCGCGATCCGCTCGGCCACGCCCCGCGCCGTCCACCCGCGCGACGACTTCGACGGCGACGAGGTACGCATCGCCGGCTGGGACCCGGACGAGCGGCAGTCCAACGAGGCACTGCTGGCCAAGGCGGGCACCCACCTCACCGCGCACGGCTGGCAGGTGGTCCCCGACGCGTGGACCGACAGCGAGGACCGCTCCGCGGTGGTAGGCAAGGCGGGTCTGGCCTCCGGCCGCCTGCACGCCTCGAACGGCGGCCTGACCTTCGTCGGCCGCCTCACCGACGGCTGAGGGCCGCCGGCCAGCCCACCCGCGCCCGGAGGCCCGGCATCCCCCCACGGGTGCCGGGCCTCCGGTGTCTCGGGCGTGCCCTAGTGCCGTGACCCGTAGGCCGGCGAGGGCACGTTCTGGACGGGGACGCCGCCCGCGACGGCTCCGAGCAGGGTGAGGGCCGGCGCCGGAAGGCCCGCGGGGGTGGTGCCGTCGGAGAGGACGGCCATGGCCAGCGAGTTGGACCCGTCCGTCCGCAGGATGCCGTTGGGCAGGACGAAGGTGTGCTGCGGGCCGACGTCGTTGGCGTACTGGCCGAGGTTCCAGCCGTTGAGGAAGATCTGTACGCGGTAGGCGCGGGCCGGGTCGTCGGTGAGGGTGAGGCCGATCGAGGCGTCGGTGCCCCGGTCGACGCGCAGGGTGAAGTCGGTGCGGTACCAGGCCACGCCCTGCCGGGAGTCGGTGTACGGCAGGGTGACCGGCGCCCAGTGCCGGTCGGGGTGGCCGGGCAGGTGCCAGCCCTCGCGCTCGCCGTACAGGCCGCCGGTGTTGAGCGGGCCGCGCACCGGGTCGGTGCCGGTCGCGCCCTGGATGCGCCAGGTCAGCGCGGTGCCGTCGAGGGTCGCGGCGAGCAGGCCGCGGGCGGCCTTGAAGGCGTCGTTGGCGCCGCCGTCCTCCGCGTGGGCCATCGGCCTGACCAGCACCGCCACGGTGTGCGGACCGTCGCCGCGCAGGTCCGCGGGGACGGTGAACTGCGCGGTGCCGGTCCAACTGGCGACCGTATCCTGCGCCTTGGTGGGTGTCGGCAGCCGGTGGGTGCCCAGCGGCCGGCCGTCCCACCAGGCCATGAGCAGGCCGAGGGTGCCGCCCTGGTAGGTCAGTGCCAGTGTCTGCGCGTCGGCGGCGCTGTCGATGCGGGCGCGGTACCAGACGTCGCCGTAGTTGAAGCCGTAGTCGTCGGCGAACAGGACCGCGGGCTGCCCGGCGGGCACCGGGGTGGAGCTGTTCGAGGCGGTCTGGTCGCACAGCCGCCAGCGGCGGTCGTCGAAGCCGGCCTCGGCCTCGGGGCTCTCGGCCGCGTACCGCCAGCCGGTGAGCGCGGGCAGCCGCACCGCGACGGGCCCCGGCAGCGACCGGTCGGCGGCGAGGCTGCCGTCGCGGGTGGTGCGGACGGTGACGCGGCGGCCGTTCCAGTCGACGTGCCGTACCGGGTGCGGCGCCCAGACCTCGAGCGGGGCGGGCGCGTCGGTGTCGCCGGTCAGCCCCAGGTTCGCGCCGTGGATCTCCGCGGTACGCAGCAGGGCGGGCCCGCGGACCAGCACCGGGCCTTCGGGGGTGTCGCGGGGCCACAGGGTGGCGGCCGCGGTGTCGTCGGCGAGGAGCAGCAGCAGCGGGGTGGCGGTGCCGCCGCCCTCGACCCGGACCCGGGTGAGCCCGTCGAGCACCGCGTTGACGCGCAGGGTGCCGGCTGCGGCGTCGTAGGCGGTCTCCGCGCTGCCCGCACTGACCGTGACGGTGGGCCGGCTGCGGCAGACCAGGACCGTCTCCACCGGGTCGCCGGGGCGGCCGGTGAGCAGGGCGATGTCCTGGGCGTCGCCCGAGGCGCGCCACATCGGCTGGGCGGTGGTGTGGAGCAGCGCCCGCCGGCCGAGGGACAGGTTGGTGGCGACGACCTTCATGTCCTTGCCGGCCACCCGCAGGCCGCCCGCCGCGGCCGGCACGGTGGCGGCGCCGGTCGCGGTGATCACCGGGAGGGTGCAGGTGGCGTCCTGCGAGCTGTCGTTGCGCAGGAAGTACAGGTGCGAGCCGCGCTCGGGGTTGGCCAGGTGGTAGACGCGCACCGCGCCGCCGGTGACGGGGGTCGCCGCGGTGTCCTCGGCGCGGTCCAGCTCCGCCAGGTCGGGGAAGGAGGCGAGCATGGAGCCGATCTGCCGCATCGGCAGCAGCTTGGGCGTCTGGTTGCGGCCCTCGTCGATGGCGGCGCCGTAGTCGTACGAGGTGTACACCACGGGCGCGGGGAGCCAGCCCCACGAGGTGCCGCCGAAGGTCATGTAGACGTTGTGGACCTTGATGCCGTTGGCGAGGTTGGTCAGGTAGAACCGCCGCTCGAAGGCGGCGTCACGGGTCCTGCGGGACTCGCCGTAGCCCAGGCCGCCGAACTCCGCGCCGCCCCACGGGTCGAACCAGCCGCCGCCGAACTCGGCGGTGAAACCGGGGGTGTCGGGGCTGGCGGTGGAGCCGCCCTTGGCGCCGCCGGTGCCGAAGTAGCCCCAGTCCGGCGGGGTGCTCGAAGGCGAGGGGTAGCCGTCGAAGGCGTAGAGGTAGCGGCCCTGCTCGCCCCCGGTGTCGAAGCTGCCGGGCGCCCAGTAGCCGTTGCGGCCCTTGTCGTTGTGGAAGAGCGGCACGTCGATGCCGTCGGCCCGCACCTTCGCGTACAGGTGGGCCATGTAGTCGGTGCCCGCGGCGCTGGTGACGAAGGAGGCGTACTCGTTCTCCAGCTGGTAGAGCACGACGGTGCCCTCGCCCTTGGTGTACAGGTGCCTGCCGATCACGGCGTCGACCGCGGTGAGCCACTCGTCGGCGTGCGCGAGGTAGGTCGGGTCGCTGGTGCGGGCCCGGCCCGGCGTCGTGGCCAGCCAGCCGGGGTAGCCTCCGCCGTCGACCTCGGCGTTGATGTACGGGCCGGGCCGCGCGATGACGTACAGCCCGGCCTCCGCGGCCATGTCGAGGAAGCGGCCGAGGTCGCGGACGCCGGTGAAGTCGTAGCTGCCGGGCGCCGGCGAGTGGTAGTTCCAGGCGACGTAGATGCTGACGGCGTTGTAGCCGTTGGCCTTCATCTTGTGCAGGACGTCGAGCCAGAGCGACGGGCTGGGGAGCCGGAAGGGGTGCACCTCGCCGGACCAGATCGGCACCCGCTGCCCGTCGATGAGCAGGGAGTAGCGGTCGAAGGAGACGGTGTGCGGTGACCCGTGTCCTGACGGGCCGGCAGGCCGGGCGGCCCCCGGTTTTGCCGCGCCCGGGGCGGGGGGCGCGGCCGCCTGCGCGACGGACGGCAGCGCCAGCGCGGCGGCGGCTGACCCGGTCAGCGTGGAGAAGGCACGGCGGGATATTTCCACGGAGGTTCCCTTCGACGACATTGCGGTGGGAGGCGCGCGAGCGCGCCGCGGTCCGGCACGGTGCAGGTCATGCCGCGATTGCCGACGCCGGGGCTTGAATCGTCTTAACGAGCTGGAAACCTAGCCTTGGGCCGATCGGCGCGCAAGAGTTCGCACACAATCGCCCACGCGGGGCCACGGATCCGGTCGGCTCACGGCACGCCCAAGGGTGGCGGCGACCTCCTGCGGAGGACCGGGCTTCGCAGGTCAGCCCGCATCGCGACGCATCGCGGCGGGAGGCTCTCCCCCCGGCGGGTCACTTCTCAGGATCCGACATGTTCGACCACGCGCCCACAGGACCCGGCCGTGGTCCGACGCGTTCCACAGGGGGATCCGACCGGCCTCGCCGGGGTAGCGCACGGACCACCTGCGCCGGTGTCACCGGAGGGGGATTGAACGGTTTCAAATCACAGCCACGATCAGCCGGGCCCGTTCCTGGGCCCGCGATGCCGGTCCTCCCTGAGCCTCGCGTCCTCCCACACCTTGCGCAGCACCAGCGGGTCGGCGCCGCAGGCCTGCGCGAAGCGCTCGGTGAGGTGCCAGCCGGGAAAGCACTCCCCCGCCAGGATCGCGGCGGCGTCCGCGGTCGGTATGCCGAGCCGTACGGCGAGCGCCCGCAGCGGCATCCCCGAGGCCCGATGCAGCTGGCACAGGACGGGCGCGAGGTGGGAGCGGCGGCCGCCGGCGGGGCCCTGGCCGGTCACCGGCCGGACCGCCCGGTGCGGTGGGAGTGAGCGGGCAACCGTCGTCCCTCCTCGGATACGCAGGTCCTGGACATGCGCGGGCCGGGGCGCGTCCGGCGCCGAGGCGCCGCGGCAGGACCCGTTCCGTTTCGGCCTCAAGCGTGCCCCACCGGCTCCGCCGCTTTCACCGCTGCCGCCGCGCCGTCGCCGCCGTTCCGCGGGTGGGGGCAGGCGACCTTTCCCGGCGCCCGTCGTTCAAAGGTGGGTGTGGTAGGCGTCGTCGTGTGCCTCAGCCGCCGGGTAAGCCCTGGTGAACGGCTGGGCAGGGGGCCCGCAGGGGCCGCGGTACGCGGGAGCGCGGCCGGCAGTCCGCCGACCGCCGGCGCATCCCGCCGCGCCGGAGCGGGGCAGCCGAAGAAGTTGCCCCGGGCGCGCATTTGCAGACCGCATGCATCCGGCGGACCTCCGCCGTATCCGCGGGCGAGCCGTCGCCGGGCATGAATTCCCCGACGGCCGGTCATCCTTCAAGTGGGTCTACCCCGTCTGCATTTGCAGATGGCTGACCTGATCATCCGTTCCGTCGGGAGAAGAGGACCCATGACCGCTCAGCGACGCAGCGACGATCAAGGAGAACACCTGATGGGAGTGACCGGTTCCGGAGGATTAGCCGTGGTGTGGCGCAAGAGCAGCCACAGCAACCACCAGAGCGCTTGCGTGGAAATGGGCAGGCTCGATCAGGGAACGGTCGGTTTCCGCGACTCCAAGGACCCGGAAGGCGCGGTTCTGACCTTCGAACGAGCAGCGGTACAGGCATTCGTTGCCGCCGTGGCCGCCGGCGAGTTCACTGGACGACGGTAAACGGCCGCCCAGGTTGGCAACTTCCGATCTCATATGACTGAGGCAGGATGAGGGGGCCATGGAAATGCCCGCTCAGCGCGAGGGAGAATCCGCCCGTGTCTGCCCAGCCTTCCCGCGCCCCGCGCGGAGTGCGCCACGTCCGCCCGCTGTCCGGCCGGGCGCCGACCGCGCAGCGCATGATCTTCGGTGAGACGCTGCGAAAACACCGCGAAGCGCTCGGCCTGACGGAGAGACAGGTCGGGCAGGCGATCGGCAGCTGCTCGGCATCGAAGATCAGCCGGCTGGAGAGCGGCGAGCACGACTTCAAGGAGAAGGACGTCCTGTGCCTGCTCGACGTCTACCAGGTCGCGGACCCGGCCGAGCGCGAGCGGCTGCTGGAACTGTCCCAGCAGGCCAATGAGAAGGGCTGGTGGGAGGCCTGGCGGGACGTCGCGCCCAAGGAACTCCAGACCTACGTCAGCCTCGAGGACATCGCCGCGCGCATCCGCTCCTACGAGAGCGGCCAGTTGCTCGGGCTGCTGCAGATCCCTGACTACACCCGGGCCCTGGTCAAGGCGAACTCGCTCGAGCCCAACCGGCGGACGGCGGAGCGGATCATGGAGCTGCGGGCCATGCGGGCACAGCGCTTCCTGCGCGAGTCCACCGCCCAGCTGATCTGCGTACTGGACGAGGTCACCCTCTCCCGCGGCTACGGCACCAACCCGATCATGCGCCGGCAGATCGAGCACCTGATGGAACTCTCCGCGCACGAACGGATCAGCTTCCGGCTTGCCCCGTCCGCCAAGCTCAACCTTCCGGTCCAGATCGGCACCACGACGGTCTTCGACTTCACCGCCGACCAGCTTCCCGCGATCGTCTACGTCGAGCGCTGCAACGGCGGGCTCTACCTCCAGGACCGCCAGGAGGTCGACAGCTACGAGCGGGGCTTCGACCGTCTGATGGTCAACTCCCTCGGACCCGCGAGCTGCCTGCAGAAGCTCAAGGACTACTGCCAGAAGTACCGCTGACCCGGTTCCCGCCGGCGGCGCCCACGCCATGCGCCGCCGGCGCGGCGGAGGGACCGCCCCTGGCTCAGGGTTTGCGCGCCACGCCCACGTAGAGCGAGGCGTCCGCGTCCGAGATCAGGCTCGGCCCGCTGCCCGGCTCCGGATTCCACCGGTGGGCCACCTCCACGCCGGGGTCCAGCAGTTCGAGTCCGGTGAAGAAGTCCCGCACCTCGCTGCGGCTGCGCACCTGGAGCGGCGTGCCGCCCTTGGTGTACACCTCCACGATGGCGGCCCACACGTCAGGCGCGAAGTCCGGCGTGCAGTGCGAGATGGTGAGGTACGAGCCCGGTGCGAGCGCCCCGACGAGGCCGCCCACCACGCCGTAGGCGTCCATGTCGTCCGGTACGAAGTGCAGCAGCGCGTTCAGGCTCAGCCCCACCGGCTGCGTCAGGTCCAGGCAGCCGTCCCGCCGGACCACGTCCAGCAGGTGTTCCGGGTCGCGCACATCGGCCTCGACGTAGCCGGTGGCGCCCTCGGCGGAGCTGCGCAGCAGGCTGTCGGCGTAGACCAGCACGATCGGGTCGTTGTCCACGTAGGTGACCCTCGCGGCGGGCGCCTCGCGCTGGACCACCTCGTGCAGGTTGGGCGCGGTCGGTATCCCCGTCCCGATGTCGAGGAACTGCCGGATCCCGTGGGTCCTGGCCAGCAGCCGCGCCGAGCGGTGCACGAAGGCACGGTTCACCCGCGCGGCCGTCCGTACCGCGGGGAAGGCCCTGACGACCTGCTGGGCCGCGTCCCGGTCCACCGCGTAGTTGGTGTTGCCGCCGAGGTAGTAGTCGTACATGCGCGCGCTGTGCGGCACGTCCTGCCGCAGCCGCCCCGGCCCTTCCGCGCTCTCGGCCCCGTCCTCGGCCTCCGCCGTGATCCGCGGTAATTCGTCGCTCACGCCACTGCCCCCATCGATCGCGCCCAGGACCGGAACGGGCGCCCGCGCCGGACGTGGGCCGGCAGGGGGCATCCGCTGCGATCACCTTATGCAGGTGCGGGCGGAATCCTGAATACCCCGCCTCGGCCGGGCCTCCGGCGGCCACCCGGCGCGGCGGAGCGGGCAGGGGGCGCCGGACCCGGTACGGCGGTGGGTGCCGGCGGGTTCAGGCCGCCGGCACCCACCGCCGTACCGGGCGGGGTCCTACGACGCCTCGCCCTCGGCCCTCGCGATCAGCCGAGGCAGTCCCGCGTGGTCGCAACCCGCCTTGAGGTATATGTCCGACAGCAGCCGCGTGACCACCGCTTCGGGGGAGCCCAGCGCCTCGGCTATCCGGGAGTTCGACCAGCCGTCCGCCGCCCACTCGGCCACCGTGCGCTCCTGGACGGTGAGCAGGTCGGCGTCCGCGCTGCGCGGCTGGAGCGGCCACAGGCCGGTGGCGTCCAGCTCCTCACGGGCCCGCGAGGCCAGGGAGTCGGCCCCGCACTGCAACGCCCCTTCGAGGCCCCGGTGCAGCTGCTCGGCGGCCATCTGCGGGAGCCCGGTCCTGCGCAGCGCCACACCGTGGTCGACCAGCGCCCGCGCCAGGTCGTAGCCGGCGGGCGAGCGTTCGAGGTGCGCGACGGCCTCGGCGAGCACAGCGGCCCGCCGTGTCAGCGGTGTCACCTCCGCGAGGGCGTGCAGTGCCTGCCCGACGGCGGACTGGGTACCGAACCTGCGGGCCCTGCGGACACCCTCCTCCGCGACCTCCGCGGCCCGCTCCGGGTCCGTGAACTCCTTGGCCCTGGCCAGGTTGAGCTGCCAGGGGCACCAGGCGGGATTGCGCATGCCGCGGGCGTCGAGGCGTTCACCGACCCGGACGAGCTGCTGCTCGGCCTCCCGGTGCCGGCCGAGGGCGAGCAGCAGCTCGCTGTGGACGGTCTGCGAGTCGGGGTAGACCACGGCGCTCGGCTCGATGTCGCCGTAGCGGTAGGACAGGGCGACTTCCTGCGCCTCCTCGGTGCGGCCGCGGGCGAGCAGGATCTCGATCAGGATGCCGACCGCGAAATACTGCGCGGGCACCTGGTGCCCGACCCGGTCGGCGATCCGCAGGCCGTCGCGGACCATGGCCTCCGCGGCGCTCAGGCGCCCGCGGCGGTAGCGGATGTAGCCCAGGAGCGTGTAGCCGAAGGACAGGTGCGCGCCGCGCCAGCCCTTGTCCTGGCACTCCATGATGCCCTGGTGGAAGAGCTCCTCGGCGCGTCCCGGCTGGTCGCAGTACATGAAGGTGAGCGCCACCAGGACCGGCACCTCGAAGCCCCAGAGGTCGTCCGTCCACGGCAGGCCGTCCCCCTGCGCCTCCTCGGCCCAGTGCAGCGCCGTGGCCGCGGGTTCGCCGCGCACCATCGCGTCCCAGGCCCGCAGCCCCAGGATGTAGCGCTCGGCGGTGCCCCGTGCGGTCAGGTGGTCGGCGAGCCGGGCGAGTTTGCGCGAGCGGGCGGTGGAGTCCTGCTCGTCGGCCCTGAAGGCGTTCCACATGAACTGCTCGGCCTGCAGGTGCAGCCGGGTCTTGAGGTCGGTGGCCCATCTGGCCGCGTCGGCGACCGTCTGGGCGGCCTCCGCCATCCGGTCGGAGTGGCCGAGTGCCTGCGCCAGCCGGTAGACGATCGCCTCGCGCAGGTCGGGGGTGAGGACGGGTTCGTCCAGCGCGGCCCGCAAATGGTTGACGGTGATCGCGGGCTCGGTCAGCAGCGCGGAGCAGCCGAGCTCGAACAGCACCTGGGCGCGGTCCTCCATGGCGGGCGGTTCGCGCAGCGCGCGGGCCAGGCAGCGCCTGGCGGCGTCGGGAGCGCCCGCCCGCTGGTATTCGCGGGCGGCCTCGGTCAGTTGCTGCACCACCCACTGGTCGCTCTCCGGGTGCGTCTCCAGCACGTGGCGGGCGGCGGCGGTGGGGCCGAGGCCGGCCTGCGCGACCACGGCCGCGGCCTGCCCGTGCATGGCGACGCGGAAGGCGGCCGGAATCGCACGGTAGACGGCGGTGGAGACCAGCGGGTGGAAGAACTCCAGGCGGCTGTCCGCCTCGTCGTGCCCGTCCCTGACCGGCTCAGCGAGGATACGGGCCTCGCGCAGCCGGGTGACGGCGTCGGCGGACTCCGCCTCGCCCAGCCCGCCGACGGCCGCCGCCCTGGTACGCGACGCGTCGGCTCCCAGCACGGCGACGCTCCAGGCGAAGCGGACCACGGAGGTGCCGAGCCGCTCCAGCCGTTCGACGAGGCCACCGCCCTTCACCGCGGAGGCCAGTTCCCTGAGTTCCGGCAGGTGGACGACCTGGGGCTTGAGCCCTCTGTCGGCGACCCTCGCGGCGAGCTCGACGGCCTCGAAGGGGTTGCCCCCGGTGACCGCCCAGGTCTCCCGGCAGAACGCCTCGTCGGCGTCCTCTCCCAGGGTGTCCCGGACGATGCGGCTGACGGCGCCGGGGGTGAGCGGTGCCAGGTCCAGGGTGCGCATCCCGTGCCGCTCCGCCAGCTTGCCGAACGCCAGGGCGTCGCGCGGGAGTTCGTCGGGGCGGTAGGCGACGACCAGGAGCATGGGCAGTTCCGTCACGCGCGCGGCGAAACCGGTGAGCCAGGCGAGCGACTCGGCGTCCGCCCAGTGCGCGTCGTCCAGCATCAGCACCAGCGGCGCGTGCTGCACCGCGAAGCGGGTGACGATCCAGTCGAGGCCGTCCCGCACTCCCTGCGGGTCCGGGGAGCCCATCCCGGCGCCCGCGACCAGGCCCACGGCCGGCGCGACGATGTCGTACCAGTTCCCGAGCGTCCTGCGGTGCTCCTCCTCGGTGCCGGTCGCCAGCAGCGGCTGCACGAGGTGGCGTACGACCTGGAAGGCGACGCCCTGCTCCTGTTCCCCGCCGCGCGCCGACAGCACCGTGCAACCGCGGGCCATGGCCCTTCTGCGCACCTCGTTGAGCAGGGTGGTCTTGCCGAGCCCCGCGGGTCCGGCGAAGACGAGTAAGCCGCCGGTGCCGATCGCGGCCGCGCCCGAGGGCGGACCGCTCAGATCGCTCAGCAGGGACTCCAGCGCGGCTGTCTCCATCTCGCGCTCCAGCAGCAGCCGCTTCGGCCGCCCCGGCCGGTCTCCCATGAAAACCATGTCCGTTTCCCTCGAACGCGCGGTGTCCCCGTCCCCCGTCGCCGGGTACGCACAGCGTACGCATGCGCGCACGATTCGAAGTCCTCCGCGCAACTTCTTCCTCCGGCTCCCACCAACGCGGCTCGCGGAAGGGGCGCTACCGCTACCCTCTCAGCCACCACCGTTCACCCCTGGGGCGCACGGAGAGTGCGCCGGTCGCGCGATCCGTACCACGCGCCGGTCGCGGTCTGCCGGCGGACACCGGGCCGGCGTTCCCCGCACGGCTCCCGGCTCACAACAGCGCCCAGCGTCGAACAGCGCCCAGCTTCCAGCACGTGTCGGGCCCGTACCGCAGCGGCGGTACGAGCGGGTTTGCGGAACCCTGGAGGGCCGATGTCGGACAAAACCCTTTCCTGCCGCGCCCTCCCGGGCAGCCCGGATCCCACCCGGCGCACCGCCGCGGTCAGGATCCCCTTCCCCGCCCGCCTGAACCTGCACGCGGAACGCGCCAGGCAGCACACCCTCCAGTGGGTGCAGGGCATGGGCCTGATCAGCGGGGACGTCGCCACGGCCGAATACGACGCGCTGCGGCTCGAACGGCTGATGGCCTACTTCTATCCCGACGCGGGCGCCTCCGACCTGGAGTTGGCAGCCGACTTCAACGCCTGGTTCTTCATCTTCGACGACCAGTTCGACGGGCTGCTCGGCACCCGGCCCGAGGAGATCCGGCGGGTGGTGGACGCCCTGGTCGGGACCATGGCGGTGGACGGAGCGCCGCACCCGGACGGCACCGGGGACACCCCGCTCGTCCGCTCCTTCCGGGACATCTGGCTCCGCTCCATCGCGGGCACCCCGGTCGCCTGGCGGCTGCGCTTCCGCGCCCACTGGAGCGCGTATCTGGCCGCGCACGAGGGCGAGGCGCACCACCGCAACTCCGACCGGCTGCCCTCGCTCGAGCGGTTCCTCGACGTGCGGCGGGAGACCATAGGGGTGCGGCCGTGCCTCGACTTCACCGAGCGGTGCGGCGGCTACTCCCTCCCGGACTCGCTGCACGACCTGGCGGCGCTGCGGGAGATGCGGGAGATCACCGGTGACGTGGTGATCTTCGTCAACGACATCGTCTCGCTGGCCAAGGAACTGGCCGCGGGCGACGTCAACAACAGCGTGGTCGTTCACCGCGGGCACAAAGGCTGCACCCTCCAGGAGTCGGTCGACCACGTCAGCGCGCTGGCCAACACCCGCACCGCGCGCTTCGCCCGGCTCGCCGGCGCCCTGACCGGCGGGCTCGCAGGACACGGTGTGCCGCCGGAGCTGCGCGACCACGTCGAGCACTACGTGGACGGCATGCGGCACCTGATGGCGGGCAACCTGACCTGGTCCCTGGCGACCGCCCGCTACGACGAGACCGGCGCCGCCGCGGCCGGCGGCGGGCACCGGCCGCCCTGGAGCGCCCTCACCGCGGCCGGGGACACCGCACCGTCCCCCCACCGCGGCGAGGTCTGAAAGCCGCCCGCATCCGGCAACCGGGCCGCGGGCGGCGGGACTTCAGCGGGCGCAGCGCAGAGCGGACAGGTCGACCGCGTCGGCCATCGCCTGCATGCCCTTGTCGTTGGGATGGACGTGGTCGCCGCTGTCGAAGAACGGCATCATCTCCTGCGGGTCGTAGGGATTGCGCATGACCTTGTCGAAGTCCGTCACGGCGTCGAAGGCGCCGCTGTTCCTGATCCAGTCGTTGACGCCCTGGCGTACGGCCTCACCGGCGGCGTCGTACTCCGGCCAGCCCCTGTAGGGCATCACGGTCGCGCCCACGACGCACTCGCCCGCCGCGTGCGCACGGTCGATGATCTGCCGGTAGCCGGCGGTCAGCGCGTCCACGGTCACGCCGGTGTGGGCCTTGATGTCGTTGATGCCTTCGAGCAGGAAGACCGTGCCGACGCCGGGTTGGGAGAGCACGTCGCGCTGGAGCCGGCCGAGCGCCGCCTGCCCGTTGCCGTCCGCGAGCACCTGGTTGCCCGAGACGCCCTCGTTCGCCACGCCCTTCACGGTGCCGTCCGGGGCGGCCTGCAACCGGCGGGAGAGGTAGTCGGGCCAGCGGCGGTCGGCGTCCGCCGTGGAGTCCCAGCCGTCGGTGATGGAGTCGCCGAGCGCCACCACCGAGGTGACGCTGCCGGGTGCCTGCACGCTGACGGCGTCCAGCCAGTACCAGGAGCCCATCGGGTCGGTCCAGCCTGCCGCGCCCTCATCGGCGGCGTGGTCGCCCGCCGCCGCGTAGCTGGTCTGCATGGCCATGCCGTGGCCGGTCGTCGGCCCCTGGGCGCCGGTGACGTGGAGGCTGACGACCAGGTTGCTCTGGGCGGCCAGCCGGCCCGGCAGCGGATCGCTGAGGACGGTCCCGCCCGCCGGCACGGTGACCGAGGGGCTGCCGCCGAACGCCAGCGGCCGGTTGGAGCCGTGGACCAGTTCCGCGCCCTGCCGCTGGAGCCCGGCGTAGGCGCTCGCGAAGGTCACCGGGTGCTCGCCGAAGGCGTTGGACAGCCGGATCCGCATGCCCGTGCCGCCGACACTGGTGCGCACGACCAGCCGGTAGCTGCGGTCGGCGGGCCCTGCGCCCTGCCGGTCCGCGCTCGCGCCCCAGGTGACCACCTCGTGCGTCGCGGCCTCGCCCGCGGCCCCTTCCCTGACCCGGGCCTGCGCGGGGGTCTGGGCGTGGGCCTGCGGCATGGCGGCCAGCGGTCCGCAGATCCCGGTGGCGAGCGCGGCGGCGAGGCCGGCCGCGCGCCACCGGCGGGCGGCGGCGGTCCTCACGCGAGGTTCCGCAGCGTGACGGACCCGCCGGGCCTGAGGCTGACCTTGCGCGAGGCGGCGCCCGCGACGACGGTGGTCTCCCGGCCGCCGACGCTCCGCAGCGTCAGCTGGGTGACCTTGCCGCCCTTCCAGCTGAGGTCGGCGACGAAGCCGCCGCGCACCCCCACACCCGACACCGAGCCGGACGCCGCCCAGGCCGCGGGCAGCGCCGGCAGCAACTCGACGTACCCGGGCCGCGAGTAGACCAGCATCTCGATCATCGCGGCGGGCGTACCGAGGTTCGCGTCGATCTGGAAGATGCCGCGCCCCTGCTCGACCTCGTAGATGTCGAAGAGGTTCATCGCGCTGCCGTTGCTGCCGTTTACCGACGGCCTGAGGTTGGTGACGACCAGCCGGTAGGCCTTCTCCGCGTCCTTCAGCCGCGCCCAGCACAGGCTGCGCCAGGCGTTGGCCCAGCCGAAGCTGTTCATTCCGCGGGCGGTGAGCAGGGCTGTGGCGCCGTCGAGGATGTCCTTCGGCGTGGAGTCGTCCGGCCGGATCCGGTCGCCGGGGAACAGGCCGAAGAGCGGCGACAGGTGCCGGTGCGTGGTCTCGCCGAGGTTGTCGGGCGACATCCACTCCTCCAGCCAGCCTGTCGTGGGGCTGACCACCGGCAGGTACAGGCGGTCCCTGAGGCCGCCGATCGTCTTGCTGTAGGCGGCGTCCCTGCCCAGGGCCGCGGTCGCGGTGCGGTAGTTGCCGAAGAGGCTCCACACCAGTTCCTGTGCGTAGGTGATGCCCTTGGCGTCCAGCGGGCCCTGCTCGGGTGACCAGTCGCTGTCGGCGATCAGGACCTCGCGCGAGGCTCCCGAGGCGTCGGTGACGGTCGTGGTGATCAGGCGGGCCTCCCAGAATTCCACCGCGCCCTTCAGCAGCGGGTAGATCTTCTCCAGGTAGGCGGGGTCCTGGGTGTACTCGTAGTGCTCGAAGAGGTTCTGGCACAGCCACGCGTTGCCGGCCGGGTGCCACCACCAGCCGCCTCCGCCGTAGGGGTTGGTGGAGATGGCCACGGTCCAGCCGGCGATCCTGCCGCTGGAGTTGCGGTACCTGTTGGCCGGGCTGTTGAACAGCCGCCGGGTGACGTCGGTCCAACCGGGCAGCTGGGCCAGGCAGTAGTCCGCGAAGGCGTCGAAGCAGCCGGGCAGGCCGGCCCTGTCGGCCATCCAGTAGTTCATCTGGATGTTGATGTCGGTGTGGTAGTCGCCCATCCAGTCCGGGTCGTTGCCGTCGAGCCACAGGCCCTGGAGTCCCATCGGCAGGCTGCCGCGCGACCCGGAGATCATCAGGTAGCGGCCGAACCGGAGGTAGGACGCCTCCAGTTCCGGGTCGGGGATGTCGTCCCGGTGGCGCGCCTGCACCCGCTCCCAGGTGTCCAGCGCGCGCTGCGCCTCGGACGACGGGCCCAGGTCGATGTCGAAGCGGCGGAAGGCGGCGAGGAAGTCGGCGACGTGGGTGTGCAGCAGCGCGTCGGCCGAATGGCGGGCCGCCGCGCGGACCTTGGCAGTGGCGAGGGCCTGCGGGTCCGCGGCCGGGTCGCGGAAGCCTGCGGCCGCGTCGGGGGCGTAGTCGGTGCCGCCGCTCACCACCACGGTGAGGTCCTTGCAGCCGCGGAAGGATATCGAGGTGCCGTCGACGCGGACCTTGCCGGTGCTGCTGTAGGCGGTGACGGAGGCGCCGTACCGCAGGCCGTTGCCGAGCGCGCCGCCGAAGGTGGCGCAGCGCGCCGCGCTGTCGGCGGTGGTGGTCTCACCGTGGGTGCCGGCCAGGGTGACGGTGCCCGTGTGGTCGCCGCCGCCCTGCTGGGAGAAGTGCACCACGACGGCGTCGTCGGGGCGGCTGGCGAAGACCTGCCGCCGGTAGGTGACTCCGGCGAGGTCGTAGGAGACGTCGATCAGGCCCTGGGCCAGGTCGAGGGTGCGTCGGTAGCCGCTGACGGAGCCCAGGTCGTGGCCGGGGAGGTCGACGGTGAGCTCGGCCAGCACCGTGAAGGAGCCGAAGTCGTCCCGGCCGTAGGGGAACTGGCCGTCGCTCTGCAGGGTGTCGTTGAGCCCGCCGGTCCACAGTGTGGCGTCGGTGAGCACCAGGAGTTCGCTTGCGGTGTCGTTGCTCGCCAGTGCGCCGAGCCGGCCGTTCCCGACCGGCAGCCCCTGCCCGATCATCGAGCCGGCGGAGCCGGGGGCCTGCCACCACAGCTGGTTCCGCGCGGCCTCGTGCGCGGACAGCAGGGGTGAGGTGGCGGGGCGGAGCGGGGCGGCAGAGGCGGTGAAGGCGGGCAGGCCGCCGAGTGCGGCGGTGGCGCCGGCCGCGGTGGCGAGGGCGAGGAAGCCCCTGCGGCTGCGGTGGTCGTCGCGAGGCTGCTCGTGCTGAATGTCCACGGTGTGCACTCCAGGTCCGGGGAGCGGCGCGGGGGCCGGCGGGGGGAAGCGCCGCCGGCCGCCGCGTCCGTACGTCAGAGGGACTGCGGTACGTCGATCCTGTCGATGTCGGGCGCGTATCCCCCGCTGCCGCTGTCGAAGGTGATGGTGTTGGCGCCCGCCTTGAGGGCCAGCCGGACGCTGACGGTCTCGGCGGTGCCCCAGTCGCCCGTGGAGGGGAACTTCAGGCTGGTGCCGTTGCCGCCGTCGGAGGAGACGGTCGCCGAGCGCGGGTCGCCGCTGACGTAGCCGACCCTGACGGTGTAGATCCCGTCCTTCTTGACGGTGACGCCGTTGAAGCGCAGGGCGCCGCCGTCGTAGAGGTTGCCGACCTTGCTGCCGCCGGAGCAGGCGTCGCATCCGGCGACGGAGGCGTTGCCCGACAGGGTGTTGGCGGCGGACTCGGCCTCGTAGCCCGTGGTCGGAAGGGCGCTGTTGCGGCCGGGCCTGACGGTGAACAGCCGCGAGCCGTGTGCGGGCAGCGCCTCGGTGACGTGGTTCTTGAACGTGCCCAGGTCCTGCTTGTTCCACAGGTCGCGGACGGCGGCGTTGCCGGTGAACCCGAGGGAGGCCCAGTCGGCGGTGACTGCGGCCGGTGCGTCGGCGAGGTTGAACAGGGCGACGGTGTAGCTGCCGTCGGAATTCCTGGTGCCCCAGACCTGCTGGTCGCCCACCGGGGTGACGGGGCGTGCGACGGGCGAGTCGTTCTGGTCGACGGCGATGACGTCCCGGTTGGTGAGCAGGGAGACGCCGTAGTCGTCCAGCTTGGTGATGTCGTCACCGGTGAACAGCGGCGACTTGTTGATGGCCCACAGGGTCATGTAGCTCTGCCGCTCGGCCTTGGTGAGGCCGTCCATCGCCCCGTTGCCGACATCGACCGCGTCGAGGTCGTTCCAGCCGCCGGGGCCCGCCTTGCCGCTCCAGGCGGGGGCGTCGTCCCACCGGTCGTCGACCGAGTTCTCCCAGCTGACGAGGGTGTTGCAGTAGCACTCGACGTCGGTGTCGATGCGCCAGCCGTTGGAGTACCGCTTCCAGTCGGCGGCGTGCGAGATGTCCAGCGACCAGGACAGTTCGAGGTGCATCGGCCGCCCGGTGGCGGCGATGGCCTGCTGCCAGGCCGCGACGTCGGCAACGTTGTCGTAGTTGTCACCGGACTTGAAGGAGCCGGGGCCGACACCGTCCAGCTTGAGGAAGTCGTAGCCCCAGCCGGCCAGCATCTGCGCCTGCGAGTCGATGTACTTCGCAGCGCAGGGGTTGTCGAAGTCCAGCTTGTAGGCGCTGTCCCAGCCGTTGGTGGTGCGCAGGTCCGGGTAGACCACGTCGGCGGTGGTGCAGCCGGGCGCGTTCCATATCGGTACCTTGCCCTCGCCGTAGGCGCCCTTCTCCAGGCCGACGGGCAGGTAGATGCCGGCCTTGAGGCCCTTGGCGTGGATGTGGTCGGCGACCGCCTTCATCCCGTGCGGGAAGCGGACCGGGTCGGGGGTCTGCCGGCCGTACTGGTCGTACTCGGACGTCCAGCTGTTGTCCATCCACCAGCCGGCGTCGATGTTGACGTGGTCGTAGCCGAACTTCTTCAGCTTGGCGGCGAGCGCGTCCGTCTGCTTCAGGACGTTCGCCTCGGTGAGGTAGCTGTAGTTGCCGTCCGGGTTCAGGCCGGGGTAGCTCGAGGTCTGCATGCTCCAGCTGGACCAGCCCATGTACGGGGTGGCCGCGGTGCCGGCGGGCGCCGTGGCGGGCGCGGCCGTCGCGGGGGCGCCGTGGGCGGCGGCGGGGATCGCGGCCGCCAGGCCGATCGCGACGGCCAGGGCGGTCAGGGCTCTTGCGGCCCGGCGCGGGGCGCGCGCCGGGACTGCGGGCAGGACGGGGTACGAGGATGACCGCATGGGGTCGGACCTCCTGTTGTCGGGCTCAGGTGGATGGCGCGGGGGGAGCTAGGTGGTGGATTCGGATCCGATGAAGGACTGGATCGCGGTGGCGGCGGCTCCGCGTGCCCACTCCTCGAAGGGCAGCGGCCGGGTCATCACGTCGCACTGGGCCGCGGCGCCGAAGACGGAGCGGGTGAAGGCGTCGCGGATGCCGTCGGCGAAAAGGTCGTAGGCGGCCAGGCCCTCGCCGGAGATGATCACCCGCGCGGGGCCGAGGACGTTGACCACGGCGGCGATGGCCCGGCCGATGGCCTCGCCGGCCCGGGCGTAGACCTCGCGCACCCGGGGGTCGCCGCCGCGGGCCAGCTCCAGCGCCTGCGCGACGGAGGCGACGGGCTCGCCGGTGGCCTCGCGGACCGCGCGCAGGATCGCGGGGTCCGCGGCGATGGCCTCGACGCAGCCGTGGTAGCCGCAGTGGCAGCGGGGGCCCTGCGGGTCGATGGACAGGTGCCCGATCTCGCCGGCCACCCCGTGCGCGCCCGACACGACCCGGCCGTGCACCACGAGGCCGCAGCCGATGCCGGCGCCGACGGTGACCAGCGCGAAGTCGGACAGTCCCACTCCGGCCCCGAACCACTGCTCGGCGACGGTGAGGGCGCGCACGTCGTTGTCGACCGTGACCGGCAGGCCGGTCGCGGTCCCGGCGACCTCGGCGAGCGGGATGTCCCGCCACTCCAGGAAGGGCGAGTAGCGGACCACGCCGTCGGCCCGGTCCACGTCACCGGAGAGCGCGATGCCCAGGCCGCGGACCCGCACGCCGAACCCGTCGGCCTCGGTGAGGAGTTCCTGGACCATCGCGATGACGGAGGCGAGCACCGCGGCCGGCCGGCGGTCCGTGAGCCGGACGTGCCGGGCGACCCGGATCCGGCAGCACAGGTCGGTGAGTACGGCGATGATCTCGTCGCCCGTCACCTTGATGCCGATGAACAGCGCCCTGCCCGCGTCGACCCGCACCGGGTTGGCGGGACGCCCGATGGCGGCCCGTGCCCCCTCCGCGACGTCCTCGACCAGGTAGCCGACCTCCATCAGCGGCCGTACCGCCTTGGTGACCGCGCCGGAGGACAGGTTGGTGCGCTGTGCGATCTCGGCCCGGGTGAGGGGGCCGTGGGAGAGCACGGTGGTGAAGACCTGGGCGGCGGCCGGCGTCGTCACCGGCACCGCCTCGTACGGGGAGGCCAGGCGCATGGCCGGAAACGTAGGCGGAGTTCTTTTCCGCTGTCAATGAAAAAACCGGAATCCCTTCGAAGGACGTCACTTGTGTCCTCAAACCTGCGGAATCCAGTGACCACAGGGGAGTTGGCAGCTGATCGAAGGGCATCCGGAGGAGACCGGTGCCGGCCGTGGGGCGCGGGGGGGCGGAGCGGAGGGAATGCGGTGGCCGGAACCCCGCGCGTTCGAGCATCCTGACCTCCCGGACGCCGAGGAGAGAGCCCGCCGTGAACCGACCCGAAGCCCGCGGTCCGAGCGAGGGAGGCCGCGATGCGGCTCTGTGACCTTTTCGACCCGGGCGACCTGGAGGCGGCCGTCGCCGCGGGGCACGTGACCCGCAGGGCCCACCCCGAGCTGCCGATCTCCGTGCTCACCTACACCAGGACCGCCCAGTACGAGGCCGCCTGGACCCCGGTCACCACCCGATGCCGCGGGCTGATAGCCGACGACACCTCAGGCGAGATCGTCGCGTGGCCTTTCGGGAAGTTCTTCAACGCCGGCGAGCACGGCACCGGCAGGCCCTACGCCCCGCCGCTGCCCGACGAGCCGTTCGAGGTGTACGACAAGGTCGACGGCAGCCTCGGCATCGTCTTCCACCACGAAGGCCGGTGGCGCGCCGCGTCGAAGGGCTCCTTCACCGGCGAACAGGCCCTCTGGGCGCAGGCATGGCTCGACGGCCACGACACCGGGCGGCTCACCCCCGGCACCACCTACCTCGCCGAGGTCCTCTACCCGGAGAACCGGATCGTCGTGGACTACGGGGGCCGCCGGGACATGGTCCTGCTCGCGGCCTTCGACGCGGCAGGCCGGGAGATCCCGCTGCGCGACGCGGCCGGCGGATGGGAGCCCGTCGGGAGCGTCGTGCGCACCTGGCCCGCGATGCCGCTGGCCGACCTCCTGCTGGCGGCAGGGGACGACATGCGGCTCGACGGGCGCCCGGCATCAGGGACCGACGCCGAGGGCTGGGTCCTGCGCTTCGCGTCGGGCATCCGCGTCAAGGTGAAGCTCGACGGCTACGTCAGGCTCCACCGCGTCCTCACGGGCATCACCGAGCGGGACATCTGGCGGTACGCGGGCATGCAGCGCCTCACCGGGCACGACCGCGGGCACACCGCGAAGGCCCTCGGCGTCTCCCCCGCGGAGATCGCCGCGCTGGAGACCGCCGGGACCGGGCCGCTGGACGCGCTGCTCGCGCAGGTCCCCGACGAGTTCGACGCCTGGGTCCGCTCGGTCGTCGCCGGACTCGAGGCACGGGCCGAGGACATGACCCGCGCCATACGCGACACCTACCGTGGCATCGCCCAGCTCGCGGGCGACCGCGGCGGCTTCGCGCGGGCCGCCCGGCAGGCCACCACCGACCCGTCCGTACACGCCGCGATGTTCCGGCTGCTGAACGGCAAGTCCACCGACCTCCTCGTCTGGCGTGCCGTCAGACCCGCGGCCGCCGACCCGTTCAGGAGCGACGGGGAAGGCTGACGGCGGGAAGGCCGGCGGCGCCGCTCACAGGCCGAGCTCGGACAGCCCGGGGTGGTCGTCGGGCCGCGTCCCGAGCGGCCAGTGGAAGAGCCGGTCGGACTCCTCGATGGGCAGGTCGTTGATGCTCGCGATACGCCGCCGCATCAGGCCCTCGCCGTCGAACTCCCAGTTCTCGTTGCCGTAGGAGCGGTACCAGTTGCCGGAGTCGTCGTGGCACTCGTAGGCGAACCGCACGGCGATGCGGTTGCCGTCGAAGGCCCACAACTCCTTGATCAGCCGGTATTCCAGCTCCCTTGTCCACTTGCGGGTGAGGAAGGCGACGATCTCCTCGCGGCCGCTGACGAACTCGGCCCGGTTGCGCCACTGGCTGTCCGGTGTGTAGACGAGCGACACCTTGTGGGGATCGCGGGAGTTCCAGCCGTTCTCCGCCTGGCGGACCTTCTCGACGGCGCTCTCGCGCGTGAAGGGGGGAAGGGGCGGCCTGCTCGCCATGCTGACTCCAGGGTCGGGAGTTCGGTTCGAGACCGCCAGTCCACCGCACGACGGCCGCCAGCGCACGCCCGTCCTGGCCACACGTGGCGAAGAACACCTGATCAGCGCCGTGATAATGTCCGATCGGAGCCTCACAGGTGGTCGGCCCCGGGTGAGACGTGCGCCGTACCCGGCCTGCCAGGACGACGCAGTCGAGGAGTGCGCCATGAAGCAGGACGGACGGCTGCCGGATCCCGCGGGCCCGGTCCCCCAACCCCATCCGCTGGACGTGCGCTGGATCCACGGCTCCCCTTCGGCGAAGCACAACACCGACCCGGACATCCAGGTCCACGCCTACGACGAGCACACCGTCCTGCTGAGGCAGAACATGGCGGTCGACTCCGAAGCGCCCTTCCTCTTCCTGCTGTTCGGGCAGGCACGGGCGGTCCTCATCGACACCGGTGCCACCGCGTCCGCCGAGCACTTCCCGCTGCGCAAGGTGGTCGACGAGCTCATCGAGGCCCGGCTCGCCCGCCATCCCCAGGAGGGCTGCCCCCTGCTGGTGCTGCACACCCACCCGCACCGCGACCACATCGCGGGCGACGGCCAGTTCGCCGGCCGCCCCCACACCACCGTCGTCGACGCCGGCCTCGACACCGCCTGGGACTACTTCGGCTTCCGCGCCGATCCCACCGCCCCCGCGCGGGTCGATCTGGGGGGCCGGGTGCTGGAGTGCCTGGCAACTCCCGGCCACCACGAGGCGGCAGTCACCTTCTACGACCCCTGGACCGGTTTCCTGCTCACGGGCGACACGGTCTATCCCGGCCGGCTCTACGTCCAGGACTGGGCGGCATACACCCGCAGCATCGACCGCTTGATCGAGTTCGCCGAGAGCCGGCCCGTCACCCATGTGCTGGGCTGCCACATCGAGATGACCACGGAAGCGGGCGTGGACTACCCGGTGCTCACCGCCTACCAGCCCGACGAGCCGCCGCTGGAAATGACCACAGGCGACCTGCGCGATATCCGGGACGCGCTGCGGGAGATCGGCGACCGGCCCGCGCGGCGGGCCTTCGCGCGCTTCGTCATCTGTCCCACCGGCTGAGGGCCGCCCGGCGGGGCAGCCGTACCCGAGCCGCGGCGGCCCATGAGGGCGCGGGGCCGGGGCGGCCCCGCGCCCTCACAGCGGTATGCGGACCACGACGCGCTTGCCCGCGGCGGTCGGAACGACCTCGAAGCCCCCGCACAGCGCCGTGACGATCTCCATGCCGTGCCGGCCGACCCTGGCCGGGTCCCGCTCCATGACGCTCACCGGCTGGGAGGAGGTGTCCCAGACGCTCAGTTCGACCGCCCCGTTCACCAGCTCCACATCGAGGCCGCACGGGCCGTCGGTGTGCCTGACCGCGTTGGTCACCAGCTCGCTGACGACCAGTTGGGCGGTGTCCACCACCAGGTCCGGTATGACCTGCCCCTCGGCGGCCGCGACCTCGCCGAGAAAGGCGGTGGCGAGCCTTCGGGCTCCTGCTATGGAACCCGAGGTCCCGTCGAAGGTCCGGCTCGCGCGCACCACTCGCCTCCTCGCCCGCCCACCACGGGCTCCCCGCCCACCCACACGGGAGCGGCATTGAAGGGTAAGTGGAAGAGTGCCGGTGACGTCGCCCCCCGTGGTCCTCGACTGCGTCACCTTTCGCGGCCGACCCTCACTTGTCGGTGAGCATCCCGGCCCTGAGCTTCTTGAGGATGCGGCCGAGCAGCCGGGAGACGTGCATCTGGGAGTAGCCGAGCTGCTCGCCGATCTCGGCCTGGGTCATCTCCTGGCCGAAGCGCAGCTGCAGGATGGTGCGTTCCCGCTCGTCCAGCGTGCCCAGCAGCGGGGCGAGCGCCTGGAAGTCCTCGACCAGCTCCATCGCCGGGTCGCAGGCGCCCAGCGTCTCGGCGTACGAGCGGCCGGCGTCCGAGCCGGCGTCCTCGCTGTCACCGGTCGGCAGGTCGATCGAACCGGCGGTGTAGCCGTTGGAGGCCACCAGGCCCTCGATGACCTCTTCCTGGGTGATCTCCAGGTAGGCGGCGAGCTCGGCGACGGTCGGCGGGGCGTCCAGCGTGGCGGTCAGGTGGTCGCGGGCCTTGGCCAGCTCCACCCGCAGCTCCTGAAGCCGCCGCGGCACATGGACGGCCCAGGTGGTGTCGCGGAAGAACCGCTTCATCTCGCCGACGATGTACGGCACCGCGAAGGTGGTGAACTCCACCTCGCGGCTGAGCTCGAAGCGGTCGATCGCCTTGATCAGACCGATCGTGCCGACCTGGAGGATGTCCTCCCACTCCTCGGGGCCCCGGCCCCGGAAGCGGCGGGCGCTGAAGTGGACCAGCGACATGTTCATCTCGATCAGCGTGCTCCGGGCGTACGAATACTCCTCGGTGCCCTCCTCCAGACTCTGCAGCCGGTCGAAGAACATCTTCGACAGCGACCTGGCGTCCTTCGGAGCAACCTTCCCGGCGTCCTCGATCCAGGGCAGTTCGCCGACGTATCCGGCGTCGGACGCGGTGCGCGAGACTGCAGGGACCCGTTCGGTGGAGATCCCTGCGGACTGTGTGGCTGCGGTCACGTTCATCACCCTCAAATGTCGGCTGCTCGGCGCCCGTCTACCCAGGACCTCACCCCCCACACCACACTTCTCAAAACTTTCTTCCACCGACCCCGCCGCGGGGTCGGGGGCGGGGTCGGCGCCGGGGGCTAGGGGGCACCATCGGCCGGATCAGGCTTTCTGGGTGCCGGGGAAGACGTACTCCTCCAGGATGATCCCGAGCGCGACGGCCACCGGGATGGCCACCAGCGCGCCGATGATGCCCAGCAGGGATCCGCCGGCCAGCACCGCGACCACCGTGACGACCGGATGGACGTCCACGGCGAACTTCATCACCCGCGGCATGATCAGGTAGTCCTCGGCCAGCCGGAAGCCGATGTAGAACACCGCGGTCGCTATCGCCACCGGGAAGGAGACGATCAACGCGACCAGGCTGACCACGATCCCGCCGATCGTGGACCCGATGATCGGCACCATGTCCATCAGCGCGACGAAGAACCCCAGCGCCGCGCCGTAGGGGACGCCCAGCGCCTCGCACCAGACGAAGGTGGCGAGCCCCGCGATGGCCGACGTGACGACGTTGCCCAGCATGTACCGCCCGATCCTGGTGAGGATCTCCTCGGTCACGGTCTCCACCCGTGCCCGGCGGGTGCCAGGCACGAAGCGGTAGGCGAATCCCTTGATCACCGGCAGCGCGCCCATCATGTACAGCGTCACTGTGACGACGATCACCACCGAGGTGAGGGTGCTCAGGACCAGCTGGCCGGCGTTCAGCACCCCGCCGGTGATCTCCGAGGCACCCCCTGAGCCCACCTTCTGCTGCACCTTCTCGATGATGTGGTAGCGGTCCTCCAGCCTGCCCAGCATGGAGTGGTGGTCGTGCAGCTGGGTCCGCCAGCGCGGAATGGCGTCGTCGAGCGCGTTGACCGCGCGGGTGACGGGGGCGACGACGAGCGCGGCGAAGCCCGCCAGCAGCCCGGCGAGACCGCACGCGACCGCGAGTACCGCCACGCCGCGGCGCAGCCCGCGGCGGCACAGCCAGACGACCACCGGCTCCAGGCTGACCGCGATGAAGACGGCCAGCAGGAGCAGCGTGAGAATGGCGCTGATCCGCAGCACCGTCTGCACCATGAGCCATGCCACGATCGCGCCGAAGCTCAGCCCGAAGCCGATGCCGAACCAGGAACGCCCGCGCATCCGGCGGCCGGCGGCCGCGAGAGCGCCCGCCGCCTCCCCCGGGCGGACGCCGTTCCCCGGGCGGGCGGCGCCGTTCGCGGGTGGCGCGCCGTCGGTCGCAGTCGCGCCGTCCGCCGGAGGCCCGCCGTCGGCGGGAGTCGCATCGTTCGCGGGTTGTGCAGCGCTCCTGTCCCGGACCCCCGCGGGCGAAAGCGGTTCGTGCGTCACCTGGGCTCACCCCCTCGGGTTCCTCGAATGGTGTCGCCCGCCTACCCGCGGACCCCGGGGCCATGCCGTCACCTGAGGGCCGGCGCACGAGGGCCCCTGGTGTGCGACGGTGAATCGGGTGAGGGCATGTGGATGTCGCACGAGGAGATACGCGCCGCTCGGCTCCGGGAAGCGGGATACGCGGTCGGCCGGGTGGGGAGGGCCGCGGGGCGTGGTCGCCGGCCTGTCGCGACTCCCCCACCTCGGCGTGGCGGACACGCCTGACGTCCTCTACGCCTCTCCCACGGCTGCCGGTGCCGGCGAGGATGCGGCCGCGCCGCACATGTCGACCGTCGGCGGCGGCCGCACCGGGTGACGGCCGGTACGGTGATGCCGGTGTCGCCGCAGCCTCAGGACCGCAAGGCCCGCGGACGCGACGCCAGGGCCGCGGACACCAGCACGGCGGCGGCGCCGGCCACCCACAGGAGCGGCAGCCAGACCTGGACCGAGGCGACGGTCGGGTGGAGCCGGTAGAAGAGCAGCATGACCAGCGCCACCGGCGTGTTGGTGCCCAGCACGCTGCTGCGGGCGTACCCGAACCGGATCAGCAGCGGCAGCTGGATCGCGATGTTGAGGCAGAACAGGGCCCAGGACAGGGTCAGCAGCGTCATCAGGGTGCGGCCGCCCAGCGGCGTGCCCTCGGCCCCGGCCAAGAGCAGGGCCGGCACCGCGCCCGCGGTCACGGTGGCCAGGAAGCTCACCAGCGCCCAGGCATAGTGCCCGAGCACCACCGCGCGCCGGGACAGCGGCAGCACGGCGTACAGCGTCTCCAGGCCGGCCTTGTCCGCCACCACGAACGGATACGCGGCGATCAGCGGGGTGAGCATCAGCGCGAGAACCGGTACGAGGCCGACGGGATTGCGGGCGAGCACCCCGACCAGCAGCGCGAACATCAGCAGGCCCTGGTTCCGGTAGGGCGCGACGGTGCGCAGGTGCAGCACGGCCACCCGGGCCACGGTGGTCATGCGACCGCCCCGCTCCGGCCGTTGCGCGGTGCCGCCGGCCGCCGCCGCGCTGATCCGATGTGGACGGCGATCTGCTCGAGGGTGGGTGCCTCGACCAGGACCCGTCCGCCGAGCAGGTCGGCCTCCTCGGTGCGTACGAGGGCTTCCGCGCCGGTCGGTGTCCGCCGGGCGCCGATCAGCTCGACGCCGACGAGGCCGCTCAGGTCGTCAGGGCCGCCCCGTACGACCCGGTAGGCGTCCAGGATCTCGTCCTTGGACCCGGTCCTGACGACGCGGCCCTCGTGGATGAGCGTGACGTAGTCGCCGATGCGGTCCAGGTCGGAGGTGATGTGCGTGGAGAACAGGACGCTGTGCCCCTCGTCCAGCAGGAAGTCCCCGATGATGCCGACGAGTTCGTCGCGGGCGACGGGGTCGAGGCCACTGGTCGGCTCGTCGAGGACGAGCAGGCGCGCCCGGTGCGAGAGCGCGATCGCGATCATGAGCTTCATCGCCATGCCGCGGGAGAGGTCCTTGACCTTCGCCCGCAGCTCAAGGCCGAACTCCTCCAGCAGCTGCCGGTAGCGTCCGCCGTCCCAGCGGTCGTAGAAGGGGCGCAGCGTCCTTTCGACCTCGGCCAGCCGCCAGTCGCCCACGAGGTAGGTGTGGTCGAGCACCACCCCGACGTCCTGGCGCAGCGCGACCGGTCCCGGGACCCGGTGGCCGAGCAGCTCGATCTCGCCGCTGTCGATGCCGCGCATGCCCAGCAGGCAGCGGATCGTCGTGGTCTTGCCCGCGCCGTTCGCGCCGATGAGCCCCATCACGTAGCCGGTCGGCAGCTCGAAGTCCATGTCGCGCAGGGCGAATCCGTCACCCACCGCGGCGCCCACGCCCCGCAGGGCGAACGCGAGATCGCCGGTCACCGGGCGCTCCCCCCCGGTCTGCGGCCTGCCGGTCTCAGGCATGTTCGTGCTCCGCCTGCATCAGCCCGTCCAGGATCTCGATCAGGTCCTCGCGGCCCAGGCCGGCCCGCCGGGCCGCGTCCAGGGCGGTCTGCAGGCCTTCCTCCACCTGGCGCAGCAGTTGCTCGCGCACGAGGGCCGAGTCCAGCGGCAGGACGTAGGCGCCCTTGCCGGGAACCGTGGCGATGAACCCCTCGGCGGCCAGCTCCGCGTAGGCGCGGGTGGTGGTGATGATGCTGATCCGCAGGTCGCGGGCGAGGGCGCGCACCGAGGGCAGGGCGCTGCCCTCGGCGAGTTCCCCCGACAGGACGGCCGTGCCGACCTGCTCCTTGATCTGCTGGTAGAGCGGAATGCCGGAGCTGTTGGACAGCACCACCCGCACGGCGGACCCCCGTTCCCTCGACTGTACTTGCTATCTATATACAGTCAGAACGGTAGTGACACAAGCGCGTTGCCCGTGCCCCACACATGGCCGCCAGCCGCCTGCCCCCCGGGCGCCGGAGCGCCGCACGGGCGCCCTCACAACCCGAGGACCAGCTCGCACACGGCGGCCGGTCGGGACAGGAACGGGTGGTGGCCGGAGTCGAGTTCGACGACGCGGGCCGCCCTGCGGGCGTACTCGCGCTGCAGCCGGGCCGGGGTGCCGCCGTCCTGGGCACAGACGAGGTACGTCGA
This sequence comes from Streptomyces sp. NPDC049040, assembly GCF_043197715.1. NCBI lineage: Bacteria > Bacillati > Actinomycetota > Actinomycetes > Kitasatosporales > Streptomycetaceae > Streptomyces > Streptomyces sp. NPDC049040. Next base: position 662,464 of record NZ_JBICTO010000003.1, read on the forward strand.
GGGCACCTGCCGCCACGCCGCCGCCTTCACCTGCTGCCCGAGGACCGCCGTGCTCTGCGCGGCCGTCCTGCCCGCGGCCTGCCGCTGGATCTTTTGATCGCAGTCCTGGAGGAAGGTCCCCGCCAGCGCCTCGGTCCTGACGGTGAAGGTGCCGGCCCCGGGATCGACGTCGAGGAAGGGGGCGGGCTCCTCGCCGCCGAAAGAGGAAAGGCTCTGCCCGACCTCCGGCAGGTAGCTCGACACGAGCAGCAGATGGCGCACGGCGTCCACGCCCGCGGCCGCCTCCGCGGCGACGATCCCGCCGTAGCTGTGGGCGACCACGACGGCCGGCTCGTCGCTCGCGGTCAGCACCCGCCGGACCGCGGCGACATCCTCCGCCAGCCCGGGTCCTGCCGCGCCCACCGGCCCACCCGCCTCGCCGCAACTGGGCAGGGCGGGCGCCCGGCTGGCCACACCCCGCTCGGCCAGCAGCCCGCCGGCCCGGTGCCACCACCAGGAACCGTCCTTGACGCACGCCCCGTGCACGAAAACGACCCTCACCACGACCTCCTCGTATGCCGTCACCCGCTTCCCGGCACGATAGGCGTACGGAAAATTACGTGAAAAAATCGCGCGAATGGGAAGGCACCCGCAACCGCAGATCAGGCAGCGCCTCCTCGTCGCGTGCACCGACCACGCGCTCGAACACGGGCTCCCCGACCGGCTCGAGACGCTGGCCGGCGCCGCGGGCACATCGAGCCGCATGCTCATCTACCACTTCGGAAATCGTGACCGGCTGCTCCGCGAGATCCTCGGGCAGGCCCGGCAGCGCCAGCTCCAGGCCTTCACCGACCTGATAAGCCTGCGACCCGACGAGCCCTACCCGCTGACCCTCGCCCGCGCCTGGTCCGCGATCTCCGGGCCGGAAGGCGCGCCCTACCTCCGCATGTTCAGCCGCCTGCACGACACCGCGGGCGACCCCCTCTGGCCCGGCTTCCGGCAGGCCGCGACCACCGACTGGCTCGCGCCCCTGGAGGCCGGCATGCGCAGCATCGGGCGACCCGGACTGGCCACCGTCGTGCTCGCCGTCATCCGCGGCCTGCTCAAGGACCTGGACGCGACCGGCGACACCGCCCGCACCGACCGGGCCTTCCACGACTTCCTGGCCATGATCGACGGCACCTGACCGACGGCACCTGACCGAGGGTGTCCGACCGACGGTGCCCGGCCAGGCTCAGCGCTCCCTCCCCCGGTGAGCGGGGACCACAGCGTGGATCCTGCCCGGCGGCACTCGCCCCGGGGGTCAGGCGCGCTCGGCGACCCGGCGGCCGAGGTCGAGTTCGGCGCCGTCGGGGCGCTGGAGGCCCCGTTCGAAGAGCCGGCGCAGCCGGTCGGCGTTCTCGGGGCGGCCCGCGGTGCGGAAGAAGGTCTCGATGCTGGCGGCGGACTCCTCGTCGGGCACCTTCGCGCTCGCGTCGATGAGGGCCTTGGCCTGTGCCACCGCCGCCTTGTCGAAACCGGCGATGCGGGCGGCGAAGGAGTCCACGAAGCCGTCGAGTTCCGCCGCGGGCAGGACCCGGTTGACGTAGCCGTATTCGGCGGCGCGCTCCGCGGTGAAGTCGTCGGCGCCCAGGATGATCTCCATGGCGCGGCCTCGGCCCACCAACCGGGTCAGGCGCCCCATCGGGTTGCCGCCGGGCACGGAGCCGGTGCCGACCTCGAACTGCCCCAGGACAGCCTGGGGTCCGGCGAAGCGGATGTCGGTCGCCAGTACGAACTCGCTGCCCGCGCCTCGCGCCCGCCCGTTGATCGAGGTGATCGTCACGGCCGGCACCCGGCTGAGGCGGATGAGGTTGTCCGCGTAGGGGTGCAGTCCTGTCGGGCCGGGGCGCATGGCCGTCACCCGCGCCATGTCGGACTTCAGGTCCCAGTGCGCCATGAAGAAATCCGGGTTGGAGCTCCGGAACACCACGACGGTCAGATCCGGAGCCCGCTCGATGCGCGTCACCAGATCGGCGAGCTGCTCGACGCTGTCGGGGTCGTAGAGGTTGATGTCCCCGTTGGTGAACGTCACCTTCCAGTAGGAGGGCTCCACCTCGTCGACCTGGAACTGCGAGTGAGTGCTCATGCCGTGAACATAGACGCGGGCAGCGGTGCGCCCTGGGCTCGCCAGGCGGGTGGCCACGGAATTCCATCCGATGGTGCACAGCAGGTGCCGCCCGCTTCCTTCACTGAAGCGGGGCGGGAAGTCATGGGGTGCACAAGGTCAATTGGCGAGGCCCGCGGCCACACTCTGCGCTCCTGGCACTGCTCGGGCACGGGACTGGGCGGCGCCGTGCTACCGGACGAGGACGGGAAGTGACTCCAGGCCCCGGACCAAGCGGGTGCGGCGCCACGTCAGCTCCTCCGCGGCAACGGCCAGGCGCAGGTGGGGGAAGCGGGCCAGAACCGCGCACAGGGCGATGTCGGCCTCGGCCCTTGCAAGTGGTGCACCGAGGCAGCGATGGATTCCGTGGCCGAAGGCCAGATGGCCGGCAGCGTCCCGCTCCGCCATCAGGCTTTCCGGTTCCGGATAGCGCGCCGGATCGCGGTTGGCGGCGCCGATCGCCACCTGGACCGGTGCCCCTGCCGGGATGTCGGTGCCGCCGAGCGAGACGGGCTGCGTGGCGTACCGGAAGGTGGCAGTACTCACCGGGGAGGCATGCCGCAGCAGCTCGTCGAGGAGCTTGGGGATGTCGGCGGGGTGGGCGCGCAGCCGGGCCATCTCTGCCGGGCGCCGGAGGATGCTCAGCAGGGCGGTGCCGATGAAGTCGGCAGTCGTCTCATGGCCGGCGATGAGCAGCAGGCAGGCGAGCGACACCAGTTCGTCCTCGGAGAGGCGGTCCTCGCCGTCGCGGGCCGTGATGAGCCGGTCAAGGAGCGCGTCACCCGGCTGCTTCCGCTTGCTTGCGATGAGGGCGGCCATGTACTCCGCGAGGCCATGCGATGCCGCGTCGATGACGTCCGGACGGCCGTCGGCGAAAAGGTCAGCCGACCACCGCCGTACGGCTGCTCGCTCGGCCTCCGGAACACCGAGCAGTTCGCAGATGACGATGACCGGCAACTGCAGGGCGAGCCCCGCGACGGCATCGACCCGCCCCTCGGCGGGCCACCGGTCCAGCAGTGCGTCCGCGGTGCGGGCGATGAAGGGGCGCAACCTGGCGACCGCGCCGGTGGTGAATGCCTTGGTGACAAGCGCACGCAGCCGGGTGTGCCGAGGTGGGTCGGTGGCCAGCATGGTCTGCGCGACTGCCGAGTGCAGGCGGCGATTCGACGCCTTGCCGGCGAAGAAGGCGGCCGTGTCCTTCGACAGCCGAGGATCGGCCAGCGCCTGGCGGGCCTCGGCATATCCGGTGACCAGGTAGCCGACATGCCCACCCGACCCGACCGCCACCTCCCGCACGGGGCACCGCACCGCAGTCGCGTCGGGGGCCGTGGGGCCGTCGGGCGCTTGCGGAGTCGGGGATGTGGTCACGCCATCACGCTCCAACAGGGGTTCCGGGGAAAGTCGGCCCGCCGCGGCATCGGAAGCCGCCAGGACGGACGGGGAAGGGGCAGGTCAGCGCTCTCTCCCCCGGGGCTTCAGCGGGGTCGGGGGCAGGCCGGGGGCCGGGAGACGGGGGCCCGCGTAGCCGTGGACCTCGCCGAAGCGGTCGCCGGCCTCCCATGCGGTGCGGGCCTGGGCGATCTCGTCGCCGGTGCGGGCGACGAAGTTCCACCACATGACGATCCGCTCCTCGAAGGGCTCGCCGCCCAGGAGCATCAGGGAGCTGTCGACGTCGGCGCGCAGCGGGAGTTCGGTGCGGCCGCAGCCGAGGTAGAGCATCGATCCCGGGGAGAGGCGGACGCCGTCCGCCTCGGCCTCGCCGGACATGGACATCACGGCGTACTCGAAGTCGGGTTGCAGCGGGAGGCGGGCGCTGGTGCCCTCGGCGAGGGTGAGGTCGGCGCCGACGATGGGGGTGTGGGTGGTGCCGGGGGAACGCGCGCCGTCCAGTTCGCCGAGGATCACGGTGGCGTGCAGCCCGCCGCCGCCGGTGACCGCGGGCAGCTCCGCGTGGTGCTCGAATGCGGGTGGGATGTCCCGGCGGGTGCCGGGGAGGGCGACCCACAGCTGGGCGCCGTGCAGGTAGCGCGCGTGGTCGCGGGGCGACTCCTCGGAGTGGGAGATGCCCTGGCCCGAGGTCATCAGGCCGAGTTCCCTGGGGCGTACCGTCTGCTTGCTGCCGAGGCTGTCGCGGTGCAGCACCTCGCCCTCGTGCAGCCAGCTCACGGTCTGGAGGCCGGTGTGCGGGTGCGGCGGGACCTGCATGCCGGGTTCGTCGGCGATGTCGTCGGGGCCGTAGTGGTCGACGAAGCACCAGGCGCCGATCATCCGGCGGCCGAGGTTGGGCAGCAGCCGCCGCACCCGGGTGCTCTCGCCGAGCTGGACGTCGCGGGCGGTGAGCAGTTCACGGACCGGGGCGGCGGGCACGTCCCGGCGGCCACCGCAGACGGTGGCCGCCGGCTTCACATCGAGATTGCTCATGCGCAGATCATGCCTCGGGCGGGCAGGTCAGGGCGGGAGCGGGATCCTCGCGGCGTCACTCCGTGAGCTGCGGTTCGAACGGGGCCTGCGGCAGGTCGACGAGGTGTTCCGGGATGTCGGTGAGGCAGCCGCGCAGCCGTTCGCCGAGCGCCTTGGCCTGCGGGTCGGCGCTGGTGGAGGCGGCGACGCCGTCGCCGAGCAGGCCGTGCACGACGAAGTTGACGGCCAGCAGGTTGGGCAGTTCCCAGCGGCTGACGGGAAGCCTGGCGGTCTCCGGGAGCAGCGCCCGCAGCCGGGGGATGTCCAGGTGGTCGCGCAGCCACAGGTAGGTGCGGTCGTCGCGGGCCCACAGGCCGACGTTGGCGTCGCCGCCCTTGTCGCCCGACCGGGCACCGAGCACGGTGCCGAGCGGCATCCGTACGGTCCTGCGCAGCCCCGGCTCGTGGGGTTCCGGCCGGCCGGGGCGGGGCGGGGCGCTGTCGGGCACCGCGGCCAGCGGCGGCTGCGGCTCCGGCGGGACGGCGTCTTCGCCCGGCGGCGCGGATAGTGCCGCGGCCGACGCGGTGCCGGCGGTGGGCGGGTGCGGTACGGGCAGCCGGGTGCCGTCGGCGAGGACGGTGACCTCGGTGACCTCGGCCGCGGGTATCAGCGCGGGCCAGTAGACGCCGTATTCGGTGGCGCGGGCGGTGGCGTGCTCCAGGTGGAGGCCGGGGTAGCCGGACAGCGCGGTGCCGGCGACGGCGGTGAAGAAGCCGCGGCCCGCGACCGCGGGGTCCGGGTCCTTGACGCTGAGGGTCAGCCGGTCGCAGGCTCCGCCGTGCTCGCGCCGCAGGTCGTAGTCGGCGAAGGCGGCCGGGCCGCCGGTGGCGTCGCGCAGGGTGGCCTCGGCGAAGTCGGCCTTGGCGTCGAGGTCGAGGCCGGTCAGGACGAAGGTGGCCGCGTTGCGGTAGCCGCCCTGGTGGTTGAGGCAGACCTTGAGGGTGGCGGGCGCGGGTTCGCCGGTGACCCGTCCGACCTGGACCCGGTCGGGTCCGAGCTGGGTGAGCCGTATCGAGTCGAAGCGGGCGACGACATCGGCGTTGAGGTAGCGCGGCGCGCCGACCTCGTAGAGGAGTTGCGCGGTGACGGTGCCGACGGTGACCGCGCCGCCGGTGCCGGGGTGCTTGGTGATGACGCTGGAGCCGTCGGCGGCGACCTCGGCGATCGGGAAGCCCGGGTGGACCGGGTCGGGTATCTCGGTGAAGAAGGAGTAGTTGCCGCCTGTGGCCTGGGGGCCGCATTCGATGATGTGGCCCGCGGTGACCGCGCCCGCGAGCGCGTCCCAGTCGTCGGGCGCCCATGCGTGGGCCCAGGCGGCGGGCCCGACCACCAGGGAGGCGTCGGTGACCCGGCCGCAGATGACGACGTCGGCGCCGGAGCGCAGGGCCTGGGCGATGCCCCAGCCGCCGAGGTAGGCGTTGGCGGTGACCGGCCGTACTCCGGAGCCGGCCAGCGGGCGGCCGCTGGCCAGGTGGGCGAAGTCGTGGCCGCGGGCCTGGAGTTCCGGCAGCCGGTCGAGCAGGTCGTCCCCCTCGACGTGGGCGACGCGGGGGTGCAGGCCGCTGAGCGCGGCCAGTTCGCGGAGCTTGGCGGCGAGTCCCGCCGGGTTGAGGCCGCCCGCGTTGACCACGACCTTGATGCCGCGGTCGAGGCAGCTGCCGAGCACGTCGCGCATCTGGGCCAGGAAGGACACGGCGTAACCGGCCTCGGGGTCGCGCTGCCTGGCCTTCCACAGCAGCAGCATGGTCAGTTCCGCGAGGTAGTCGCCGGTCAGTACGTCGATCGGGCCGCCTTCGACCATCTCCAGCGCGGCCGAGAGCCGGTCGCCGTAGTACCCGGAGCAGTTCGCGATCCGCAGGGGTTCACGCCGTACGGTCAACCGTCTCTCCCGCCACTCCGGTCCCGGGCCTCCGACTGCGACGATCCTCCTTGCCGTGGTTCCCGGTGCGCAAGAGGTGGGGGTGCCGCGGGCGCGGGTGGTTGAATCGGCACATGAGCGAGGGCGACACGGGGGCCGGGCTGTCGGCCGACGAGATCATCGACATCGTCGACGAGCGGGACCGGGTGGTCGGGCAGGCGCGGCGCGCCGATGCGTACGAGCGCGGGCTGCGGCACAGGGCCGCGTTCGTGCTGGTGCGCGATGGCGAGGACCGGATCTTCGTCCACCGGCGCACCGCCCGGAAGCTGGTCTTCCCCTCGCTGTACGACCTCTTCGTCGGCGGTGTGCTGGGCGCCGGTGAGACCTACGACGAGGCGGCGCTGCGCGAGGCGGAGGAGGAGCTGGGCGTCAGCGGGCTGCCGCGGCCCGAGCCGCTCTTCCGCTTCCTGTACGAGGACGGTCCGCGCGCGTGGTGGTCGGCGGTCTACCAGGTGCGGTGCGAACTCCCGGTGTCACCGCAGCCGGAGGAGGTCGCCTGGCACGGCTTCCTCACCGAGCAGGAGCTGGCGCGGCGCCTCGGCGAGTGGCCGTGGGTGCCCGACGGCCTCGAGGCCTACCGGCGGCTGCTCGCGTTGTCGGCGGAGCAGGGCGCGCAGCCGGAGTCGTAGGCCGAGCCGGCCCCGGGCCGGAGCGGTGGCAGCCGCAGGGCCGTCAGCCCAGCAGCAGGAGGCCCGCAAGGACGGACACCGCGTTGGCGGCGGCGGAGGCCGCGTAGGGGACGGGGCCGCGCAGCCGCAGCACGCGGGACGCCAGCAGGCCCTCGGCCAGGACCACCGCGGACTCGGCGGCGGCGAAGGCGGCCCAGTAGGCGCCGCCCGGCACCTGGCGGAGGAACCACCACAGGGGCGGGTGCGTCGCACAGTTGACCATGACGGCGGCGCAGGCGGTGCGGCCCGGCGGGGTGCGGGACACCGAAGTCAGCGCCGCGACGTAGACGGGCACCTCGGTCGCCACGGTGAGGCCGAGGGCCGGGGGGTAGGACACGGCGGGATCGTGTCACGGGGAGGGAAGCCATGGCCAGTGCGGTCGGCACGGGTGCAGGGGCGGGCGGCGCGTTCGGGAACCGGCGGCTCGGCGCCGCCGGGACGGTGGGGAACGGTCCGGTCGCCGGTTTCGCGCTGGCCACCGCTGCCGTCCTCGCGCTCTCCCTGCGGATGCCCGCGGGCACCGCGGTGGTGGGCCTGGCGAGCCTGGGCATCCTGCACAACGTCCTGGAACTGCGGTACATGGCGGGGCGCTTCGAGCAGGTGCTGCACGGCCCCTTCCTGCGGCTGCTCGCCGCGCTCATCACCGGCATCGTGCTGTGCAGGGTGCTGCCCGCGTCGGCCGCCGCCAGGGACGGCGAGATCCTGCTCGCGTACGGCCTGCTGGCGGTCGCCTGCGTCCACGCCCTGCGGCGCCGGCCCGCGGTCCTGGCCGGTGCGGGCGCGGTGATCGCGGCGGCGGCCACGGCCTCGCTGAGCTTCCCCGACTACCACTTCGTGGTGCTCACCCATCTGCACAACGTGGTGCCGCTGGTCTTCCTGTGGGACTGGTCGCGGCAGATGCGGCGGGGGCGCAGGGCCTTCCGCGCGGTGCAGCTCTGCTGGGTGCTGGTGATTCCGGCACTGATCCTCTCCGGTGCCTTCGACGGGCTGATGGGCGCGGGCTCCGGCTGGACCGACCGGCTGTCCGCGACGTACACCCCGCCGGCCTGGCAGCACACCGGCGCGGGGCTGCGCTTCGTGACCGCCTTCGCCTTCATGGCGCTGATGCACTACCTGGTGTGGGTGTGGTTCATGCCGCGCTACGCCCCCGACGCCACGGCCGCCTTCGAGCGGCGGGTGCCGGTGCTGAACACCCGCCGCGCCTGGGCGCTCGGCCTGGGCGCCGGCGCGGCGCTCGCGGCACTGTTCGCCGACGACTACGACCAGGGCACCTCGCTCTACGCGGCGCTGGCCGCGTACCACGCCTACCTGGAATTCCCCGTCCTGCTGATGCTCATCCTGGGGGCCGGTCCCCGGGCGACCGCCGGAGGCACCTCGTGAACGCGCTGCACAGCACCGTCCTGCTCGCCGACATCGCCCCCCGTCACGAGGGCGGTGGCGGCGGGCACACGGCGGTGGTCGTGGTGTCCGTGGTGCTGGCCGTCGCGGTGGTGGTGCTGGTCTACGCGGTATTCCAGCGCCGCAGGTGAGCCTGCCCGGGGCGCGGCGGGTGGGCTCGGACGGCACCGCATAGTGTGGACGGGTGAGCGTATTCGACCAGCTGGGCGCCGGCCGGGACGCGGTAAGGCTGTGGTTCACGCCGGCCCGGGTCCAGGAGGAGGGCGAGACGCCGGACTACCGGTTCTCGCTCGCCAACGAGCGGACCTTCCTGGCGTGGATCCGTACCGCGCTCGCCCTGATCGGCGGCGGCTTCGCCGTGGACCAGTTCCTCACCGACCATCTGACGCACTGGGCCCGGGTGGTGCTGGCGCTCGTCCTGCTGGCCGGGGGTGTGGCCTGCACGCTGCGGGCGGTCAACCACTGGGTGCGGTGCGAACGGGCGATGCGGCGCGGCGCGAACCTGCCGGTGTCCCGCTTCCCCGCGGTGCTCGCGCTGCTGGTGGCCGTGATCGCGCTGGCGATGGTCGCGGTGGTCCTCTTCGGCTGGGCCGGATGACGGGCGAGCGGCTGCCGGTGGAGACCGACAGGGACCCGGGCCTCCAGCCGGAGCGCACCCGGCTGGCGTGGCGGCGTACCACCCTGTCCTGCGCGGTGACCGCGGTGCTCGCGGGGCGGCAGGTGCTGCACGGCGGAGGGCGGCCCGCCGCCCTCGCGGTGAGCCTGGCCGCACTGGTCTTCCTGGTCTTCCTGTGGCTGGCGCACCGCCGGATGCTCCGGCTGGGCGCACCGCACCCGGTGGTGCTGCCGGCGTCCTCCGCGCTCGCGGTGGCGGCGTGCATGGTGGCGCTGGCGGTCTTCGGGGCCGCGGTGGTGTGGTGAGCGAAGGCTCAGCACGGGCGCCGGGGTGCGGTCCCGGCGGGGGCGGCACCGACGGTCGCCGGGCCGCGCACCGGGCGGTGGCACGCGGCGGCATGCACCCCCGCAGGTGCGAGCCGGCATCGGCCTGACCCCCGTCAGCGTGACCGGCCGCGCAGGGCGCCGGCCAGCGCGCGCACCTCGCGGTCGGCGAAGCCGGGCTCCGCGGCCAGGGTGCGCACCAGCTGCTCGCGTACGGTACGGGTCCTCCCGGCGGCGACCAGCGCCAGCGACTCGGCGAGTGATTCCGGCAGTTGGGCGTGGTGCCAGGGCTCGGCGGCGTCCTCGTCGAACCAGCGGGCGGCGGGGAAGGTGCCGTGCAGCTTGGGCTGCTCGTTGCCGTACCAGGACCACGCGGGCCACGCCAGGGACACGTTGACGACATGCCCCGCGGGAAGGGTGCGCACCCAGCCGGCGGATGCCTCGGACTGCTGCCAGCGGGGGTGGTTGGGACTGGTCCGGCCGCGGACGGTGACCCCGACGTAGCGCAGCTTGCGCCGGATGACCGCCCACGGCTCGCGGCTCTCCTCGATCCAGGCGGCCAGCTCGCGGTGCAGGGTGTCGAAGCTGGATCCGCTGTGGACGACGTCGACCACGGCCAGCGGCCTTCTGCGGCGGGCCAGCGCGTACGGTTCGAGGCCGACCGCTGCGAGGTGCTCGCGGAAGCGGGCGCGCAGCGGCTCGGCGTAGCGCGTGGCGCGGCGGGCGGAGAGCGGCAGCCGGAGCAGCCGGCCGGGCCAGGCGGCGCCTTCGAGGGCGCCGCTGAGCAGGTCGTACATGCTGTCGAGGGAGCGGCCGAGGAAGCACAGGTCGGCGGCCCGTGACCTGGCGAGCACCTTGCCCGTGCACTCGGTCAGCTCCGGCAGGTGCCACAGCCGGGCCGGTCCCGTGCCGTCGGTGAGCGCGCCGAGGCGCGCCTCGGCGGCGCCTCCCTGGCGGGAGAGCGACCAGCGGAAGGGCCGGGGCGGGGCGGTCGGGTCAGGCGTCACGCGGACAGTCCAGCAGCCGCGGGGGGCGCCCGTAAACGGGATTTCAGGGCGCCAGGATGTCCAGCTCGCGCAGCGCGCCGACGCAGATCTCCCGCATCAGGTCCTCGGCGGAGTGCGCGTCCCTGGCGCGTACCGCCTCGGCGACCCTGATGTGCAGGGTGACGGCGGCCGGGTCGGGGGCGGTGAACATCACATGGTGCTCGGTGCGGCCGGTCAGCACCTCGGCGACCACGTCCCCGAGCCTGGCGAACATCTCGTTGCCCGACGCCGCCAGCACCACGCGGTGGAAGGCGATGTCGTGGACGAGGTACGCGTCCAGGTCGGCGGCACGGCCCGCGGCTGCCATGTCGGCGGCCAGCACGGTCAGTTCGCGGCACTGCCCGGGGGTGGCGGCGGCCGCGGCCAGCCCCGCGGCGACGGGTTCCACTGCGGTGCGCAGCATGGTCAGCGACCGCAGCTGCCGGGGGCGGTCGCTGCCGGCGAGCCGCCAGCGGATGACGGCGGGGTCGAAGACGTTCCACTCCTCGGTGCGGCGCACGGTGATGCCGACCCGGCGCCGGGTCTCGACCAGTTGCATCGCTTCGAGGACCCTGACCGCCTCGCGGACGACCGTGCGGGAGACGCCGTAGCGGGCCTCGAGTTCGTCGATGCGTAGCACCGTGCCGGGCGGGTAGCCGCCCGAGGCGATTGCCGGGCCGAGTTCGGCCAGGAGCCGGGAGTGCAGACCGCCGCCCTCGTCCTGTCCGTCCCGCCGGGATTCCTGCTGTGGCATGACGACAGCCTATGCGTCAGCACAGTCGTATGACTTTTACATCACAGCCACTTGAATAAGTAGTACTTAAGGTGTTCAGTTGTCGCCACACGTGCCGCAGGACGCGGCACGTGCCACATACGGAGGACGTGGAGGCACGTGCAATGACGGCTGGACCCGCACCGCGCCCTGTGGTCGTGGTCATGGGAGTGTCGGGCTCCGGCAAGTCGACGGTCGGCGGCCTGCTGGCCGAACGGCTCGGCGTGCCCTACGCCGAGGCGGACGACTTCCACCCGGCGGCCAACATCGCCAAGATGTCGGCCGGCCACCCGCTGGACGACGCCGACCGCGCACCCTGGCTCGACGCCATCGCCGAGTGGATATCGGGGCGCGGCGACCGGGGCGGCGTCGTCAGCTGCTCCGCACTGCGCCGCCGCTACCGCGACCGGCTGCGGGCCGCGGGACCCGAGGTCTTCTTCGTCCACCTGGACGGCCCTGCCGAGGTGATCGCCGCCCGGCTGGCCGGCCGGATGCAGCACTTCATGCCATCCGGGCTGCTCGCCTCCCAACTCGAGGCGCTCGAACCGCTCGCCCCCGACGAGCCGGGCGCCGTCGTGCCGATCGACGGCGGCCCGCAGCAGATCACCGAGCGCGCGCTCGCCGCACTCCCCCGCTGACCGACCCCCCTCACTCCGGCCGCCTCCGGCGCCCCTCCCGCACCCTCGTACCCCCTTGGAGCACCCGTGTCCGCACTCAGCGTCGAGCTGCTGGCCGCCGCCACGCCACCGCCGATAGCCGACGCCGGCAACACCCGGCTGGCCCTGGCCGCACTTGCCGGCGTCGCCGTCATCGTCCTGCTCATCACCCGCTGGAAGGTGCACGCCTTCCTCGCCCTGACCATCGGCTCCGGCGTGCTCGGCACGGTCGCGGGCGCCCCGCTGGCCAAGACGGTCGCCAGCTACTCCACGGGCCTCGGCTCGACGGTGGCCAGTGTCGGCACGCTGATCGCGCTGGGCGCGATACTCGGCAAGCTGCTCGCCGATTCCGGCGGCGCCGACCAGATCGTCGACACGATCCTGGCCAGGACCAGCGAGAAACGGCTGCCGTGGGCCATGGCCCTGATCGCGGGCCTGGTCGGGCTGCCGCTCTTCTTCGAGATCGGCATCGTCATCCTGATCCCGGTGGTGCTGCTGGTCGCCCGGCGCAGCGGCCAGTCGCTGATCCGGCTCGGCATCCCCGCCCTCGCCGGCCTGTCGGTGATGCACGGCCTGGTGCCGCCGCACCCCGGGCCGCTGGCCGCGATCGGCGCGATCCACGCCGACATGGGCATCACCCTGGCCCTCGGGGTGCTGGTGGCGCTGCCGACGCTGGCCATCGCGGGGCCGCTGTTCGGCCGGGTCGCGGCCGGCTGGGTGGATGTCTCACCGCCTGAGCGGTTGACCCCGGCCCGCGCCTCGGACGACCTGGAGCGGCGGCCGAGCTTCGCCGCCACCGTGTGCACGATGCTGCTGCCTGTGGTGCTGATGCTGGCCAAGGCGCTGGCCGATGTGATCATCGACGACCAGGGCAGCCTGGCTTACCGGATCTTCGACGTCATCGGCACCCCGCTGATCGCGCTGCTCGCGGCGGTGATGGTGGCGATGTTCACCCTCGGGCGGGCGGCCGGCTTCACCAAGGACCGCATCTCGTCGACCGTCGACTCCTCGCTGGGCCCGATCGCGGGCATCCTGCTGATCGTCGGCGCGGGCGGCGGCTTCAAGCAGACGCTGATCGACTGCGGTGTCGGGCAGATGATCCTCGACTGGTCGAAGGACTGGCACATCTCGGCGCTGCTGCTCGCCTGGCTCATCGCGGTGCTGATCAGGGTCGCGACGGGTTCCGCGACGGTGGCGATCATCTCGGCGGCAGGCCTGGTGGCACCGCTGGCCGAGGGCATGTCGTCGACCCACACCGCACTGCTGGTGCTGTCGGTCGGCGCCGGTTCGCTGTTCTTCTCGCACGTCAACGACGCCGGCTTCTGGCTGGTGAAGGAGTACTTCGGGATGGACGTCCCGCAGACCCTCAAGACCTGGTCGGTGATGGAGACGGTGATCTCGGTCGTGGCGCTGGGCTTCGTGATGCTGCTGTCGCTGGTGATCTGACCAGGACGTCGCCGCGCGACCGGCGAGGGGCGGCGGGCCGTTCGGGCCCGTCGCCCCTCGTGCGTGTGCCGGCCGCGGGCCGGCCGCGGCTCACCAGCGCGGCACGGACGGCGTGACCCAGTCGGGGTCGGCCTTGCGCATCGCGGCGGCGTCGTCGCGGTCGCGCATGGTGCCGTCGTCGTCGAGCCAGCGCTGGTGCAGTGCCTTGAGCGCGTCGCGGTCCAGCTCCACGCCGAGCCCCGGCACGTCGGAGACGGTCAGCGCGCCGCCGGTGAAGACGTGCCGCTCGGTGATGACGTCGTCGGTCTGCCAGGGGTAGTGCGAGTCGCAGGCGAAGTCCAGGTTGGGCACGGTGGCGGCGACATGGGTCATCGCGGCCAGGCTGATGCCCAGGTGGGTGTTGGAGTGCATCGACAGGCCGACGCCGAAGGTGCGGCAGATCGCGGCGAGCTGCTGGGTGTTGCGCAGGCCGCCCCAGTAGTGGTGGTCGGACAGCACCACCTGGACGGCGTCGCGCGCGAAGGCCTCCTTGATCTCCTGGAAGGTCGTCACGCACATGTTGGTGGCCAGCGGTACCGAGGTGCCCTCCGAGACCCGGGCCATCCGGTCGGTGCCGCTGGCCGGGTCCTCCAGGTACTCCAGCACCCCGCCCAGTTCGCGGGCCACCTCAAGCGAGGTCTCCACCGACCAGGCGCCGTTGGGGTCGAGCCGGAGCGGCCGGCCGGGGAAGGCCTGCGCGAGGGCGCGGACGGCGGCGATCTCCTGCTCGGGGGGGAAGACGCCGCCCTTGAGCTTGAAGGAGCCGAAGCCGTGGGTGTCGGCGAAGCGCCGGGCCTGGGCGACCACGCCCGCGGGGTCGAGGGCCGCGCCCCAGTCGTCCCGCTCGCCCTGGCCCTGGGGGTGCTCGGCGAGCCGGTAGAAGAGGTAGGCGCTGTAGTCCACGGTGTCGCGGACCTTGCCGCCGAGCAGGGCGTGCACCGGCAGGCCCAGCTTCTTGCCGAGGGCGTCGAGGCAGGCGACCTCGAAGCCGGAGATCACCGAGAGCCGCAGCTTGTCCGCCGTCTGCACCCCGCGCAGTCCGCCGACGTCGACGGAGTCGGAGACCTCGGCGGGATCGCCGCAGACCCGCTCGGCGAGGGTGAACAGGCCGTTCAGGTCGGTGACCCGGTGCCCGGGCAGGGCCTCGGCCAGCGGCGCGGCGAGGTCCAGATAGCGGGTGTCGCCGTACGTCTCACCCACCCCGGACGTACCGTCGGCGGTGACGACCTCGATGATGAGCCGGGGGGTGTAGGGCTGGTGGACGCCCTGCGTGTTGAGCAGCGGCGGGTCGGCGATGAGGATGGGGGTCAGCCGCACCTCGGCGACCGTGAACGCGTCGGAGGGACCCGCTGTCTGCATATATGAATCACGTTCACCCATAAGACCGGAGCGTAGGCGCGGGACCCCTCGGCCGTCAACGCGGGCGACAGGCGCGGTCCGGGAACTGGACGACATACCGACCAGTCGGTACGATTCGCGCATGAGTGAAACCGACAGCCCGCGGGGACTGGATCTCGACCGGCTGCGCCGCCACCTGGACCAGCGGCGTCCCGGTCTCGCGGATGGCGAGCTGCGGGCCACGCTGATCCAGGGCGGCCGCTCCAACCTCACCTACCGGGTCACCGACGGCAGCTCCACCTGGGTGGTGCGCCGGCCGCCGCTCGGCCATGTGCTGGCCACCGCGCACGACATGGGCCGCGAGCACCGCGTGATCAGCGCGCTCGCCCCCACCCCGGTACCGGTGCCCGGCACCGTGCTGCTCTGCGAGGACCCCGAGGTCATCGGCGCCCCCTTCTACGTGATGGACTTCGTCGAGGGCACCCCCTACCGGGGCGAGGACCAGCTCACCGCCCTCGGTCCGGTGCGGACCAGGGCGGTCGCGCTGACCCTCGTGGACACCCTGGTGGACCTGCACGCGGTCGACCCGCAGGAGGTGGGCCTCGCCGGCTTCGGCCGGCCCGAGGGCTTCCTCGACCGGCAGCTGCGCCGCTGGGGCAAGCAGCTCGACGCCTCGCGCAGCCGGGAGCTGCCCGGCATCGACGAACTGCACGCCGCACTCGGCCGGGGGCTGCCGGCCTCCCCCGCGCCCACCGTGGTGCACGGCGACTACCGGCTCGACAACGTGCTCTTCGACGACGCCGACCGGCTCACCGCCGTACTCGACTGGGAGATGTCGACCCTCGGCGACCCGCTCACCGACATCGGGCTGCTGGTCATGTACGGCGAGCAGCACGACATCCCCGGCTTCCCCGTCCCCACCGCGGGCGGCGCCCCCGGCCACCCGGGCGCCGACGAGATCGTGGAGCGGTACGCCCGGCGGTCGGGGCGCGACGTCTCGGCCGTCGACTGGTACACCGCCTTCGCCTACTTCAAGATCGCCGTCATCCTCGAAGGCATCCACTACCGCTGGACCCTCGGCCAGACCCTCGGCGCGGGATTCGACCGGATCGGCACCGTCGTCCCGCTCTTCATCGAGCGCGGACTGCGCAAAGTCCAGGACCACGCCCGGGACCGGGCAGCATCGCACCAGGAGGACTGAGCAGGATGGACTTCGCCTTCGACACCCGTACGCAGGAGCTGCGGTCCCGGCTGGCCGCCTTCCTCGACGAGCACGTCCACCCGGCCGAGGCGGTCTTCGCCGAGCAGCACGAGCAGGCGGGGCCCGACAAGCACTGGACCGTTCCGCCCGTCGTCGCGGAGCTCAAGGCCGAGGCCAGGCGGCAGGGCCTGTGGAATCTGTTCCTGCCCGGCGAGCACGGCGCGGGGCTGACCAACCTCCAGTACGCGCCGCTGGCCGAACTCACCGGCCGCAGCCCCTTCCTGGGGCCGACCGCGCTCAACTGCGCCGCCCCCGACACCGGGAACATGGAGGTGCTCGCCGAATTCGGCACCCCCGCCCAGCGCAAGGAGTGGCTGGAGCCGCTGCTCGCCGGCGAGATCCGCTCGGCCTTCGCCATGACCGAGCCGGACGTGGCGTCCTCCGACGCGACGAACATCGAGACCCGGATCCGGCGCGACGGCGACTCCTACGTCATCGACGGACGCAAGTGGTACATCTCAGGGGCGATGAACCCCGACTGCGCGGTCTTCATCGTCATGGGCAAGACCGACCCGGCCGCCGACCGGCACCGGCAGCAGAGCCAGATCCTGGTGCCGCGGGACACCCCCGGCGTGGAAGTGCGCCGCGGCATGCGGGTCTTCGGCTACGACGACGCCGACCACGGCGGGCACGCGGAGGTCGTCTTCCACGACGTCCGGGTGCCGGCCGCGAACCTCATCGGCGAGGAGGGCGGCGGCTTCGCCATCGCCCAGGCCAGGCTCGGCCCCGGCCGCATCCACCACTGCATGCGGCTCATCGGCATGGCCGAGCGCGCCCTTGAACTCATGTGCCGCCGGGCCGCCGCCCGTGTGGCCTTCGGCAAGCCGCTCGCCGCGCAGGGCGTCGTGCAGGAGTGGATCGCCGAGTCGCGGGTCGAGATCGAGCAGCTGCGGCTGCTGGTGCTGAAGACGGCGTGGCTGATGGACACGGTGGGCAACCAGGGGGCGCACACCGAGATCCAGGCCATCAAGATCGCCACGCCCGCGGGCGTGCAGCGGATCATCGACCGGGCGATCCAGGCGCACGGGGCGGGCGGCGTCTCGCAGGACTTCCCGCTGGC
Organism: Streptomyces sp. NPDC049040; assembly: GCF_043197715.1. Lineage (NCBI taxonomy): Bacteria > Bacillati > Actinomycetota > Actinomycetes > Kitasatosporales > Streptomycetaceae > Streptomyces > Streptomyces sp. NPDC049040. The sequence continues at coordinate 679,569 of NZ_JBICTO010000003.1, forward strand.
CCGGCTGTGGGCCGGGGCCCGCAGCCTGCGGCTCGCGGACGGACCCGACGAGGTGCACCGCCGCTCGCTCGCCCGCCGCGAACTGGCCCGCTACCGCTGAGTGGCCCCGGGGGCCGTTCGGCCCCCGGGGCGCGGGTCGCGCCCTCTTCCGCCGGTGGCGGATCGCGGCGCCCCCGAGGTGGCAGGCCCTTGCGGCGGCAGCGCGGGTCCGCCGCCGTGGCTCGTCGAGCGGTTCCCCGCGCCTGTGAGGAACGCCCCCTCCGCGAAAAGGGCGAGCCGCCAGCGGCCCTCGGGGCGGACCTGCCGGCGGAGACGGCGACCACAGGCAGCGGCGGGCCCGCACGGCGCGGCCGCGGGGTCCTCGGCAGGACCCCGCGGGAGGCGTTCAGGGGAGGACGACCAGGCGCCCCGTCGTGAGGCCCTCGGAGACGCGGGCCACCGCGTCGGCGGCCTCGGCGAGAGGGAGCCTGGCCGAGACCAGCGGGCGCACCGGGCCCGTGGACGCGAGCCGGGTGAGCTCGTCGTGGGCGTGCCGCACCGCCTCCGGGTCGCGCACCGCGTACAGCCCCCAGTGCAGCCCGAGGATCGAGTAGTTCTTGACCAGCGCGTGGTTCAGGCCGGGCGCGGGCACCGTGCCGCCGGCGAAGCCGACCACCACGATGCGCCCCTCGAAGGCGATGCACTTGGTGGACCGGGTGTAGGAGTCGCCGCCGACGGGGTCGTAGACCACGTCGGCCCCGCGCCCCGCGGTGGCCTCCTTGACGACGGCCACGAAGTCCTCCGCGTGCCGGTCGACCACGATGTCGGCCCCCAGCTCGCGTGCGGCCCTTGCCTTGTCGGGACCGCCGACGACGCCGATGACGGTGGCGCCCGCGGCCTTGCCGAGCTGGACGGCCGCGCTGCCGACCCCGCCTGCGGCCGCGTGCACGAGCAGCGTCTCCCCGGGTCGCAGCCCCGCCCTGCGGTGCAGGCCGAACCATCCGGTCTGGTAGGCGATGTGCAGCGCCGCCGCCTCCGCGTCGTCGAGCGCTTCCGGTGCGGGCAGCACGCCGGCGGCGGGCACCAGGGCGTATTCGGCGAAGGCACCGCCGGGCAGCGCGGCGGAGCTGATGACGCGGGCACCGGTCCCTGGGCCTGTCACCCCGGGGCCGAGGGCGGCGACCTCGCCGCACATCTCCACGCCAGGAGTGAAGGGCAGCGGCGGCCTGACCTGGTACTCGCCGCGGCACAGCATCGCGTCGGGGAAGTTGACTGCCGCCGCCCGCACCCGCAGCAGCACCTGGCCTGGGCCGGGCTCAGGGGTCGGGACCTCGTCGAGGCGCATCGCCTCGCGCGGCTCTCCGATGTGGTGCACGCGCCATGCCTTCACGCTGGGACTCCCGGTGGGGTCAGGGCTGCCGCACCGAGTGCAGCAGCAGGTCGGAGAACTCGGTGGCGACCTGCTCCGCGGACAGCGGGCCGTCCGCGTGGTACCAGGTGCCGAGGTGGTGCACCGAGCCGAAGAAGAAGTCGACCACCAGGTCGGCGCGCAGGCCGGGCCTGAAGTGGCCGTCCCGCTGGCCCTCCTCGACCAGCGAGCGGAAGCGCTCGTGGTAGCGGCGGCGTTCGGCCCGTACGGCCTTCTGCTTCTCCGGGCTGAGCTGGTGCATCGAGCGGAAGAAGATCTTCGTGTCGTCCAGGTTCTGGATGCTGGTGACCACCACGTCGGCCGCGGCCTCCGCGAGGCGCTCCCGCACCGGGGTGTCGCGGGACGCGATCGTGTCGAGGCGCTCGGTCTGCAGCCGCAGCACCCTGGCGTAGATCTCGTGCAGCAGATCGTCCTTGGAGCCGAAGTAGTGGTAGAGCGCGCCCTTGGTCACTCCCGCGGCCTCGACGATCTCCTGGACCGAGGTGCGGTCGTAGCCGCGGCCCGCGAACAGCCGGGTGGCCTCGGCGAGCAGCCGCTCGGGCACCGCGGCACCGGAGCCCGTGCCCGCGGCCGTCCCCGTACCGCCGTCGTCGCTCGTCGTGCTGCGTGCCATGACCTGCCCCTCTCCTGCGCTGCCCGCCGGCATCCCGGCCGGTATGGACCCTATCCGGCCGTCGCCTTGAGCTCGCGTCGGAGGATCTTGCCGGTGGCGGTCTTGGGGAGCTCCGCCAGCACCTCCACCTGGCGCGGGTACTTGTACGCGGCCAGCCGCTCCCTGCAGTAGGCGACGAGCTCGCCGGGTTCGGCCGCCGCGCCGGGGCGGAGGCTGACGTAGGCCTTGACGCTCTCGCCCCGGTAGGCGTCGGGGACGCCGACGACCGCCGCCTCGCGGACGGCCGGATGGGTGTAGAGCACGTCCTCCACCTCGCGCGGCCAGACCTTGAAGCCGGACGCGCTGATCATGTCCTTCTTGCGGTCGACCACGTAGAGCCAGCCGTCGGTGTCCATGAAGCCGATGTCGCCGGTCCGCAGTTCGCCGCCGGGCATGGCCGCCTGCGACTCGGCGGGCAGGTTCCAGTAGCCGGGGACGACCATCGGGCCGCTGACCGCGATCTCGCCGGACTCGCCGAACGGCACCTCCGCGCCGCTGTCGTCGAGGATGCGCACCATGGTGCCGGGCCCCGGCACACCGACCGCGAGGGTGCCGGAGACCGGGTCGACCGGTGCCTCGTGGCCCGGCGGGACGCTGGCGCAGGGGGCGGTGCACTCGGTGAGGCCGTAGCCGTTGGCCAGATAGAGGCCCCCTGAGCGGGTGCGGAAGGACTCGACGACGGCGGGCGGCAGCGGGGCGCCGCCCGACGAGATCAGCTTGAAGGACGCGAAGTCGTCAGCGGTGGCGTCCGGCCTGGCCAGCAGCGCCATGAAGGCGGTGGCGGGGCCGACGGTGTAGGCGGGGCGGTGCTCGCGGAAGGCGTCGAGGACCACGCCGGGCTCGAAGCGGTGGGCAAGGGCCACGGTGCGGCCGCCGGCCAGCCCCGCGGAGAGCTGGCAGACCATGCCGGTGATGTGGAAGAGCGGGGCCAGCGCGAAGATCACGGCGTCGGCCGGCAGGTCGTGCACGCGGATCTGCCGGTGGGCGTTGAAGGAGATGTTGCCGTGGGTGTTCAGCGCGCCCTTGGGCCGTCCGCTGGTGCCCGAGGTGTAGCTGACCAGGGCGGTGTCGTCCGCGGCCGGCAGCGGGACGTCGGGGCGCGGCCCTGCGGCGGCGCGGGCGGCGGCCAGCAGGTCCTCGGCGTCGGCGGCGGGCTGCCGGGCCCCGGTGAGCACCCTGGGGTCGTCGCGGGTCTGGAGGTCGAACTCGCTGGCGGTGAGCGCGATGCGGACCGGTGAGGACGCGGCGGTGGACCGTACGTAGTCCTGCCAGGCGCGTTCGGAGCAGACCAGGGCCGCGGCCCCGGCGTCGGTGAGTATGTGCGCGAGTTCGTGCTGCTTGTACATCGGGTTGACCGGGATGGCGGCGCCGCCCGCCTTCCAGGCCGCCAGCAGCGCGACCACGAACTGCGGCACGTTCTGCAGCATGACCGCGAGCCGGTCGCCGGGCGCGAAATCGCGCTCGGCGAGGTGGCGGGCCAGGCCGTCGGAGAGGGTGTCGAGTTCGCGGTAGGTCAGTCCGCCGTCGAAGTACGCCAGCGCCCGGTGGTCGGGGCGCTCCGCCGCGGCGGCGAGGAAGCCGTGCAGCACGGACGGCGGGTGGTCGGTGTCCGCGCGCTGCTCCTCGGTGAAGAACTGCAGCCAGGGCTGGTCGGCGTATCCGGTCATGCCTGGTCACCCGCCTTGGCCCGCAGCTCCTCGTATCCGCGCTGGAGCTTGTTCATGCCGCGGAGCCAGCGTTCGGGTTCCGCCCCGCGGGCCGCGTGGTAGCCGGCGACCTCGGGGTGCGGCAGGATCAGGAAGCGCTCCTGCGCGATGCCGTCGAGCACCGCGCGGGCCACCTCCTCGGGCTCGATGGCGTTCGGGGCGAGCACCAGGTCGCCCGCGGGGCCCGCGGCTTCGAGCATCGCGGTGCGCACCCCCTGCGGGCAGACCGCGTGCACGGAGATCCCGCGGTGCCGGTAGGTGAGCGACAGCCACTCGGCGAAGGCCAGGGCGCCGTGCTTGGTGACGGAGTACGGGGCCGCGCCGATCATCGTCAGCAGTCCCGCGGCGGACACGGTGGACACGAAGCGGCCGCTGCCGCGCTCCAGCCACTCGGGCAGCAGGGCGCGGGCGGCGCGGACGTGGCTCATGACGTTGACGTCCCAGGCCAGCTCCCAGGCCGCGTCGTCGGCCTCGGGTCCGCCGCCGGTGGCGACGCCCGCGTTGGCGCAGAAGATGTCGATGCCGCCGCCGAGCGCGGTGCGGGCGGCGGGCACGATCCCCGAGGCGTCGCCCACCACCACCGCGGCGCCGATCTCGTCGGCGACCTTGCGTACCGCCTCGGCGTCGAGGTCGTTCACCACCACCCGGGCGCCTTCGGCGGTGAAGGCGCGGGCGAGGGCGGCGCCGATGCCGCCGCCCGCTCCGGTGACGACCACTCGGGCGTCGCGCAGTGATTGCACCACCACAACCGTGTCTCCTTCGACTCGACTCCGGGCTGCCCCGTGCTGGCATACTAAGCAGTCGGTCACTGGATCCGGAAGGGGCGGGCCCGCCCGGCGGCGTAGCCGGTGCGTATTCACCCGCCGGAGGGATGGACGGTGCCGCGGCCCGCCGGGATGATGCGGGCAGAGCGGACAATCGCGGCCCTATCGGCAATCGCCGGGGCGAGGGGGAGCCATGACCGAGGCAGGCGTACGACCCTACTGGGATCTGACCTTCGACAAGGACGGCGACGCCGACCCGGGGCAGCGCGACGCCCTGCTCGCGCAGGTGGGCGACCGCACGGACCTGGTGGTCTTCGCACACGGCTGGAACAACGACCTGTCCACCGCGTCGGCCCTCTACGAGCGCTTCTACGCCCCCTTCCCCGCCCTGCTGGCAGACGCGCCCGCCGTCCGCCTCGGCTACGCGGGGGTGCACTGGCCCTCGATGCGGTTCTCCGACGAGCCGATCGCGGACTTCCCGCGTACCGCGATCGTCCGCGCGGCCGGATCGCCCGCCGACATCGCCACGCTCAAGCGGGTGCTTCCCGGGCACGACGACGAGGCCGACCGGATCGCGGAACTCCTGGCGGCTGAGCCGGAGGATCCGGCGGCGCTCGGCGAATTCGCCGCGCTGGTCCGCACGGTGACCGGGTGCTCCGCACCGCGGGCCGCCCTCGCGCACCTGCTCGGTGACGCGGGCGACGTCGAATCCGACGCGCTGCCCGCACTGCTCACCGACGACCCCGCGACCGTGTGCGCGGCCCTGGCCGACGCGGTCGCCGCGGTGCGGGGCGAGCAGGATCTGCTGGGCGGGCTCGGCGGCCTCGGCAAGAAGGTGTGGTCGGGGGCCAGGGAGATGCTGCGGCAGGCCACGTACTACGCCATGAAGGGCCGCGCGGGCAAGGTCGGCAGAGCCGGGCTCGGCCCGCTGCTCGGGCGGCTGGCCGCGAAGTCCCCCGGCACCCGGGTGCATCTGGTCGGCCACAGCTTCGGTGCCCGGCTGGTCTCCTTCGCCCTGGCCGGACTGCCGCCCGAGGCCCGCAACGTCGCCTCGGTGACCCTTCTGCAGGGCGCCTTCTCGCACTCCGCCTACGCGCCGGACGGCGCCCTCCACGGCATGCAGTCCCGCGTCGACGGCCCCGTCGTGGCCTGCCACTCCAGCCACGACCAGGCGCTCGGCGTCTTCTATCCGCTCGCGTCCCGGCTGTCGGGCGACGACAGGTCCCTCCTGGGGGACGACCGCTGGGGAGCGCTCGGGCACGACGGCTTCCACGGGCTCCCGGGCGCACCCGCCATGCCGCTGGCCGCGGCCCTGGGGCACACCTTCTCCCCCCGCTCCTGCGTCAGCGTCGACGCCTCGGCCGTGGTCCGCGCGGGCGGGCCGCCCTCCGGCGCCCACAGCGACATCTGCCACCCGGAGTTGGCCCGCCTCACCCTGCGCGCGGCGGGCCTGCTGTGAGACCTCCCCTCCCGTCCGGCGAGGCCCCTGCCGCCCTCGGGGGCCGCACCGTGCGGTGGGGGGTGCCGATCACCCCCACCGCACGGTGGCCGAGGACACTCCCGTGATCCCCGGCGGGCGGGCGACCGCCCTCAGCGGTGCGTCGGGAATTCGACGACCTGCTGGTAGGTCGGCCGGTTCTGCCAGCTGATGCGGTCGTCGGTGACACCGCCCAGCGGGCGCTGCACGATGGAGTCGGCGCACCACTGGTCGCCTGCGCCGCACCCGTCGTCGCCGGGATAGACCGTCGTGGCCGGTACCGCCGCGGCCTGCTTGAGCGTGCTCAGCAGCACCTCGCGGCAGGCGGCCGGCTGCCCGCCGCCGCAGTAGGCGTGAGCCAGCGGCCCGGCCACCGGACGGCCCAGCACCTGGCGTATGTCCTTGTCGACATAGCTCCACCAGCCGTACTGGAACGCGCTTCCCGCATGGGAACCGGTCGGCCCGTGGCCGGCGGACGGCGACTCGTCGACGGTGAGGTCGGCGATGAGTGCCGTGTAGAGGCCGCCGCCCAGGCCCGGCTGGAATTCACCCTGGACGAGCAGCGGCCACCACGCGTCCATGACCCGCACCGCGTCGGAGTTCGCGTAGACGTGGGAGCCCGGTGACGTCTCGTGCCGCTTGGCACCGGCCGCACTCCAGGCGGTCAACTGCTGCACGGCGGCGGCTTCCTGCGGGTCGGTGACCGGCGCCGCGTTGATGACCTGGAGCAGTTCCGGCAGGACGTCCTCGCCCCGCAGGTCGGTGAGCGCGGCGTCGTCCATCGCCTTGGCCAGCGCGGACCTGGTCACGCCGCCCGTCCTGACCAGCGCCTTGACCCGGTCGTCGAGGAGGTCGGCGCGGTGCACGGCCCCGTTGCCGAAGCCCGCCGAGGTGTAGCCGGCGGCCTGCCTGTTGTTCCAGGAGACGTAGTAGTCCTGGTCGACGGACTGCGGGTGCTGCGCAGGCGGCGTGTACGAGGCGGTGTTGGCGGTCGGATCCCAGCCGCGCCAGTCGTACGCGGACCGCGCCCAGACCGGGAAGGACGCGTCGACCCCGTCGGCCCGCACCGGGTTGGTGCCGCTGTTGTAGTAGGCGGTCTGCCGCGAGTCCGCGTAGAACCAGTTGAAGGTGTAGTTGATGTCCTGCGCGGCCCGCTGGAAGGACGCGGCGTCATGGACGAAGCCGGGGTCGTTGAGCTCCTGGAAGCCCAGGATCGAGTCGGCCTCGTGGCGGTAGGAGCTGCGCAGCTGCGTGTAGGCGACGGCCTTCCCGCCGACCGTGGCCCGGTATTCGACCGGACCGTAGGCGGTCCGCCAGATCTGCATGCGGTAGGAGCCCGCGGCGGTGGAGTCGGCCAGGGTCGGCTTCCAGGAGTTGGTGCGCTCCAGCTTCTCCATGGCGACGCAGCTGCCGTGGAAGACGTAGTGCGTGGCGTCCTGGCACAGCTCCACGGCGTAGGTGTCGGTGACGTCCTGGGACGCGGAGGTCGCGCTCCAGGCGTAGTCCTGGCCGCGGCCCAGCTCGACGTACATCCCCAGGCCCGCGAAAGACGCCCCGCGGGCGCTGATGCCGGGGCCCTGCAGCTCCTGGAGCATCAGCAGCTGCGGCGCGAAGTAGCCGGTCTGCGGGCCGAAGACGGCGACCGGGTGGCCGCTTGCGGTGTGGGCGCCGCTGACGACCAGGGCGTTGGACATGCCCTTCTTCGTCGAGAAGAGGTTGCCCGGCAGCACCCCGGGGCTGCTGGTGGTCGCCAGGGTGGCACCGCCGGTGGCGTCGTAGACCAGGGGTTCGGCGGTGACGGAGCCGGCGTCAGGCAGCGCCTGGCCCTGCGCGACGGCGGGCTTGCCCGCGTAGGGGAAGCTGGTGCCGTCGTGGACGGTGGCGGTGGCCTCGGGGTCGTCGCGTTCGCGGAAGGACTCCCAGACCTTGGTGCCCTCGGCGACGCCGTACTGCTGCTGTGCTGCCAGCAGCGACAGCGCGGACTGCACCTCGCCGCCGCCGCCGGTGCCGAAGAGCGCGCCGACCACCGACGCGAGCGCGATCAGGTCGGTCAGCTTGAAGGGGTCTATGGTGCCCGCGTTGGTGATGGCGTCGACGTGCCCGGTGAGGACGTACTCGCCGGGGAAGTAGCGGCCGTTCTTCGACGCGGTGATGTACGCGTTGATGCCGTCGACGTACGCCTGGGCGTCGGCGAGCGCCTGCTGCCCGCGGGCGCCGCCCGAGCCGGCGAGCTGGTCGATCTGCGCCTGGAGGTCCGCCTCGGTGTAGGGGGCCTGCTTCCAGAACTCCTGCTCGAGGCCGCGGTTGGCCGCGGCGCCGCCGGCGAACGACGACAGCTCGCCGCGTCCGACGTGCCGGAAGAGGTCCATGAGCCAGAGCCGGTCCTGCGCCGCCGCGTAGCCGGCGCCGAATTCGGTGCCCTGCCGGGTGGTGCCCTTGATGTGCGGCACCCCGGTCTTCTTGTCGCGGGTGATCGTCACATCCGAGCGCGGGCTCGATATGGACGCGATCTGGTTCAGGGGCACGCCGAAGGACGAGTCGTTGAAGAAGTCGGTGAGGGTGGCGTCGGTGAGGTTCTGGTACCCGTCCGCGAGGGAGGCGTACGGGCCGAGCTGGTCCGAGGTGTGGGCGGGCCTGGTGCCGAGTGCCTTGTTCGCCAGGATGTCGGCGAGGGTGGCGTTGCCGTTCTCACCTGGGGGCAGGATGTCGGCGCACTGGCCCGCGCAGTAGTCGCCTTGCGCTGCGGCGTGCGCTTGAAGTGGCACCGGGGCCACCAGGGTCGCCGCGAGCGCCAGCAGCGCGCCTGCGGTGGCCGTTCTCAGCGTGCCGATCCTGCCGATCCGTCGTGGGGTCCGTAGCGGCATGTCTGCTCCTTCCGGAAGCCGGTGCGCGGAGGTTACCGCCGGTACGCCGGATCCCGGAAGATGAACATGCGTCAGGTTTTCGGATTCCTCACGACCGCGTCCGCCCGCAGGACGAAGACGCCCCAGCCCAGGTACTCGCGGTTCCAGGCCAGATGGGTACGCCGGCTGTGGTCCAGGAAGTCCCGCATGTCCGCCGCGTCCGGGTGGCCGGCCGGGGCGTCGCGCAGCCAGTCCGAGATGGTCGACCACTGCGCGGCGGCGTAGCGGTCCCAGCTGTCGCCGTCGGCCAGCACCATCTCCACCAGCTCCATGCCGGCCGCAGTGAACCGGTCGAGGGTGCCCACGAGCGAGGTGAAGTCGTCGGCCTCCGCCCCGATCGCCTCGAGTGCCTCCTCGGGGGCCGGCCGCGTCCAGTACGGCTCGCCGATCAGCATCAGGCCGCCGGGGCGCAGCGCCGGGCGCAGCAGCTCGATCGTCCCGGCGAGTCCGCCGCCGATCCAGGTGGCGCCGATGCAGGACACCACGTCGAAGGCGGCGGCCTCCGCCCGGTACGCCCCCGCGTCGCCGCGTTCGAAGCCCACCCTTTCGGCGACGCCCAGTTCCGCCGCCCGCTCCCTCGCGGCGGTCAGGAAGACCTCGCTCAGGTCGACGCCGACCCCGCCGATGCCGTACCGCTGCGCCCACCGGGTGAGCATCTCACCCTTGCCGCACGCCAGATCGAGCTGGCGCTGCCCGGGTTCCAGCCGGCAGATCTCGCCGAGCAGCATCAGCTTCTCCTCGGTGATGGGGTTGAGGATGCGGTGCCGGGACTCGGCGATCTCGTGGTGGCGCAGGCTCATACGGCTCCTCTGTCGGATTGCCCGGCGCTCCGGCCGGTCCGTCAGGCATCCTCCCGCAGCGCGTCCGCGGTCGCGCGGTCGGCCGGCAGGAAGGCCTCCAGTTTCAGCTCGGCGATGGTGACATCGGCCGCGGTGGCGAAGACCGCGACGGTGGTCATCAGCCGCAGCAGCCCCCGGTCGGCCGACTCCAGCTCCATCGGCACGGTGAAGCCCAGCAGCGTGTCGGCGCCCTGCTGCCGCCCCGCCGCGGGGCCGGGCTCCGGCACGTAGCCGGCGAGTTCGTCGTGCAGCGCGGCCAGCCGGTCGTCCGGATTGCGCCGCTGCTCCTCGCGCAGGGCCTCGATGACATGGCGCGCCCACTGCGGGAAATTCCGGATCCGCGGCGCCATGCCCGCCGGGTGCAGGGCCAGCCGCGCGATGTTCGCCCCGGGCCCGAGCAGCGCCGGGTCCGCGCCCTCGGTCATCACCCCGAAGGCGGAGTTGGCGGCGACCAGGTCCCCGTAGCGGTCCACGACGATCGCCGGATAGGGAAGATGGCCGGTCAGTATGTGGTCGAGCGCTTCGAGCGCGGGGGCGAGCGCCGGGTCCGCGAGGTCGCGCTGCGGATGCACCGGCGCGTATCCGGCCGCCAGCAGCAGGCCGTTGCGCTCGCGCAGCGGCAGGGCGAGCGACTCGGCGATCCTGGCGACCAGCTCGCGCCCCGGGGCGGATCTGCCGTTCTCGATGAAGCTGATGTGCCGCTGGGTGGTGCCCGCGCGCAGCGCCAGCTCCAGCTGGCTGAGACGGCGGCGGCTGCGGCTGGCGCGCAGGGCCTGCGGGAAGGCCTGCGGGGCGGCAGGGGCGGGGGTCCTGGGGGCGTCCACCGCTCATTTCTATCCCCGGGCCCGGCAGGCGGCCATTCCCTCGAGGGAATTGAGGCCAGCCCCCGCGGCCGCCCACGATCGGCGGCATGACGAGCACGTTCACCGGGGCAGGACCCGGAACCGCCATGACCGGCAGCACCCGCGGCAGCGACACCGACACCGTGCGGATGGGTGTCTTCGTGCCCAGCACGAAGGTCCAGTGGAGCGAGTGCACCGACCCCAGGGAGGTGGTGGCCTTCGGGGTGCGCGCGGAGCGCACGGGCTTCGACTCGCTGTGGTCCACCGATTCCCTGCTCACCCCGCGGCTGGAGGCGCTCACCGTGCTGGCCGCGCTCGCCTCCGTGACGGAGGGCGTCACGCTCGGCACCGGCGCGCTGCTGCCCGCGCTGCGCACACCCGTGCTGGCCGCGCAGACCCTCGCCTCGATCGACCTGCTGTCCGGCGGCCGGCTGGTGCTGGGCGTCGGCGCGGGCTTCCCCGGCCCCTTCGGGCAGCCGGTCTACGCGATGGCGGGCACGCCGTGGCCGAATCGCTTCACCCGGCTCGACGAGACCGTGGCGCTGTGGCGGCGGCTGTGGACCGGCGAGGGCCCGGTGTCCTTCCACGGCGAGGTGCTGCACTTCGACGACATCCGGCCGGGCATCCGCACCTTCCGGCCGGGCGGCCCGCCGGTGTGGCTCGGCGGCGCCACCCCTGCCGCGCTGGCCCGCACCGGGCGGATCTACGACGGCTGGCTGCCCTACCCGCCGGACCCGGCCGACTACGGCAAGGGACTCGCCGCGATACGGAACGCCGCCGCGCAGGCCGGCCGGGCCGGCGCACCGATCACGCCCGCGCTCTTCGTGAACACCCTGGTCACCGACGCCGCGGACGGCGGCCGGTCGGCCCTGGACGCGTACGCCAAGGCCAACTACGGGCGCCCGATCGAGGAGATGGAGAGGATCCAGGCGAACGCGTCGGGCACGCCGGAGGCGGTGGTGGAGCAGCTGGGCCGCTATGTCGCCCAGGGCGCGCGGCACCTGGTGATCAGGATCGCCGCCGCCGACATCCCCGCGCAGCTCGACCAGCTCGACCGGCTGGTGGCGCTGCGCCCGGCGCTGAACGCGCTGCTCACGCGCGTACCCGGAGCGCAGGACGCGGCGGGCGCGGGCGACGCGGCGGACGTGCGGCGGCGTTGACAGCCCGGGGCCGCCGGAACCATGCTGAGCAAGCGCTTGGAAACCCACGATCCCGGAGGCCTTGACCATGTCCCAGCAGCCCCGCGTCTTCGCTTCGCTCGACGAACTGCGGGCCGCCGTCGGCGAGCAGCTCGGCTGGACGGACTGGCTGGAGATCGAGCAGAAGCGCATCGACGCCTTCGCCGAGGCGACCGGTGACCACCAGTGGATCCACGTCGACCCGGAGCGCGCCGCCGAGGGACCCTTCGGCACGACGATCGCGCACGGCTTTCTGACGCTGTCGCTGATCCCGTCGCTGACCCCGCAGCTCTTCCGGATCGAGGGTGTGCGGATGGGCGTCAACTACGGCGTCAACAAGGTGCGCTTCCCCGCCACCGTCCCGGTCGGCTCCCGGCTGCGAGCGACCGCGACGGTGGCCGAGGTGACCGAGGCGGGTGGCGGCTTCCAGCTGGTCACCCGGGTGACGATCGAGCGCGAGGGCGGCGACAAGCCGGTGTGCGTGGCCGAGACGGTGGCGCGCTTCTACCTCTGAGCCGCCGCTGCCGCCTCGCCGGGCTCCTGGCCGGCCGCCGGGCCGCCCTCCGCGCGGACCATCCGCAGCACCAGGTCCGCGTACAGCGCGCCGACCTCGTCCGGCGTCCGGCGGCCGGCCGGGTTGAACCAGCGGGCCACGTCGATGCACAGCGACAGCACGGCCAGGGTGGTGCCGGACACCTCGGGCACGTCGAACCCGCCCGCGGCCACCCCGTCGGCGACGATCGCGCGGATCGCCTCCTCGCTCTGCCGCCGCAGGACGACGATCTCGGCGTAGTGGTCGGGAGCGAGGGCGCCGAGCTCGTACTGCACCACCCGCCCGGTGGTGTGGTGCTCCGCGTGCCAGCGGACGAAGGCGCGTACCGCCGCCGCCAGCCGCTCGGCGGCGCTGCCGCCGCCGTCCCGCGCCTCGCAGAGCATGGCGAGCGAGCGCTGGTGGCCGACCTTGCTGATCTGGTAGAGCAGCTCTTCCTTGGTCTTGTAGTGGATGTACAGCGCCGCCGGGCTCATCCCCGCCCGGCCGGCGATGTCCCGGGTGGTGGTGGCGTGGTAGCCGCGTTCCGCGAACGCCTGCACCGCGGCGACCACCAGCCGCCTCGCGGCGTCGGGGGTGATGTCCTCCCACGCCTCGCCGGTTGCCGCCTCCGCACTCATCGCACGCTCCTTTGACCCGTCTGACCCGGTCGGTTGACAGGGTCACACCCTACCTGGCGGCTGAGCAAGCGCTTAGCGGTCGGCGGCAGGGGCGGTCGCTCCGGGGTCGGGGCGTACGGGAGGGGGTGCGGACCTCCGGGGGGCGCCGGGGTCGGGGGCGGCCGGGATCCGGGGCAACCGGGATGCGGGGGGGTGCGGCCGGATTCGGGGCCGCCGGGCGTCAGAAGGCCGAGACGCCGGTGAGGGAGCGGCCTATCAGCAGCTTCTGTATCTGGCTCGTGCCCTCGTAGAGGGTCATGACGCGGGCGTCCCGCAGCAGCTTGCCGACCGGGTACTCGTCGATGTAGCCGTAGCCGCCGAAGACCTGGAGCGCGTTGTTGGCGCAGCGCACTGCGGCCTCGCTGGCGTGCAGCTTGGCGACCGACGACTCGCTCGCGAAGGGCAGCCCGCGGTCGATCAGGTCGGCGACCTGCCAGGTCAGCAGGCGGGCCGCGGCCACGTCCACCGCGATGTCGGCGAGCATCTCCTGCACCAGCTGGTGCCGGGCGATCGGCACCCCGAACTGCTCGCGCTGCCCGGCGTAGCCGACCGCCGCGTCCAGGCAGGCCTGCGCGATGCCGACACAGCCCGCGGCGACCGACATCCGCCCCTTGGCCAGCGCCGACATCGCCACCGAGAAGCCCTTGCCCTCCGGCCCGAGCATGGCGTCGGCGGGCACCCTTGCCCCGTCCAGCGCGATCTCGGCCGTCGGCTGGCCGCGCAGGCCGAGCTTGCCGTGGATGGCGCGGCGGGTGATGCCCGGCGTGTCGGCCGGCACCAGGAAGGCGCTGACGCCCCGGTGCCCGTCCTCGGCGGCGCCGGTGCGGGCGAAGAGCAGTACGACGTCGGCCCAGGTCCCGTTGGTGATGAAGGTCTTGCCGCCGGTGATGACGTACGAGTCCCCCTCCCGCACCGCACGGGTGGTCAGGCTTCCCGCGTCGGAGCCCGTACCCGGCTCGGTCAGGCCGAAGCAGCCGATCGCCTCGCCCGAGGTCAGCCGGGGCAGCCAGGCCCGCTTCTGCCGCTCGGTGCCCCAGTGGGCGACCGACTTGGCGACCAGGCCGAGCGAGACCGACACGATCCCGCGCACCGACGAGTCGGCGCGGCCCAGCTCCTCGGTGACCAGGCAGTAGGCCAGGTGGTCGCCGCCCGAGCCGCCGTAGTCCTCGTCGATGGTCAGACCGAGGAAGCCGACCGCGCCGAGCTTCTTCACGATCGCGCGGTCCACGGCCTCGGCGCGATCCCAATCGGCCACGTGCGGGGCGACCTCGCGGTCGGTGAAGTCCCTGGCCAGGGCCTTGATGTCGGACTGCTCCGCGGACAGCCCGAAAGTCACTGCCATATCCGCACCCTCATCCGTTCCGTGCGCCTCGGTCCCGGCGCCGTCCGCTGCGTGCGGCCCGCTCCCGACGCGCCACCAGCTCGTACCGCATCGAAACTACCACCGCTAGTTTTCTCCCCGCAGCCCCTACTATGTGCCGCATGGCCCGCCCCAGCAAGCCCCTGCTCAGCCGAGACCGCATCGTGACGGCGGCCCTCGCGCTCGTCGACACCGAGGGGCTCGCGGCGCTGTCCACCCGGCGGCTGGCAGCTGAGCTCGGAGTCAGCGGACCCTCGCTCTACAACCACTTCGCCACCAAGGAGGCGATCCTCGACGCGGTCGCCGACACCGTGATCGACCAGGTCGACCTGTCGATGTTCCGCGACGGCGCCGACTGGCGTCAGGCCCTGCTCGACTGGGGCCGCTCCTACCGCGCCGCCCTGACCGAGCACCCCAACATCGTGCCCTTCCTCGCCACGGGACCCGGCTTGCGCCCCGCGGGCCTGCGGATGGCCGACGCCGTCTTCGGCGGCATGGTGGACGCGGGCTGGCCGCCGGCCCAGGCCACCCGGATCGGCGCCCTGATGCGGTACTTCGTCACCGGCTCCGCGCTCGGCTCCTTCGCGGGCGGCTTCGTCGGGGACGCGGACGCCTACGACCCCGCCGACTACCCCCACCTCGGCCAGGCCCACCTGCTGGCCGGCCACCGCGAGCGGGTCGACGAGGGCGCCTTCGAGACCGGCCTGCAAGCGCTGCTCGACGGGCTCGCGCTCCAGTACCCCGACGGGTCCGCCGGCGCCGGGAAGCCGGCCGCGGACAGCACGGGAAGGCTGCCCGGCGAAGGCTGACGGGCGGTCGGCCGCACCTGGGAGGATGGCGCCATGTCGACTCCGGATTCAGCTCTGGCGGGCGCGCAGCGGCTCGTCCAGGTCAACTACCGCAAATACGACGGCAGCCTGCACTGGAATCTGCGCATGCACCGCCTCGGCGAGGACGAACACGGGACCTGGCTCGGGCTCCCAGCGGGCGGCGTGATGCGCAAGGGCAACGACCCCGAGGTGGCCATCGCGGAGGCGCACGTGCTGCTCTTCCCGCGCGTGGCGTGGTGGACCGCGGCCTTCAACGCGGCGCCGCGCAGCACCCGGATCTACTGCGACATCACCACCCCGCCGCGCTGGCCGTCCCCCGACGAGGTCACCATGGTCGACCTCGACCTCGATGTGCTGCTCAAGCGCGACGACCCGGCGCCGATCCTGGTGGACGAGGACGAATTCGCCGAGCACCAGGTGCGTTACGGCTACCCGGCCGACGTCGTCACCGCCGCCGAGGAGTCGGCCGGCTGGCTGATGGACGCGGT
The DNA here is from genome assembly GCF_043197715.1 of Streptomyces sp. NPDC049040. Taxonomy (NCBI): domain Bacteria; kingdom Bacillati; phylum Actinomycetota; class Actinomycetes; order Kitasatosporales; family Streptomycetaceae; genus Streptomyces; species Streptomyces sp. NPDC049040. The sequence continues at coordinate 695,225 of NZ_JBICTO010000003.1, forward strand.
CGCCGGGGCCCGCGGGCCCTTCGGGGGAGCGCACGAGGCCTGGCTGTCGATGGTGGGCGGGGCGGCGTAGGGCGGCTCGCGGCGACCGGAACGCCCTGGCTGCCGACGGCCGGTGCGGACCGGGCCGCGCGCGGGCGCACGGTGGCCGGCGGCGACAGCGCGCACCCCGGGTGGGGTGGGCTGCCGCGGCGGGCGGCGGGCGGGCGCTCAGAAGATGACGAGCGCCCTTCCGCCGCGGCCCGCGGTCATTGCCTCGAACGCGGCCGGGATGCCGTCCAGCCCGATGTGGTCGGTGACCATGCCGGACAGGTCGAGACGGCCCTCCCGTACGTGCCCGGCGAGGACGGGGAGATCCTTCGCCGGGTCGCAGTTGCCGTACACACACCCTGACAACGTCCGGCCGAAGTAGAAGAGTTCCAGCGCGGTGAAGGTGACTTTCTGGTCCTGGCCGCCGATGCCGACGACCGTCGTACGGCCGCCGCGCCGGGTGGAGGACCAGGCGGTGCGTATGGTGTCGGCCCGGCCCACGCACTCGATGGCGACGTCGGCACCGTGCCCGCCGGTCAGGCCGCGGATCTGCCTGGCCGTGTGCTCGCCCGCGACGACGAAGTCGGTGGCCCCCGCGGCCCTGGCCAGATCCTCCTTGCCCGGCGCCACGTCGACGGCGACGATCCGCTCCGCGCCCGCGATCCGCGCGGACTGGAGCACCGCGAGGCCGACCCCGCCGATGCCGTGGACGGCCACCGACTCCCCCGGGCGTACGGCCGCGGCGTGGTGCACCGCTCCGTAGCCGGTGAGCACCGCGCAGCCCAGCAGGGCGGCGGCGTCGAGCGGAATGCCCTCGGGCAGCGGGAGGGCGGCACGGGCGGAGACGACGGTCTCCTCAGCGAAGACGGCGGTGCCGAGCCCCGGGTACAGCGCGCTCCCGTCGGCGGCGAGTGCGGCATAGGGCGAGGCGGCGGCTGCACCGGAGCCGGCGCACAGCCACACCTCGCCGAGCCCGCAGAAGTGGCAGGTGCCGCAGGCGGGCGCCCAGTTGAGCACCACCTTGTCGCCCGGCGCCACATGGTCGACGCCTTCGCCGACCGAGACGACGGTGCCCGCGCCCTCGTGGCCGAGCACGGCCGGGACCTGCTGGCGCAGCGTGCCGTTCGACAGCGAGAGGTCGGAGTGGCAGACGCCCGCGGCGGCCAGCTTCACCCGCACCTGGCCTGGGCCCGGTTCCGGCAGGTCGATCTCGGTGACGACCAGCGGGGCGTTGACGGCTGGCAGGACGGCTGCGCGGACCACGGGGTCTCCCTGATCGGTTCGGCGATGTGTCGGTGTGGCGTCTTGTCGGTATGTCGTCCCCTGCGCGGGGCCGGCCGGTGACGGGTGCGGCACCGCGCCCGCCCCGCCACGGGTCAGAACTGCAGCGACTTGGTCTGGAGGTATTCGGCCAGCCCGTGGGTGCCCAGCTCGCGGCCGACCCCTGACTGCTTGTAGCCGCCGAAGGGCGCCCGCGGGTTGAACCGGCCGCCGTTGATGTCCACCTGGCCGGTGTCCATCCGGCGGGCGAAGGCCACGGCCGCCTCCTCGTCGGCGCCCCAGACCGCACCGGCGAGCCCGTAGACCGTGCCGTTGGCGATACGCAGCGCGTCCTCCTCGTCCTGATAGCGGATCATCACGACGACGGGGCCGAAGATCTCCTCCTGGGCGATCGCCATACCGGGCTCGACGTCGGCGAAGACGGTGGGCCTGACGTAGTAGCCGGTCTCCAGTCCGTCGGGGGCGTCGGGGCCGCCGGCCACGATCCTGGCGCCCTCGTCGACCCCGCTCCTGATGTAGCCGCGCACCCGGTCGCGCTGCCTGGCGTTGACGACGGGGCCGAGCCGGTCGCCCGGCACGTACTTCGCGGCGGCGGATGCGGCGAGTTCGACGGCCTCGTCGTAGCGCGCCGAGTCGACCAGCATCCGGGTCCAGGCGCTGCACGTCTGGCCCGAGTTGGCGAAGACGTTGGCCAGGCCGACGTTGACGGCGCGGGCCAGGTCGGCGCCCGGGAGGATGACGTTCGCCGACTTTCCGCCGAGTTCGAGGGCGACGCGCTTGACCGCGGCGCCGGCCGTCGCGCCGATCCCGCGCCCGACCGCGGTGGAGCCGGTGAAGGACACCAGGTCCACGCCCGGGTGCTCGGCGAGCGCCTGGCCCGCGACCGGGCCGAGCCCGGTGACCAGGTTGAAGGCCCCCGCGGGCAGTCCCGCCGCGGCAAGGATGTCGGCGAAGAGCTGCGCCACCAGCGGGGTGTCCTCCGCGGGCTTGAGCACCACGGTGCAGCCGGCGGCGAGCGCGGGGGCGACCTTGGCGACGATCTGGTGCAGCGGGTAGTTCCACGGCGTGATCGCGCCCACCACGCCGACCGGCTCCTGGAGCACCCGGGAATTGCCGACCCGCTCCTCGAAGGGGTGCGCCGCGGCCAGTTCGGCGTAGGAGGCCATCACGGCGGTGGGCAGGTCGGCGTGCACGGCGGTGGCGAAAGCCATCGGCGCGCCCAGTTCGGCCGAGACGGTGGCGGCGATCTCCTCCCGGCGGGCGGCGAGCAGGTCGCGGGCAGCGCCGATCACCGCGGCCCGCTGCGCGGGCGGGGTGGCCGCCCAGCCGGGCAGCGCGGTGCGGGCGGCGCGCACCGCCTCGTCCACATCGGCGGCGGTTCCGGCCGGGACCCGACCGATGACCTGCTCGGTGGCCGGGTCGACCACGTCGATCGTGCCGTCGCCCGCGGCGGGCCGCCAGGCGCCGCCGATGAAGACCGCGTCCCGTCCCGGGTGAACCCGCGAGGCGCCGCCCGCCCGGCCCTGCTCCTGCGAGCCGCCCGCCGCGCCCGTCCCGCCCGCCCTGTCCGTGCCGCCGCCGTCAGCCATGCCGTCCACCTGCCGCCCTCCGAGTCGCCACTGCGTCCGACCTCAAACTAGCGCCGATAGTTTTACGTGGCCAGGGCCCGTCGCGTGCCCTCGGTCACCCGTGGCGCCGGGCTCGGGCGGCGGGCCGGTCAGCCGGCCGCCTCCACCTGTATCGGGAAGCCGTTGAGCACCGCGGTGCCGGACAGCGGGTCGAGCCGGCTGCCGTCGAGCAACTGGTTGACATTGGCACCGGGCTCGCGCGCGGCTGCGGTCAGCCGGGTCCCGTCGCGGTCGTGGCCCCAGCCGTGCGGCAGGCACACCACGCCGCGCCGCAAGGTGTCGGTGATCTCCACCGGGACGATGATCTCACCGCCGTCGCCCTTGATCCGGGCCAGCTCGCCGTCGCCGAGACCGAGCCGGGCCGCGTCCTGCGGGTGCAGTTGCGCCGTGCAGCGGTTGCTGCCGCCGGTCAGGGCCGGCACGTTGTGCATCCAGCTGTTGTTGGAGCGCAGGTGACGGCGCCCGATGAGCACCAGCGGGCCGCCCTCGCCGCCGCCTTCCACCGCCGCCCGCAGCCGGGGCACGTCCGCGGCGATCGGCGCCGCCGCCAGCTCCACGGTGCCGGAGGGGGTGCGCAGCACCGAGGGCAGCCGGGGGCGCAGCGGCCCGAGGTCGATGCCGTGCGGGTGGTCGAGCAGCCGGGCCAGGCTGAGCCCTTCCGGATCCGCGCCGAAGCCGTCGCCGTAAGGACCGAGCCGCAGCATCAGGTCGAGGCGCCGCTCGTAGCCGGTGCGCCCGCCGAGCAGCGCCGCCACCTCCGCGGCGTCCCTGCCGTACACAGGCGAGTCGGGGTCGGCGGTCTCCGCGCCCAGCCTGCGCATCACCGCCTGGCCGTCGACCGCTTCGGGGTCAGCGCCGGGTCCGCCCTGGCCGAGGACGGCGAGGATCAGCCGGGCCAGGATCTCCGGCTCGGCGAGGTCGCCTGCGGCGAGCGGCACCGCGGGCGGGCTGTAGCGGACGGTGTTGCGCACCGCGAGGGTGCTGAAGGCGAAGTCGTAGTGCGCGCTGCGCGCCGGCGGGGGCGGCGGGAGGACGACGTGGGCGTGCCGTGACGTCTCGTTGAGATACGGGTCGACGCTGACCATGAAGTCGAGACCGGCCAGAGCGCGGTCCATGCGCAGGCCGTCGGGCGCGGACAGCACCGGATTGGCAGCCACCACGACCAGCGCGCGCAGCCGGCCCTCCCCCGGCGTGTCGATCTCCTCGGCAAGGGCGGCCATGGGCAGTTCGCCCTTCACCTCGGGGTGGCCCGACACCCTGCTGTGCCAGCGCCCGGTGCCGAAGCCCTTGCCCGCGCGTGGCGGCCGGGGCGCCCTCGCGGTGGCCGAGAGCGGGAACATCGCGCCGCCCGGCCGGTCCAGATTCCCGGTCAGCGCGTTGAGCACGTCCACCAGCCAGCTCGCCAGGGTGCCGAACTCGACGGCGGTGCTGCCCAGCCGCCCGTACACCACGGCCCGCTGGGCTGCGGCCAGCTCCCTGGCCAAGGTGCGGATGTCCTCGGCGGGCACATCGCAGTACCCGGCGACGGACTCGGGGGTGAAGTCCGCGGCGAGGGATCGGACCTCCTCCACGCCGCTGAGGTGCGGGGCCAGGGCGCCCGGGTCGGCGAGCCCTTCGGCGAACAGCACCTGGACCATGGCGAAAAGCAGCGCTGCGTCCGTGCCCGGCCGGGGCGCCACATGGCGGTCCGCGGCCGCGGCCGTCCTGGTCCTGTTGGGGTCGATGACCACGAGCCGCCCGCCGCGCCGCCGCAGTTCCTTGAGCTTGCCGGGGAAGTCGGCCGCCGTGGCCAGACTGCCGTTGGAGACCAGCGGGTTGGCGCCGATCAGCAGCAGGTGCTCGGTGCGGTCCAGGTCGGGCACCGCGATGGCGTCGGGGTCGCCGAAGAGATGGCCGCAGCTGACGTGCTTGGGCATCTGGTCGAGGGTGCTCGCGGTGAAGACGCTCCGGGTGCGCAGCGCCCTGGCCAGCTGCGCCGGATACAGCGCCCCTGCCATCGTGTGGACGTTGGGATTGCCGAGGACCAGGCCGACCGCCTCGCCGCCCGCCTTGCCGCCGACCGCGCCGATGCCCGCCGCGACGGCCTCGAACGCCTCGGCCCAACTCGCCTCGGCGAGCCGCCCGTCCCTGCGCACCAGCGGCCGGGTGAGCCGGTCGGGGTCGGTGTCGAGCGCGCCGAAGGAGGCGCCCTTGGGGCAGACGAAGCCGGCGCTGAAGACGTCGTCGCTGTCGCCCCTGGCGTGCGTGACGCGTCCCTCGTCGATGGTCAGGACGAGGCCGCAGGTGGCCTCGCACAGCGGGCAGATGCGCAGGGCGGTACGGGTCATCGGTGGCTCCCATGGACGGCGGCGGCACTGGCGCACGTTCGCCCCCGACACTACCGACCGGTACTGACAACGGCACCGGTCTGCGCCGCCGACGATGGCCGGCCCCGCGGTTCCGGCCGGGACCGGCGTCGGCCGCGCGGCCCGGGTACGGCCCGCCACGGCCGGTGGGAGCGGCGGCGGCTCAGGACCGCAGAGGCCCCCCGCCTCAGTCGAGGACGGTCGCCAGATAGGCAAGGACCAGTTGCTTGGTCTCGGCGATGACGCGGGGGTCGCCCGCCGGGTCGCTGCGGAAGGCCAGCCGGAGCGCGGCGTCCGCGGCCTCGACCGCGACCAGCAGGGCCAGCCGCAGCCGCGGGTCGGCGGGGTCGGTGGTGAGCCGGTCGCCGAGCAGCGCGGGCAGCCGCTCGGCGAGGTCGTGGTTGGTCTCGCCCGGCACGCCGAAGTCCAGCAGGGCGAAACCGGGCGCGGTGCGCTTCATCGCGGTGTACTCGTCGACCAGCACCTCGACGGCCGCGCGCCAGCCGCCGCCGGTGTCCGGCTCGGCCAGCCGTGCGGCGGTCCTGCCGAGGAAGTCGTCCAGATTCCGGTGGGCGAGGGCGTCGGCCATCGCGCGCTTGTCGGCGAAGAAGCGGTAGACCGAGCCGATCGGCACCCCGGCGCGGGCGGCGACCGCCCTGGTGCTGAGCCGTTCGTAGCCGGCCTCGTCCAGCAGTCGCGCGCAGGCGTCGAGGATCCGTTCGAGCCGCTCGGTGCTGCGCTGCTGTACGGGCGCGCGGCGCAGCAGCCCGCCGTCGGTGCCCGGCGCGCTCCCGGCGCCCGCCATCAGCGGTCAGCTCCCCGCGGCCAGCGCGTCGAAGAGCCTGCGCAGGTCGGTGAGCGCCTCCCGCAGCGCCGCCTGCGGGTCCGCGGTTCGCACGATCGCCATGGCGCTCTCGCTCAGACCGCCGTAGAGCATCGAGGTCAGCGGGTCCGCGGGGCGTTCGGAGACGGCGCCCTCCCTGATCGCCCGCGTGACGCCCTTCCGGGTCAGCTCGCGGCAGTTGACGCCCAGGTCCCGCATCGCCTCCCAGCCGAGCGCACCGGGCGCGTCGAAGAGCGTGATCCGCTGCACCTCGGGGTCGAGCGAGGCCTCCAGGTAGGCCCTGGCTCCCTCGAAGACCGCTTCCCACGCGTCGGCGGGGCCTGCCGCGTAGGCGGCCGAGATCCGGGCGGAGAGGCGTTCCTGTTCCCGGGTGTAGACGGCGCGGAAGAGCTGCTTCTTGCCGGTGAAGTGGTGGTAGAGCGCGCCCTTGGTGACACCTGCCCGCTCGCAGACGGCGTCGAGCGAGGTGGCGGCGTAGCCGGCGTTCGCGAAGAGCGCCCGCGCGGCGGTCAGCAGGTCCTCGACGGTCGCGTCGGACCGCTCGCGCTGTGTCGGGCGTGCGCGCGGCCCGCTCGCTCCGCTGTCCGTCGCGGTACCGGCTGTCGCCACGGCCACCCTCCTGTCCCACCGGCACCCGCTTTTCGCGTCGGCGCCGTCCTGCCCCCGTTCCCGTCGATCCGCTGCCCACCCTAGCCAACAGTGACGCTTGACACTCACATACCTTCGGTATGTATGTTCCATACCGTCAGTATGCTCCTGCTGCCAAGGCAAGGACGGCCCATGTCCTCACCCACCTCCGCCTCCGCCGCGCCACCCGCGGCAGGACCGGCGTCCCCGCACCGCGACGACCCGCGCCCCGGCGTGGTCCTGCTGCTCAGCGCGGGCGCGACCTTCATCGCGTTCCTCGACACCACCGTCGTCAACGTCGCCTTCCCCGACCTGGCGAGGAGCTTCCCCGCCGACCGGGTCTCCGACCTGTCCTGGGTGGTCAGCAGCTACGCGGTGCTCTTCGCCGCACTGCTGACCTCCGCGGGGCGGATCGCCGACGCCTTCGGCCGCAAGCGGCTCTTCCTGTCCTCGCTCGCCGGCTTCACCGTCGCCTCCGCCCTGTGCGCGTGCGCGCCCGGCCTGCCGTGGCTGATCGCGGCCCGCGCCCTCCAGGGCGCGACGGCGGCCGGCATGATCCCGGCCGCGCTCGGCCTGCTGCTCGCCACCACCCCGCCGCAGCGGCTGCCCGCGGCGATAGGCGCCTGGGGAGCGGCCGGCTCGCTGGCGACCGCGGCGGGTCCCGCACTCGGCGGAGTGCTGGTCGACGCCTTCGGCTGGCGGGCCGTCTTCCTCATCAACGTGCCGGTCGGCGCCGCCCTGGTGCTCGCCGGGATACGCGGACTGCCCGAGCGCACCGGCGCCGCACGGCGCCTGCCCGACCCGCTGGGCACGCTCGCCGTCACCGCGGGCATCGCCGTGCTGGTGCTCGGGCTCACCAAGGGCAGCGACTGGGGCTGGACCGACCCGGCCACGATGGCAGGCGTGCTGGGCGGTGCGGCCCTGGTCGCGCTCGCGCTGGTCCGCTCCGCGCACCATGCGGCGCCCGCCGTCGAGACCGGCCTCTTCCGCAACCGCACCTTCGCGACCGCCTCGGCCGCGGCCGCCTTCACCGGCGCGTCCCTCTTCGGCTGGCTGCTGGGCAGCCCCCTCTTCCTGACCACCGTCTGGCACTACTCGGTGCTGAAGGCCGGTTTCGCCGTCACCCCAGGCGCCCTGACCTCGGCGATCGCCGCCGTCGCGGTGGGCAAGCGGGCCAGGCCCGAGCAGTTGCCCGCCGTGGTCGGGGTGTCCATGGCCGCCTTCGCCGCGGTGAGCGTGTGGTCGTATCTCGCGCTGGGCACGGACACCGCCTTCCTGACGCTGTGGCTGCCGATGGGCCTGGTCGGCGGCGCCGCCTTCGGCGCCGCGCTGACCGCGCTGGCCACCGCCGCCGCCAGGTCGCTGCCGCCGCAGCAGTTCGCCTCGGGGGTCGGGATGACCACCACCGCGAGGCAGTTGGGCGGCGCCCTGGGCGTCGCGGCCACCGCGTCGGTGATCGCCGCGCACGGGATCGGCGGCGCGCAGGCCTACCGGGACGTCTTCCTGGTCTGCGGTGTGCTGGCCGCGGTCGCCGCCCTGGTGGGCACGGCCATGGCCCGCAATCCCGTGCGGGAGTCCTGAGATTCGTCCACGGGCCGCCTCCGACCGCCGGCCCGCGGTGGTCGCCGCGGCGCCGAAACGGGCGCTGAGCAGGCGGATCGCCACCGCGGCCGAGAGTTGTCCACAGGCCTGAGGAGGGGGTTGCCGTCCTGATTCCTATGGTTCAGCATAGGAATCAGGACGACGACGTGGGGAGCGCGGCATGGACATCGGCCAGGACGGCAAGGACCTCGACTACTCGCCGGGCTTCGGGAACGAGCACAGCAGCGAGGCCGTGCCGGGCGCGCTCCCGGTCGGGCGGAATGCGCCGCAGCGCGCCCCGTTCGGGCTGTACTCCGAGCAGCTGAGCGGCACCGCCTTCACCGAGCCCCGCGCGCACAACCGGCGCAGCTGGCTCTACCGGATCCGGCCCTCCGCCGCGCACCCCCCCTTCCACCGGGTGCCCAACGGATCGCTGCGCAGCGGTCCCTTCCAGGACATGGAGCCCGATCCCAACCGGCTGCGCTGGGGCCCGCTGCCCATGCCGGAGGAGCCGACCGACTTCGTGCAGGGCCTGGTCACCGCTGGCGGCAATGGCGACGTGCTGCGCCGCGAGGGCATCGGCATCCACTGGTATGCCGCCAACCGCCCCATGGAGCGGAAGGTGTTCTCCTCCTCCGACGGGGAGTTCCTGATCGTGCCGCAGCAGGGCGTGCTGCTGCTGCGCACCGAGTTGGGGCTGCTGCGTGCGGAGCCCGGCCAGGTCGCGCTGATCCCGCGCGGCGTCCGCTTCCGGGTGGACGTGCCCGACGGCACCGCCCGCGGCTACGTCTGCGAGAACTACGGCCGGCCCTTCCAGCTGCCGGAGCTGGGGCCGATCGGCGCCAACGGCCTGGCGAACGCGCGGGATTTCCTCGCCCCGGTCGCCGCCTACGAGGACGGGGACGAGGAGACCGACGTCGTCAACAAGTTCGGCGGCAATCTGTGGTCGGCGCGCTACGACCACTCGCCGCTCGACGTGGTCGCCTGGCACGGCAGCCATGTGCCGTATCTGTACGACCTGCGCCGCTTCAACGTGCTGGGCTCGATCAGCTACGACCATCCCGACCCGTCGATCTTCACCGTGCTGACCTCGCCCTCCGACACCCCGGGACTCGCAGGCGCGGACTTCGTGGTCTTCGCGCCGCGCTGGCTGGTCGGCGAGGACACCTTCCGGCCGCCGTACTTCCACCGCAATGTCATGTCGGAGTTCATGGGCCTGATCGAGGGCGCCTACGACGCCAAGGCCGAGGGCTTCGTGCCCGGCGGCGCCTCGCTGCACAACATGATGTCGGCGCACGGCCCGGACCGGACCACGTTCGACCGGGCCAGCACCGCCGAGCTGGCGCCTCAGCGGGTCGACGACGGGCTGGCGTTCATGTTCGAGACCCGCTGGCCGGTCGTGCCCACCGGGTTCGCCCTGGCGGCCGGCCACCGGCAGCAGGGCTACGACGCGGTGTGGGAGGGGCTCGCGAGAAACTTCCGACCGTGACCTCCTTCGCTCCCGACTCGCTGGTCCTGAACCGCAAGCTGCCGCTGTGGTATCAGGTGTCCCAGTCGCTGCGCGCCTCGATACTCGGCCGCCGTCCCGACGACCCGCTGCGGCTGCCGACCGAGGACGACCTCGCCGGGCACTACGGCGTGAGCGTCCTTACCATGCGCCAGGCGCTGAAGGAGCTCGAGGAGGAGGGCCTGATATCCCGGCACCGCAGGCGCGGCACCTTCATAGAGCGGGCGGCGCTGCGCGGGGCCCCGGTCAAGCTGCTCGGCTCGGTCGACGCGATCGTGGCCCAGCAGTCCGGCGGCCGTACGGCGGTTCTCCGGCACGGCCCCGCGCCGCTGCCCCCTGAGGTGGCGGAGCACTTCCCCGGCCTGGACGAGGCGGCCGCCTACCAGCGGCTGCGCTGCGACGACGACGGCGAGCCCACCAACTGGGCGGAGAATTTCGTCCGCCCGGAGATCGCCGCCGCGATCGACCTGGCCGACCTGGAGCGCTGGCCGATGACCAAGGTGCTGCGGGACGTGCTGGGGGTGCGGATCAGCCGCATCACCGACACCGTGGAGGCGCGGCTGGCCGCCCCGGAGACCGCCCGGCTGCTCCGGGTGCCGCTGCTCAGCCCGATCCTGCACTACACCGGCGTCACGTACGACGAGTCGGGGCGGGTGGTGGACGTGGTGCGGATCCACTACCGGGGTGACCGGTTCTCGTTCACCGTGACGATGGAGGCGCGCTGAAGCCCGTCGGTAGCATGCCTGCGGTGAGCGACGACGCGCCCCTGCTGCACGATGTGATGCCGTGGTCCGTGCGCCCGCTGCGGATCGGCCGCGGCTGGCCCATGGCGCCTGATGCCGCCACGCTGCGGGACCGCTGGGCGCTTTTCACGGCAGCGCGCGGCGAGGCGGAGCGCGCGGCGCTGCTGCAACCCACCCGGGCCCGCGGTCTGCACAGCAGGGTGGCCCAGCTGCCGGGCCACCGCACACCGACCACCGCGCTCGCGGGTGAGGACGGCCCCTGCCCGGAACCGGTCATGATCCAGCACGCAGTCCATGACCGGCAGTGGCTGATACCGGACCACCGGCTGATCGACGCCGCGCGGCCCGAGTTGTGGCGGGTGCTCGACGACCGGCAGATCTTCGCGGTGCAGCATGCGTTGTCCCCGGAGGCGGCCGAACCCCCCGTGTCCTTCTGCGCGCTGCTGCCCGACGGCCGGCCGCCCGCCGGCCGCGCGGGCCTGATCCGCCCGCTCTTCCGGCAGCCCGGTGGCAGGGATCCCAACCTCGCGCCAGGTCTCGTCGGACTGCTGTCGGGGCTGCTGGCCGTGGAGGTCACGGCGCGGGACGTGCTGGCCTGGACGGCCGCCGCGGCGCGGGCCACACCCGCCGGCTGCGAGGTGCCCTTCCCCACGCACCCGGGCGACTGGCGGGCGGGGCTCGCGCTGGGCGGCAGGCTGCTGTGGCTGCACACCCGCGGTGAGAGGCTCGCCGACCCGGCGGCGGGACGCGAGCCCGGGGCGCCGCGGCTGCCCGGCGGCAGCCGGCCGTACGTCAGGGCCCCGCTGCCCGCCGCACCGGGCCCGGCCGATCTGGAGTACGACCGGGACGAGCGCGAGTTGCGGATCGGCACCGGCCGGATCTCCCCGGTCTCCCCGGCCGCATGGGACCGGACATCCGGCGGGACGCGGGTGCTGGAAGCGTGGTGGGGGCGGCGTACGGCACCGGGGGCACCGGCTTCACTCGAGGCGATGCGCCCGCCGCGCTGGACCCGCGCCTGCACCTCGGATCTGCTGGAACTGATCAGCGTTCTGACGCTGCATGCAGAACTGGACGCCGAACGGGCGTCCCTGGCCGGCGCGTTGTCCGAGCGGCCGGGCCGTACGCTCACCGCGACGGCGCTGCGGAACGCCGGGGTCCTGCCGGTGCCTGCGGCCAGGCGCAGGCCGGCGTCCGTACTCGACCATCGTGAAGAGGGACCTGACGGGCAGTTCGCGCTGGTGTGAGGGCTGCGGGGCGCGGGCCCTCACGGCCGCGGGGCCGGCCGGCGGGGAGAGGCGGGCACGGCGGGGGCGGCAGTGTGGGCGCGGGCGCACCGGAGCACCAACGGGAGAGCGGCGCTGGTTGCGGAAACCGTTCAGCGGCGATTGCCGAAGAGCGACCTGCGCAGCCGGCGCAGCGGGGCGAAGAGCGAGACCCTGGCACCGCGGTTCGCCGTGGTGTGGGCGGTGTTGCGCGAGGTGAGCTCCCGCATCAGCACGGTCGCCTCCTCGGTCTCGCGCTGCGGCAGGGCCGGCCCGGCCAGTATCGCCAGGTGCCGGTCGAGACGCGCACTGGACGCACCCGTTCCCGCACTGATGGCAGGCACTCTCGGCCTGCCGTGCATCGCTATCTGTTCCATGACTCTCCCCACCCTGACGAGGGCACCCGGCCCGGGCAGGCTAACCCTATCGCCCCGCCGCGTCACGTGCGCATCCCCCGTCCGGCTCGAATGCCCGATTCACCTTCATCCCAAGGGTGTTGGGGTGATCAGGCCTTCCTTGTCCGGACGGTGGCAGGAACCGTACACCTGTTCTGCCCCTGTCGGTGACACGCACGGCCCGCGGCAGGGCGCGCCACGAACGGGAGGAAAAAGGCTGGGCCAAAAGGGCATGCGTGCCGGATCATGGACACATGCCCGCCACACCCCGTGAACCGAGGAGGCAAGTGCCGTCCACCCCAGGACCAGGAAAGGCCCCGGCCGTCGGACCGACCGAGCCGCACCGCGCCCTTCCCGTCCATCTGCGGCTGGACGACAGCGACTCGCCGTCCGACGTGGTGGACGCGCTCTTCCTCGGCCGCTTCACCTCGGGTGAGCACCCGTACGCAAGGGGCGCCTCGCTCGACACCGTCAAGTCGGGACTCACCCTGCTGCCGCCGGACGCCACCGTCCTGCGCCAGGCCCGCGACAAGGACCGCAGCGCCACCCTCGCCGAGGGCGACGGCTGGACGATCCTGGTCTCGCGCTGGAATCGCGGCGCGGACGTCACCGTGGCGGCTCTCACCGACGAACTCGCCGAGCAGGTGCTCAAGTCCGCCGTGGACGACGCGGAGGACGAGCCGGAGCCGGAGCCGGAGAGCGTCACCATGGGTTTCTGGTACGTCTCGCCGCGCCGCGGGCCGCACCGCACCACCCGGCAGATCTCCGCGGCCACCTGGGAGGAGCTGCGCGGCAATTACACCGCGCAGGTCGCCGAGGCGATGGACGGCCTGATGAAGCTCAGCGTCGACGACATCACCGGAAGACTGCTGCTGCTGCACGGCCCGCCCGGCACCGGCAAGACCTCGGCGCTGCGCACGCTGGCACGCTCGTGGCGGGAATGGTGCCAGGTCGACTGCGTCCTGGACCCTGAGCGGCTGTTCAACGACGTGGGCTACCTGATGGACATCGCGATCGGCGAGGACGACGGCACCGCCGGCGGCCGCTGGCGGCTGCTGCTGCTCGAGGACTGCGACGAGCTGATCCGCGGTCAGGCCAAGCACCAGACCGGCCAGGCGCTGTCCCGGCTGCTGAACCTCACCGACGGCCTGCTCGGCCAGGGCCGCAATGTGCTGGTGGGCATCACCACCAACGAGGACCTGGAGCGCCTGCACCCCGCGGTGGTCCGCCCCGGCCGCTGCCTGGCCAGGATCGAGGTCGGCCCGCTCAACCGGGACGAGGCCGTGAACTGGCTGGGCACCCCGGAGGGCATCGGCCGTGACGGCGCCACCCTCGCCGAACTGTACGCCCTGCGCCGCGGTACGACCTCGGCGCTGCCGGTCCCGGCGCAGGCCGCCGACGGCCTGTATCTGTGACGCCGGCTGCCGTGACGCGGGGCGCTGTGCCGCTGGTGCCGTGCGCTGTGCCGCTGGTGCCGTCACGCGGTCGCCGCGAGGGCGGGTGGGGGCGCCACCGCGTCGCGGCGGTCGCGGCCGGGTGGCCTCCCGGTGCGGCCTCCTGTGCGGCGGACCTGCTGTAATGCGGGCATGACGGCCGAGGCGACACACGCGGCGGAGTGCGACCGGGCGACGCGGCAGGTGTGGGCGGTGCTCGGCGGGCCGCCCGCGCTGCCGGAACGGGTGGCCTACGGTCCGCCGGGCGGGCTGCCGGCCGCCGTGCCGGTGACGGCCCTGGCCCGTACGGCCACCGCGGTGTGCTCGCTGGCCGCGGCAGAACTGCTCGCCACCCGCAACGGCCTGCGGACCGTGCCGGCCGTCCGGGTGGACGACGACGCGGTCGCGGCCGCCTTCACCAGCGAGCGCCACCTGCTGGTCGACGGACGGCCGGGCGCGACCTTCACCCCGCTGTCGCGATTCTGGCGTACCGCCGACGGCTGGCTGCGCACCCACGCCAACTACCCGCACCACCGGGCCCGGCTGCTGGCCGCGCTGGGCGTCACCGACCGCGGGGACGATGACGGGTCGGCGGCCCGGGTGGCCGCCGCGCTGGCGGCGCGGACGGGCGCGGAGACGGAGCAGGCCGTGCGGGCCGGAGGCGGTCTCGCCGTCGAGGTGCGCACCGCGGCCCAGTGGGCGGCGAGCGACGCCGGCCGGTGGGTCGCCGGCCGGCCGCTGATCGAGCGCCGGACGGCGGGCGGCGGCCCGGCCCGCGTGCTGCCGCCCGCCGCCCTTCCGGCCGAGGGAGTGCGGGTGCTCGACCTGACACGGGTCATCGCGGGTCCTGTCGCCACCCGTACCCTCGGCCTGCTCGGCGCCCGGGTGCTGCGGATCGACTCCCCCCGGCTGCCGGAACTGTGGGACGCGCAGGCCGACACCGGCTTCGGCAAGCGTTCTGCCGCTCTGGACCTCGCGGACCGGGCCTCCTTGCGGACCTTCGAGGAGCTTCTGGCCGGCGCCGATGTGCTGGTGACCGGATACCGGCCGGGCTCGCTCGACCGGTACGGGCTGTCGGCGCAGGCTCTGCTGGAGCGTCACCCCGGGCTGGTGGTGGCGCGGTTGTCGGCCTGGGGGTTCGACGGGCCCTGGGCGGACCGCAGGGGCTTCGACAGCCTGGTCCAGGCCGCGAGCGGTATCGCCCTGCTCCAGGCGGACGAGGCCGGCAGGCCCGGTGCGCTGCCCGGCCAGTACCTGGACCACGGCACCGGCTACCTGCTCGCGGCGGCCGTCCTGCGGGCGCTGACCGAACGCCACCACTCGGGCGGCGGGCGGCAGCTCGGGGCCGGCCTCGCCCGAACGGCCTGCCTGCTGCTCGAAGGCCTCCCGGCCGGCACTCCCCCACCGGTCGGCCGCATCCCGGACATCGGTCACCGGCTCACCGTGACCGGCTCGCCGATGGGGACCATCCGTCACGCCCTTCCGCCGATCGACTACGACGGTGCGCCAGCCACCTGGTCCCGGCCGCCGAGCCGGCCGGCCGCCGACCCGCCCCGCTGGTGAGAGGCCCCGGTCCTGCCCGTCCCTGACGGGGCGCCGGGCCCGGTCCGGGCACCGGGTGGTGCCGTGCGGGGCGGGTGCGTCGGGCACGCCGATAAACGGGCAGCCGGTGTACGGGCGGGCCGGTGTGCGGGCGGGCCGGCTCGCGGCTCGTCCGGGGCCGCTCGACCAGGCCCATGGTGCCGCGCCGGCCCGAAGGGGTCCCGTAACCACCCCTGGAGGCCTGGGCTAATCCCCGTACGCGGCGCGCAGCGCCTCCTGCACGGCGGCGAGGGCGGCCCCGCGGTCCAGGCCGAGCCGTCGGCTGCGCTCCACGTACGCCGCCGCGGCCGCTGCCGCCTCCCGGGCAGCGGCGTCGGCCGCCGCCACGTAGGTGCCGTGCCGGCCGCGGGTCTCGATCACGCCGTCCGCCTCGAGCGCCCGGTAGGCCTTGGCCACGGTGTTGGCCGCGAGCCCCGACTGCTCGGCCAGGCCCCGCACGGTGGGCAGCTTGTAGCCGACCGGGAGCCGGCCGGTGCGCGCCTCCTCCGCGATCCGGGCGCGCAACTGCTCGTACGGTGCGACGGCCGACTCCGCGTCGATGGTGATCTCCAGCGTCATAGCGGGGATCCTGGCACAACGGGCGCTGCCAGCGGGACGGACCGGTCCTCCCCGGCCGGGTCGTGGACGATCGGGTCGCCGCTCTCGTGCAGGTGGGTCAGGAAGGGCACTCCCGCGCGGTAGGCGTCCAGGCCCGCGCGGCAGTAGGCGACCATGTCGTCGGGCAGGTCGTCCAGCGGATACCAGCCCAGGCCCGAGCACTTGTCCGGCTCGCGGTTGACCGGCTCCGCGCCCGCCGCGAGCCTGGCGGTGAAGAACCAGCCGATCCTGGGCATGCCGCCGGGGCCGCGGTGCTGCATCACCACCGCCGCCTCCACCTCGTGCGGTGCCAGGTCGACGCCGATCTCCTCGGCCGCCTCCCGGATCATCCCGGCCCTGACGTCCTCGCCGTCCTCCAGGTGCCCTGACGGCGCGTGCAGCAGCCCGTCGGCGTATCCGGTGCCCGCCCGGCGGGCGAGCAGGACGTCCCGGCCGCGCAGCAGGATCAGGTGGACGTCGACGACCTCGGTGTGCCGCTGCGGCGGGGCCGGCCTGACCACGGCGGCATACCGCTCGTCCGCGACCTCGCGGCCCCACAGCGCGGGGTCGGATCCCAGCTGCTCGATGGTGGTGGACCCGCCGAGGCCGGCGGTCAGGCCGGCGAGGGTCTCCGCGCGGATGCCGGCCGGGCTGACGGTGCCCCAGCGGCCCTCGACCAGCACGAGCCTGCCGCCTGGACGCAGCAGCCGCGCCCAGTGGCGGAGCACCGCGGCCGGGTCGGGCAGCGTCCACAGCACGTGGCGGACCAGCACCGCGTCGAAGCGCCGGTCGCGCACCGGCGGCCGGACGGCGTCGCCGACGAGCGCCTGCGCTCCGGTGCCGGCCAGCTTCTCGCGGGCCCGCGCGACCATCCGCTCCGACAGGTCGACCGCGGTGACCCGGTGGCCGTCGAGCGCCGCGAGCAGCGCGAGGCTGCCGGTGCCGCAGCCGAGGTCGAGTACGTCGGCGGGCGCACCGGGCAGCCAGGACCGCAGCCGTATCGCCCAGGCCTCCCTGACCCGCGGGTCGCGCAGGCCGTGGTCGGGCTCCTCGTCGAATCGGTCGGCCGCGGCGTCCCAGAACCGCCGCCCCGCGGTGTCGGTGGTCATGGGGGCCAGCGTGTCACCCGGCACCGACAACGGCCGGGGCCGGCTCCCGGCGCGGGCCGGCCCCGCTCACCAGCTGGGGCGGATCGGGCCGGCCGGGGCGAGCCTGACCAGCTCGTCGCGCAGCGCGAGCAGCCGTCGCTCGCCCAGCATCTCGACCCACGGCCTGACCGCCTCCGCGGCCGAGGCCTCGGCCGCGCGGGTGCAGCGCCAGCCGCGTTCGGTGAGCAGCACGAGGCGGGCCCGCGCGTCGTCGGGGTGCGGGCGGCGCTCCACGTAGCCCTTGAGCTCCAGTTCGTCGACGATCTGGCTGGCCGCCTGCCGGGTGAAGCCGAGGTGCGTGGCGATCTGGGTGACCGTCGCGCCGTCGGGGGCGAGCCGGGTGAAGACGAATCCGTGCGTGGGCCGGATGTCGTCGAAGCCGTGGGCCGCCACGCCGGTGTGGATGTCCTGGACGAGTGATCCCGTCGCGCTGAGGAGTGCGGCGGTCAGGCTCATCGCATCGGAGTACTTCATGGGAGCAGCTTGACACAGTGGGCAAGCTGCTTGAGTATGTAGGAAAGAAGCTTGAGCAAGTTCCTTGAGTAAGTTTCTTGCGCAAATTTCTTGCCTTTCGAGCTGACCGGATCCGTTTTCCTGGGGGTTGTCATGCCATTCATCACCGCGGACGAGGCCGTCGCCCACGAGCTGCACGGGGTGCGCTTCGTGTCCTATGCCGCATCGGCGCTGGGCAGCAAGGAGTTGTGCGCCTGGCGCGGGGAGGTGCCGGCCGGGAGCGGCGGGCAGGTCCACACGATCAGCCGCGAGGAGGTCTTCCTCGTGCTGTCCGGTTCCGTGGAGCTCACGATCGACGGCAGCACACGGCTGCTGGGCGTCGGGGACGTGGCGATCGCACCGGCCGGCTCCACCCTCGGCGTCGCCAATCCGACGGAGGAGCCGGCCGGGATGTGGGTCACCACGAGCGTCGGGCTGACAGCCACACTGCCCGACGGTTCGCGGATATCCCCGCCGTGGGCTAGCTGAGGGCCGACAGGCAGTTCGTGGGGGTGGCGTGCGCCGGATCCAGCGCGTTGGCCACCTCGTGGAAGGCGATGCGGTCGGTCAGGCCGATCGCGACATGCTCGGAGACGTCGACCGCGCACAGGTGCTGGAGCAGGACGTTGTGCACGTCGGGCCCGGACAGCGCCTGGGTGGTGTACGGGGTGACGACCTCGTCGTAGATGGTCGAGATCACGGTGTAGTGCACTCCCGGCACCGTGTCGCCGACGGCGTTGAGCGTGCGGATGAAGGGTGATCCGGCCACCTGGTCGGCCAGGCCCGGGAGGGTGCCCTGGAGGAGGTCCGCCGCTCCGGGGAAGTACGGGAGGAGCTTCGTCAGGCCGTCCAGGGTGGTCCCGTGGTTGTCGGGCGCCAGCGCGACCAGGGCGTTCACCTTGGCGGCGCCGCCGAGGAATTTCAGGTAGTAGTTCGGCATCATGCCGCCCTGCGAGTGGCCGACGAGGTCGGCCTTGGCGGCGTGCGTCGCGGTGAGCACCCGGTCGGTGAAGTCGGAGAGCTGCTGGGCCGAGTCGGCGATCGGGCCGAGGCCGCCGATCAGGTTCTCACCGGGCAGCATGCCGTAGTCGAAGGAGTAGACGCAGTAGCCGCGATCGACCAGATAGGGGGCGAGGACCAGCCAGTTGTCGGTGCCGTTGGCGAGGGTGCCGTGCACCAGGACGACCGGGCGGGGGTGCTGCGCCGAGGGGCGGCAGGAGAAGTCGTTCCAGCCGCTGGAGGGCGCAGAGCCGGCGGACGCGGCAGCGGTCGGGACCATCACCGCCGCCGCGGTGAGTGAGAGCGCGGCCAGGAGCCGGCGCCAGGGCAGCTTCATAGGATCTCCTCGCAGGTCAGGGACATGGGGGGATGCACGCTCGCCCTGTGATCCGGATCACTGACTTGCCGGGCTCATGACAAGTTACGCACGAGTAGGAAGGAGAGGGCTAGTTACGCGCGGGTAAAAAATCCATGGCCTGGATCCCACGCTGCGTCAGCTGTGCACGGTCGGGCGGGGCGCGGCGGGCGGCCCATGCGTTCGCCGGGCGGACTCCAAGCCCTGCCCCGCTGGTTCCTGACGTGGCATCGGGCCCGCTCCCGGATCGCTGCCCCGAGCCGGGACGGCCTCAGGTGAGATCCGGCCGGGCGCCGGTGCCGGAGACCTGCACTGTGCCGCTGCCGGCCTGTGCATGCCCGCGGCGGACGAGGGAGCCCCCGGCGGCAGGGGCCTGGCCGCCCTCCTCAGCGGCGGCCTGCGCCAGGCCGCCGGGACGGATCGGCTCCGCCCTTGAGGCGGCCGGGCACGGACGGTTCACTCGTCGGCCCGGCCTCGGACACCGCCTCGCCTGGCAGGGGCACGGCCAGCGTGGCCGGGTGGACGGCATGGGGGCCGAAGCGGCGGCGGGCCCGGTCGGCCGCGGCCTCGACGGCGCGGGCGCGGGTGTCGGCGGAGTCCAGGCTGAGTTGGCGGGTGGCCTCGGCGACCGGCCGCAGGCGGTCCGCAGTGAGGACGTAGCCGCGCACCCGCGCGCGTTGCAGGCCGAACGAGGTCAGGATGCCCACGGCGGTGGCGGTCAGCAGGGGCGAGTGGGCGGTGGGCTCCGGCACCGCACGCGTCCGGGTGGTGGCGCTCCGGTCGGCGTACCTGAGGGTGAGCGTGAGCCGGCCGGTGACCTGCGCCTCGTTCCGCAGCCTGCGGCCGAGCTCCTCGGCAAGGCCGAGCACGGCGCGGTGGTGCCGTACGGGGTCGAGGCAGTCGCGGTCGAGTACGAGGTCGGCGGTCACGCGGGCCGCGGGGGCCTGCGGGGTGACCGGGCGGGGGTCGTGGCCCAGGACCCGTTCGGCGAGCAGCCGCGCGGGAGCGGCACCCAGGATCCGCTGGAGGGTGACGGCCGGAGTGTCCGCCACCTGGCCGATGGTGCGCAGCCCGTAGGTGCCGAGTGCGGCGGCGGTGGCCCGGCCGACGCCGGGCAGCGCGGCCACCGGCCGCGGTCCCAGCCAGGCCGCCACCGCCGCCCGGTCGCCCGGGATGCGTGTGGTGTGCCCGGGCGGCGAGGCCGCCGCGGCCATGGCGGCCAGCATCGGGTTCCCCGCCAGCCCCGCGCTGGTCTCGATGCCGTGGTGGGCCGCGACCCGCATCCTCGCCATCTGCACCACCTCGTAGGGGCCCCGGTCGAAGTAGCGCAGCGCCGAGGTCAGGTCGAGCTGCACCGCGTCGGGCGGGAAGGCCTGGACATGCGGGGTGATCCCGCTCAGCAGCTCCAGCACCTGCGCGTACGCTTCCTCGCCGAGGTCGCCGTGCAGGTGCAGATGGGCGATGTGGCGCGCGCTCATCCCGCGCTCCCCGGGCTGCGGTGCCCCAGTTTCCGCAGGTCGGCCGAGCGGCTGCCGGCGGGCTGCAGATCGGCGTAGGGATGCAGCCGGGCGCCCGCCGTCCCGTCGGCGAGGGTGCGGCGCGGCTGGGCGGGAGTGGGCTGCGGACGGTTCGCCCCGAGCAGTGCCAGGGCCGCCTCCGGGCCGTCGTCGCGGCGCGCGGCGGCGACCTCCTCCAGGTCCCAGGCCATGCTGCCGACGACGGTCCGCCGGGTCCCGCGGACCTGCACCGTCCCGCGGACCAGCAGCAGCCCGGAGTGGAAGACCGTGTGCGCGCAACGCTCGTGGGAGTCCTCGAAGAACGCCAGGTCGACCAGCCCCGAGCCGTCCTCGAGCGTGACGAAGATGACGCGCTTGCCGCTGGCGATCGGCGGGGTCTGGGTGGAGGCGCGCACCCCGGCGACCAGGACCTGCTGCCCTGCCCGCAGGTCGGCCAGGTGGGCGGCGTCCGTCGCGCCGACCTCCCGCAGCAGCCGGTGGTGGTATTCCATCAGGTGCCGGGAGACGTCGATGCCGAGCGTGTGCAGCTCCGCGCCGAGCGCCTCCCGCCCCGTCATCTCGGGCAGCCCGCCGGGCTCCGCGGCCCCGATCGCGTCGGCGGTGAGCGGCAGCTGCCCC
The DNA here is from genome assembly GCF_043197715.1 of Streptomyces sp. NPDC049040. Taxonomy (NCBI): domain Bacteria; kingdom Bacillati; phylum Actinomycetota; class Actinomycetes; order Kitasatosporales; family Streptomycetaceae; genus Streptomyces; species Streptomyces sp. NPDC049040. Next base: position 716,205 of record NZ_JBICTO010000003.1, read on the forward strand.
GCGGCCGCGGTCCTGGTGCGGGACTGCCGGTGCAGTTCGGCGATCTGCAGCAGCAGGTCGCGCCGGGTCAGCCGCCCGTCGTGCAGGGTGTCCAACGCCCCGATTCCTGCGAGCTGTTCGGCCACCGGGCGGCTGGGCCTTGCCCGCTGCCAGAAGTCGGACAGCGATCCGTACGGGCTGCCGGCGGCGATCCGCGCGCACTCCTCCTCGCTGATCCCGCGCACTCCTGACAGCGCGAGCCGCACCCCCCACCGGCCGTTCTCCGCGCGCTCGACGATGTGCTCCGTGCGGGAGAGGTTGACGTCCACCGGCAGCACCGGCACCCCGTGCCGGCGGGCGTCGGAGACGATCACCCGCTTGGGCCACATGCCGGGGTCGTGCTCCAGCAGTCCCGCCAGCAGGAACGCCGGGTGGTGCGCCTTCAGCCAGGCCGACTGGAGGGCCGGGACGGCGAAGGCGACCGCGTGCGCCCGGCAGAAGCCGTACGCGCCGAACGACTCGACCGTCGCCCACACCTCGTCGCGGACCTGCGCGTCATAGCCGCGGGCGGCGGCGGCGCGGTGGAACCAGTCCCTGATCTGCGGCAGCTTCTCCCGGTCGCCGAGCAGCCGCCTGCCGACCTCCGCCCTGGCCCTCCCGCACCCGGTCATCACGTCCAGCGTCTCGATGACCTGCTCGTGCCAGATCGTCACGCCGTAGGTGTCGGAGAGCACCGGCTCCAGATCGCGGTGGGCGTAGTGCGGTGTGCCGCCGTGCCGGGCGGCGATGTACCGCTCGGGCATGCCGCCGGCCACCGGTCCCGGGCGGAAGAGGCTGATGTCGGCGATGACGTCCTGCACGTCCCTGGGCTGCATCCTGGACAGCAGGTCCTGCTGGCCGGGTGACTCCAGCTGGAACATGCCGATCGTCCGGCTCTCCTGGATCAGCTTGAAGGCGAAGACGTCGTCCAGCGGCACCTGCCGCGGGTCGTCCAGGTCGACGTGGTCGCCGGTGGCCCGCTCGATCTCGGCGACGGCGTGCGCCATCGCGGACTGCATCCGCACGGCCAGCACATCGAGCTTGATGTTGCCCAGCGCCTCGACCTCCTCCTTCGCCGCCATCGCCATCGGGTAGTCGCCCTGCGGGGTGGGCTGCACCGGGAGGCGGTCCAGGAGGGTGGCGTCGCTGATGATCACACCGCAGGGGTGCATGGCCATGCCGTTGACGAGCGAGTCGAGCCCTTGCGCCAGCTCCCACAGCGGCCCGTACCTGGACGCCTCGGCGGCGAGCCCGCGCAGTTCCGGCAGCTCGGCCAGGGCACCGGTGATGTCGGACGCCCTCAGGTGCGGGAAGCTCTTGGCGATCCGGTCCACCTCGTCGGGGGCGATCCCCAGGGCGAGGCCCGTGTCGCGCAGCGCCCTGCGGGCCCGGTACGTCTCGGGCATCGCGGTGACCGCGACCCGCTCATGGCCGAAGCGGCGGAAGATCGCGTCGTAGCACTCCAGCCGGCGCGCCGACTCCACGTCGATGTCGATGTCGGGCAGCGAGTCGCGCCGGACGCTCAGGAAGCGTTCGAACAGCAGCCGGTGGTCGAGCGGGTTGGCCGTGGCGATGCCCAGCGCATGGCAGACCATCGACCCCGCGCCCGAGCCGCGGGCCGCGACCCGGATGCCCAGCTCGCGGATGTCGGCGACCACCTGGCCGACGGCGAGGAAGTACGCGTCGAAACCCAGCCGGGTGATGATGTCCAGCTCATCCGCCATCCGCTCGCGTGCGGCCCGGTCGCGGTCCAGGCCGCGCCGGGCCAGACCCGCCATGGACTTCTCCCGCAGGACTTCGGCGGCGCCGCGCGGGCCGGCTCCGACGACCTCGGGTTCCGGGAAGTGCCGGGCCCCGAGCCCGAGGTCCGCTCCCGGGTCGAGGGTGCAGGCCGCCGCGGCCGCGGCGGTGTCGGCGAGCAGGCGGCCGGCCCTGTGCGGGCCCGCGCCGGCGCATTCGGCGATCTCCTGCGCGACCCGGGCCATCTCCGCCTCGCCCCTGAGCCAGCGCTGCCCGCCGTCCAGCCGGCGCCGGTCGATGGGCCGCAGCAGCCGCGCCGCGTCCAGGACGTCGGCGAGGCGGTGCTGGTCGGGGTCGGCGTAGCGGACGGCGTTGGTCAGGACGGCGGTGGTGCGGGTCCTGTCGGCGAGCGCGAGGGTGCGGGCGGCCAGCCGCAGCGACCCGGGGCCGGTCCCTGACCGGCCGTGGACGACCGCTTCGAGGCGCAAGCCGTCACCGAAGACCTCCCACCACGGCCGCAGCAGTCGCACCGCGAGATCCTCCCGCCCGGCGGCCAGCGCCCGCGCCGGCTCCGAGAGCGGGCCGAGCAGCACGGTCAGGCCGGCGCCGCCGTGCTCGCGCAGCGCCTCCCACGGCACCTGCACGGGGGCGGCCCCGCTCGCCGTGCCGGCGTGGGCGGCGCTGGTGATCCGGCACAGCCGGGCCCAGCCCTGGCCGTCCTGGGCGAGCAGCACGAACCGCAGCGGCGGCTCGACCACGTGGGCGCCGCCGCGTACCGGGGTCCTGCGCCGCTGGGCGGGGGGCGGCGGAGCGAGTGGCGCCACGGCGAGGTCGATCCCGAAGACCGGCCGCACCTCCGCTTCCGCGCACGCCTGCGCGAACCGCACCGCCCCGGTGACGGTGTCCCGGTCGGTCAGCGCCAGTGCCGTCATGCCGCGTTCCGCCGCCCGCCGGGCGAGCTGTTCGGGGTGGGCGGCGCCGTACCGCTCGGAGTAACCGGACGCGACGTGCAGATGGGCGAAGCCCGCCATGCCGCACCTCCACCACTCCACCCCTTTTCAGCCATCCGCCCGATACGTTCCTCGTACGTTCGTTCGATTAGCTTAGCGCGGTCATCCCAGGTCAGCGAGTCGAACGCGCCGGCACCGGACGATCGGACCGTCGAAAACGCTGGCCGGATCCAGTGGTTCTGCTTCATCTCCCCGGCCCGGCAGCCGACTTGGCGCCGGGCAGCGCGAGGCCCGCCGCGACCGATGAGGTTCATCACGACCCGCGCGGCGGCACCGCCGCCCCGGGGCACGACCGGCCAGGGCCCGCCGCCCGTTCGAAGCCGGGGGCGACCCGCGGGCGACAGGCGGCGGGCAGGGCGCGGCGGCACCCACGTACCGGGCAGCCCGGCGACCCGGACGGCCCCGGGTCCTTCAGGGTCGCCGGGCCGCCCGGTACGGCTGACGGCCCCGGGCCTTCAGCCGGTACGGCCCCGGTCGCCGTCCGCGCCGGCCCCGCGCCTGGGCCCGGGTACGGTCCCCGCCACGGGGGGCGCCTCGGGTGCGGGCCTCACCCCGGGGGTCCGCGGGCGGCGCAGCAGCAGGAGCCAGGCCGCCGCCGCACCGGCCACCGCGACCGCGCCCAGCTGCACCCGGTAGTCGACCAGCGCGACCAGGACCGCGCCGAGCGCCGCGGCCACCGCGGTGGGCGCGAAGACCAGCGTGCCCGCGGCGGCGGCCACCCGGCCGACCAGGGCGGGCTCGGTGTGCTGCTGCACGGCGGTGAAGGCCGCGACGATCACCCAGGGCAGCCCGACGCCGATCGCCAGGGTCCCGGCGAGCACCACCGGCAGCGACGGCACGGCCCGTACGGCGGCGCCCGCGGTGAAGAGCAGCAGGCCCACGGCGGCGAAGGCGTGCTCCGGGAGCCGGCGCATGACGGCGCCGGCCACGGTTCCCGCCATGATCGAGCCCGCGCCCTGGACCGCGTAGAGCACGCCGACGAAGGCGGGCGGGCGGTGCAGGCCGGCGTCGGCCAGCTCGTAGATCGCGGCGCTGCTGATCCCGGACAGCAGCATGGCGGCGGACCCCGCGCCCACCAGGCGCAGCAGCGGCGGGTTGCCGCGCAGGGCGCGCACCCCCTGGGCGGTCTGCTCGCGCCAGCCGCCGGCCGCAGGGGCGGGCGGCTCCTCGCGGATCCGCAGCGCGCGGAAGGCCAGTGCGGCCAGCACGAAGGTGGCGGCGTCGAGCAGGGCGACGGCGCCGCCGCCCCAGCGCAGGAAGAGGCCCGCGCCGGCCAGCGGGGCGAGCAGCTTCATGGCCTCGTTGACGGTCATCCGCAGGCCGTTGAAGTCGCCGCGCAGCCCGGCCGGCACGGCGCTGGCGACCAGCCCCGCCTCGGCGGCGTCGCAGAGCACGGAAGCGGCGCCGACCGCGGTGAGCACCAGCAGGAGCAGCCAGACGTCCCGTCCCGAGCGGACCGCGAGCAGCACCGGGAGCAGCGCGGCGAGAGCGGCGTTGACGGCGATCAGCAGCCGCCGGCGGCGGAACCGGTCGGCGACGGTGCCCAGCAGCGGTCCCGCCAGGGCGGGCACCCAGACGCAGCAGGTCACCGCGGCGGCCAGGCTGCTCGATCCGGTCAGCGTCTTCACCCACACACCGGCGACCAGCAGCATCGCCGAGTCCCCGAACCCGGAGACCAGGACCCCGCCCAGATACGTCGCCGCGTCCCGGTCCCGCAGTACCTTCCGCACCGTCATGACTCCCAACCTATTGCTTGGGAGTCTGCTGGACAATCTCCGCACCGGATCGCCGGCAGCGGTGTAATGGGCGTATGACCGCCACCGATCCTCTCCTGCGCGCCCTCGCCCATCCGGTGCGGCTGCGTATCGTGTCCCTGGTCTGGAACGTGCCGCTGTCGGCCGCCGAGCTGTCCCGCGAGCTGGGCATCTCGCACGCGCTCGCCAGCCAGCACCTGCGCCGCCTCGACGCGGTCGGCCTGGTGGAGCTGGCCGAGGTGCGGGCCAACCGCGGCGGGCGGGAGCGCCGCTACCGGGCGGTGCACGGGTCCCCGCTGTCGGACCAGCGCCACGAGGGGGTCCGGCTGATCGCCGAGGCGATGGCCCACAACCTGCGGGATCGCGCGGGCCGCCGGGAGCCCGGCGCCGAAGGGGTGACCTCGGACGCGGAGTTGTGGGTGGCGCCCGAGGTGTGGACGGATTTCAGGCACCGGCTGGCCGCGCTCTTCGGCGAGTTGCACGACGCCGCCCGGGCCCCGCACGCCCCCGGCACGGTCGGAATCGGCGCGACGGTGATGGTGTTCCCCCTCGCGGAACCCGAGGGCGCGGAGCCGCACGCCCCGATCCCGTACGACCAGGAACCGGACACTCGCGAGCCGGCCGACACCCGTGGGCCGGACGACCCCGAGGAGCGACCATGAGCCAGGACTCCGCCACCGACAACCTGCTCCAGCTGCTGCGCACGCAGCGCACCGGGGTGCTCGTCACCCTGAAGAAGGACGGCAGGCCCCAGCTGTCCAACGTGGCCTTCACCTACGAGGACGCCACGCGGACGATCCGCATCTCGGCGACCGACGACCGCGCCAAGACCCGCAACCTGCGCCGGGACCCGCGGGCCGGCTTCTACGTCGGCACGCCCGACATGCGGGCGTATCTGGTCGCCGAGGGCGACGCCGAGCTGACCCCGGTGGCCGCGGAGCCGCGGGACGCGACGGTCGAGGAGCTGATCGACGTCTACCGGGCGATCGCGGGCGAGCACCCGGACTGGGACGAATACCGTGCCGCGATGGTCGCCGACCGGCGGCTGGTGATCAGCCTGCGCGCGGACCGGGTGTACGGGGCGGGCGCGGCCGGGCCGTTCAGCGGTCCGCTGGACTGACCGGCCGGCGGGTCAGCCGGCGGTTCCCGCCGCCCGGGTCAGCCGGGCGGCCACCGTCCGCAGGTGGTCGGCGAGTTCGGGCGGCTCCCTGATCTCGAAGTCCACGCCGAGCATGCCGACGTACATCGCAAGCGCGTCCAGCGACTCGAAGCCGGTGCGCAGTTCGCAGCTGAGGCCGTCGACCGGGGTGACGGTGCCGAAGCCCGACCAGTCGTACTGTGCGAGCGATTCCGCGGAGGTGTGCAGGACGATCACCGCCTGGTAGCGGTAGGCCCGCGAGGTGACGCCCTTGGCGACGTAGGCGGCCGCGTCCTCGGGCAGTTCGCGCGGGGTGAAGCGGGGCCCCGTGGGGGACTTGGGCTCGATCCTGTCGACCCGGAAGGTGCGCCAGTCGTCGCGGTCGGTGTCGTGGGCGAGCAGATACCAGCGGCGGCCGTGGTGCACCAGGCGGTACGGCTCGACCGTGCGGTGGCTGGCGGCACCGCCGTGGTCGAGGTAGTCGAAGCGCAGTTTCTCGCGGTCCCGGCAGGCGGCGCCGAGCACGGTCAGCACCTGCTGGTTGACGGTCGGGCCGGGGCGGCGGGACTGCACGGTGACGGCCTGCATCGACTGGACGCGGTGCCGCAGCCGGGACGGCAGCACCTGTTCGAGCTTGGTCAGCGCGCGGACCGAGGTCTCCTCGATGCCCTCGACGGTGCCGCCGGCCCCGGTGCGCAGGCACAGCGCGACGGCCACCGCCTCCTCGTCGTCGAGCAGCAGCGGCGGGAGTGCGGCGCCTGCGCCCAGCCGGTAGCCGCCCGCGGTGCCGGGGGCCGCGTGCACCGGGTAGCCGAGCGCCCGCAGGCGCTCGACGTCGCGGCGGACCGTGCGCGCGGTGACGTCGAGCCGGTCCGCCAGTTCCGGGCCCGTCCAGTCGCGGCGGGACTGGAGCAGCGACAGCAGGCGCAGCAGCCGTGCGGAGGTTTCCAGCATTCCGCCAGTGTGCCAGCGGTCGCGGACAGCCACTGACCGCGAGGAAGGCCGCTGGACGGCGGACGCGTACGCCCCCGCCGCGCAGGGGCACGGCGGGGGCGCGAGCGGACGGGAGAGCGGGTGCGTCAGAAGACGCTGACCCCGTACGCGCTGAGCGCCTCGGTGACCGGCTGGAAGTAGGTCGTACCGCCGGAGCTGCAGTTGCCGCTGCCGCCCGAGGTCAGGCCGATGGCCTTGGCGCCGTCGTAGAGTGAGCCGCCGCTGTCGCCGGGTTCGGCGCAGACGTTGGTCTTGATCAGGCCGGAGACGATCCCGTCGGCACCGTAGTTGACGGTGGCGTTGAGGCCCTGGACCGTGCCGCTGTGGATGCCCGTGGTGGAGCCGCGGCGCTTGACGGACTCGCCGACGAAGGCGTTCGCGGCGCTGGTGATGTCCTGGCTGCCGACGGTGCCGTCATGGGCGACGGAGCTGTCGTAGCGGACGATGCCGTAGTCGTTGCCGGGGAAGCTGCTGCCCACCGTCGGGCCGATGTACGTACCTGAGCTCGTGTAGTAGGCGGGCAGCCCCTTGGTGCAGTGGCCCGCGGTCAGGAAGTAGTACGTGCTGCCGCTGCGGACGTTGAAGCCCACCGAGCAGCGCCAGCTGTTGGTGAGGACCGGGTCGCCGCCGGACAGCAGCTTGCTGAAGGTGCCGGACACCCGGGTGATGCGGACGGCGTCGCCGTACGACGCGGTGGCCTTGGTGAGCGCGGCCAGCTGGGCGGGGGTCACCCGGCTGTCGGCGTTGATCTCCAGGGTGTTGGAGCGGGGGTCGACCGACCAGGCGGTGCCGGCGATGTCGGCGGCCTTGGTGGTGTCGCCCGCCTTGGCGAGCTGGGCGGCGCTGTGGGTGACCAGGCGGGGTGTGGCGCCCGCGGCACGGACGGTGTCGGCCGCGGCCTGGCTGGTGACGTTGACGACGGTGGTCTTGGTCGAGCTGTCGTAGTACGTGCCCGCGGTGCGGTCGGCACCGAGGTGGGCGGCGAGCGACACCGCGGCTTCCGGGGTCGCCTTCGCGGCGCCGGAGGACGCGGCGCCGGCGGACGGAAGGGCGAACGCGCTCGCGGCGAGCATGCCGGTGGTGACGGCGAGGAGTTGTATGCGTCGGGTGGACTTCACTCGTTCCTCCTGTGGGGGTGGAGGGGGAATTTTGTCGATGTACTGTCAGGCGCACCGATAAACGAACGCGCTGTCAGCCTGACGGGCACTCATGGGAGTATTCAGGCCTCACAGGGAACACACAAGAGGGCCTGAGTACCGGAAACCAGCTGGAAACACACGCGACCCGGCGGGCTCAAGTGCGCCGGGCGCAACGGCATATGACCCGGGCTCCACCGCTACCGCACCGGCCGCGGCAGGCCCAGGTGGTCGCGCAGCGTCTCCCCCGTGTAGGCGGTGCGCAGCGACCCGCGCTCCTGGAGCAGCGGCACCACCCGGTCGACGAACGCGTCGAGGCCGCGGCCCGCGGCCGCCGGATCGGGGCGCAGCACGAAGCCGTCGGCCGCGGCGCTCTGCACCCCCGCGTGCAGGCGGTCGGCGAATTCCCGCGCGGCCGCGGGAGTCGCGGCGGCGTCCGCGGCCAGGTCGACACGGGACAGCACCCGCGCCCGCCGCCCCGCAGGCGGCCGCCCGGCGAGCAGCACCTCGGCCGTACCGCCGAACCCCATGGCCACCGGCCGCCCCTGCGGGCCCGCCGGATCGCCGAACCGCCAGGGCGGCCCGCCCGCGCGCCCGCCGCTGAGCCGGTCGAGCGCGGCGATCCCGCGGGCCAGCTCGTACGATCCGCGCCCGGCATCCGGCGGCGGGACAGCCACGGCGAGGCCGATCCTGGTGGTGACCGCGGCCAGCGCGTGCAGCACGGTGACCGGGTCAGGCCCGCAGCGCCCGCCCCGGTCGGCGGTGGCTCCGCCTTCCCCGGCGGTGAGCAGCACGAAGTCGAACAGGCCGCGCTCCGCGGCCCTGGCGAGCGCGGCCCACGTCTCGAACTCCGGCGCCGGCGCCCCTGGCCCGCCCCTCGGCAGCTCGACTGCGAGATGCACCTGCCGTGCACCCGGGGCGGCCGCCCGGCCGCCGGTCACCAGCGCACCCCGACCTCGGCGGCCCGTCCGCCGGCCAGGACCATGCCCCCGACGGCCGCACCGACAGCCGCACCGGCACCCGCACCCGCACCCCGGGGCACTCCCGCCGCGGGCGGACGGCGCGCGGTCATGTGAGCACCCGGGCGGCCGGGCGCGGCGGGCGGTGGAGGCCGAGGTGTTCGCGCAGGGTCGCACCCGGGTGGAAGGAGCGGAAGAGCCCCCGGTGCTGGAGCAGGGCGGCCGTGCCGTTCACGAAGCGCTCCAGGTCGCGCCCCGCCTCCACCGGTCGGACGTGGAAGCCGTCGACCGCGCCCTGGCGCCGCCAGTCCGCTATGAGGGCGGCCAGGTCGACGGGGCCGCCCCTGAAGAGCACCCCGCCTGACGCGTCGGGCAGCAGCGCGGTCTCGGCGCCCGGTTCCCTGGCGGCCTCGCCGCCGCAGAGGTCGACCGACAGGTCGGCGAGCACCAGCAGCCGGTCGGGATCGCGGCCCGCCTCTGCGGCGAGCCGGTGGAGGTCGGCCCTGATCCGGCCGGCGCCCTCCGGCCGGGCCGCCCGGACGAAGGCGATGTCGGCATGCCTGGCGGCGACGGCCCTGGCACCGGACTCGGTGGCATCGAGCGCGGTGACCGGTGCGGCCCGCGCCGACCACGGCCCGCGCCCGCCGCGCCACATCCGGGTGACCGCGTCGGCGGTGTCGGCGGCGGCCCGCCACACGGCCGCCGGCCGCTCGGGCTGCCGCCCGCGCCCTCTCGTGGCCGGTGGTGCGGGCGGGACCGCGAGCGTCCAGCCGGCCCGGCCGCGGCTGACCCAGTCGAGGGTGGCAACGGCCGCGGCCACGTCCGCGGGCTCCGCGCCGCCTGAGGGCACGGCGGGCACCACGCCGATCCTGGCCGTCGCGGGCGCCACCGCCGCCAGCTGGGCGACCGCCTCCAGCGGCCCGCAACCGTCCGCGGCGCCGAATTCCAGCGTGACGAAGTCGAGGCCGCCGCTCTCGGCGAGCCGGGCCAGCTCCCGATGGTGCGCGCCCTCGTGCCCCGCGCGGCCGCCGCCGATGGCCGCGGCCAGGTGCAGGGTGCGGCCGGGGCGGTGCGGCACGGCGGAAGCGGGCGGCGGGGGTGCGGAGGGATACGAGTGGGCAGGCATGCGAAGGCTCCGTCGACACGCGGAAGAGGCACGGGTGGTGCCTTCACACACAGCCGCCGCGTCCCTCAACGCGGCTGAGCCACAAGGGGCTTCATCGAAGGCTAAGCCGCCGTTGTCGACCGCTGTCAAGCGTGTCCAGTCCGTGGACAGCGCGTCTCGCCGTGGTTGACGGATCACGGGAGCGGCTGCTGCACTGTCCCCATGCGCAGCTGCCGGCTCGTCACCCGCGACCACATCGACTTCGGTCGGGTGTGGTCGGCCTCGTGTTGCGGCCACTGACCCGCCTCGACGGATCGTCCGGCCTTCACACACGCTCGCTTCGCGCTCTTCCGCCCCTCCCTCGGGCTCCCCGCACGGTGTGACTCCGCCGCGGCGCCGCCGGCTCGACGAGCCGGCTCAGCAGTCGCAACCGCAGTCGCAGCAATCGCAACCGTCGCATCCATCACAGCAGTTGCAGCAGTCACAGCAGCCATCGCAACCGTCACAGCCGTCGCACCACGGATCCCTGCGCCGCCCGTTCCACGGGTCCTCGTGCTCGGCGCAGCACAACTGGCAGGTGCAGCACAGGCCCGTGTAGACCAGGCATCCGGCCAGCAGCCCGCGCCGCCGCCGCGGCGGCTCCGGGGGCGGGAAGCCGCCGGGGAATCCGGGGCCGCCCGGCGCGTAAGGGCTCTGGCCCGGCGCTCCAGGCGCGTAGGGATTGCCGCCGAAGGGATTGCCGCTGTCCTGCACCGGGGCCCCCGCGGCCTGCGGAGCCGCAGGCGGCTGTATCCCGTGCGCGCAGCCTCCGGCGCCGAAGGCCCGCTCCACCGACCGGCCCAGCTCGTGCACCAGCAGCACATGGGCCAGCCGTCCGGCGGCCGAGCCCGCGAAGTCGGTGTCGCGCAGGGCCAGCCGTATGCCGTGCAGGGCGTCGTCGCACAGCCGGCGCGCCTCCGCGAGGTCGGTGCCGGTCGCGGTGAGCGGGTTCCAGGCACCCGAGCGGGTGTCGGCGGCCAGGTCCTCGACCGCGTCGAGCAGATGGGCGAGCCGTCCGAACAGCCTGCCCGCCTCCTCCAGCGGCGGCTTGTTGGCGGGACATCCCGCGAGGACCGCGGTGTGCGCGAAGGCGGCGGCGGTGGCGGTCTCGGTCGGCTCGGTGACGGCAAGCAGCGGGGTGCCGGGGCCGGCCGCCGCCTCGATCGCGGCCTGCCTGCCGGCCGCGTCGACCAGTACCGCGGTGTCGAAGCCGAGGTCCCCGCCGGTCCTGGCGCCCGCCCGGTCCCAGCGGCGGGCCACACCGCGGGCCGTGGCGGCGACCGGGCGCCGCCGGTAGAGGCCGTCCCGGTCCTCGACGTGGTCGCGCATCTTGGCCGACGCGAGGACCAGCGACACGGCCGCGGCCAGCCGCGCGCCCTCGCCGGTGGCGACCGGCGCGGTCCGCATGCCGCGCAGCGGGCACGGCCCCGCGGTCCTGCGCCGGTCCGCGGTCGCGGCCGTCTGGGCCTCGACGAGGACGGAGATGATCAGGCCGTCGTAATTGGTGGCGATTCTCGCGACCTGCCCGTGCCCGTCCCGCAGCGCGAGGCACAGCCCGCACAGATGGGCGAGCCAGGATGCGGCCATTCCCTCCGACATTCGGTGGCGGCACGGCCTGATGATGCCGAACATTCATTCCCCCCGGTGACCCCGCGCGTCCCGCAATTCCCGCGGGCCACGCCGAAACTCCTTCAAACGGCCACGGGTCATGTTATCGCCTGTCGGATCATCGTCAGGGAATGCATGATGGGTACCTGCAGAACCGGGCAGACGGCCTGCGCAGGGCCGTACGGCCCTGCCCGTCACCCGGACGTGAAATGCGTTCCCATCGGATCGTCACCTTCCCTACACCTCGGGCGGGCTGACGGTACGCCACTATCGTGTGTGCCAGTACCGTCACAACTCGCCTGAGTGGCGGCTATCCGCTTGGCGCATCATCCACTTCATGGACGACGATAGGACTTGCGGACGGACGGTACTGACCGCGTGTGAGAGAGGAGGCGTCCATGGGATCGGTTCGACGGGCGAGTGCCTGGCTGGGCCTCGTCGACGACAACGGTGGCGAGGGTTACTACGACGAGGAGTACGCCGACTACGGCGAGGGCTCCGAGCGCGCCGACACCTGGGTGACGGATCCGCGGGTGCGGGTCGCCACCGAAGCCGCGCACGAGCAGGGCCGGCGGATCGCCACCGTCACCCCGGACGGCTTCCGGGACGCACGCGGCATCGGCGAGCTCTTCCGTGAGGGTGTGCCGGTGATCGTCAACCTCACGGGCATGGAGTCCGCGGACGCCAAGCGCGTGGTCGACTTCGCCGCCGGCCTCACCTTCGGCCTGCGCGGTTCCATCGAGCGGGTCGCCACCAGGGTCTTCCTGCTGACCCCGGCCGACTACTCGGTGCTCAACGCCGACAGCCGCCGCGGCGGCGACGGCTTCTTCAACCAGAACTAGCCCCTCATGTGCGCGGCCTGCCTGGCCGCGTACATGAGGGCGGTCGGCCTGCACGGGAGCCGATGGCCGGCCCCGAGGGCCTTCCCAGGGGCTGGGTGCCCCTGCTGCCGAACGGTGCGTAGCCTTTCCGGGCATGACGTTGTTGCCCGACCTGCCTCAGAACGCGGCGCTGCTCGAACAGCTACGGGCACAAGGCGTTCCGCAGAGGCACGGTGACTACGCCTACGAGGGGTGGGAGCTGCACGCACACCCCGAACTCGCCGAAAGACTCGCGGACCTCGCCCCCCACTGCCCGATCCTCGCGGTCTACGGCTTGCCTGTGCTGGCTGCCGACGGCATCGCTGCGGTGGTCGCCCGGGGCACGAGCGCGCTCCTGGTACGCCTTCCCGAAGCGCCACCCGAGATCCTTGAGCGCGCAGCGCCCTACCCGCCCCTGACCGATCCCGGCCGGGGCTGGTACACGGTCTCCCCCTGGCAAAGAGAACTGGGCCTGGCGGCATCCAAGCGCCTGCTGTCACAGCTGGTCCGGCGTGCGCTCACGCATGCGGCACGCCTGGCGCAGAACGGCGGCACCGACCGGCAGGGCCCACCCTGACCGGCAAATGGCAGGAAGGACCGCGACACCTGCGGACGTCCTTCTGCCGCCACCCGCCCGTGCCGATGGCACCACCCCCTGCGTCAGGTGGGAGTCCTGCCGTGCGCGCGTCCGCGCCCGCGCGCCGCGGTGCATCCTTACGGCCTGTCGACCGGGCACACCCCAACACCTCCGGAACAATCGGGACACTTCCGACAGTCTTCTGGAGGCGCCGTGACGTCCGTCCCGCCCGTGCCGGAGCCGCCCTCCGGCGCCTCCCGCGTGCCCGAGACCCCCGCCGGCAGGCTGGCCCGCATCGGCGGCTTCTGCGCCCGGCACTCGCCGTGGGTGATCGCCCTGTGGCTGGTGCTCCTGGTGGCCGCGCTCGGCGGCCGGCACATCGTCGGTGCGACCTTCAGCGACCAGCTCAGCCTGCCGGGCAGCCGGTCGGACACCGGTGGCGACCTGCTCAAGGCCTCGGACCCGGCGGCGGCCGCTCCCAACGGCCTCGTCGTCTTCCACACCGGCAGCGGTACGGTGGCCGACCACCAGCAGTCCGTGGACTCGGCGGTCTCCGGCCTTGCCGCGATGCCGCACGCCACCGCCGCCTCGGCCCTGGTCACCAGCAAGGACGGCGCGACCGCGTACACCACGGTCTCCTTCGACGAGCAGCTGAAGTCCCTCGGCCACGGCTACGTCGACCAGCTCGACAAGGCGACCGCGCCCGCCAGGTCCGACGGCGTCCAGGTGGAGTACGGCGGCGGCCTCGACCAGGTCACCAACGCCCCGGCCAACGACCTGACCAGCGAACTCGTCGGCATCGGCGCCGCCCTGGTGATCCTGCTGCTGGTCTTCGGCAGCGTGCTGGGCGCCGTGCTGCCGCTGCTGTGCGCGCTGGTCGGGGTGCTGGTGGGCATCGGGGTGGTCGGCATCGTGGCAGGCGTGGTCACCTTCTCCACGTCGGCCCCGACGCTGGCCACCATGATCGGGCTCGGCGTGGGCATCGACTACGCGCTCTTCCTGACCACCCGTTTCCGGCAGGACCTGATCGACGGCCGCTCCCCCGCCGACGCCGTCACGCGCACCTGCGCGTCCAGCGGCCATGCGGTGCTGGTGGCCGCGACGACGGTGGCGGTGGCGCTGCTGAGCCTGTACGCCTGCGGCCTCAGCTTCATCGGCAAGCTCGGCCTGGCCGCGACCATCGCCGTGGTGGTCACCGCGAGCGCGTCGCTGACCCTGGTGCCCGCCGCGCTGGCGCTGACCGGCCGCGCCATCGACCGCGTGAAAGTACGCCACCGTCCGGTCGCCGAGACCGCGGGTGAGGACGACAGCTGGCACCGCTACGCACGACTGGTCTCCCGGCACCCGGCGGCCTTCCTGTCCTGCGGGGTCGCACTGCTCGTGGTGCTCGCCGTGCCGCTGTTCTCGATGCGGCTCGGCCATGTCGACGACGGCGCCGCGAAGTCCGGCAGCACCAGCAGGGTCGCCTTCGACCTGATCTCGGCCGGGCAGGGCCCCGGCTTCGGGCCGGGTGCCAACGCGCCCTTCACGGTGGTGGTCGACGTCTCACACGCGACCGTGCCCGCCGACCAGGTCGGTGACGACGTCGACAAGGCGCTCCAGGACACCCCCGACATCGCGCAGGCCACCGAGCTCCAGCCGACCCCGGACGGCAAGCTGCTCGTCGGCACGGTCACACCGGCCGACGATCCGCAGTCGGCCGCCACCGGGGGGCTGTTCAACGCGCTGACCGACCATGTGCTGCCCGACGCGCTGCGCGGCACCGGCGCGCAGGGCTATCTCACCGGCACCGCCGCCGGCCAGTTCGACTTCCGCGACACGGTCAAGGACCGGCTGCCGATCATCATCGGCATCGTGCTGGTCGCCGCCTTCGTGCTGCTGATGACGGTCTTCCGCAGCCTGGTCATCCCGCTCAAGGCGGTGATCCTCAACCTGCTGACCACCGGCGCCTCCTACGGGGTGCTGGTCGCGGTCTTCCAGTGGGGCTGGGGGACGGGGGCGCTCGGGCTGCCGGAGGCGGTGCCGATCGAGTCGTACGTGCCGATGATGATGTTCGCGATCGTCTTCGGGCTCTCGATGGACTACGAGATCTTCCTGCTGTCGCGGATCTCCGAGGCCTGGCACCGCACCGCGGACAACACCAGGTCGGTCGGTGCGGGGCTCTCCGCGACCGGCCGGGTGATCTCCAGCGCCGCCTTCATCATGACCGCGGTCTTCCTGTCGTTCACCGTGTCGCCCACGGTCGTGGTCAAGATGCTGGCGCTGGGCCTCGCGGTCAGCGTGGTGCTCGACGCGACGGTCGTGCGGCTGATCCTGGTGCCGTCCACGATGTTCCTGGTGGGCCGGGCCAACTGGTGGTTCCCGCGCCGCCTGGACCGGATCCTGCCGCGGGTGCACATGTAGCCGGCGCCGCCCCGGCTTGTGCCGGAGGCGTTCCCCAGCCGCGGAAGCGTCCCTCAGCCGCGGAAGGCGTCGAACCCGGTGAGCGCCTTGCCCAGGACCAGCTGGTGCATCTCGACGGTGCCCTCGTAGGTGAGCACCGATTCGAGGTTGGTGGCGTGCCGCATGACGGGGTATTCGAGCGAGATGCCGTTGGCGCCGAGCACGGTCCTGGCGGTGCGGCAGATGTCGATGGCCTCGCGGACGTTGTTGAGCTTGCCGAAGCTGATCTGCTCGGGGCGCAGCCGCCCGGCGTCCATCCGCCGGCCGAGGTGGTGCGCGAGCAGGATGCCCTTGTGCAGTTCGACGGCCATGTCGGCGAGCTTGGCCTGGGTGAGCTGGAAGCCGCCGATCGGCCGGCCGAACTGCTCGCGGGTGCCCGCGTAGTCGAGCGCGGCCTCGAAACTGGCGCGGGCCGCGCCCATGGCGCCCCACACGATGCCGTAGCGGGCGTGGCTCAGGCAGCTCAGCGGCCCGCGCAGCCCGGTCGCGCCGGGCAGCACCGCGTCTGCGGGCAGGCGTACGCCGTCGAGGACGAGTTCGCTGGTGACCGAGGCGCGCAGGCTCCACTTGTGGTGGATCTCGGGGGCGCTGAAGCCGGCCGTGTCGGTGGGGACGGCGAAGCCGCGGATGCCGTCCTCGGTCTGCGCCCACACCACGGCGACACCGGCGACCGACCCGTTGGTGATCCAGGTCTTGCGGCCGTCGAGAACCCAGTCGGAGCCGTCCCTGCGGGCGCGGGTGCGCATCCCGGCCGGGTCGGAGCCGTGGTCGGGTTCGGTGAGCCCGAAGCAGCCGATGACCTCGCCCGCGGCCATCCGCGGCAGCCACCGCTCCTTGTGCTCATCGGAGCCGAAGCGGTGGATCGCGTACATCGCGAGCGAGCCCTGCACCGACACCAGCGAGCGGATGCCGGAGTCGGCGGCCTCCAGCTCCAGGCAGGCCAGGCCGTACTGCACCGCGCTGGCACCGGCGCAGCCGTAGCCGGTCAGCGGCATGCCGAGGGCCCCGATCGCGCCGAGTTCCCGGGCGAGCTCCCGGATGACGGGCAGCTCGCCGCGCTCGTACCAGCCGGCCACGTGCGGCAGCACCCGGTCGGCGGCCCAGGCCCTCACGGTGTCGCGCACCGCGCGGTCCTCGTCGCTGAGCAGGTCGTCGAGACCCAGCGGGTCGTACGGGTCGAACGGCGGCAGGCCGGACGTGGACGCTTTCGCTGCGGGCGGCATGGCAGGGGACCTCCGGCCCAAAAACCAGCAGTGGTGACAACGGTTCCCGGCTGACGTTACGGATCAGTCTGCCGCGCGTCCAGAGCGTACGGCCGCCGGCGCCTCGGAGCGCGCCGCGAGCTGGGCGTCCCTGCTCACCGCGGGCCGCGGATCGCGGGGGGCGCATTCCATCGCGCGCGGCAGCCGCAGCGCCGCACAGGCGCCGAGGAGCAGCAGGACCGCGCTGACCAGCAGCGTCATATGCATGCCGAAGACGAACGAGTGCCGCGCGGCGTGCCGCAGCGCTGCCCCGCTGCCGCCGCCGAGCCGGTCCGCGACGTCGTAGGCGCCGCCCAGCGACTGGCCGGCGGCCGCGCTGTCGGCGGAGTCGACGCCGGGGACGTGCGGGTCGTACGCGGCGTTCATCACGCTGCCGAGCAGCGCGATGCCCATCCCCGCGCCGAGCTGGTAGGACGTCTCGCCTATCGCTGCCGCGCCGCCCGCCTGGCGGGCAGGCGCCTCACTGAGCATCGACTCGTAGGCGCCGAAGAGCGTCGCTTCCAGGCCGGCCCCGAGCATCACGAAGGCGGCCGTGAGCAGCAGCGGGCGGTCGTGCTGGCCCATCGCGGTCAGTGACAGTACGGCCAGCGCGGTGAGCAGGAAGCCGCCCGCCACCATCCGCCGCGGCCCGAAGCGCTGGAGGAGCCGGGAGCCGGCCAGGCCGGCCGCCATCGCGGCGAAGGTCAGCGGCAGCAGCCGCAGGCCGGTGTCGAGGGGGCTGAGGCCGAGGACCAGCTGGAGGTACTGGACGGCGACCAGTTCGAGGCCCACCAGGGCGAGCATCGCCAGCACGATGCAGCCGACCGAGGTGGTGAAGGCCGCCTGCGCGAACATCCGCACGTCGATCAGCGGGTGCTCGCGGCGGCGCTGGCGGCGCACGAAGAGCACCAGCAGGGCGGCGCCCGCGACCAGCGGCAGCCACACCGAGGTGTCCAGCGGGGACGCGCCCGCGCCCAGCCGTTTGACGCCGAAGACCGCGCCCAGCACGCCGAGGGCCGCGGTGACCGCGCCGAGCACGTCCCATGGCCCGTCGCAGCCGCCGCGCGACTCGGGCAGCAGCAGCCGGCCGACCGGCAGCATCACCGCCATCAGCGGGATGTTGATCAGGAAGACGGAACCCCACCAGAAGTGCTCGATCATCAGGCCGCCGAGCACCGGCCCGACCGCGGCGCCCACCGCGGCGACCGCGCTCCACATCCCGATCGCGAGCGCCCGCTCGCGCCGGTCGGGGAAGACCTGCCGCAGGATCGACAGGGTGGCGGGCATGATCATGGCGCCGCCGGCGCCGAGCAGCGCGCGGGCGGCGATCAGTACGTGCGGGGTCGGCGCGAAGGCGGCGAGCGCGGAGGCGGCGCCGAAGAGCGCGTAGCCGGTGAGCAGCACCCGGCGGCGGCCGATCCGGTCCCCCAGCGTCCCGAACAGGATCAGCAGCGAGGCGGCGATCAGCGGGTAGGCGTCGACGATCCACAGCAGGTCCTGGGCGCCGGGGTGCAGGTCCTCGGTGAGCGCCGGCACCGCGACGTGCAGCACGGTCGCATCCAGGGCCACGATCAGCAGGCTGACGCAGAGCACCACCAGGATGGTCCACCGGCTGACCGGCCGCGTCATGGGCCTACCTCCACGAACGAGTGAGCCGCCAGCGTACGCGAGACCAGGCGGGGCTCCGGCGGGCTCCGAGGGCGTTCGCGGACACGCTGTACCGGCCAGCGGACGGGAAACTCCGGAGAAAGGGCAGGGAAATAAGCGATAAATAAGAACACGGCAGTGTGAGTATCAACACCCGAACATAAACTTCAGACCTTCCCGTATTCCGCCGAAACCCCGTCAGCCAAAGGGGTGGTGAGACGCAGTCCACATCACATCGTCATTACAAAGCAGGCCGTTCGGCCGACCCAAGCCGTCACACGCTGTAACGTCGATTGAGTGCGTACCGATGACAGGCTCCACCGCGCCGCGGAGCGCCCGGCCCACCGCGCTCTGCCGCGGATGAGTCGAACACGCGTATGGCTGTTCGGTGCGACGCTGGCGGTCTACGTGGCCATCGTCGTGGGCGTCCTCACCACATCCAAGCTGGTGACGCTCGACTGGCAGGTCATGCTCTGGCGTCCCTACAAGCAATGGCCGCAGATCCATGCGTTCCTGGACTACTTCGTGGTCCTCGGCCAGCGCGGACCCACTGCCGTGATGGTGCTCGCCTGGCTGGGCTGGCGGGCGTGGCGACGCCGCACCCTTCACCCGCTGCTGGTGCTGGGCACCTCCCTGCTTCTGCTGAACATCACCGTCGGGGCCGTGAAATACGGCCTCGGACGGCTCGGCCCGCATTACGCGACGACCGTCGGATCGGCCGAGATGTTCGCCGGCGGCGACATATTTCCCTCGGGTCACACCGCCAACGCGGTGGTGACCTGGGGCGTCCTGGCATATCTGGCCACGACCCCGCGGGCCAGGCGCTGGGGCTCGGTGGGCAGCGCGCTGCTGGCGCTCGGCGTGGGCGCCACGACGGTCTACCTCGGCACGCACTGGGTGAGCGACGTCCTGCTCGGCTGGGCGGCCGGCCTGCTGATCCTGCTGGCGCTGCCGTGGTTCGAACCCGCGATGGCCTGGGCCGAGGACTTCCTGACCGGCTCCTGGGCACGGCGGCGCGACCGCTCGCGCAGCCTGGCCCGGCAGACCATGCCTGCCGCCGCGCTCGCCCGGCAGCAGGAGGACTCCGCCGACGGGACGCAGGCGGCCCGCCCCTCGGTCGCCGCGAGCAGCGCCACGACTCCTGCCGGCACGGCGACCGCACCGGGTGCGAACACCCCGCACCCGCCGATCCGGCCGCCGACCGGCCGCCACGAGCGCACCCCCAGCACTCCCGCGGGCAGCCGCCGCCCCCCGGTGGAACGCCCCCGCCCGGCTCCGCCACTGGTCCACCAGCAGGCCGCCCGCCGCCGGGGCGTCGCGGGCTGATCCGCCCACCGGTCACCGGGCCGGGGGGGGGGGGGGGGGGGGGGGGGGGGGGGGGCCGCCGGGCGGGGGCCCGGGGGGGGGGGGGCGCCCTGGCCCCCCCCCCCCCCCCCGGCCCGGGCCCCCGCCCCCCGCGCGCCGCCCCCGGC
>NZ_JBICTO010000003.1:735953-778926 GCF_043197715.1 Streptomyces sp. NPDC049040
GGCGGGGGGGGGGGCCCGGGGGGGCGGGGCCCCCGGCCCCCCCCCGCCCCCCCCCCCCCCCCCCGGGGGGGCCCCCGCCCGGGGGGGGGGCCCCCCCCCCCGCCCCGTCCGCGTACCCGGTGGCGCGCCGCCGTCGCCGTGCGCGGCCGCGCAGGACGGCTCGGCGGCAGGCGCTCAGCCCAGCCAGCAGCGCCGCACCCGGCCGTCGGCGATCGTGAAGTTCAGCCGGCCGGCCATGTACTCCATCGTCACCACCGCGTCGGGCGGCAGGCTGCGCACGGTCTGCCAGCCGCGGTCGTACGCCCGCTGCTCGGCCTGCCGCTGCGGGAGGCCCGGGTAGGCGTCGAGGTC
This sequence comes from Streptomyces sp. NPDC049040, assembly GCF_043197715.1. Classification (NCBI taxonomy): domain Bacteria; kingdom Bacillati; phylum Actinomycetota; class Actinomycetes; order Kitasatosporales; family Streptomycetaceae; genus Streptomyces; species Streptomyces sp. NPDC049040. The sequence continues at coordinate 736,305 of NZ_JBICTO010000003.1, forward strand.
GTCACGCGGGTTGGGGGCGGGGAAGGGCAGCTGCGGCTCGCCGCCGCCCGCGCCTGCGGGCTGCCCGTCGGGACGCGGGTCGTCGGGGTCCTGCTGCCGGGGGTGCGGTGAGGGCGCCATGCCTGCCACGGTAGGCCCCCGGACGGCCGTACGCCGCCTGTTGTCCTGCCGCGTCACGGATCGTGCATTTCGGTACGTCGCCGGTGTACGAATACCGGTGCCAATGAATTTCCTGTGCACACAACACCGCCACAACTTCTCCGCAATGCCCGCCGTCACCTGGTGACCGGTATGCGGGACGGATTGTGAATCGACGGGTCCGTCACCGACGGTGCCCGAAGCCGCGGCTCTTTCTGGCCGCCGCCCTGCGGGCCGCGGCCGCGGCGTCGGCGACGGTCAGCAAGGACCCCGCGGCGAGGGCCGCGGTGGCCCGCAAGGCGGCCCGGGGGCGGGCCGCGGGGCTTCGGCGCGACGCCAGCAGTTCGCGGAAGATCCGCAGGTGGCGCTCGGCGACGGCCGCCGGATCGTAGTCCTCCGCGGCGGCCAGTGCGGCGCGCCCCATGGCGGCGCGGCGCTCCGGGTCCTCGATCAGGCTCAGCAGCGCGGCGGCGATGGCCGGGACGTCCCTGGGCGGCACCAGCAGCCCGGTCACCCCGTGCCTGACGATCTCCCCCGGGCCGAGCGGGCAGTCGGTGGCGACCACCGGCAGGCCCGCGCGCATCCCCTCCACGATGGTCATCCCGAAGGACTCCATGGAGGAGGTGACGGCAAGGACGGACGCCTTGGCCAGTTCGGGCTCCAGCGGGGCGGTCGGGCCCATCAGCCGCACGTGCTCGCCGAGGCCGAGCTCCTTCGTCAGCGCGGCGAGTGCCGCGCGCCGCTCGCCCTTGCCGTAGAGCCGCAGCGTCCACTCCGGGTGGGCGGCGGCCACGGTGGCGAACGCGCGGATCAGGTCGTCGTAGCGCTTTGCCTCGGCGAGCCGGCCGGCGGCCACCACGACGGGCGCCGAGCCGTCGGAGACGGCGTCACCCGCCGACGGGACACTGTTGGGCACCCCGGTCGCACGGATGCCGGGCATCCTGCGGCGGTAGGCGGCCGCGTCGGCCGCGGTGGTGGTGGTGACCGCGTCGAGGGCCGGGTAGCGGCGGCGCAGGGTCGCGGTCAGCCGGGTGGAGTGGGTGTCGAGCGTCAGGTGCTCCTGGGCGACCCGCACGATGCGGCGCGGGGCCTGCCTGGCCATGTGCACGTTGAGTCCGGGCCGGGTGCCGACCAGCACGTCGGCGTCGAGGCCGGCCAGGCACTCGCCTATCAGGGCGTCGGTGAGCTCGCTGTACTCGCCGTACTTCCGGTCGCCGCGCGGGAAGACCCTGGCCGGGCGGCCGGCCCGTGGGTCGTCGCGCAGCCGGGCCGGGTTGCCCTCGCGCAGGTCGGCCAGCGGGCGGAGCCGGATCCGCGGGTCGTAGCCGAAGGCGGGCACCTCCCGGGTGCGGAAGACCGAGAGGACCTCCACCTCGTGCTCGCCGGCCAGGGCGTTCGCCAGGTTGCAGGTGGTGCGTATGGTGCCGCCGACGCCGTAGGCGTTGTGCAGCAGAAAGGCTATGCGCATCGGTGCCAGGTCCCCCCTGGGCCGCGTCCCGCCCCGGTCTGCGCGCCGGGGACTGACGGACTGTCACCTTCAACCCTAAGGGACAGCCCTCCAAGTGCTGCCCCGCTTCGGCCTGCGGGCGGCCGGGAGGGGCGGGCCGGGTCAGTCGATACCGAGGACCACTCCCGGGGTCAGCAGGTCGGGGTCGGCGCCGACCGCCGACTTGTTCAGCGCGTAGAGGTGCTGCCAGCCGCCGGGCACCGCGTAGTCGGCGGCGATGGCGACCAGCGTCTCGCCGCTCCGCACGGTGTGCACGATGTGCACGGTGTGGGTGTGGTCGCTCAGCCCGAGCCGCTTGGAGCACACCGGCCAGGCGCTCCAGCCCTGGACCCGCAGCACCCGCTCGGCGATGGCGATCTGCTGCTCCGGGGTGGCCAGGTCGGCGCGTCGCGCGTACTTCAGGCCGCCGAACAGTTCCCACGTCGGCTGCCAGAACTGGAGCCCGCCGTAGAAGCTGTTGCCGGTGTCGATGTGCCAGTCACCGCTGCTCTCGCACATCGCGAGGTCGTCCCAGATGGAGCGCGTCGGCCGCACCGCCTCGGCCCGTGCGGGGCGGTCGGCGGGAGGGCCGGACGCCGCGTGGGCGGCCGCGGGGCGCTCGGGCGCGCTCTGTGCGGCCTCGGCGGGCTGGGTGATCAGCGGCAGCAGGGCCGCGGTGCCGAGCCCGGCGAGCACGGCAGCACGGAGCCGTCGCGGAAAATGACGACAAGACGATTTCTCGCTCATCGGCCCACGCTAAGCATGCGCTCCCCCGCGGTTCCGCCCGGCACGCCCCGCCCCCCGCCGTGCCGCACCCGTTCGGCCCACAGCCGGCCCCCCGGCCTGCGGGCCGCCAACCCGCGGCGCGGCAGACCGTGACCCCCGGCGCGGACCGGCCGTTGTCACAGTGCGCCGGGGCAGGCCCGGCCGAACGGACCAAGGAGACTCCCGTGGCGCCCCTGCTCGACGTGAGCGACGAGGTACGAGCCGAGATCGGCGAGGAGGAGACGCAGCGGCTCCTCGCCGGGGACAACGCCCCGGGCACATACGACTGCACGTCCTGCCGCACCCCCGGGGACACCGGGCAGGAGCGGACGAGCACCGTGCTCTTCGTCGGCGACGAGACCGCAGTACTGGCGTTCGCCCACGCCGCATGCATCCCCTCCCAGGTCGTACCGGTCGCGGAGGAGCAGTTGCAGGGTGCCGTACGGAGCATCTCGGGCGACGAGGAAGCGGCGGCCCCGCCCCCCGCCCGGATGCCCGCACCCGCGGCGGGTGCCGCGCCCGGGCCGGAGCCGGCCCCGCGGCAGGCGGTGCTCGGCATCACCTGCGGGCTGATCATCGTCCAGGAGACGCTGCGCCCCGCGCTGGTGATCGAGCCGACAGGGCCGGTCGCCCGGGTCGGCGCCACCGGCGGCGGCGACGACTTCCTGCCGCTGCTCATCGAGCAGGGCTTCATGCCGCAGCTCGACCTGGAGGCCCCGCCGTCGCCGCTGGCGGGCTGGTCGGTGCTGCTCGCGATGGGCAAGCTGCACGCGGTGCTCCAGCCGGCGACCGGCGGCGCGCCCGCGAGCGCGTGGTGGCAGGCGCACCAGCCGCTCCAGGTCAGCGACGGGTGGCGGGCCGCGGCCGGCCGCTCGAACTCGGTGTACGTCTACGCGGGCCCGGCCGGCTCCATCGGGCGGCAGTCCCGCGAGGACCTCATGCGCGACGCCCTCGCCAAGGCCTGCGCCAGGGGCCAGCTGGTCGGGGCGACCATGCCCCTCGCCGGCACCTGACCCCTGCCGGGTGGGGTACGTGCCTTCGCCCGGCGGTGACCCCGCCCCGCCTCGGACGGCACCCTCCACCGCCTGGCGGCCCGGCACGAACCGAACAGCCCCTTCCGGCCGGTGCCGACCCGCATCGACCGGAGGGGGCTTGTCGCGCGCTTCCCCGCGCCCCCAAGGGCTCGGCCCCACCGCTGAGGGCAAGCGTCCACCCGGCGCGGGGAACGGCGCGAGCAGCCCCCCGTGTACGGGGACGCCCGCCCAGGAGGAGGGGGAGGTCATGGCACTCAGCGGAGCGGAAGTTCAGTCGTGCGGCCCACATCCTGCGGGAATGCCGTGTCGTTGGCAGTTGTGTGCAGACCTTTGACGCCTCCTCCCGGTCCCCCTTCCAGCGCTACATCCCGTCGATGCGCAGCGCGCAGGACGCCTCCGGAGGCGGTGGCACGGGCACGCCGATCTACGACGCCCTCTACAGCGAATACCGCCGGCTCTTCCGTACCCTGCCGGGCGACCGCACGGGCGAGGAGTCGCTGGAGTACAACGGCTTCTCCTCCTGGCACTCCGACTTCCCGTCGGCGTCGGGCGGACGGCATCGTGGAACCGGCCCGGCGGCACTGCCGCCGGGCCGGTCCGACAACCGGATGAACGAGCGCTGAGCCCGGTTACTTCTTGCGGCCGCGCTTCTCGCGGACCCGGACCGACACCTGGATCGGGGTGCCGGCAAAGCCGAACTCCTCGCGCAGCCGGCGCTCGATGAAGCGCCGGTAGCCCGCCTCCAGGAAGCCGGAGGCGAACAGGACGAAGCGCGGCGGCTTGGTGCCCGCCTGGGTGCCGAACAGGATGCGCGGCTGCTTGCCGCCGCGTACCGGGTGCGGGTGGGCGGCGACGATCTCGCCGAGGAAGGCGTTGAGCCTGCCGGTCGGCACCCGGGTCTCCCAGCCCGCCAGCGCGGTCTCGATCGCGGGGACGAGCTTTTCCATGTGCCGCCCGGTGCGGGCGGAGACGTTGACCCGCGGTGCCCACTGCACCTGGACGAGGTCCCGCTCGATCTCGCGCTCCAGGTAGTAGCGGCGCTCCTCGTCCAGCAGGTCCCACTTGTTGTAGGCGATGACGACCGCACGGCCCGCCTCGACCGCCATCGAGATGATCCGGGTGTCCTGCTCGGCGAGCGTCTCGGCGACGTCGACCAGGATCACCGCGACCTCGGCCTTCTCCAGCGCGGCGGCGGTACGCAGCGAGGCATAGTAGTCGGCGCCCTCGGTGAGGTGGACCCGGCGGCGGATACCCGCGGTGTCGATGAACTTCCAGGTGATCCCGCCGAGCTCGATCAGCTCGTCGACCGGGTCGCGGGTGGTGCCGGCCATCTCGTTGACGACCACCCGGTCCTCACCGGCGATCTTGTTCAGCATGGAGGACTTGCCGACGTTGGGCCGGCCGATCAGGGCGATCCTGCGCGGGCCGCCGACGACGTCGCCGTACGTCATGGCGGGCGCCTCGGGGAGTACGTCGAGGATCGCGTCCAGCAGGTCGCCGGTGCCGCGCCCGTGCAGCGAGGAGACCGGGAAGGGCTCGCCGAGGCCCAGGTTCCACAGCGCCGAGGCGTCCGCCTCGCCGGAGGGCCCGTCGACCTTGTTGGCGGCCAGGACGACCGGCTTGCCGGCCCTGCGCAGCAGCTTGACGACGGCCTCGTCGGTGTCGGTGGCCCCGACGGTGGAGTCCACCACGAAGACCACCGCGTCGGCAGCCTCGATGGCGAACTCGGCCTGCGCGGCGACCGAGGCGTCGATGCCCAGGACGTCCTGCTCCCAGCCGCCGGTGTCGACGATCTTGAAGCGGCGGCCGTTCCAGTTCGCCTCGTAGGTGACACGGTCGCGGGTGACGCCCGGCTTGTCCTCGACGACCGCCTCACGGCGGCCGATGATCCGGTTGACCAGAGTCGACTTGCCGACGTTCGGCCGGCCGACGACGGCGAGCACCGGCAGCGGGCCGTGGCCCGCCTCCGCGAGGTCGTCGGCGACCTCTTCGAGGTCGAAGCCCTCCTCGGCGGCGAGCTCCATGAACTCGGCGTATTCGGCGTCGCCGAGCGCGCCGGTCTCGCCGTGCTGGTCGTGCTGGTCCATTGGTCTCTCCGTCGGTCAACAGTGGTGCGCGCGGCACCGTTCGGCATCAGCCGGTGCGGTGCAGCGGCGGTGGTTCAGCGGCCGGTGGCCCGCCGGGCCTCGGCCATGTGTGCGGTCAGCCGGTCCTGGATGCGCAGGGTCGCGGCGTCCAGCGCGCCGCGGGTACGCCGCCCGCTGCCGTCGCCCGCGGCGAAGGGCTCGCCGTAGACGACATCGATCCTGCTGCGCAGCGGCGGCAGCGCGGACACCAGGCGGCCCTTGCGGGCGCTGCCCAGCACCGCGACCGGCACGATGGGCGCGCCCGAGCGCAGCGCGAAGTACGCGAGGCCGGCCCGCAGCTGGGCGAACTCGGTGCCGCCGCGGGTGCCCTCGGGGAATATCCCGAGCACACCGCCCTGCTCCAGCACCCCGAGCGCGTGGGCGATCGCGGTGCGATCCGCGCTCGACCGGTCGACCTCGATCTGGCCGATGGCCCGCAGGAACGGGTCGAGCGGCCCGACGAAGGCCTCCTTCTTCACCAGGAAGTGCAGCGGCCGCGGCGAGGTGCCGATGAGCATCGGTCCGTCGATGTTGTGCGCGTGGTTGCCCGCCAGGATCAGCGGGCCCCGCGCCGGGATGCGCCAGGCGCCGAGCACGCGGGGGCGCCACAGGCCGTTCATCAGGCCGATGCCGATACCGCGGGCGACGGCCGCGCCGCGCGGGCTGGGCAGCGCGGGGGCCTCCTGGTGGAGCTCGGTGGTCACCTGACGGTCGCCCGCTTCTCCTCGACCAGGGCGACCACGCGGTCCACGACCTGGTCGAGGGTCAGCTCCGAGGTGTCGACCTCGACGGCGTCGGCGGCCCTGGCGAGCGGGGAGGTCTTGCGGCCGGAGTCGGCGGCGTCCCGCTTGGTCAGCGCCTCCTGGGTGGCGGCAAGGCTCACCGCGCCCATCAGCTCGGTGCTGCGCCGGGCGGCGCGGACCTCGGCGGAGGCGGTGAGGAAGATCTTGGCTGTCGCGTCGGGCAGGACGGTGGTGCCGATGTCGCGGCCCTCGACCACTATGCCCGCGGTCGCCGCGGCGGCCGCGGCACGCTGGTGCTCCACCATGCGCGCGCGGACCTCGGGGACCGCGCTGACCGCGCTGACGGCGGCGGTGACCTGCTGGGAGCGGATCGGCACGCTCACGTCCACGCCGTCGACGCTGATCTGGGGGTCGAGCGGGTCGGTTCCGGACACGATGGCCGCCTTGCCCGCGCTGTCCGCGACGGCGTCAGGGTCGTCGACGTCGATGCCGTTGGTCAGCATCCACCAGGTGATGGCCCGGTACTGTGCGCCGGTGTCCAGGTAGCTGAGCCCGAGCTTGGCGGCGACCGCCTTGGAGGTGCTGGACTTGCCTGTGCCGGAGGGGCCGTCGATGGCGACGATCACCGGGTTGTCCACAGCGGGAGGCCTTCCTCGTGTGCCACCCGGCTGGGCGCCGGGCCATTCCACCTAGATTACCGGGCAATCGCAGGCCCCCGGTCCCCCGGCCGCGGGGTGCGCATCCCGGCGGCCGCGCCCGGTACCCGGGCCGGTCGCACGGTTCCGGCCCGGAGGCGTGCGGGGCGCTGTGCCCTTCGGCGCGTGCCCGGTCACCGCGGGGACGGGTGTCAGGGCCGGAGGGACCAGGCGCGCTCGCGGAGGGCGGCGGCCAGGACGGGGGCCGAGCGCGGCTCGACGAAGAGCTGGGCCAGGCCGGCCTGCTGGGCCGTGCTGTGCTCGATGCGGACGTCCTCGATGTTCACACCTGCGGCGCCGGCGTCGGCGAAGAGCCTGGCCAGCTCGCCGGGCTGGTCGCCGATGAGGACGGCGACGACCTCGTACGCCTTGGGGGCGGCCCCGTGCTTGCCCGGGACCCTGGCCCGGCCTGCCTTGCCGCGGCGCAGGACGTCCTCGACGGCCGCGGCGCCCTCGTGCCGCTTCGCCTCGTCGGCGCTCTGCAGCGCCCGCAGCGCCTCGACCGTGCTGCCGAGGTCGGCGGCGAGGTCGGCGAGGACGTCGGCGACCGGGCCGGGATTGGCGGCGAGGATGTCCATCCACATCGCCGGCTCGGAGCCGGCGATCCTGGTCACGTCGAGGACGCCCTGACCGCACAGCCGCACCGCGCCGTCCTCCGCCTTCTCCAGCCGGGCGGCGACCATGCTCGACACCAGCTGCGGGGTGTGCGAGACCAGCGCGACGGCCCGGTCGTGGGCGTCGGCGTCCATGACCACGGGGACGGCCCGGCACAGGGCGACGAGCTCGAGTGCGAGGTTGAGCACATCGGTGTCGGTGGCGGGGGTCGGGGTGAGCACCCAGGGGCGCCCGTCGAAGAGGTCGGCGGTGGCGGCCAGCGGTCCCGAGCGCTCGCGGCCGGCCATCGGGTGGGTGCCGAGGTAGGCGGACAGGTCGCAGCCGAGTGCTTCCAGGTCGCGGCGCGGACCGCCCTTGACGCTGGCCACGTCGAGGTATCCGCGGCCCAGGCCCCGGGCCATCGCGTCGGCGAGGGTGGCCGCGACATGCGCGGGCGGCACGGCGACGATCACCAGGTCGACGGTTTCGTCCGACGGTACGGCGCTTCCCGCGCCGAGCGCCGCCGCGGTCCTCGCCGCCGAGTCGTCCAGGTCGCTGAGCCGGACGTCGACACCGCGGGCGGTGAGCGCGAGCGCGGCCGACGTACCGACGAGTCCTGCGCCGATGACGAGTGCGGTTCTCACGTGGCGGTGTCCTTGCGGAGGGGGGCGGCGGGGCGGCTGCGTAGGGCCGATGCCTCGCGGACCAGGGTAGCCAGCGCGGCCCGGTCGCGAGACCCCGGACCGTACCGCGAGACGCGCCGCGCGCTCGCCGGTCCCAGGCGTCCCGTACTCACCGTAAACCCCCTGGTCACCGTCTGAAGCAGCCAATCCCCGGCGGGCGGGCGGACCCGGTGGCGATAATCGCCACCATGCGTGAATCCCTGGGGCACGATCTGGTCCGCGCGCACACGGTCTACTCGTGTGTCACGGGCCTGCGGGCGTTCGGACTCGCCACCGAGGCCGGCGGCGACGACGTGCGCGGGGTCTACGTCGCCCCCGCTCCCCTCTTCTGGCGGTTCGACAAGCCGCCCACGCAGGTCAGCGGGCCGCGCGCCGAGGAGTTCTCCTGGGAGATCGAGCGCTTCTGCTCCCTCGCCCTGCGCGCCAACCCCCCGGTGCTCGAGTGCCTGCACTCCCCGCTGGTCGAGCGCCTGGACGCCACCGGGCGGGAGCTGCTCGGCCTGCGGGACGCGTTCTTGTCCCGCAGGGTCGAGGCCGGCTTCCGGGGCCACGCCGCCCGGCATCTCGGCCGGATCGAGGCGGACATCCGCAGCCACGGCGAGCCGCACTGGATGCACGCCACGCACCTGCTGCGGCTGCTGATCAGCTGCCGCGACCTGCTGCGCACCGGCACCCTGGCCGTCCACGTCGGCGACCGGCGGGACGACCTGCTGGCGGTGCGGCGCGGCGAGCGCGGCTGGGAGGAGGTACGCGGCTGGATACGGACGCTGCACGAGGAGACGGCAGCGGCCGCCGCCCGTACCCCGCTGCCCGAGGAGCCGGACCGGGCCCGGGTGGAGGACTTCCTCGTCCGGGTCCGCCGGGCGTCGGCGGGACCTGCGCAGGTCCCGGTGCCGGCCGCGGGCACCGCCCACCGCTTACCTGGCAGCCCCTAGCCGGTGCTAGAGGTCGACCTCCTGCATCAGCATGCCGACCTCGGTGTTGGTCAGCCGGCGCAGCCACCCGGACTTCTGGTCGCCCAGCGGGATCGGCCCGAAGCTGGTGCGCACCAGCTTGTCGACCGGGAAGCCCGCCTCGGCGAGCATCCGCCGCACGATGTGCTTGCGGCCCTCGTGCAGGGTGACCTCGACCAGGTAGTTCTTGCCGGTGTTCTGCACGATCCTGAAGTGGTCGGCCCTGGCCCAGCCGTCTTCCAGCTCGATACCGCTCTTGAGCTGCTTGCCCAGGTCGCGCGGCAGCGGGCCCTGGATCGCGGCGAGGTAGGTCTTCTGCACGCCGTAGCGGGGGTGGGTCAGCCGGTGGGCCAGCTCGCCGTGGTTGGTGAGCAGGATCAGGCCCTCCGTCTCGGTGTCGAGCCGGCCGACGTGGAAGAGCCGGGTCTCCCGGTTGGTGACGTAGTCGCCGAGGCACTGCCGGCCATCGGGGTCCTCCATGGTGGAGACGACCCCTGCGGGCTTGTTCAGCGCGAAGAACAGATACGACTGGGTGGCCACGGTGAGCCCGTCGACCTTGACCTCGTCGTGCTCGGTGTCGACCCGCAGGCCCTGCTCGGTGACGATCCGCCCGTTGACCTCGACGCGGTGCTGCTCGATCAGCTCCTCGCACGCCCGCCGGGACCCCATACCCGCCCTGGCCAGCACCTTCTGCAGCCGCTCGCCCTCCTGCTCGGCGCCGGGGAAGGTCTTGGGCAGGTTCAGCTTGGGCTTGCTGTGCCGCTGCCGGTTGCGCTCCTCGATCTGTGCGTCCAGCTCGCGCGGCCTGGCCGGGGCCGGGCCGCGGCCGCGGTTCCCGGTCGGCTTGTTGCTGCCGGGCTTGGTGCGGGGCATGCCGCCGGGCTTGTTCGCACCGGACTGGCCGGTGCTGCCGACGTCGTAGCGGCGCTCCTCGGGGCGGGGCTTGCTGGGCCGCTGCGGGGGGCCGTCGGCCCGTCCCTGCGCGTCCCCGCGCCGCGGGGCGTCGCCGCCGCGGCCGGAGCCGCCCCCGGAACCACGTCCGGGGGTACCCCCACCTCTGCGGTCCGAGCCACCACCCCTGGGGTTACGGTCGCCGCTGCCGCTGTTCCTGTCGCTGCTTCGCATCAAGTTTCCGTATTCGCAATGGTCGATGGCTCGTCCGGCGCATCCGGATCGAACGACGGCAGCCCCTCCTGGGACTCCGCCTCGACCGCGTCCGCCTCCGGCAGGAACGGGGCGAGCTCGGGCAGCTCGTCAAGGCTGCGCAGGCCCATGCGTTCCAGGAAGTAGTTCGTCGTCCTGTACAGGATCGCACCTGTCTCGGGTTCCGTCCCACCTTCGACCACCAGCCCCCGCTGGAGCAGGGTCCGCATGACGCCGTCGCAGTTGACCCCGCGCACCGCCGAGACCCGGGAACGGCTGACCGGCTGCCGGTAGGCGACCACCGCCAGCGTCTCCAGCGCGGCCTGGGTGAGCCGCGCGTGCTGGCCGTCGAGGACGAACTTCTCCACCGCGGGCGCGAAGTCGGGCCGGGTGTAGAAACGCCAGCCGCCGGCCACAAGGCGCAGGTCGAAGCCCCTGCCCTCGCGTGTGTAGTCGTCGGACAGCTCGCGCAGCGCCTTGCCGACGGCCCGGCGGGGGCGTTCGAGCACCTTGGCGAGCTGCTCCTCCGTGGCCGGTTCGTCCACCACCATCAGGACCGCTTCGAGAGCGGGTTTCAGCTCCAGCTCCGCTGTCGCCGCGCCGAGCGATCCGGTCGGCGCGGACTGCTGTTCCGGCAGTTCGAGTCCCGCGGTGAGATCCGCCACGTCGGTCATCGTTGCTCTCCGTTCCGGCCCTTGGCGGGCTTGGCCGCGGCTTCCTGGTCGAATTCGTCGGTCACCAGCGGGGCGTCAGGCGGCTCCTCGCCACCTGTCCAGCGGACCAGCAGCTCGCCCAGCGCCTCCTCCTGGTCCAGTGCGACCGCCTTCTCCCGGTACAGCTCCAGCAGCGCGAGGAAGCGCGCCACCACGGTCAGCGTGTCCGGGGCGTCCGCGGTGAGGTCGCCGAAGCTGGCGGTGCCCCGCTCCCGCAGCAGCGCGATCACCTGCTCAGCCTGCTCCCGCACGCTGACCAGGGGGGCGTGGATGTGGTCCACGTACACCTGGGGCCGCGGCCGGGGCTGCATCGCCTTCACCGCGAGCTGCGCGAAACGCTCGGGGCCGATGCTCAGCACCACCTCGGGCAGGAGCTCCGCGTGCTGCGGTTCCAGACCCACAGTGCGCGGGTGGTGCAGCGCCTCCCGCGCCAACCGGTCGGCGAAGATCCCGGCGATCTGCTTGTAGGCACGGTATTGCAGCAGCCGGGCGAAGAGCAGGTCGCGGGCCTCCAGCAGGGCGAGGTCCGCCTCGTCCTCGACTTCGGCGGCGGGCAGCAGCCGGGCCGCCTTGAGATCGAGCAGCGTGGCCGCGACCACCAGGAACTCGGTGGTCTGGTCGAGGTCCCAGTCCGGGCCCATCGCCTGGAGGTGCGCCATGAACTCGTTGGTGACCTTGGACAGCGCGACCTCGGTGACGTCCAGCTTGTGCTTGGAGATCAGCTGCAGCAGCAGGTCGAAGGGCCCCTCGAAGTTGGCCAGCCGCACGGTGAAGCGCCCGTCGGCCGCCTCCTCCACGGGCGCCGCCCCACCGGCGGCCCCCACCGCGCCATGCTCCGGTACGCCGGGGGACACCCCTTCCGGCCCGCCGGCCGGTACGCCTTCCCGCACGTCCCCGGCGGCGTCTTCCGGCCCGGCGGCAGGCACCTCTTCCCGCACGTCCGCGGCGGCGTCCTCGGGGCCGCCGGCCAATACGCCTTCCCGCACGTCTCCGGCGGCGCCTTCCGGCCCGGCGGCAGGCACCCCTTCCCGCACGTCCCCGGCGGCGTCCTCCGGCCCGGCGGCCGGTACGTCTCGCGGCGGGTCGGCCGGGCCGCCTTGCGGCACCACGGCGGGTACGTCCACCGCCCCGCCTGCACCCGCGTCCGCCCCCACGGCCTGCGGCACCTCCGCGGGTGCCGCCTCCGCCGCGGGTTCGGGAATCGCGGCCTGGGCCGCCTCCGGTGCGGGGTCGCCGGACCGCGGTCCCGGCAAGGCCGAGGCGCCGCGGCCGAGGCGGCGGCGCGGGCGGTCGGGGTCGTCGGTCGAGGTGGTCGGCATCGCGGTCCAGAGTGCGGGGGCGGGATAGGCAGGCTATCTCCCCCGGGGACGGCTTCCGCGGGGACTCAGCGTCCGCGCAGCCGGCGTACGAGAATGCTGGCGTCGCCGCGCGACTCCAGATCGGCGAGCACCACGGCGACCGCCTCGCGGACGATCCGGCCGCGGTCGATGGCCAGGCCGTGCTCGCCGCGCAGCACCAGCCGGGCGTGCTCCAGGTCCATCAGCTCCTCGGCCGACACGTAGACGGTGATCTTCTCGTCGTGCCGCTCGCGCCCGCTGGGGCGGCGGTTCTGCCGGGGGGCCTTGCGGCGGGCCCCCTGCTGCGGCTGGGGTGCCTGCTGCGGCGGCTGTGCGCTGACCGGTGGCGCCACCGCGTGCTGTGCCGCCCCCGCGGGGGCGTACGGCTGCTGCGCCGGCACGTGCGCCTGCGGGGGCGCGGAGGCGGCCGTGCCGTTGACCGTGCCCGTACCGGTGGTGCCGGCGGCACCCGGTTGACGGCGGCTCTGCGGGATGTCGCGGCCTCCGTGCTCCGCCGCGCCGTCCCGGTCCTCGCCGCGCTCCCGGCCGTCGTCGGACGTGTCCGGGTCGCCCTCCGCCTCGCCGTCCTGGCCGGGCCGCAGCCGCGTGTCGCCCTGCGGCTCACGCGGCTCGCCGGCGCCGGTGTGCTGCTGCGGCTGCTGCCGGGGCTGCGGTGCCTGGAGCGCCGCACCCCCGGTGGTCCGGAACAGCTCGTCGGCGCCCGGCAGGGTCACTCGGCGTGGCACCGGGCGAGCACCTCCCTGGCGAGTTGGCGATAGGCGGCGGCGCCGACGGAGTTGGAGGCGTAGGTGGTGATGGGCTCGCCGGCCACGGTGGTCTCGGGGAAGCGGACGGTCCTGCCGATGACGGTGTGGAAGACGTGCTCGTCGAAGGCCTCGACCACGCGGGCCAGCACCTCGCGGCTGTGCACGGTCCGCGAGTCGTACATGGTGGCGAGGATGCCGTCGAGTTCGAGCTCCGGGTTGAGCCGCTCGCGGACCTTCTCGATGGTCTCGGTGAGCAGGGCGACCCCGCGCAGCGCGAAGAACTCGCATTCGAGCGGCACGATCACCGAGTGCGCCGCGGTGAGCGCGTTCACGGTGAGCAGGCCGAGCGAGGGCTGGCAGTCGATCACGATGTAGTCGTAGTCGGCCATCAGCGGCTTGAGGGCGCGCTGCAGGGTCGACTCCCTGGCCACCTCGCTGACCAGCTGGACCTCGGCGGCCGACAGGTCGATGTTGCTCGGCAGCAGGTCCATGCCCGGCACCGCGGTCTTGAGCAACACCTCGTCCGCCGCCAGCCCGCGTTCCATCAGCAGGTTGTAGACGGTGATGTCGAGTTCCATCGGGTTGACGCCGAGTCCGACGGACAGCGCTCCCTGCGGGTCGAAGTCGACGAGCAGCACCCGGCGGCCGTATTCGGCCAGCGCGGCACCCAGGTTGATGGTCGAGGTGGTCTTGCCGACCCCGCCCTTCTGGTTGCACATCGCGACGATCTTCGCCGGGCCGTGGTCGGTGAGCGGGTTGGGGATCGGGAAGTAGGGCAGCGGACGGCCGGTGGGGCCCACGCGTTCGCGGCGCTGGCGGGCCGCGTCGGGTGCGAGGGTGGCGGCGTACTCCGGATCGGGTTCGTACTCCGCGTCGGGGTCGTAGAACTGGCCGTCCTGCAGGTCGTTGTCGTCGTTGTAAGGCGCCATGGCGTAAGCAGGTTGCGTCTCTGTGGTCGTCTCGGCTCTGCGCGACTCGAAGGTGCGGACCGCAACGGAACCGACGGTCATTCCTGGTTGACCACCCCCGGGAGCAAATGTCGACTCATTCACAAGTCGTCTTACCTCCTTGGTGACCAGGAAACTTCTAGACAGGTCAGCGTGACTACAGCCGACGATTCGCGACTCTATGGCGTGTCGGTGGTTCACAGCAACACAATCCGCCGGACACGGCACGATGTGTCGGCAACCGAACACCCGGCTGTCAAGGGCGTAAGCACGCGAACGGCCGGGTCCTGAAGCGGCAAGACCCGGCCGGAGGTGCAGTGTTGACACCGTGGCCACCGCACGGTGGCACCGCGTGCCGCTATCAGCCAAGCAGTGTGCGCAGTTCGACCGGGTCGAGTCCGTGCGCGTCGGCGACCGGACCGTAAACGACCTGTCCCTCATGGGTGTTGAGGCCGAGCGCGAGCGCCGGGTCGCGGCGCAGCGCCTCGCGCCAGCCGCGGTCGGCCAGTTCGACGACGTACGGCAGGGTGGCGTTGGTCAGCGCGTACGTCGAGGTGTTGGGCACCGCGCCCGGCATGTTGGCGACGCAGTAGAAGACCGACTCGTGGACGGTGAAGGTCGGCTCCGCGTGTGTGGTGGGCCGCGAGTCCTCGAAGCAGCCGCCCTGGTCGATGGCGATGTCGACGAGCACCGCGCCGGGCTTCATCCGGGACACCAGCTCGTTGGTGACCAGCTTGGGCGCCTTGGCACCCGGGATCAGCACCGCGCCGACCACCAGGTCGGCGTCCAGCACGGCCTGCTCGAGGGCGAGCGCGTTGGACGCGATGGTCTGCACCCGGTTGCCGAACACCTTGTCGGCCTCGCGCAGCTTGTTGACGTCCTTGTCCAGCAGGGTGACGTGGAAGCCCAGGCCGAGCGCGATGGTGGTGGCGTGCCAGCCGGAGACCCCGGCGCCGATGACGACGGCCCGCCCTGACCGCACACCCGGCACCCCGCCGGGCAGCACGCCGCGGCCGCCCGCCGAGCGCATCAGGTGGTAGGCGCCGACCTGCGGGGCCAGCCGTCCCGCGACCTCGGACATCGGGGCGAGCAGCGGCAGCCGCCGGTCGGCGGTCTCGACCGTCTCGTACGCGATGGCCGTGGTGCCGGACTCCAGCAGCGCGTCGGTGCACTCGCGGGACGCCGCGAGGTGCAGGTAGGTGAAGAGGGTCTGGTCCTTGCGCAGCCGGTGGTATTCCTCGGCGACGGGCTCCTTGACCTTGAGCAGCAGATCGGCGGCGGCCCACACCTCGTCGGCGCTGCCGAGGATGGCCGCGCCCGCGGCCGTGTACTCCGCGTCGGGGATGGACGAGCCGCGGCCCGCGCCCTCCTCGACGACGACCTGGTGTCCGCCTCGTACGAGCTCGTGCACGCCGGCCGGGGTGATGGCCACGCGGAACTCGTTGTTCTTGACCTCGCGGGGGATGCCCACCTTCACGTCGATCACGGTCCTTGCATCAGGGATAACCGGCAGGGATGTCCTGACATGGTGCAGGTAGGCACGACACGTCGGACCTGACCGCGTTGTGCGCGGCGCTGTCCATTCTAGTGAAGGAGGAGCTGCTGTCCAGCCTTACAAAGTGGACGGTTCTCTGCGAACTGTTGGCAGTTTCGTAGGCTGGTGAGGCGATGTGCCAAGCATGGGCCGGTCACCGGCACGTTGCCGCCAGGTCACGGTCGGGGGACATCAGCCGGCCTGCCCACCGGGGCTGAACAGGCCTTTCGCGCTCGCCCGCTGGAGCCTGGCGCCCTCCGGATCGCCCATCCGGTCGAGGAGGTCGGCGAGCCGCATCAGCAGTGCCGCCTCCAGCCGGGTGTCCGCCGCCTGCCGCGCCCAGTACAGGGCGTCGCGGCAACTGCGCACCGCGTCCTCGGGGCGGCCGGCGAACTCCTGCGCGCGGGCCGACTCGGCCAGCGCGCGGGCCTGCGCCGGCAGGTCGCCGAGCCGCCTGCTGATGCCGGCCGACGTCCGCCACTCGCGCAGCGCGGCCCCGTACTGGCCGGTGTACGTCAGCAGGGTGGCGATCCTGCCGTGCAGCCTGGCCTGGTCGGCGAGTTCGCCGCCCGCCTGGCGCAGGGCCAGCGCCCGGCCGTACCAGTCGAAGGCCCGGCCGGGGTCGTGCCGCTCCAGGTACGTGCCGCCGAGCGCCTCGAGGACCCGGCCCTCCGCCTGCCGGTCGTCGCAGCCGCGGGCGGCGGCCAGGGCGACCCGGTAGCGGTCCAGGGCGCGATCGGTGCGGCCCGCGCCCGCGTCCAGGTCGCCGAGGTTGATCAGGGCTGCGGCCTGCTCGCGCAGCAGCCCGCGGCGCTCGGCCACGTCCAGCACCAGGGAGTGCAGTTCGTAGCGCTCCGCGGCCATCGAGTCCCCGCCGGGGAAGGCGGCGAGCGCCCTGACCAGGGCGGCCACCAGACGGCGGGCGAGCGTGTCCAGCTCACCGTCCGCGACCGCGGAGCGGGCCGCGGCGAGCAGCGCGGGCAGCCGTGACTCCAGCCAGCCGGCCGCCGCGGCGGCGGTGTCGAACCGCAGGGGGCGCGGTGTGCCCTCCTCGACCGGCTCGCCGGCCAGCGCCGCCCGGCAGGACAGCAGCAGCCGCACGGTCCGCTCCAGCATCCTTGCGCGGGCCAGCCGGACGTCCTCCGGGCGGTCGGCGGCGGCCGACAGCCCGGCCAGCATCGGTTCGAGGCACCCGGGCACCCGGTACTGCGGCGCACCGCCCGCCAGCAGCCCGCCCCGCACGAAGTCGTCGAGCGTCCCCTGCGCGGCCTCCACCGGGCACCCGGCGAGCGCGGACGCCCCCTGCGCGTCCACCACGCCGGCCGGCGCCAGCACGAGCAGCCGCAGCATCCTGGCCGCGGCGGCCGGCAGCGAGTCGTACACCATCCGGAAGGCCCGTACGAGCTCGCCCGGCGGGGGCGGCGGCGCGGCCTCGCCCGTGCCGGGCGGCGGGATGAGGGGGGCCGCCGGGATCTCCCGCAGGCGGGTCGCGGTGTCGGCGAAGGACAGCCCGGGGTGCGCGGCGAGCCAGGCGGCGGTCAGCCGCAGCGCGGTGGGATGGCCCGCGAGCTCCTGGACCAGCGTCTCGGCGCCGCGCGGGTCGCAGCCGACCCGGGTGGCGCCGACCGTCGCGGACAGCAGGTCGACGGCGGCCGGCGTGTCGAGCCCGCCGAGCGTGCAGGGGCGTACGTCGGGGACGCCGGACAGCGGGCCGCCCGAGGTGGCCACGACCAGGCTGTCCACGGCCTCGGGCAGCAGCGCGGCCAGCTGGGCCGCCTGCACCACGTCGTCGAGTACCAGCAGCAGGCGCCGCCCCGCCGTCGCGTCCCGCAGCTCGGCGGCTCCCGGTGGCAGCGCCCGCAGCAGCCCGCGGGCGACCTGCTCGACCGGTACGGGCGTGCCCTCGGCGCTGGTCAGCCGGACGAAGTAGCGGCCGTCGGGGTAGCGGTCGGCCACCTCGGCCGCGAGCCGCAGCGCGAGCGCGGTCCGCCCGGTGCCCGGGCGCCCGGCCACCAGCAGCACCCGCGCGGCGGTCCGCGCGCCGCCGAGTCCGGCCCTGCCGATCTCCGCGAGCAGCTCGGCCAGCTCCCGTTCCCGCCCGACGAAGTCACCCGGCGGGGCCGGAAGCACGATGACCCCGCCGTCCCCCGGGCGGGCCCGGTCCTCGCCCGGCCCTGCCGGGGCCGGCCTGCCGCCCTGCCCACTGTCGGCGCTCCCCCGCTGCCCCGCCGGGATGCCGGGGGGCGGGCCGGGGCGCGGGGCAGGGGGTTCAGAGTGGAGGGACTGGTCTGTCACGGGCCACGCTCCCGGCTGGGTCGGTCCTGGTCGCCGTGTCGGCACGGCGCCGCCGTTGCCGCTACGGCGACGAGCGTAGTTGACGCGGGCGCCGCGGGAACCGCGCCCACAAGACCGGTCCGCACGCGGCGCCGTGGACGGCCTGCCCGGCCGCCGGTGGCGCCGCGCGCGGGGCGAGCGGCGCGCGGGTCAGGCGGTGAACGGCCGGGCGGGCCAGGGGGACTCGGCCGGGCGGAGGGCCTCGACGCCGTCGCCCGCGAGCACGGCCTGCAGCGCGAAGGCGCCGACGACCAGGCAGTTGTTGTGGAGTTCGCCGGCCAGGGCGCCGCGCACCAGGTCGGCGAGCGGGACCCGGGCGAGCTCCATGTCGGCTTCCTCGTCGGCGACCTCGAAACGCTCGCCCTCGGCCTCCGAGACACCGCGGGCCAGGAAGATGCGCACGGCTTCGTCGCTGCCGCCGGGCGAGGTGTAGACGTCGGTGAGGACCCGCCAGTCCTCCGCCTTGACGTGCGCCTCCTCGTACAGCTCGCGCTGCGCGGCGTGCAGCGGGTTCTCGCCGGGGATGTCGAGCAGTCCCGCCGGGATCTCCCAGAGCCGGTGCCGCACCGGGTGCCGGTACTGCCGCAGCACCAGCACCCGCTCCTCGTCGTCGAGGGCCAGGACGGCCACCGACCCCGGGTGGACCTGGAAGTCGCGGGTGGCCGTGCCCCCTTCCGGCATCACCACCTCGTCCGTGCGGACGCTGGTCTTCTTGCCGGTGAAGGGGGTGGTGGTGGCCGTGACCCGCCACTCCTCCGGGGTGTCCTCGATCATGCTGCGCCTTCCGGGAAAGGGACGGGACGGATACGTGCGTCAGGCGGCGTGCGGGCGTCAGGCGGTACGGCGCTCCACGGCGGCCTTCACCAGGCCGGCGAACAGCGGGTGCGGCCGGGTCGGGCGCGACTTCAGCTCGGGGTGCGCCTGGGTCGCCACCAGGTAGGGGTGCACCTCGCGCGGGTACTCGACGTACTCGACCAGCTTGTTGTCGGGGGAGGTGCCGGAGAAGACCAGGCCCGCCGTCTTCTCCAGGTCCGCGCGGTAGGTGTTGTTGACCTCGTAGCGGTGGCGGTGCCGCTCCTCCACGTAGGGCTGGTCGCCGTAGACCTCGCGGACGATGGAGCCCTCGGCGAGCTTGGCCGGGTAGGTGCCGAGCCGCATCGTGCCGCCGAGGTCGCCCTTGCCGCCGACGATGTCGAGCTGCTCGGCCATGGTGGAGATCACCGGGTGGGCGGTCGCCGGGTCGAACTCGGTGGAGTTCGCGTCGGTGATGCCGGCCAGGTTGCGGGCCGCCTCGATGACGATGCACTGCAGGCCCAGGCACAGTCCGAGCAGCGGGATGCGCTGCTCGCGGGCGAAGGTGATCGCGGCGACCTTGCCCTCGACACCGCGGTCGCCGAAGCCGCCGGGCACGCACACCGCGTCCACGTCGCCGAGCTGCTCAGCGGCGCCTGCCGGGGTCCTGCACGCGTCGGAGGTGACCCACTTGATGTGGACCTTGGCGTTGTTGGCGAAGCCGCCGGCCCGCAGCGCCTCGGTGACCGAAAGGTAGGCGTCGGGCAGGTCGATGTACTTGCCGACCAGGGCGATCCTCACCTCGTGGGCGGGCTGGTGCACGCGCCGCAGCAGATCGTCCCACTGCGCCCAGTCCACGTCGCGGAAGGGCAGGTCCAGCCGGCGGACGACGTAGGCGTCGAGGCCCTCGGTGTGCAGCACCTTGGGGATGTCGTAGATGGACGGCGCGTCGATCGCGGCGACGACCGCGTCCTCGTCGACGTCGCACATGAGGGAGATCTTCCGCTTGATCGCGGTCGGAACCTCGCGATCCGCTCGAAGCACGATCGCGTCGGGCTGGATGCCGATGTTCCGCAGCGCGGCGACCGAGTGCTGGGTCGGCTTGGTCTTCAGCTCGCCGGACGGGCCGATGTACGGCAGCAGCGAGATGTGCACGACGAAGACGTTGTCCCGGCCGACCTCGTGCCTGACCTGGCGGATCGACTCCAGGAACGGCAGCGACTCGATGTCGCCCACGGTGCCGCCGACCTCGGTGATGACCACGTCCACGTCGTCGGCGGCCATCCGCCGGATACGGGACTTGATCTCGTTGGTGATGTGCGGGATGACCTGCACGGTGTCGCCCAGGTACTCGCCGCGCCGCTCCTTGGCGATGACCGTCGAGTAGATCTGCCCCGTGGTGACGTTCGCAGAACCGGCCAGGTTCACATCGAGGAAGCGCTCGTAGTGGCCGATGTCGAGGTCGGTCTCCGCGCCGTCTTCTGTGACGAAGACCTCACCGTGCTGGAACGGGTTCATGGTGCCCGGGTCCACGTTCAGATACGGGTCGAGCTTCTGCATGGTGACCCGCAGGCCGCGTGCCTTGAGCAGCGCTCCGAGACTGGACGCTGTCAGTCCCTTGCCGAGCGAGGAGGCCACACCACCGGTGACGAAGATGTGCTTGGTCGTCGTGGATTTCGGCGCAATTGCCAAGAGGGGGCTCCCGTGGTCGCGAGGTGAGTCGGGACGGAGCTCGTCGGGGGAGCGCCGTCGCGGCGGTTCAGTGGTTCAGCCCACCGGCCCACGGGCTACCAGGGTATCAGCGGTGCCGGGCCGCCATGGCAGGCGGCACGTGCGCGCAGCGGCTTTTCGCCCCCCGCGGCCCGCCGCCCGGCGGGTGCCAAGGGTGTCCCCCGCGGGTACTGCGGTCGTCTCGGGAGGGTACGTCCGGTGTGCCGGGACTGCACCCGACCGGCCCAGCGAAGATCGCCGGGACGCGCACACCGGCCCACCCGGACGACGTATCCTTCACGGACGCATTGATGCGAGCCGGCCGGCACGGCACCATCCCGCCCGCTCCCGGATCATGAGCTCGTCGAATATCCCCAGACCGCAAGACCGTCCCAGTCTCATGGGGCGGCGCCGTCGTTCGACTGGAGTTGCACGTGGCCGGGCGTATCGAGGACTACGCACTCATCGGTGATATGCAGACCGCCGCACTGGTCTGCCGGGACGGCACGGTCGACTGGCTGTGCCTGCCCCGGTTCGACTCGCCCGCGGTCTTCGCAGGGCTGCTGGGTACCGAGCAGCACGGTTTCTGGCGTCTCGGCCCCGCCCATCCCGGGAACCCGCAGCCGCCGGCGGCGACACGCCGCCGCTACCGCGGCGACTCGCTCGTACTGGAGTCCGAGTGGGACACGCCGCGCGGCACGGTCCGTGTCATCGACTTCATGCCGCCGCGTGACGGCGCGCCCCAGGTGATCCGGATCGTGGAGGGGGTCAGCGGCCGGGTGCCGATGTGCTCCTCGCTGCGGATGCGGTTCGCCTACGGCCAGGTCGTGCCCTGGGTGCACAAGGTCGGCGACCGCACGGTGGCGGTCGCCGGGCCCGACTCGGTATGGCTGGACACCGAGGTCGAGACGCACGGCAGGGACCTGACGACGTATTCCGAGTTCACCGTCGCGCCCGGCGACCGGGTCGCCTTCACCATCAGCTGGGAGCCCTCGCACAAGCCGCAGCCCTCGCTGCCCGACCCGGAGGGGTCGCTGACCGCGACCGAGGACTTCTGGCGGGACTGGGTCGCGCAGTGCACGTACACCGGGCCCTACCGCGAGGCCGTGGTCCGCTCGCTGATCACCCTCAAAGCGCTGACGTACGGTCCGACCGGCGGCATCGTCGCCGCGCCGACGACATCGTTGCCCGAGGACATCGGCGGGGTCCGCAACTGGGACTACCGCTTCACCTGGCTGCGGGACGCCGCGATCACCCTGTCGTCGCTGCTGCGCACCGGCTACCGCGAGGAGGCGCAGGCCTGGCGCGAGTGGCTGCTGCGGGCGGTGGCGGGCGACCCGGAGAACCTGCAGATCATGTACGGCATCGCCGGCGAGCGCGAGCTCGGCGAGAACGAGCTGCACTGGCTGCCCGGCTACGAGGGCTCCACCCCGGTCCGCATCGGCAACGGCGCCGCCCACCAGCTCCAGCTGGACGTCTACGGCGAGGTCACCGAGGCCCTGCACCTCGGCCACATGACCGGCCTGGCCCGCAACGACTACGCCAGCCTGCTCCAGCTCAAGCTGATCCGCTATCTGGAGAAGCACTGGAACGAGCCGGACGAGGGCATCTGGGAGGTACGCGGCCCGCGCCGGCACTTCGTGCACTCCAAGGTGATGGCCTGGGTCGCGGTGGACCGCACGGTCAAGCTCATCGAGTCCGGCGAGGTCGACGGCCCGCT
The DNA here is from genome assembly GCF_043197715.1 of Streptomyces sp. NPDC049040. Classification (NCBI taxonomy): domain Bacteria; kingdom Bacillati; phylum Actinomycetota; class Actinomycetes; order Kitasatosporales; family Streptomycetaceae; genus Streptomyces; species Streptomyces sp. NPDC049040. The sequence continues at coordinate 758,519 of NZ_JBICTO010000003.1, forward strand.
CGAGCGGCTCAAGGACCTGCGCGACGAGATCCACTACGACGTGTGCGAGAAGGGCTACGACCGGGAGCGGAACACCTTCACCCAGTCCTACGGCTCGCGCGAGCTGGACGCCTCGCTGCTGCTGATCCCGCAGATGGGCTTCCTGCCGCCGGACGACAAGCGGGTCATCGGCACCATCGAGGCGATCCAGCGGGAGCTGTCCACCGAGGACGGCTTCGTGCTGCGCTACCCGACCTCCAGCACGGACACCAGCGGCGACGACAACCTCGACGGGCTGCCGGGCGACGAGGGCGCCTTCCTCGCCTGCTCCTTCTGGCTCGCCGACGACCTGGCCATGATCGGCCGGGTGGAGGAGGCACGGCGGCTGTTCGAGAAGCTGCTCGCGCTGCGCAACGACCTGGGGCTGCTCGCCGAGGAGTGGGACCCGCGGCGGCAGCGCCAGGTGGGCAACTTCCCGCAGGCCTTCAGCCACGTCCCGCTGATCGACACCGCACTGCGGCTCACCGCCGCCGGAGCCTTCCGGGCGTGACGCCCGGGCGGGGGGATCGGGCAGCGGCCCGTCCCCCCGCCGCCCGCGGCGGCCTCCCGGTCCCCGCCGCCGCTCCGGGCTTCGTCAGCGGCCGTCGCGTCCGCCCGCGAGCGATCCGCCCATCGGGAAGGGCAGCGCCTTCTGGTGCCTGCCCAGCGACCGCCGGATGGCGTTGACCAGCCGCACCTGCGCGCGGGCCGGCGCCCGGCCGGCCTGCGCGAACTCCTCCGCGCTCAGCGGATGAAGCAAGGGGTCCCTCGCCGGGTCCCGTGCCGTCTTGTCGAGGAAGGTGCCGACGGCCCTGCCGAAGTCGTCGATCTCCGCCGCCACATCCGCGGGGGCGACGAGACTGGCCCTGGTCAGTGCCGCGCTCCACTCGCCCCAGTCGTAGTCCCAGCCGCGCCGGTCGGCGTGCGCCCGGCTGATCTCCATCGTGAACTTGGCATAGTGGCCGATCAGTTCCTGATACGCGATGAGCTGCCTGTCGCGCAGCCACTGGCGATCCTGCGCACGGTACGTCACGACGCCCCCGACCAGGACCCCCGCCGTGGCGCACAGGGCGCCCGCGGCCGTTGTCACCAGTGCTTCCAGCACCCACGCCCCCCCGCCCTCGCCGTCCTTCTGATTCCGGCGATAGGAACGTAGTGCCACCCGGCCTACGGTGCCAATGCCCCGCCCCGGGGCGCGGCACAGCCCGACGGGTTCAGCGCTGGGTCAGCTCGTCGTAGACGCTGAGGACCTGGGCGACGGTGTCGTCCTCGGTGGGCCAGGTGGCCGCCTGGGCGCGGCCCGCGATGGACAGGGCGGCCCTGCGGTCGGGGTCGGCGAGCAGGCCGGTGACCGCTGCGGCCAGCGCGCGCGGGTCGCCGTAGGGGACCAGGACGGCGGCGTCGCCGACCAGTTCCCGCATCCCGCCCACGTCGGTGGCGACCAGCGGCACCCCCGCGTGCAGCGCCTCCTGCGCCATCAGCGCGCGGGCCTCCCAGCGGCTGGGCAGCACCACGAGGTCGGCCGCGGCCAGCAGCTCCGGGACGTCGTCCCGGGTGCCGAGCAGCAGCACGGGCAGCCGGTCCGCCTCGATCCGGCGTTCCAGCTCGGCCCGCTGCCCGCCCTCGCCCGCGACGGCCACCAGCGGCGCCGGGACGAGCGAGGACCACCGGGCGGCCGCGTCCAGCAGCAGGTCGTAGCCCTGCCGCGGTTCGAGCCTGCCCACCGCGAGCAGCAGCGGGCGGTCGACGGCCCCGTGATCGGCCCTGGTCTTCTGACGCCGGCGCTCGCCCTCCTCCGGCGGCAGCGGCGGCCGACCCGGCGGGCGCGGCACGGCGGCGGGCGCCAGCCGCACGTCCTTGCCGCCGAGACCGCGGGCCCGGTCGACGAGTTCCGACGACACGGCGAGTACGACGGTGGCGCCGCGCACCGCCCGGCGCTCCAGCCAGCGCAGCAGCAGGCCGCGGCCGCCGGCCGGAGGGGCGCCGCCGTGCCAGGTGACGACCAGCGGGATGCCGCGGCCGCCGAGCGCGACGGCGGCGAGGAAGCCGGCCCACAGGCCGTGCGCGTGCACCACGCCCGCCCCCTTGAAGGCGGCACGCAGCGCGCCGACCACCGGTGCGTCGGCCGCCGTGGCACGGTGGCGGCCCAGGTCGACGGGGACGTAGCGGGCACCGGTCGAGCCGAAGGCGTAGTGCGCCTCGGCCGCCACCGGGCCGCACACGGTGACCTCGACACCTCTCGCCGCCAGGCCGCCGACCAGCGAGCTGACATGCGCTCCCGCCGTCGTGCCCAGCACGTGCACGGCGTGCAGCTGCCCTGTGAAGGGGTCGGACGTGCTGCTCACGCGGGGTACTGCTCCTGACTCGGGCCTTGTCTGCGGCGGGTGCGGCCTGTCCAGGATGCCAGGCCGCGCAAGGGGCGGGGCAGCCGCGGGGGCGGTCCGACCGGCTCACCCGCGTCCCGGATCACCCATACGGGTGTGCCACCCGCCCCCAGGAGTCAACGTGCCGTACCCCTGGGGCACTCCACAACCACCCCGCGGTGGGGATCCGGTCGCCCACGGCGGTCACGGCGACCAGCGCCGCCGCGTGCAGCAGCAGCCCGGCCCTGCCGTTCGCGACGGCGGTCGCGGCGCCCAGTGCCGCGCCCAGCGCGTGGGCGCCGGCGTCGCCGAGCATCGTCCGCTCGCTCACGTCGTCACGCAGCACCGCGGCCGCCGCGCCGACCGGGGCGGCGGCAAGCAGGGCCGCGGGGCCGCGGCGCAGCAGGCCCGGGGCGCCGAGCGCGATCACCGCCTTGGCGGCGCGGCCGGGACGCACGCCCACGAGGTTCACCGCGTGGGCGGTGCCGGCGATCACCACGCCGGCCAGCACCCGGTCGACCGGGTGCACCTTGAGCAGCGCCCCGGCGGCGAGGCCGGCGGCGCCGATGCCGAACAGCTTCACCGCGCCCGGGGTGAAGCGGAGCTCACGCAACGCCCTCATGTGCGTGCCGAAGCCGCGTTCCGCGGGCGAGCCGTGCTGGTCGTCGTACGCCCCGCAGGCCGCTGCCGCCAGCGCCGCGCCGACAGCGGCGAGACGGGTGCGCAGCGTCAGGCCGCGTGCCGCGGCCACGGCGGTGGCCGCACCGGCCGCGGCGGCCAGCCCGCCGTAGAGCTCGACACCGCGGCCCGCGTAATTCGTACGCCGCCACATCCGCGGCTCGACCGGCGGGCTCCGCCGCAGCTGCGCGTACGCGGCCCGGGTGGCCCCGGCCGCGGCCAGCCCGACGGACAGCCGCCCACTCTGTGCCTTCACGCCCACTCCCCCGCTCCCCCCTGCCCACCCTGCCCACCCCCGCCGCCCCCCAACCACGGGCCCCCACCACTGACGACCCCCGCGCCCACCCCCAGGGGCCCACCCTCTGCGGCAGACGGCACCCTGGAGGGGGCCGCCTGGGGGTACCCCAGGCGAAGCCCCGGGGAGAACGGCGCGAGCAACCACCACCCGGCGCCCCGGAAACGACAGCAGCCCACCCACCGAGCCGGTGACACCCCCGCACCCTCAAAGGGCTCACCCTCGGCGGCAGACGACACCCCCAAGGGGCGCCTCGGGGTACCCCCACCCGAGGCGCCGGGGGAGAACGGCGCGAGCAACCACCCGCCCACCCGACGCCCCGGAAACAACCACCAACACCCCCACCGGGGCCGGCGACACCCCGCACCACCACGGGGCTCACCCCCCGCGGCAGACGGCACCCTGGAAGGGGCGCGAGCAACCACCCACCGGCCGGCAGCCCGGAAACGACACCAGCAGCCACACCGAGCCGGTGACACCCCGCAGAACCTCGCGGGCTGCCCCGCGAGCGAACCGCAGGCTATTGCGAGGAGCGGGCCGTGGCCAGCAACTCCTCGGCATGGGCCCGAGCCAGCTCGGAATCCTCCTGGCCCGCAAGCATGCGGGACAGTTCGCGGACGCGATCCTCACCCTCCAGGACGGTGACACCGCTGCGGGTGACAGACCCGTCACTCGTCTTCTCGACGAGCAGCTGCCGGTCGGCGAATGCCGCGACCTGCGGAAGGTGGGTGACCACCACGACCTGGGCGCTGCGCGCGAGCCGCGCGAGGCGCCGCCCGACCTCGACCGCGGCCTTGCCGCCGACCCCGGCGTCCACCTCGTCGAACAGGTACGTGGGCACCGGGTCGGATCCGGCGAAGACCACCTCGACCGCGAGCATCACCCGGGACAGCTCACCCCCTGAGGCCCCCTTCGCGATCGGCCGGGCAGGGCTGCCGGGGTGCGGGGCGAGCAGCAGCTCGACCTCGTCCGCACCGGCCGGGCCGTACGCGACGGCCCGCCCGTCGATCTCGATGCCGGATTCGGCGTCGGCCTCCGGGACCTCCGTCTGCCGGATGGCGACGGTGACCCGGGCGTGCGGCATGGCCAGCTCGGCCAGCTCGGCGGTGACGGCGGTGGCGAAGCGGTCCGCCGCTTCGGTACGGAGGTCGGTGAGGTGCTGGCCCAGGCCGCTCAGCTCGGCGCGCAGCGCGTCCCGCTCGGCGGTGAGTTCGCCGATGCGGTCGTCGTCGCCTTCCAGCTCGGCGAGCCGCGCGGCGCTCTGCCCGGCCCAGGCGAGGACCGCGTCGATGTCGGTGCCGTATTTCCGTACCAGGTGCGCGAGGACGGCCCGGCGTTCCTCGACCGCGGCGAGCCGCAGCGGATCGGCGTCGAGGTTGTCGGCGTAGCCGGCGAGTTCGCCTGCCACGTCACCGAGCAGGATGCCGATCTCGCCCAGCCGGGCGGCGAGCGCGGCCAGCTCCTGGTCGTGGGCGGCGACGGAGTCCAGCGCACGCTGGGCGCCGGCGACGAGCGTGCCGGCCTCCACTCCCTCGGGGTCCTCGGGGTTTCCCGCCAGTGCGGCGTGCGCGAGGGTCGCGGCGGACGCGAGCGCTTCGGCGTGCCCGAGGCGTTCCGCCTCTGCCGAGAGTTCGGCGTCCTCCCCCGGCTGGGGTTCGGCGGCGGAGACCTCCTCGACGCCGAAGCGCAGCAGGTCGGCTTCCTGGGCGCGTTCCCTGGCCCTGGTGGTCAGCTCGGTGAGCTCCGAGGCGATCTCGCGCAGCCTGCGGTAGGCGGCCCCGTACTTCTCCAGTGCCACGACCACGACGTGCCCGGCGTAGCGGTCGAGCGCCTCGCGCTGCCTGGCCGGCCGCAGCAGGCCCTGCTGGTCGGTCTGGCCGTGGACGGCGACCAGGTCGTCGGCGAGTTCGGCGAGCAGCCCGACCGGGACGGTACGCCCGCCGAGGTGCGCCCGGGAGCGGCCCTCGGCCGACACCGTGCGGCTGATCAGCAGCGCACCGTCGTCGAGCTCGGCTCCCGCCTCCTGCGCACGGATCGCGGCACGCGCGTCCGGCGCCATCGTTATCCGGCCCTCGACGACCGCGGAGCCCGCGCCGATCCGCACCAGGGCAGGGTCGGCCCGGCCGCCCAGCAGCAGGCCGAGGCTGGTCACGACCATGGTCTTGCCCGCACCGGTCTCGCCGGTCACCGCCGTGAAGCCGGGTGACAGCTCCACCACGGCGTCCTCGATGACTCCCAGCGACCGGATCCGCATTTCCTCCAACACGGATACGACCATACGAGGTTTCCCGGCCCCGGCGCGACGCCCGCCCCCCGGCAATGGTCTTTCGCTCAGCAGTGCGTCACGAGGGAGCGCCGCGCCAGCCGGCCACCGGGAGGGCGAACTTCGCCACCAGGCGGTCGGTGAAGGAGGCGTGGTGCAGCCGGGCCAGCCGGACGGGAACAGCCCCCCGCCTGACCTCGACCCTGGCCCCTGCGGGCAGTTCGACCGTACGGCGGCCGTCGCACCACAGCACCCCGTTGGGTGTCTGCGGCTGCACCTCGACGGCGAGCACCGACCGCGGCGAGGTCACCAGCGGTTTGGCGAACAGCGCGTGCGCGCTGATCGGGACCATGAGCAGTGCCTCGACCTCCGGCCAGACGACGGGGCCGCCGGCGGAGAAGGCGTAGGCGGTGGATCCTGTCGGGGTCGCGCAGACCACGCCGTCGCCGCCGAAGCGGGACACCGGGCGGCCGTCGACCTCGGTGACGACTTCGAGCAGGCGTTCCCTGGACGCCTTCTCCACCGACGCCTCGTTGAGCGCCCAGTCGGTGTGCACGACGCGGCCGTCGTTGCGGACGAGGACGTCGAGGGTCATCCGCTCCTCGACCTCGTACTCCCGGGTGACGACCCGGTCCACGACCTTGTCGAGGTCGTCCCGCTCGGCCTCCGCGAGGAAGCCGACCCGGCCGAGGTTGACGCCGAGCAGCGGCACACCGGAGGCACGGGCGAACTCGGCGCCGCGCAGCAGCGTCCCGTCCCCGCCCAGCACGATGATCAGCTCGCAGCCCTCGACGGCCGCGGGCCCGGCCTCCGCGACCTGCTCCACGGACTCGGGCAGCGGCAGGTCGGCTGCCTCGTCGGCGAGCAGGCGCACACCGATACCGCACCGCAACAGGCCTTGGACGACCCGCTCGGCACTGCGGATCGCGGCGGCCCTGCCGGTGTGGGCCAACAGGAAGACGGTACGGTCCTGCACGTCGCTCTTGATGGTCACCGGTTCGGCCCCTCCGCCACAGCACGGTCGACATCGGCCGGGTCCAACGCGGGCGCACCGGCGCGCAGCCACAGAAAATATTCCACGTTCCCCGAAGGCCCGGGAAGCGGGCTCGCCGTGACTCCGAGCACCCCGAGGCCCAGCTCCGCCGCCTGCCCGGCGACCTTCGTCACGCATTCGGCCCGCAACTGCGGGCTGCGGACCACCCCGCCGCTGCCGAGCCGCTCCCTGCCCACCTCGAACTGCGGTTTGACCATCAGGACCAGGTCGGCGTCCGGCCCCGCGCAGCGCACCAGGGCGGGCAGCACCAGGCCGAGCGGGATGAACGACAGGTCGCCGACGACCAGGTCGACGGGATTGCCGTCGATGTGGTCGAGCGTCAGCTCCCGTACGTTCGTGCGGTCCTTGACGACGACCCTCGGGTCGCTCTGGAGCGACCAGGCAAGCTGTCCGTAGCCGACGTCGACCGCGACCACCTGCGCCGCGCCCGCACGCAGCAGCACATCGGTGAAGCCGCCGGTGGAGGCGCCCGCGTCCAGCGCCCTGCGGCCCTCGACGGCCAGCCCGAGGGGCTGGAAGGCGGCCAGCGCGCCGGCCAGCTTGTGGCCGCCGCGCGACACGTAGTCGGGATCGTCCCCGCCTTCGGCCACCACCAAAGCGGCCGACGTCTCCACCTGGGTCGCGGGCTTGGTGGCGGTCGCCCCGCCCACGGTCACCCGGCCCGCGGCGATCAACTGGCTTGCGTGCTCACGGGAGCGCGCGAGTTTCCGGCGCACCAGCTCGGCGTCGAGTCGGCGTCGTGCCACTGCCACGTACGGTTCAGCTCCTGTTCTCGTCCAGCGCGGCGAGCGCGTCCCGCAGCCCGCTGTGCACATCCTCGTACACCTCGATGTGCGACTGCGTCGGCATTTCGTCGGCGTCGGCGAGGCGGCCGATCGCCGCGTCGACGTCAGCATTCCCCGTCGGGGCGACGGTCACCCCCAGCGGCTCCGGCCGTATCGGGGTGTCGTCTGCGGCCGCAGGCGGCTCACCGTACGCGCCGGGCTCGGCGGCCGCTTCACTCATTGCCGTTCGCCTCGGCAGACCCGGTCTTCTTCGCCACGGCCTTCTTCGCCGGGGAGGCGTCGGCAGCCTTCTTGGCGGGGGCCTTCTTCGCCGCCGCCTTCTTCACGGCGGAAGAGTCGGCCGTCGCCTTCTTCACCGCGGGAGCATCGGCAGCTGCCTTCCGCACCGCCGAGGCGTCGGCGGACTTCTTGGCCGGGGCCTTCTTCGCGACCGGAGCGGCGTCGGCAGTCTTCTTCACCGCAGGGATATCGGCCGCGGCCTTCTTGGCCGGAGCAGCCCTCTTCGCGACCGGAGCGTCGGCGGCGGTCTTCTTCGCCGCAGGGGTATCGGCCGCGGCCTTCTTGGCCGGGGCGGCCCTCTTCGCGACCGGAGCGGCGTCGGCAGTCTTCTTCACCGCAGGGGTATCGGCAGCGGTCTTCTTGGCCGGGGCGGCCCTCTTCGCGACCGGAGCGTCGACGGAAGGCTGGATCGGCGCGGGAGCGTCGGTGGCGGCCTTCTTCGCCGGGGCGCGCTTCGTGGCGGTCTTCTTGGCGCCGGGCGTGGTGACCCGGGTGGGGTTCGCGGTCGGCGTGGCCGGCGTCGGTGCGGGTGCGCCCATACCCGCGGTTGCGGTCGACTTCCGGGCCGCCGCCGCCGTCTTCCGGGTCGCCGTGGTCCTGTGGGCGGCCGCCGACTTGGTGGTGGTGGCCTTCTTCGCCGCAGCCGACTTACGTGCCGCCGGCGCCTTCTTGGCCGCGGCGGCGGCCTTCTTCGCGGGCGCGGCGGCCTTCTTCCCGGCGGGCGCGGCGGACTTCTTGGCCGGCGCGGCCTTCTTCGCCGGCGGGGCGGTCTTCTTCGCGCCCGCCGCCTCCTTGGCGGCGGCCCTGCGCGCCGCCGCGGGCGGCTCGGCGTCGACGCGTACGTGCTGCACCGGCGGTGCGGGCTCGCGCGGCGGTGCCTTGGGCGCCGCGGTACGGCCACCGGCACCCGCCTCGGCACCCTCCTCCGTTTCGGTCGACTCCAGGTTGCGGATGCGGCGTTCGAGGGTCTCCAGCACGACGCCGACCTTCGTCACCTCGTCCGCGACCCGGCCGACGCGGCCCATCGCCTTGTCGACTTCCTCACGGATCAGTCCGAGGAGGAGGTCGCGGTTGGCCCGTCCGGTGGCCATCAGCTCGTCGGCGAGGGTCTGAACCTCCGCCGGGATGGACGAACCGATCTTCCGCTGGACGGCATCGACGTCGATCCCGGTCTGGTCGAGCAGCTCCCTGGCCGCGTCGACCGTACGGCGGCGGGTGGCCTCGGTCAGGCCGCCCGCGATCTGCAGACAGGTACGCAGCGCGTCCCGCATCGCTTTCACTCCTCGCCTCGCCCGTTGACTCGTCGTTCACCCGGCGGACCGCAGCGCGGACCACCGTGGTCATGACGCTACCGCCTTCGGCCGCCGCGGCCCGTTGACCCTGCCCTGCGGTACCGTCGTCCGGACGTACCGTTCAACCCGGAGAGACCGCGCAGATGGCCACCATCGAGGAGTGCCGCACCGCACTCGACCACCTGTCCCTGAGCATGGCGCGGGCGGAGGGCGACGTCCGTTCGGGCCTCGCCTTCGACCGGTCGCTGAGCTGCCGGATCACCGATCTGGACATCACTTTCGTGGGCCGGCTCGCGGATGGCACGATCACCGATGTGGTCGCCGTGCCGGGCGCGCCGTCCGAGAAGGCGCAGATCCGGCTGGCGATGTCGGGGGACGACCTGGTCGCGATGGTCGGCGGTGAGCTGAGCTTCGCCAAGGCGTGGGGCAGCGGGCGGGTCAAGGTGCAGGGCGGGCTGCGGGACGTGTTGCGGCTGCGCTCGCTGCTGTGAGGGCGGCCTGCGGGCCGTTCCCCCGGACCGTCGCGGGCCTGGCGGTCCGGCGCGCCGCAGGTATCACGAGCGGTGTGCCGCTCTCCGGGTCCTCGATGATCCGGCAGCGCACCCCGAAGACCCGTTCGACCATTTCCGCGGTGATGATGTCGCCGGGCGGGCCCTCCGCCTCGATCCGCCCGTCGCGCATGGCGATCAGGTGGGTGGCGTAGCGCGCGGCCTGGTTGAGGTCGTGCAGTACGGCGACGAGGGTGCGCCCGCCCTCCTCGTGCAGCCCAGCGCACAGGTCGAGGACGTCGATCTGGTGCTGGATGTCCAGGTACGTGGTCGGCTCGTCGAGCAGCAGCAGCGGTGTCTGCTGGGCCAGGGCCATGGCGATCCACACCCGCTGCCGCTGGCCGCCGGACAGTTCGTCGACCTGGCGGTCGGCCAGCTCCGCGACACCGGTGGCGGCCATCGCCTCGCCGACGACCCGCTCGTCCTGCGCCGACCACTGCCGCAGCAGGCCCTGGTGCGGGTAGCGGCCGCGGGCCACCAGTGCGGCAACCGTGATGCCGTCGGGCGCGACCGAGCTCTGGGGGAGCAGTCCCAGGGTCCTGGCGACCGACTTGGCCGGCAGGCTGCCGATCGCCCGCCCGTCCAGCAGCACCCTGCCCTGCGTGGGCTTGAGCAGCCGGGCCAGCGCGCGCAGCAATGTCGACTTGCCGCAGGCGTTGGGTCCGACGACGACGGTGAAGGAGTGGTCGGGTATGTCGACACTCAGCCGCTCCGCGATGATCCGCTGGTCGTATCCGAGGGTCACCCCGTCGGCCCGCAGGCGTGGTCCCTCGGTCGATGTGTCGGCATTGCGGCTGGTCATGGCGGTGCTCCCGGGAGGGTCGTTCGGTGGAGATGTCGTCACGTCGATGTGCCGCCACGGCCGCTGCCGCGGCGCGCCGGTGCCGGTGCCGGTGCGGGGGACGGTTCCGCGGGGGCCGGTTCCGCGGGGGCTCATATCCTGCCCGCCCGGCGCTCGCTGACCAGGAGCCAGAGCAGGTAGCCGCCGCCGAGCACGCCGGTGGCCACCCCGACGGGCACCTGCCCGGATCCGAACACCCGTTGCGCCGCCAGGTCGGCGAGCACCAGCAAGGCGGCGCCCATCACGGCGGACGGCAGCAGTCCGACGCCGGGCGACCGGGTCAGCCGGCGGGCGAGCTGGGGCGCGGTGAGGGCGATGAAGGCGACGGGTCCCGCGGCGGCGGTCGCGGCGGCGGTGAGCAGGACCGCGGACAGGACAGCGATCAGCCGGACCCGTTCGACGCGCACCCCGAGGGCGCTGGCCGCGTCGTCGCCCATCTCGGTGATACGCAACGCCCTGCCCTGTCCGAGCAGTACGGGCATCAGGACCGCGCAGACGGCCAGCAGCGGCCACACCTGGTCCCAGTCCCGGCCGTCGAGGGAGCCGGTGATCCAGACGACGGCCCTGGCGACGTCCACCAGGTTCGCCTTCACCAGCAGGTAGCTGTTGACCGCGGCGAGCACCGCCGAGGCGCCGATGCCGACCAGCACGAGACGGTAGCCCTGCACCCCGCGCTTCCACGCCAGCGCGTAGACGGCGAGTCCTGTGAGCAGGCCGCCGGCCACCGCGCCCGCGGCGACCTCGTACGACGAGCCGTGCAGCAGGACGATCACGACGAGCGCGCCTGCCGCGGAGCCCTGGCCGAAGCCGATGACGTCGGGGCTGCCCAGCGGGTTCCGCGCGACGGTCTGGAAGGCGGCGCCCGCCATGCCGAGGGCGGCCCCGACCAGCAGTGCCACCACGACCCGGGGCAGCCGCAGCTGACGGACGATGAACTCCTGGCCGGCGGTGCCGTGGCCGGTGAGCGTGCGCAGCACGTCGGCCGGGGCGATGGTGTAGTCGCCGGTGCCGACGAGCACCACGGCGGCGGCGAGCGCGACGAGGAGCAGTCCGGTGCCGACCGCGGCGGACCGCCGGTCGAACCGCAGCGACAGCCCGCCGCGGGCGGTGCGTACGACGGTGCCGCGCGGCACGGTGGTCCCCGCGGTCCGGCCACGGGTCGTGTCGCTGGTCGTGTCGCTGGTCGTGAAGCGGGTCACAGCTCCGCCATCCTTCTGCGGCGCACCAGCGCGATGAAGACCGGGCCGCCGATGACGGCGGTGACGATGCCGACCTGGAGTTCCGCCGGCCGGGTGAGCAGCCGGCCCAGCACGTCGGAGCCGAGCAGCAGTACGGGCGAGAGCACCGCGGCGTAGGGCAGGATCCAGCGCATGTCGGGGCCCGTGATGCCGCGTACGACGTGCGGGACCATCAGGCCGATGAAGACGATCGGCCCGCAGGCCGCGGTGGCCGCCCCGCACAGCAGGGTGATGGCGGCCATCACCAGCACCCGGGTCGACGTCAGCCGGGCGCCGAGGCCGCGGGCGGTGTCGTCGCCGAGCGCGATGGCGTTGAGCGGGCGGGCAGTCGCCATCGCCAGCAGGGCGCCGGCCAGCAGGAAGGGCGCGATCCTGCGCACGGTCGCCATGTCGGCGGAGGCCAGCGAGCCGACCTGCCAGAAGCGCATCCGGTCGAGGGCCACGCTGTCGGTGAGCTGCACGGCGCTGCTCCAGCCCTGGAGCAGCGCGGTGACCGCGGTCCCGGCGAGCGCGAGGCGTACGGGCGTGGCGGACCTGCTGCCGCCGACCACGTAGACCAGCACCGAGACGACGGCGGCCCCGGCCAGCGCGAACCACACCCAGGCGGCGGGCGAGCTGACGCCGAGGAAGCTGATGGCGGTGACGACGGCCGCGGCGGCGCCCGCGTTGACGCCGAGCAGGCCGGGGTCGGCGAGCGGATTTCGGGTGAGGGCCTGCATGGCCGCGCCCGCGACCCCGAGGGCGGCGCCGACCATCAGGCCGAGCAGGGTGCGGGGCAGCCGCAGTTTGCGTATCACCACGTCGTCGTCGGTGCCGGCGTAGTGGAACAGCCCGTGCCAGACCTGGTCGAGCGGGACGTCCTTGGCGCCGATCGCGATGCTCGCCACGGCGACGGCGAGCAGCAGCCCCGTGGCGGCCAGCAGTCCCGCGGCCCGTGCGGTGTTCGTACGGGCCGGGGGGCCGGACGACGGCGGGGCGGGTTCGCCTGCGGGCTTGCGCGCGGCGGGGGCAGGTGGGGAGTCGTGGTCAACCAGCACGATGGTTAGGTTAGCCTAACCTCGCTATCTCCCCTCCAAGCAGAGCGGCGCTCCACCATGAACTCCTCCCGTTTCCCCGCCATGTCCGGAATGTCCCGCCGAGGCGTGCTCGCCGCCGGCGGCGCCCTCGGTGCCGGCGCCCTGCTCGCCGCCTGCGGCGGCTCCGGCTCGGACTCGGACTCCGAGGCCGCCCCCGCCGGCGCGAAGCCGTCCGCCGGACCCTTCTCCTTCACCGACGACCGCAAGACCACGGTGAAGCTCGGTCGCACGCCCGCCGACCTGGTCGCCTACATCGGCTCCGCCGCGGCGCTGCACGACTACGGGGTCGAGTGCACCGGCGTCTTCGGCCCCACCAAGCTCAAGGACGGCTCCCCCGACGCGCAGGCCGGCGACCTCGACGTGGGCAAGGTCACCGTGATCGGCAACGTCTGGGGCGAGTTCAACATCGAGAAGTACGCCGCGCTCGCCCCCGGCCTGCTCATCAGCCACATGTACGACCCCAAGTCCCTCTGGTACGTGCCCGAGCAGAGCACCGCGAAGATCCTCGGCATCGCCCCCAGCGCCGGCATCAACGTGGCGGGCGTCCCGCTCACCACGCCCCTGCAGCGCTACGCCGAACTCGCCGAAGCCCTCGGCGCCGACATGCGGTCCACCGCCAACGCCGCCGCCAAGGCCCGCTTCGAGACCGCGTCGGCCGGCCTGCGCGCCGCGGCCAAGGCCTCAGGCGGCATCACGGTGATGGCCACCTCCGCCAGCGCCGAGTCCTTCTACGTCTCCACCCCGTCGTCCGCCGCCGACCTGACGTACTACAAGAGCCTCGGCGTCGACTTCATCGTCCCCGACAAGGTCGAAGGCGGCTTCTTCGAGACCCTCAGCTGGGAGAACGCCGGCAAGTACAAGGCCGACGTCATCATGCTCGACAACCGCTCGGCCACCATCCAGCCGAAGGACCTGACCGGGCGGCCCACCTGGACGCAGCTGCCCGCCGTCAAGGCAGGGCAGATATACGGCTGGCCCAGCGAGCCGATCTTCTCCTACGCCAAGTGCGCCGACCAGCTCGAAGCCCTCACCAAGGCGATCGCCGGTGCGAAGAAGGTGAGCTGACGCCGTGCCGGAGCCCACCTACGACTTCTTCGACGTACACGTGCTGCGCACCCGGCGGCTGTCCGCCACGCTGCTGCGGGTCGTGCTCGGCGGGCCGGGGCTCTCCCGCGTCGTCAGCGGCGGGCGGGACCAGCGGCTCAAGCTCTTCCTGCCACAGGACGGGCAGGAACGGCCCATCCTGCCCGACGTCCTCGACATCGACTGGTACCCGCGCTGGCGCGCCCTCGACCCCGAAGTGCGCGGCGTCATGCGGACGTACACGGTTCGCGATGTGCGCAGCGAACCGGTCGAAGTCGACATCGACTTCGCCCTGCACGGCGACACCGGACCCGCCTCGCGGTGGGCGAACAGGGCCGTGCCCGGGGACAGGGTCACCCTCTTGGCGCCCGTCGTACCCGACAACGGCGGGGTCGACTTCCAGCCGCCGGACGGCACCGACTGGGTCCTGCTGTGCGCCGACGAGACGGCGCTGCCCGCGGTCGCCGGCATCCTGGAGTGGCTGCCGGCCGGCACCGTGGTCAAGGCCTGGGTGTCGGTCGGCGACCCCGGGGACCGCATCGCGCTCCCCACGAAGTGCCAGGCCGATGTCACCTGGGTGACCCGGCCCGCCGCCCTCCCCGAAGCCGTCGCCGCGGCCGACCTGCCGCCGGGCACGCCCTACGCCTGGCTGGCCGGCGAAGCCGCGCTCGTCCGCGACGTCAGGCGGCACCTCGTGGGGAGCCGCGGCTTCCCCCGGCCCGCGGTCGCCTTCGCCGGCTACTGGCGCCGGGGGAGCTCGGAGGACGCCCTGCTTTCGGTGACCTGAGCCCTCCCCCGGCCGCCCGGGGTGCGCGCGCTGTTCCTCGCGACCCCTCGGGGGGTGCCCCTTGCGGTGGCGCCGCTTGCGCCGCGCCGTCGTGGCTGCTCGCGCCGTTCCTCGCGCCCCTCAGGGGGTGCCGCTTGCGGTGGCGCTGCTTGTGCCGCGCCGTCGTGGTTCCTCGCGCCGTTCCTCGCACCCCTCAGGGGGTGCCACTTGCGGCCGCCGGCACACCTGCGGTTCGTCGTGGTTCCTCGCGCCGTTCCTCGCACCCCTCAGGGGGTGCCACTTGCGGCCGCCGGCACACCTGCGGTTCGTCGTGGTTCCTCGCACCCCTCAGGGGGTGCCACTTGCGGCCGCCGGCACACCTGCGGTTCGTCGTGGTTCCTCGCACCCCTCAGGGGGTGCCGCTTGCGGTGGCGCCGCTTGCGCCGCGCCGTCGTGGTTCCTCGCGCCCCTCAGGGGGTGCCCCCTCAGGCGGCGCTGCTTGTGTCGCGCCGTCGTGGCTGCTCGCGCCGTTCCTCGCACCCCTCAGGGGGTGCCCCTGCGGTGCGGTGGAGGTCAGAGGTTGAGGTGGGAGAGGGCCTTGGCCGGGTCGGGGGCGGGGGTGTCGTCGGTGCGGGACCAGGCGGCGCGGCAGAGGGCGCGGAGCCCGTCGAGGGGTTCGCCGGAACCGGTGAGCTCGAGAGCGGAGTCGGCGGTCCATCCGCCGCAGTGGGCCTGGGAGCCGTCCCAGGTGACGGGCGGGTGCGGGGTGAGCAGCCCCCGCAGGTCGGCCGCGACATAGGTCGGCCGGTGCTCCGGCGGCGCCGCGACCAGCTCGGCCGCGGTGGAGACCCCGGTCAGGACCAGCAGCGAGTCCACGCCCGAGGCGTTGGCCCCCTCGATGTCCGTGTCGAGCCGGTCCCCGACGACAAGGGGGCGCCGAGCCCCCGTCCTGAGCACCGTCTCCCGGTGCATCGGCGGCTGCGGCTTGCCCGCCACCTGCGGCTCGCGGCCGGTCGCGTACCGCACGGCCTGGACGGCGGCGCCGTTCCCCGGGGCGACCCCGCGTGCCGTGGGGATGGTGAGGTCGGTGTTGGACGCGAACCACGGCACCCCGGCGTTCACCGCGTGGGCCATCTCCGCGAGCTGCGACCAGCGCAGCTCGGGCCCGTAGCCCTGCACGGCCGCCGCCGGCCCGTCGTCCGCGGACTCCACCGGCTGGAGGCCGCGTTCGCGCAGCGCCGCGAAAAGGCCTTCGCCGCCCACCGCGAGGACCTTCGCCCCGGCCGGCACCTGGTCGGCGATGAGCCGGGCGACGGCCTGCGCGGAGGTGATGACGTCCTCGGTCTCTGCGGGCACGCCGAGCCGGCTGAGGTGTTCCGCGACGGCCTGCGGCGTACGCGCGGCGTTGTTGGTGACGTAGGCGAGCCGCATCCCGTCGGAACGGGCCGCGGTGAGCGAGTCCACCGCGTGGGCGATGGCGTCGCCGCCTGCGTAGACGACTCCGTCGAGGTCGAGCAGCGCCGTGTCGTACGCGGTGTCGAGCGGCTGCTCGCTGCCGCTCGGACTGGTCCGGTGGGTCATGGGCGGGCTCGCTCCTCGTAGGTCGACGTCATCTCGATCATCCCCCATCGCGGACGCCGGACGTACCATGCGCTGATGAGCACTCCCGGTCCCCACCCAGGACCCGATTCCGGAACCCACCCGGGTCCTGGCCGTGAGCAGGGCTTGCGCTTGGCCCCTTTCCGCGGCCTGCGGTATGTCGCGGAACGCGTCGGCAGCCTCGCGGCGGTCACCTCTCCGCCGTACGACGTCGTGGTCCGCCCCGACGGGCAGCGCCATCTGGAGACGGCCGACCCGTACAACGTGGTCCGCCTCATCCTCCCCGACGCCGAGACGCCCGCCGCACGGCACGGCAAGGCCGCCCGCACGCTCGCCGCATGGCGGGCCGAGGGCGTGCTGGCCGCCGACCCGCGGCCCGCCCTCTACGTCTACGAGCAGCGCGACGGGGACCACCTGCAACGCGGCGTCATCGGCGCGCTGCGGCTCACCCCGCCGGAGGACGGCGTGGTGCTGCCCCACGAGGACGTGATGCCGGGCCCGGTCGCCGACCGCGCGGCCCTGATGCGCGCCACCCGCGCCAACCTCGAACCCCTGCTGCTCGCCTACCGCGACGGCGACGCGACCGCGGCCCTCGTCGAAAGGACCGCGACCACCTGCGAGCCGCTGCTCGACACGACCACCGAGGACGGCGTCCACCACCGCCTGTGGTCGCTGACCGAGCCGGCCGAGATCGCCGCCATCGACGCCGATCTTGCGGGCCGCCAGGCACTGATCGCCGACGGCCACCACCGCTGGGCCACCTACCGCAGGCTCCAGGCCGCGCACCCGCCGGGCACCCCCTGGGACCACGGCCTCGTCCTGCTGGTCGACACCGCCCGACACCCGCTGCGGGTACGCGCCATCCACCGCGTCCTGCAACGCCTGCCGCTCGACCGCGCCCTCGACACCGCCCGCCCGTTCTTCCGGGTACGCGCGCTGCCCGGCCACACCCTCGACACCGCCTTGGACGTGCTCGCCGAGGCCGCGGCCGACGGCAACGCCTTCGTCCTGGCCGGCGACGGCGGCTTCCACCTCCTGGACCGGCCGGAGCCCGGCCCGCTCGACGCCCACGTCCCCACCGGGCGGCCGACGCCATGGCGGCGCCTGGACGCCACCGTCCTGCACACCCTGCTGCTCGACCACGTCTGGCGGATCCCCGACTCGCCCGACGACATCCGCTACATCCATGCGGCCGACGCCGCCGTCGAACAGGCCGAAAGGCACGCGGGTACGGCGGTCCTGATGCACCCGGTGCACGAACAGGTCGTCCTGGAACTCGCCCGGCAGGGCGTCATGATGCCGCGCAAGTCGACGTCCTTCGGCCCGAAGCCGGCCGGCGGACTGGTGATACGGAGCCTCGACCTGGACTGACCTGCACGGCACGCAAACGCAAAGAAGGGGAGGGAGGCACCCGCGAATCCGCGGGTGCCTCCCTCCCCTTGCCTCACCGATCCGGTCAGTCCTTCTCGCCCGGCGCCGGCTCGCGGAACGGCGAGTCGAGGAAGGACGACGGGTCCGCCTCGTCGGTCAGATCGACGTCCTTGTCCCCGGCGGCGTCCGCAGCGGGCGCCTCCGAGTCGGTTTCGTCGTCGTCCTCGTCGTCTTCATCCTGGTCGTCGGCGCCATCGTCGTCCTGCTCGTCGATGTCGTCGGCATCCGCGTCGTCGGCCGTGTCGGAGGCGTCCGCGGCGCCGGACTTCTCCTCGTCCGCCACCTCGTCCTCGTCCGCGTCGTCGAAGGCGTCCACGAACTCCACGCCGTCCAGCTGCGCAAGGCGGTCGGACGCGTCGGTCGTACCGTTCTGGTCGGCCTCGAGCGCCTTCGCGAACCACTCGCGCGCCTCGGGCTCACGGTTCACCGCGAGCAGCGCGTCGGCGTACGCGTACCGCAGCCGCGCGGTCCACGGGTGCACGGCGTTGGACGCCAGCTCCGAGCTCTGGAGCGTCACGACCGCCGCTTCCGCCTGGCCCATGTCCTGCCTGGCGCCCGCGGCGACCAGGCGCATCTCGACCTGGCCCGCCTTGTCGAGCTTGTGCACCTCGGGCGCGCCCGCCATCTCCAGGGCGCGCTCCGGGCGGCCCAGGCCGCGCTCGCAGTCCGCCATCACCGGCCACAGGTCCACCGTGCCGGTCATCCGCCGGGTGGCGCGGAATTCGGCGAGCGCCTCGGCATAGCGCTCACTGGCGTACGAGGCGAAGCCCGCCGCCTCCCGTACGGCCGCCACGCGCGAGGCGAGCCGCAGCGCGATCCGCGAGTACGCGTACGCCTGCTCCGGCTCCTCGTCCAGCAGCCGGGCCACCATGACGAGGTTGCGCGCCACGTCGTCGGCGAGCGTCTTGGGCAGGCTCATCAGCTCCTGCCGCACGCTCGGGTCGATCTCGTGACCGGTGACCTCGTCGGGGATGGGCAGCCGGCGTACCGGCTCCCGCTCCTCGCGCCGGTCGTCCCGGCCGCCCCGGTTCTCGAACCGGCCGCGGCCCTCGACGGCGGGCCGCCGGCCGAAGCCGCGGTCGTCACGGGGACGGTCGTCGTCACGGCGCGGGCCGCGCGGGCGGTCGTCACGCCGGTCGTCGTAGCGCGGGCGATCGTCACGGGGGCGGTCGAAACGCGGCCTGTCATCACGCGACGGCCTGTCGTCACGCGGACGGTCGTCGCGGCGGAAGCCGCCACGGTCGTCCTCGCGGCGCGGCCCACGCGGGCGATCGTCACGCGGGCGGTCGAAACGCGGCCTGTCGTCACGGGACGGCCTGTCGTCACGCGGACGGTCGTAGCGCGGGCGGTCGTCACGGGGACGGTCGTCCCTCGGCCGGTCGTAGCCGGGACGGTCGTCGCGGGGACGGTCGTAACGGGGCCTGTCGTCACGCGGGCCGTTGAAGCGGGGCCGGTCGTCGCGGGGACGGTCGTCGCGGGGACCGTTGAAGCGCGGACGGTCACCACCGGGACGGTCGTCACGGCGGAAGCCGCCGCCGGCCGGGCGGTC
Organism: Streptomyces sp. NPDC049040; assembly: GCF_043197715.1. NCBI lineage: Bacteria > Bacillati > Actinomycetota > Actinomycetes > Kitasatosporales > Streptomycetaceae > Streptomyces > Streptomyces sp. NPDC049040. The sequence continues at coordinate 777,677 of NZ_JBICTO010000003.1, forward strand.
GTCGCGGCGGAAACCGCCGCCGCTGCCGCCGGGACGGTCACCGTCACGACGCGGACCACGCGGACGGTCATCACGCCGGTCCTCGTAGCGCGGACGATCGTCACGGGGGCGGTCGAAACGCGGCCTGTCATCACGCGGGCGATCGTCGCGAGGACGGTCGTCACGCGGACGGTCATAGCGCGGTCGGTCGTCCCGCGGGCCGTTGAAGCGCGGACGGTCACCACCGGGACGGTCATCGCGGCGGAAGCCGCCGCCGGCCGGGCGGTCGTCGCGGCGGAAACCGCCGCCGCTGCCGCCGGGACGGTCACCGTCACGACGCGGACCACGCGGACGGTCATCACGCCGGTCATCGCGGGGCCTGTCGTCACGCGGGCCGTTGAAGCGCGGACGGTCACCACCGGGACGGTCGTCACGACGGAAACCACCGCCGCCGCCGCCACCGCCGGCCGGGCGGTCGTAGCGCGGGCGGTCGTTACCGCGGAAACCGCCACCGCCGCCACCGGGACGGTCGCCGTCACGACGGAAGCCGCCGCCACTGCCACCGGGACGGTCACCCTCACGACGCGGACCACGCGGACGGTCGTCACGCCGGTCGTCACGAGGACGATCGTCACGTCGGTCATCGCGGCGGAAACCGCCACCGCTGGGACGGTCGCCGTCCCTTCGCGGGCCACCACTGCGGTAACCCCCGCGGTCGCCACCGCCGTTCGGGCGCGAGTCCCGGCGTTCGGGACGCTCGGGCCGGTCTTCAGGCGAGTTGGACATCGACGTGACTCCTCGAATCGTGCTGCTGTAGTACAAGTCTCCCGTAATCACGGGGAAGCTGCGCTTTGTGTGCGCGCCATGCAAAAAGACCCCTGGTCCCAGCGCTTAGGCCAGGACCAGGGGTCTGGAAAGATTGTTCGGCGGTGTCCTACTCTCCCACAGGGTCCCCCCTGCAGTACCATCGGCGCTGAAAGGCTTAGCTTCCGGGTTCGGAATGTGACCGGGCGTTTCCCTAACGCTATGACCACCGAAACGCTATCGGGTACGCCCCACCGCGCAGGTGGGACATCGACAGAGTCCAAGCGAACAAGCACACTTTTCAGTTAAGTGAATCTGTTCAACCGGTGCGACTGTTCGCAACCCGGGAACCAAACAGTGGACGCGAGCAAATGAGGACAAGCCCTCGGCCTATTAGTACCGGTCAGCTCCACCCCTTACAGGGCTTCCACATCCGGCCTATCAACCCAGTCGTCTACTGGGAGCCT
>NZ_JBICTO010000004.1:0-63855 GCF_043197715.1 Streptomyces sp. NPDC049040
CACTCGCCATGCTCCCCGCACTCATCTTCTTCTCCATCTTCGAAAAGAAAATCGTCGGCGGACTCACCGGCGCCGTCAAAGGCTGACACCCACGACAAGACCCGCGATCAGCCGACTTCGGCCTCCTCCTGTCACGGCATCGGCAAGGGCAGGAGCAAAGCGCCGGCGGCCTTCTCCGCCCTTCCGGGACAGGACGAGCGACGCCACCGGCCAGTAGGGTGGTGCGCGTGGATCTGGACGACATAGCCGCGCGGCTCGGCGTACCCGTGGAAGAGGTCGAGCGCGTGCACCGGCTCGCCGGCGACCACCCTTCGGCCCCGCTGCCCGCCAAGGCCGACGCGCCCGCGCTCCTCGACCGGCTCGCGGTGCGACCGGATGACGCCGCCGAGGTCATGGAGGGCTGGCCCGACTCCGACTCCCCCCTGTGGACGCCGGAGTTGCGGTGGCTGCTCGACCGCTCGATCGCCCTGGTCCGCGCCGACCTCGGGGGCCATGACTGGCTGTCACCCGGTCCTGAGCTGCCGCGCGACCGAGGCCCCGCCTGGCGGCACCTGTACGTGTACGCCTACCTGGCCCTGGTCGACGTCGTCACGGAATACCACCGCGACCACGGCATCGACGACCCGGTGACGCGGGTGACCCTGGCCGACCTGGGCCGCAATCTCGCGGTCGACCGCCGCATGCGGCGTGAGGGCTGGCCGGTCATGCAGAGCTGGCTGACGCTGCACTCACGCGGCGGCCTCTACGAGCTGGGCCGGCTGCAATACCAGCGGGGCGGCGCCGAACTCGCCCTGCACATCCCCGAATCGGGGCCGATGACCCCGGAGGCGGTCGCGGCGTCACTCGACGAGGCCCGCGCTTTCTTCCCGCGGCACTTCCCCGAGGAGTCCTACACGGCCTTCTCCTGCGGATCGTGGCTGCTCGACCCGCAACTGCTCGAATACCTGCCCGGCGACTCCAACATCGCGCGGTTCCAGCAGAGGTTCGAGCTGGAGCCGTACGAGGAGCCGGAAGGCCTGGACGCCGACGTCGAGGTGCGGCGGTTCGTCTTCCGCACCCTGGCCACGCCGCTCGACCGGTTGCCTCGCCGCACCGCGCTCCAGCGCGCCGTGGTCGACCACTTGAAGGCCGGCGGCCACTGGCAATGGCGCCGCGGTCTCTTCCCCATCCGGCACGGCTGACCGCGCAGGTTCGCCGACCGGTCGACCCACGGTCCCGACGCGATGCCCGACCCGATGTGTGACCTCCGCTTTCCTGGGGTCAGCGGCGCCGCAGTGCCGGGTCGAGCAGCGCGGGCGGGGTGTCGCTCTTCTCGTGCGCGGCCAGGTCGGTGCCGGGGGCGACGATGGCGTCGATCGCGTCGAGGACATCCGCGGAGAGCACCGTGTCCGCGGCGGCGAGCTGCGAGTGCAGGTGGTCCAGCGTCCGGGGACCGATGAGCGCGCTGGTCACGGCGGGATGCGCGGTCACGAATCCGAGCGCGAGTTGGATCAGGGTCAGCCCGGCCTCGTCGGCGACCTTGGCCAGCCGCTCGACGGCGTCGAGCTTGGCCTGGTTGGAGGGGATGTCCGTGTCGAAGCGCTGCGGCATGAAAGTGGAGCGGTTGGTGGTGACGTCCCGGCCGGCACGGATCGCGCCCGACAGCCAGCCGGAGGCCAGCGGGCTCCACACCAGCACGCCGAGCCCGTACTGCTCGGTGACGGGCAGTACGTGGCTTTCAGCGCCGCGCTGGAGGATCGAGTAGCCGGGCTGTTCCGTGACGTAGCGGCCGAGATGGTGTTCGCGAGCGGCCGACTGGGCCTGCACGATGCGGTAGGCGGGGAACGTCGAGGAGCCGAAGTACCGGATCTTCCCCGCGCTCCGCAGGTCGGTCAACGCGGACAGCGTCTCCTCGTCACTGGTGCTCGGGTCCCACCGGTGGATCTGGTAGAGATCGACGTGGTCGACACCGAGGCGGCGCAGGCTGCTGTCCAATTCGGTGATCAGCCAGCGGCGCGAACTGCCTCGATGATTGCGCTCGCCGCCCATCGGCAGGCTCGCCTTCGTGGCCAGCACGATGTCGTCGCGGCGGCCGGCGATGGCCTTGCCGACCATCTCCTCCGACTCGCCGCCGCTGTACACGTCGGCGGTGTCGATGGTGTTCACGCCGCTCTCGATGGCGGCGTCGACGATGGCGGTGACCTCGTCCTGGGTGGTACGCCCTATCGTGCCGAAGTTCATGGCGCCGAGCGCGAGGGAGCTGACCTGCACTCCGGTGCGGCCCAAGGTGCGGTACTGCATGACCGTGTTCCTCCATTGCGGGTGGAGCGCGGTGGCGCTCCGGCTTGGTTGTCGGTCCCGGCTCTGGCATCATGAGCAAACGGGACACCGTCCCGTTTAACGATACGGAACACTGTCCCGTTTAGCAACCGACAGCGAAGGGAAGGACGCGGTGGACGACGGCGACCGGGGCGCGGAGCACGCGACCCCGCCGAGGCGGGCCGACGCCCGGCGCAACAAGGAGACCCTGCTCAACGCGGCCGCCGCGGTCTTCGTCACCTCGGGCGTGGAAGCACCGGTACGCGACATCGCAGCCGAGGCCGGCGTCGGGACGGCCACGATCTACCGCCACTTCCCGACCCGAGCGGACCTCATCATCGCCGTCTACCGGCACCAGGTCGAAGCCTGCGCCGAGGCCGGGCCGGCCCTGCTGGCCGCCGGCCCGACACCTCACGCCGCCCTCGGGCAGTGGATCGACCTCTTCGTGGACTTCCTCGTCACCAAGCACGGCCTCGCCAACGCGATGCAAGCGGACAACACCGGCTTCGCGGCGCTGCACACCTACTTCCTCGACCGCCTCCTGCCGGTGTGCACCCGGCTCCTCGACGCCGCCACCGCCTCCGGGGAGATCCGCCCCGACCTCGACGCCTACCAGCTCATGCGCGGCATCGGAAACCTGTGCATCGGTGCCGACAGCGACCCCCGCTACGACGCCCGCCGGCTGGTCGCACTCCTCGTCGCGGGCCTGCGCCGACCGAGCTGACCCCGGCGCCGCGAAGACGAGGCCCGCTCTCGCGGGCATCCGGCACCGATACCGGCCACGGGTGGTGTTGACGCCCTCGAAAGCACGGCCGTAGGGTCGCCGCGCGCGGAGCGGGGGCGCGGTCGAATCCTGCGACTCTCCGGCCCACGCGAGGGAACCGCCTGATCCAATCCCCCACTTGGAGAGAGGTACCGCCCCATGCTGTCGAAACGAGTCCTGAGGTCCGCCGCCGGCGGGTCCGGCGCCGCACTGCTGGCAGCCGCGGCGGCACTGGTCGCGGTGGCCTTACCGGCCGCACACGCGACGACCCCGCCGGCACCGCCGACCACCCCACCCACCCCGCCCACCACGGTGCCGACAGCCCCCCCGACAGTACCGCCCACCACCATCCCGCCCACCACCCCGCCGTCGCAGACGCCGACGCCCCCGCCGCCAGGTTCCACCTGCTCCATCGCCTACACGGTCAAGCAGTGGCACACCGGCTTCACCGCGAGGATCACGCTGACCACCACAGGGCAGGCCAACGGCTGGCTGATCCGCTGGTCCCAGCCGTCCGGCACCCAGACCGTCACGCGGTCCTGGAACGCCACCGTCACCAAGAGCGGCACCACCTACACGGCGGCCAGCCTGCCCTCCAACGCGCAGATCCCGAGCGGCGGCGGCACCTTGACCTTCGGCTTCGGCGCCACTTGGTCGGGCGCCAACCCGCCGCCCACCGGCTTCACCTACAACGGACTGGCCTGCACCCTGCGCTGAGCCGACACCACAGAAAGGACCACGGTGGTGGGGACCGGAAGGCTTCACCACGACCACCCGGGCGTTCGGGTTCCACGTCGGCGGGGTGTGGGCATCGCGGGCGGCGGCGCGACGATTGTTGAGTACGTGAACGCCGGCCCGGTCGACGAGTTCACGATCGTGCTCGCCCCCGTGCTGTTCGGCTCCGGGACCCGCCTGTTCGAGGGTGTGGACGCGGGACGCGTCGCCCCGGAGCAGGTCCGCTCCGAGCCGACGCAGCGGGACACCCACCTCACCTACACCGTCCGCGAGCGGTAGGCGTACGGCATACCCGAAGGAGCACGCTCGCCGGGCCGCTCCGAGGCAGGGGCTCCAGCGGGCAGACACAGGGGGCGTGACCCGTCTGCGAGGATCACGCCATGCTGCAAGCCTGCCTGAACGGTGCCAGGAACCGCGCCGAGTGCGCTCACCTCCCCGTGACACCCGGAGAGTTGGCGGCGGCCGCCCGCGAGGCAGTCGCCGCCGGAGCCCAGGACGTCCACCTTCACCCCAAGGGCCGCGACGGCCGGGACACACTGGACCCCGCGTCCGTCGCCGAGGCCCTCACAGCCGTACGGGCCGCGGTCCCGCGCACCGCTGTCGGCGTGACCACCGGCGCCTGGGCCGCACCGGAGCCCGGATCACGCGCCGCCCTGATCCGGTCCTGGACCGTGCTGCCCGATCACGCCTCCGTGAACTGGCACGAGGACGGCGCCGACGAGGTCGCCCGCGCCCTGCTGGACCGGGGTGTCGGTGTCGAAGCCGGGATCTACTCCGGGACTTCGGCGGCCGAGCGATTCCTGGCCTGGCCGGATTCCCACCGCGTCCTGCGCGTCCTTGCCGAGATCACCGACACCGATCCGCAGGCCGCGGTCCGATCCGCGGCCGGTCTTCTGGACACCCTCCGCCCGGCCGCGACCCCGCCGGTCCTACTGCACGGCGAAGGCGAAGCCGCCTGGGCCGTCCTTCGACTGGCCGCCGCCCGTGGGCTGGACATGCGGATCGGGCTGGAGGACGTACTCCGGCTGCCTGACGGCACACCATCCGGGTCGAACGCCGAACTCGTGGGCGCCGCACGGGAGATCATCCGGCAGGCACGCGGGGAGTCCTGATACCCGACGTCGGCTCCAGGGCCACGCCCGGGTTGCCCCCTGACCTGCCCCTGACCTGCTCCTGAGCTGCGAGAGTCAGGCCTCGCCCGCCCCTCTCCACACTACTTGACTTTACCCAGTACCTGGTGAAGCATAGTTGTGTGACGTCGACCCATGACCCGCAGCAGCTCAAAGGGGTTCTGTGGCTGCTCCTGCTGCAACTGCTCGCGGAGCAGGAGTCCTACGGCTACGAGGTGGTCCAGCGCCTGCAAGCATCCGGCTTCACGGATGTCCTGGAAGGGACCGTGTATCCCGCGCTGGCGCGACTGCAACGGGAGGGCCGGCTGGTCACCCACCTGGTGGCATCGCCCAGCGGGCCGGCCCGCAAGTACTACCGGCTCACACCCGCCGGGCGCGAGGCCCTGACCGAGGGCAGCGCGGCCTGGACCCGGCACGTGCTCGCCGTCAATGCCGTCCTCGGCTCAGGCGCGCCCGGGAACGGTGACCCGAAATAACCATCGCTCAAGGGGGATTCATGCAGCACAGCCTCAACTGGCTCGACCGCCTGCGTGTGGAGCGCCTGATCTGGTCCCTGGACCAGCGGCTCTACGACCTGCCGCGGCGCAGCCGCATCGCCACACGGCGCGAGGTCCGTGCCAACCTGCTGGCCGCCGCCCAGGACATCGGCACGGGCCAGGCCCTGCGCAGGGTGGGCAGCAGCAGGCAGCTCGCCCAGGACTACCTGAACGCCGAGTTGGGCTCAGAACCGCGCCACTCCTGGACCGCTGCCGCCTGCTTCGGCCTGACCGTGCCGCTCATCCTCAACTTCTTCCTGGACGAGTCCGCCTCGGCCTACCAGCAAGCCGTCACCGCCGCCGACCCGCAGGCCACCGGCACCCATGTATGGCAGGGCGTCACCTGGCTGCAGAACGGCATCACCTTCACCTTCGACCACGGCCACGCCACCAGGACCGGCGGATCGTGGACCGTCCTCGTCTACGTCCTCTGGCTGGCCGGCGCCATCGCCTGCGGCCGCCTGTGGCGACTCCTCCCCGCACGCCGACGCCAGGCTCCCCCGGCCCCCAGCCACGACTGAGCCACGTACCGCTCCGGCACATCACGCCGGCCACGGTCCTGCACCGCTTCGGCGCCACCGGCCCGGCCCCCGTTTCAGGTGTTCCACCCTGCCGGTGTTGCTCCGCCTCGGACGGGCAAGAAGGGACAACAGCGCTCATCGGACCTGCGAGGGGCGGGGACGGTGCCACCGGGCATCGTCACACCAGTTGCGGAGGGCTCTCATGATCGCTCTGATCCTGATCGTCGTGATCTTTGCAGCGGCGGTGTTCCTGGGCCCGCTGATGCGACGGCAAGGCGCACGCCTCCGGGAGCGGCGCCACCACACGCAAGGTTGATCGCCAGGGCCCGCCGGGGGACCCGGAGGCTCAGCCGAACACCTCCCCCGGGGTGCCTCCCGAGCCTTGCTCGGTGCACGCAGAAGCGGAATCCGGCCGGGCCGACCTGAAGCCCGTGTTCCGTATGTGGCTCTTGCGAAACTTGGGAATGCCCTCACATACTGCGTATACGAACGGGGGTTCTGCGCGGGGGATGGTTCGTGGGGGAAGAGCACGAATGCCCGGTGTCTCAGCGGTGACTCCCGTATGTGCGGAACACGGCACAAGGGGACTCAGTTGCACAAGGGTTGGCGAAAGGCGCGGGCGACAGCGCTCGCGGTAGGGGTGGCGGCGGCGCTGACCGCCGGGGCGGCGGTTCCCGCGGGAGCCGCCGGCGGGAGCCCGGCGCAGCGGGCCGGGTCAGCGGCGCCGGAAAAGGCCGCGGGGGCCGAGGCGAAGACCTGGGTGACACTCATCACGGGTGACCGGATCGGCGTGAATGCCGACGGCAAACCGGTGGCGCTCGCGCACGGCAAGGGACGCGAGCACATCCCCATCGAATTACAGACCGCGAAGGGGCACACCTACGCACTGCCGCTGGACGCGGTGCGGCTGATCGGGCAAGGCCGCGTCGACCGGCGGCTTTTCGACGTCACGACACTCAACCGGCCGGAGTACCGCAAGGCGCAGGCGCGCGGCCTCGGGTACATCGTCACGTACCAGGGCGCGGGGTCGGACGCGAAGGCCGATCTGCACCGGGCCGACGGAGCCAGGATCACCCGCACGTACAGCACGCTCGACGCCGAGGCTGTCACGGCGCCGGCAGGCCGCACCGCCGGGGTCTGGCAGGCGCTGACGAAGGCGCCGGTGAAGGGCACACCGTACGCGGCCGCCGAGCCGGGCCTGAAGAAGGTGTGGCTGGACGCGGTGCAGAAGGCGTCGAGCCTGGACTGGAGCCGCCGGCAGATCGGGGCGCCGAGCGCGTGGGACGCCGGATACGACGGCAGCGGCGTGAAGATCGCCGTGCTGGACACCGGCGTCGACAAGGACCACCAGGACCTGGCGGGCCAGGTGACCGACGTGCAGAACTTCTCCACCGCCGACAATCCGGATGACCACTACGGGCACGGCACGCACGTCGCCTCCATAGCGGCGGGCACCGGAGCCGAGTCCGGCGGCACGTACAAGGGCGTCGCACCCGGCGCGAAGATCATCTCGGGCAAGGTGCTGGACGACGACGGTTTCGGCGACGACTCCAGCATCCTGGCGGGCCTGGAGTGGGCCGCCAAGTCCGGTGCGAGGATCGCCAATCTGAGCCTCGGCGGCACCGACACGCCCGGCACCGACGTGCTGGAGTCGGCCGTCGACACCCTGTCCGCCGACTACGGCACGCTGTTCGTCATCGCGGCGGGCAACGACGGGTCCGCCGCGGGGACCGTCGGCTCGCCGGGCAGCGCGGACGCCGCCCTGACCGTCGGCGCGGTCGACAAGGACAGCACGCTGGCCGACTTCTCCTCGCGCGGCCCGCGTGTCGGTGACGACGCGGTCAAGCCGGACGTGACCGCCCCCGGTGTCGACGTCACCGCCGCCGCGGCACCCGGCTCGTTCATCGACCAGGAGGTCGGCGAGGACCCGCCGGGCTATCTGACGATCTCGGGGACGTCGATGGCGACCCCGCATGTCGCGGGCGCGGCCGCCGACCTGGCGCAGGAGCACCCGGACTGGACCGGCCAGCAGATCAAGGCCGCCCTGGTCGCCGCCACCACCGACAGCAGTGCCGGATACTCGCCCTTCGAGCAGGGCACCGGCCAGGTCGACCTGACCAAGGCCGTCAAGCAGACCGTCACGGCGAAGCCCGGATCGACCAGCCTCAGTTACGACATGGCCGTCTGGCCGCACGGGGACGACCCCAAGCAGACCAGAACTCTCACCTACACCAACACGGGCAGCCAGCCCGTCGTCCTCGCGCTCGCCGCGCAGGGCACGGACCCGCTGCGGCAGCCCGCGCCCGCCGGCTTCTTCACCCTCTCCGCCGATTCGGTGACGGTGCCCGCCCGGGGTTCCGCGAGCGTCGGCGTCACCGTGGACACCACGCTCGGCGGCAGCGTCGACGGCGCCTACACCGCCTACGTCACCGCCACCTCCGCGGACGGGCAGACCGTCCGCACCGCGGCGGGCGTGCTGCGCGAGGTCGAGTCGTACGACGTCACGGTCAAGCACCTGGACCGGCAGGGCAAGGCGACCGCCGCCTACGACACCTGGCTCTACCCGATGTCCGGTGACCAGGTCGGCAGCTTCATCCCGGTGTACGACGCCAGTGGTACCGCCACCATCCGTGTGCCCAAGGGCCGTTACCTGCTCAGCAGCACCGTGTACGTCGGCGACGGAAGCACATGGGAAGGCGGCGACTGGATCAACCAGCCGGACCTGACCGTCGATCGCGACACCGGGGTCACCGTCGACGCGCGCACCGCGCGCCCGGTCGAACTCACCGTCCCCGACGCCGCGGCCGTGGCGCAGTTCGCGGCACCCGACATCACCGTCGAGACCGCGGACTTCACCAACGATATCGGCATGTGGCTGGACAGCTACGCCGACTTCCGCACCGCGCACCTCGGACCGGCCGACGCCGCAGGCACCCTGCACCAGTCGTTCGCCGGCACCTGGACGGACGGCGGCAAGCGCTACGACCTGGCCTACGGCCTCGACAGGACCACGCTGGCGACCGGCTACGTCAAGCACGCCAAGGCCGCCGAGCTGGCCAAGGTCAAGGTCGGGCTCGGCACTTCGGTGAAGGGAAAGAAGGGCCTGATCTTCGTCTCCGGAGTGCTGTCGGGCGGCGGAGGCTCCAGCTCGGTCGGCTTCACCGAGGACCTGCCGGTCACCAACACCGTGTATGTCAACGGCGGCCCTTCGGTGCGGTGGGTCCTCTGGTTCAACCAGTTCGACAGCGCAGGTGAGCAGATCGAAGGGGACTACAGGAGCGACGACACCGCGTACAAGGCAGGCAGGAGCTACGCCGCGACCTTCAACGTCGGCGTTTTCGGTCCGACGGTCGGCGACACCGCCGGCCTCTTCCGATCCGGTAACGAGATCTACGGCTACGTCCCGATGTTCGCGGACGGCTCCGGCCGGGCGGGCGGCACCATCTACGACAAGGCGGTGACCACTCTCTATCGCAACGGCAAGAAGGTCGGCAGCAATGCGGATCCGGTGACCGGCGAGCCCTTCACCGTGCCCGCGGGGGCCGCGAGGTACAAGCTCACCACGTCGGTGACCCGCAGCGGTGTCGCGGCGGTCAGCACCAAGGTGACGGCGGCGTGGACCTTCTCTTCCCATGAGACCCAGGACGAGGTCCGACTGCCTGCCTCTGCGGTCAAGTTCAGCCCCGCACTGAGTCTTGCGTCCACTTCCAAGGCCGGGGCGAGCATCGACGTGCCGGTCTCCGTCCAGGGTTCGGCCGCGGGGAAGAACCTCAAGTCGCTGCGGGTGTACGTGTCCTTCGACGGCGGCAGGCACTGGAAGCGGCTCAGCGTCAAGAGCGGAAAGGTGACGGTGGCGAACCCCAAGGCCGGCAAGGGAGTCTCCTTCAAGGCCGACGTCACCGACAAGAAGGGCAACACCCTTTCGCAGGCGATCTACAACGCGTACCTGACCCGGTAGTCCGGACAGCCGCACACCGGCAGCCCGGACCGCTTTCGCCTCATCACGCGCCGGCCGCCAGGACCGCGAACGGGTCCCGGCGGCCGGCGCCACGCAACAGCCCGGGGCCGGTTGCCCGGGCGGCACCTTCGAGACGGCACGACCGTGCGTGGTCAGGTTCCGGTCGGGTCGCCGCCGTGCGGAAGGCCGAAGATCCACTGCTGGGAGCGCTTGAAGAAGCGGTCCCCGAACCACGGATTCCACCCGCTCTGGAAGTCCGCGGCAGCGGTCAGGAACCGCCGGCCATGGACTGCCTGGATCTCGAACGCCGCACCGTCCGGTGTCTTGTGCAACTGCCACCGCTGCCAGGGTTCCTTGTTGGTCTCCCACATCACCAGCTCGGCCTGATCCGAGTCGGTCGTGGAGTCCAGGGCGAGCTTGTTGGCCGCGGAGATGATGAGCAGTTCTCCCTGCACCCCGCTGGGATGCAGGTACCACAGCTGATGAAGGTCGGCGTGCGGCGGGAGCAGGATGGGTTTGCTCCTTGGCTCGACAGCCTGGCCGGTGTCGAGGGCCAGCCCGCAGTCCCGCGCAATGATCAGAAACGGGCCCGCCGGGTCGGTCTTCTTCTTGCGCTTCCTGGAGGGAAACAAGCTGACGCCCTCCACCCCGACAGTGATTCCGGGGAATCCCAGCACTCCGAGACTTATCGATATGGGCATTGCGCGACGCTAGCAGCGCAGGGCCTGTCGGGGTCCGGGTCTTCCCCAAAAGGTGAGGAACAGGTGTCAGGCGTGTATGGGCGAGTTGCCGCCGGACATCGGCACATCGTGGGTGCCGGCTTCCCGCTTGGGGTCCGGCCCGTACGCGTTCTGGCCCTTGTCGCCCTCGGTGCAGGCGAACACCAGGAGGATGATGCTGCCGAACAGCGGCAGGAGTGCGATCAGGACGAACCAGCCGGATGTGCCCGAGTCGTGCAGACGCCGGACGGTCATGGTCAGGGACGGCACGACGATGACGGCCAAGTAGACGAGGTACGGGATCATGGTGTGACCCACGACCCCGAGGACAGCCAGCATCGCAAGGCCCATGCAGCAGAACAGCGAGTACATCCAGTACTCCTTGCGGCGGGCTCGCCCGCTGAAGACGGCGTACTTGCTGAACGCGCCGAGATACCACCGCATGATGTGTCCCCCAAGGGCCAGATTCGATCGAGTGATCGCCCCGCGTCGATCGACGGCCAGGTCAGCAGACCATATGGACCCTGACCTGCACGAGTCAAGCGAATCGGAGCAAGGTTGCCACAGTCCATCGGGGCCGATGGGAGACCGCCTGCCGCCATGGACCGGGCCGCCAGAAAGGGCAGCTATCGACCGTTCTTGTTATCGATGCCAATCCGGCATCTCACCGTGTGTCGTTGCACCGAGCGGTTTGCCGTGACCGACTGTCATCGATAACATGCAGCCCGACAGTGAGGAGGCCGCGTGGCGAACGACGGTGCGGGGGACACGGGGCGGCCACCGGGTATGGCGGATGTCGCCCGGGTCGCCGGGGTCTCCGCGCAGACCGTCTCACGGGCCCTGGGGAACCACCCCAACGTCCAGCCGGCAACCCGCGCGAAAGTACTGGCGGCCGTCGAGCAGCTCGGATACCGCAAGAACAACGCCGCACGCATCCTGTCCTCAGGCCGCAGCCGCACCATCGGGGTCGTCACCCTGCAGACGGGCTTCTACTCGCGGACCGCCCTCGTCGTCGGCATCGAACGCGCAGCGCAGGCGCACGGATACGCGGTCAGTGCCGCGACCACCGCCTCCCTGGACACCTCCGCGATCGAGGCCGCGCTGCTGCGGCTGTCGGAGCAGCACGTCGAGGGCGTGGTCCTGGCGGTACCCCTGATCCACGTCAGCCGGCGCATCGAACAGCTCACCTCCGCGGTCCCCACCATCACCGTCGACGGCTCCCGCACCTCGGCGACCGAGGTCGTGGCCGTCGACCAGTCGCTCGCGGCGCACCTCGCCGTCCGGCACCTGCTCGACCTCGGGCACCGGACGGTATGGCACATCGCCGGGCCGCCGCAGTGGCTGGACGCGACCAGCCGCACGCAGGGCTGGCGCGCGGCCCTGGAGGCCGAGGGCAGATCCGTACCGCCCGTGCTGGAGGGCGACTGGTCGCCGGAGTCGGGCTACCGCAACGGTCTGATCCTCGGCAGCATCCCGGACGTCACCGCGGTCTTCGTCGCCAGCGACGAGATGGCCTTCGGGGCCATCCGCGCCCTGCACGAACAGGGCCGCCGCGTGCCCGCGGACGTATCCGTCGTCGGCGTGGACGACATCGCCCTGGCCGAGTACTGCTCCCCGTCGCTGACCACCGTGGCCCAGCCCTTCGCGCAGATGGGCGAGCTCGCCGTCGGCCACCTGCTGCGCCACATCGCGGAACCCGCGGCCACCCTCGACCCCGCCACCGTCAAGCCCCGGCTGATCGTCCGCGCCAGCACAGGCCCGGCCCCGGACCGGTCGGCTACGGCGTAGTCCTCGCCGCGCCTTCCTCCCGCGGGCCCCACAGGGTCCGCGTGGCGGGTGTCCGCCGCACCATGTGTCCGGGCGCCGCGGGCCGACTCACCCGGGTGCGCCTGCGTGCCTTCTCGTGAGGTGCCGGAGCCCCCTGCATGATGTGGAGCGGCCGTCGATACGTCGAGGGCGGCCCAACCGACAGGACCCGATCCGCAGGGAGACCCCCATGCCGAACAACCAGGATGGACCGGTGCCGGACCCGTGGCTGGCGGCGGTCAACGTCACGGTGCCGGTGTCCGTGGCCAACGACCTGGACAAGATGCAGGGCGTGATCAAGGACGTGATGACGCAGCTGGGGTGCCCCACGTGCCACTCGGGGAGGGACCTCCGCATCACCATCGCCCGCGACTTCGTGGTGGATCCTGAGGGCCTCGTCCAGCCGGCGGTCGCCGCACCGTTGACCCGCTGACCCACAGGCTCTGGGCCCGCCGTGACGAGACTGGGGGTCGGACTCACTTATGTGCCCGGTCTCGACCACATCATCGACGGGGTTGCCGACCTGCTCGACGTCGTCGAGATCGAACCGCAGAGCCTCTGGCGGATCCGCGGAGATGGCGGGATCACGGTCGACGAGGACGTGCTGGGACGCCTTTGCGACCTTCCCGGCGCGCGACTGCTGCACGGGGTCGGCAATCCGGTCGGCGGCTCCTGCCCTCCCGACCTGCGGCAGACGGCGCTCTTCGCAGAACTCGCCGGGAGGCTGCACACTCCGTGGGTCAGTGAGCATCTCGCCTTCAACCGGGTGGCAGACCGGCGGGGTGGGTTCCACACCGGGTTCATGCTGCCGCCCAGCCAGACGGAGGCGGGCGCCCATGCGGCCGCCCGGTCCATTCGCACCATGGCCGATGCGCTTCCGGTGCCCTTGGCCGTCGAGATCGGCACGAACTACCTCCGACCACGGTCAGGCGACCTGCCGGACGGCGCGTTCGCCAGGCGGGTCGCGGAGGAGAGCGGCTGCGGGCTGCTGCTCGACCTGCACAACGTCCTGGCCAACGAGCGCAACGGCCGTGGCAGCGTGGACGATCTGCTGGCCGAGCTGCCCCTCGACCGCGTGTGGGAGGTGCACCTCGCCGGCGGTTCCGAATACCGCGGGTATTGGCTGGACGCACACTCCGGGCTCCCCGACGACGATCTGCTGGCGCTCGCCGGCCGGGTCCTGCCGCGACTGCCGGCCCTGCGCGCGGTCCTGTTCGAGGTGGCGCCCTCGGCCGTACCGCATCTGGCTACGGGCGCCGTCCGCGAACTGCTCCTGGCGGTGCGGGAGATGTGGCCACCAGCGGCCTCGATCGCACCGCTGACGTCGCCGCGTCCGGCCGATGTTCCGCATCCGGCCGGCAGGCAGCCGACCGCTCCGTGCGAGTGGGAGTTCGCGCTCGGCAGTCTGGTGATCGGCCGCGATCCCCAAACCCCCCTGGCGCACGAGCTGGTGACCGACCCGGCGATCGGACTGCTCCGTGACCTGGTCGCCGAGTTCAGGGGCAGCGCGCTCACGGGCACCCTCCGGTACACGATGCGACTGCTGTTCCTGACGCTGGGATCGGTCGGTGTGGGTGAGTTGCTCAGTGGCTACACGCGTTCGTGCCCGCCGCGCCTCTTCGCCTCCGAGGAAGCGTTCGCGTTCGCAGACCATCTGCGGGAGGCCCGGCCGCCCGTGCCCTGGCTGACCGACGTGGTCCAGCTCGACCTCGGCCTCCTGCGCGCCCGACTCGACGGCTCACCCTGCACCGTCGGCCTCCGTACCGATCCCACCGCGCTCATGACGGAACTGGGCGCCGGCCGGCTACCGGTGGCGCCGCCACAGGGCCACTTCCGGGTCCGCCTCGTCGACGACGGCACGACCGGCCGTCAGGACGAGGAAACGAGGCTCACCGTGTAGGCAACGATGATCTTGGCTGCGACCTCACTACGGAAGATGACGCTGTAGTCACACGTGATGAGGTTGAACCCGTCGATCTCATCGAATCGCACCTGGCGCTTGAAAGACCCTTGAAACTTCTCGTCGGTGTGAACCTGGTGGACATCATCGACAATGTCCTGCGTCAAATGCTCGTCGAATATCAGCATCTGGTTGAGATTGTCGTCGGTCTCCGTATCGAACTGGGAAACCGCAAGCCGCTTCGTGATGTTGTAGGTGAAACTGTGGTCCGGCGGGAGGAACAGCGCACCGTTCGGGTGCATCTTCTGCCCCTCGTCCCTCGAATACAGAAGTTCAGCATTGAACACTTGCTCATCATTCACCGCACGTACGATCGCGGCGCTCAGGCCGCCCTTCGGCGCTACGCCGGCGGGGCCGACATTACGCATGGTCGCCAATGTGACGTCAATCGTTTTGGTGGCCACAGCCTTCCCACCTTATTTCCATCCCGCAGGTCAGAATCTCGGTTCGAGGCGCGCGCCCGGCTGCCCCCACCGGCAGCGCACGCCGTCTGCGACACGATCAGTATCCCGCGCACCTGCCGCCTCAGCATGTCGGCGGATTCACGGTCGAACCTGGTCCTGGACCGACCCGCCGGTCGCCGGCAGCGTCATTTCGCTGCTTGCGCACCGCTCGGCGAGGCCACTTCCCTGGAGTGGGACTGTACGGCGCCCCGCCCGCGGGTGCGGTCGATCTCGCGCCACTCCGGTCGCAGTCCGGCCAGATTCGTGGTGAGGAAGTACGCGGCGCCGCAGGCGAGCAGCACCGGCACGAGTCCGACGCCGGTCACCACCGCCCCGGCGATCAGCCCGCCGAGCGGGATACCGGCCCAGGCCAGCGAGTCGCCGAGTGCGTTGACCCGGCCCAGCATCCGGCGCGGCACCCGCTCGACGAGTACGGCCCCCAGCACGGGATTGACGAAGCCGGCCCCGAAGCCACTGACGGCGAAGACGGCCACCACCATCCCCAACGGGGCGTCGAAGGCGAGGATCAAGAATCTCGGTGCCCCGGCCAGCAGGAAGCCGGCGAGGACCACCACCCGCCGCCGCAGCCGGTGCGCGACCACCGCGGCGATCAGGCTCCCGCCGACCGCCGCGGCCCCCATCGCGCTGCCCATCAGGCCGATCGCGGTCGGCCCGTTCCCTGACTGCCTGGCCCAGACGGGTATGAGCACCGAGGAGAAGGCGGCGTCCAGCAGGTTGGTGATGCCGACCATGACAATGACGGTGAGAAGCAGCAGCTCGCCGCGCAGAAAGGCGAAGCCCTCACCGAAGCGCCGCCAGTAACCCGGTTCCGCATCCCCGGCCCTGACGGGGGCATCGTCGACGGCATGCCCCATGCCACGGGGCAGCACCAGTTTGATGATCACCGATCCGAGGGCGAAGCAGCCCGCGTTGACGGCGAGCCCTGCCAGGGGACCGAGCAGCGCCACGAGGGATCCGCCGACCGCCAGGCCGACGGTGGAGGCGAGCCGCTCGGTCACTCCGGCCAGACCGGTGGCCCGCTCCAGCGGCACCCGGCCGCGCTCCGCCGCCTCCGGGACCATCACCTCCTTGGCCAGGTCACCGGGTCCGCGTGCGGCACCGATCACTGCGACCAGCACCAGCAGAAGGGGGAAGGTCATCAGGTGCAGGGCATGGAGCAGGGGGATCGCGGCGGCGGCGGTGCCGCTGGCCAGATCGGTGGTCCAGGAGACGGCCCGGGGACCGATCCGGTCCACGAGCGGTCCGGTGAAGGCCTTGACCAGCACATAGGGGGCCATCTCGCAGAAGGCGACCAGCCCGGTCCTGGTGGCGCTGCCGGTGGTGACGAGCACGAACCAGGGCAATGCCACAACGGAGATCCGGGTGCCGGTCAGTGACACGGCCATGGCCGCCAGCACTCCGCCCAGCGGCAGTAAGGACCTCGTGCCGGGTATGCCGGCGGCCTTCGAGGTGTCGCCGGTCATGATGTCGTGCTCCCTTCCGCTGCCCGAGAGGCGGAAGGGGCCGACGACCCGCCGGGCGCGTCCAGTTCCGGCAGGATCTGCGTGATCACGCCGACCCGTTCCGCCCCTTCGGGGGCGTCGGCCGCCGTCTCCGGGTCGTCTCGCCGGTAGCGCCCGATGACGTCGGCCAGCTCCTGGTAGAGGGTGGCGGCTTCCTCGGGCGTGAGCCGCAGGGCCCAGTCGCTCATGTCGAAGGTGTTCCGCCATGCGCGGGGCATCGTCCGCAGCCCGTTCAGGGTCTGCTGGGTGCGCAGGGTGTGGATGGCGGCGACGGACTGCTGGTAGGCCAGCGCGGCCTCGGGCTCCTGCTCGGCCAGGTCCTGATCGTTGAACCAGAAGGTCCGGTGCACCGAACGCCACCAGCGTTCGCGCGCGTTGCCGCGTTCTGTGTCCTCCTCGACGAAGCCGGCCGCGCCGAGCTGCCGGAGGTGGTAGCTGGCTGTACCGGAGTTCACACCCAGCCGCTCCGCGAGTCGGGTGGCCGTCGACGGGCCGTGCCTCCGCAGCAGCCCCACCAACTGCACACGCACCGGATGCGCCAGGGCCCGCAGCCCCTTGGCATCCAGCACCACCGAGTCCTCTTGGGAGTTCGGGCCTTCCGGCCTGTCCACTGCGTCAGCCATGCACTACACGGTAGACCGCAAAGGGTTCTTCGCAAAGAGCTCTTTGCGAAGAACCCTTTGCGGTTCTCCTGTGCGGTTCAGCCGGGTGTGGTCGCAGACCTGATGGGCGACTGCCTCTCGGATCAGGCCCGCGTACGGCGGCGGCGCACGGCCACGGCACCCACAGCCGCAGCTCCGGCGAGCAGGAAGGCCCCGGCCGCCGCGGCGGTCGTGGACGTCCCACTGCTTCCGGTCTTGGCAAGCTGCGAACTCGCCCCTGCCGTGCCGGAGGTGGTGCCCGAGGTCGCGGACGCGCCGCTGGTCGCGGTGGACGGCGAGGCGGTGGGGGTCGGGCTCTGGGTACCCCCGGATGCTCCGGTGCCCCCGGTGGAGCCGGTGCCCCCGGTGCTCCCGGTGGAGCCGGTGGAGCCGGTGCCCCCGGTGGAGCCCGATCCCCCGGAACCCGCCGCGAGCACCTTCAGCGTCGCGGTGCCTCCGCAGAAGGTGCTCCCCTCGAACGGCGCCGACCCCTGGTTGACGAATGCGCAGGACGTCACGGTGGCCTTCCCGGCGGGCGCGTCCTTGCGGTAGCTCACCCGGACCTTGGCGACCGTCTTGCTGTGCGCGGCGAGGGAGGCGTCCTTGCCGATCACGTCGAAGCCGTACACGTCGGCCTCGGCGTTCGAAGTGAGCGGCGTGAGGGTCTTCCAGGTCCCGGAGCGCAGCACCTGCACGGAGGCGTACCTGTTGGTGATCAGCGTGTTGGTGACGTTCTCGTACGCCGATGCGGTGGGGTTGGTCAGCGTGGCCTGGAAGTCGACGGCGGGGCCGCCGGCGGTCACGGTGCCGGGTACGCCGGACAGCCCGGTGCCGAGGCCGTCGACCTTGATGGTGTCGTCGTCCCTGTCGTTCGCCGCTCCTGAGGCGCCGTAGGAGACGAGTGTGGTGAGCTTCAACTGCTTGGTGCCGCCGTTGCTGTCGCCGTTGTGCGGGGTGCCCATGGGCACCCCGATGCGCAGCTGCACGACGCGGGACCGGCCCGCGGCGAGCGGGAACCTGTCGGGCATCTCACCGGAGAACTTCCCGTCGGCGTAGGTCAGCGGCACCGTCTTCCACGCCGTGCCGCTGAGCCGGTACTGCAGGCTGACGGCGTTCGGCGGCAGGCCCGCTCCCCCGTCGATCCGGTAGATCAGCCGCGCCGTCGAGGTGTCGTGGTCCCCGGTGTTGGAGACCGTGGTGGTGAAGGCGACCGGAAGGCCTGCAAGACCGACCTCCGCGGGCGCGGCGGTGGCGACGGCCAGCGCAGGCGGCTGCGATTCGTCCGCGGCGGCGGCCGGCGCGAGGGTGAAGCCCGCGGCGGCGAGGAGCAGGGCCGTTCCCGAGACTGCGGCCGACGAACGAACCTTGTGTGCAAACGTGTTCAACGTATCCCCCCGGATATGTGTCGCGCGGTGTCGCCGCGCTCGGTGACCGCGGGCAAGCAGGCCGCCGTCACGCACAGTTGGACCCGCCTGCCCGACAGCCGGTTGCGCTGCGCAGTGTCACCGTTCTGTCACCGAGGTTCCGGGCCGGCCCCGCCTCCGCGCTGTGGCCGAGACCGGCCGGCGCCCGGACCCGCCTCACTTCCCGCTGTCGTACAGAACGGGGTTCAGGGGTGTCCTGGGGACCTGGCCGACCTCGGCGCCGGGCATCCAGTCGCGGTCGCGGGCCTGGTTGTCGTTGGTGGGTTCGGCGACCCGTATGCCGGCATCCATGTAGATGACGGTCATCACCCGGCGCGGTTGCGTGCCGCGGTTGGGCCCGGCGTGATGGAAGGTCCAGCCGCGGTGGAAACTGGCGTCGCCGAGGGCGAAGGGCTCGACGACATCCTCGAAGTCCTGCTCGGCGACGACCTGCCGGAGCCTGGTCTCGGACTCGTCCGAGATGGGCAGATCGCGGCCGTGGGACAGCTGGTGGCTGCCGCGCGCGAAGGCGAGCGGACCCATGTCGAGCGGGGTCTCCTGGAGCGGCAGCCAGATCGTGAGGCAGCGGTCGGAGGACAGCGGCCAGTAGTACTGGTCGGCGTGCCAGGGGGTGATCCCGCCGCCCGGCTCCTTGTACAGGGCCTGGTCGTGGTAGAGGCGGACCGCGTGCACGCCGAGCAGCGCGGCCGCGATGCCGGCCAGCCTGCGGGCGAACACCAGCCGCTTGACCTCCTCGTTCTCCCGCCACAGGTTCGACACCTGCAGGAAGGCACGGCCGTAGGTGTCACGCTCGGACAGCGGCAGGTGCTGGGTGTCGAGCCGGATGACCTCGGAGGTGATCACCGGTTCGTACCGGGCAACCGTCCCCGCAGACAGCACTCCTGACAGGTGGACGAAGCCGTCCCGGTTGAAGTCGGCGACCGCGGTCGGGGACAAACCCTCATAGGGGACGTCGAGTTCGCCGGTCGGCGCTTGTGCCGTCGTGGTCATCGCACTGCTCCCTGCGTCAGAAGTCCCGGGAAGTCCCGGCCGGTCGCCGGTGTCCACCGTCGCAGCACACAGGTGGTCCCGCCACGCCCCTGTTGCCCACTTCCGATACGCGGTTGCCACTTACCCCTGCCGTCGCTGCGCGTCTACGCTGGCCCGCGTGAAGCCCCGCTTCGAGCAGCCGCCCGCTGCCGCCGGAAGCACGTTCGCCAGCTACACCCGCCGGGAGAGCGCCTTCGCATTCGGCTGGCACCACCACCGCGAGTACGAACTCACGCTCATCACCCAGGGGTCGGGCACCCGCTACGTGGGTACCACCGTCGAGCGGTACCGGCCGGGAGATCTGGTCCTGCTCGGCCCGGACCTGCCGCACACCTTCACCTCTGAGCCGTACGAGGGAGTGGCGGAGGCGGCGGTGACGCAGTTCCGCCATGACTTCCTCGGCCCGGACTTCTTCGCCCTCCCCCAGTTCTGCGCCCTCGACGACCTGCTGGCCCGGTCCGGGCGCGGCCTGTACTTCGACCGCGTACCGGAGGAGGTGCGGGAGCTGGTGACCCGGCTGCCGCACCTGGGCGCCGCCGCCCAGACCACGGCGCTGCTCGATGTGCTCTGCCGCCTCGCCCCAGGTTCTGCGGCCAGGCACCTCACCGGCCCCGGCTACGCCCCCGCGCCGGGCACCGCCGTACGCGACCGTATCGACGCCGTGTGCCGCCACCTCCAGCAGAGCCACACGGGACCGGTGCACCACGAGGAGGTGGCAGCGCTGGTGCACATGTCACCGACGTCCTTCAGCCGCTTCTTCCGCAACGCGATGGGCCGCACCCTCACCGACTACCTCAACCAGCTCCGGGTGGAGACCGCGTGCGCGCTGCTGACCGGCACCCCGCTGCCGGTCACGGAAGTCGCCGCCCGCAGCGGTTACCGCAACCTGTCCAACTTCAACCGCCGCTTCCGGGAGCTGAAGGGGTTGCGCCCCACCGAATACCGCGCCGCGCACCTCCGCCGCACCGTGGAGTGAGCAGAACCAGCGACATCCGCGGCGACCCGCTGGAGCGCGGTCCCGGCAGGGACGACCCGCGGCGGGGGGTGTCAGCCCTTCGCGGCGACCCGGTCGGCGAGAAGTACGGCCACCAGGCCGCGCGCCCACTCGCCTGACGCCGGGCTGCCGCTGAAGATCGCCCGGTAATACAGCGGCCCGAGCAGGATGTCGACGGCCCGCTCCAGCTCCGGCACCTCGCCGCCGCGCGCCCGCTCGCGCGCGATGATCGCGCCGAGCTGCTCGTGCCGGTCGGCCGTGCAGGCGCAGCCGCCCTCAGGGCCCGAGCCGATGGTCGCCCGCATCAGGGCGAGGACGTCGGGGTCCGCGAGGTCGGTGGCCACGTCGTCCATCCAGCGTTCGAGGTCGCCGGCCAGGGTGCCGGTGTCCGGCACCACGACGTCGCCGCTGAAGCGGCTGGTGGCGACGTCCGCCAGCAGCTGGGCCACCGATCCCCAGCGCCGGTAGACCGTGGTCGGGTGCACCCCGGCGCGGGCTGCGACGGCGGGAATGGTGAGCGTCTCGGCGGGTCCGGCACCGGCGAGTTCCTCGACGGCCCGGTGCACCGCCGCACGCACTCGGGCGGAACGGCCGCCCGGACGGGCCTGCACTGCTTCGGTCATGCAGAAATTATCGCACTCATCGTTGCGTTAGCATAGCTGTCATTAACGCAATGATCACTGCAATCGGAGATCAGCATGACCGTCGCGCAGACGCGCCACAACGAGAGTCCCGGCTCCGCCACCGCGCCGCGAGGCTCGTCCGGGCGGCGCGGGCTGAGCCGCCCGGCAGCCTTCGCCGCCATCACGGCGATCTTCGTCCTCTTCATGGCCGCGTCGAGCGCGCCGTCGCCGCTCTACGTCGTCTACCAGCAGCAATGGGGCTTCTCCGCCTCCATGCTGACCACGGTCTTCGCGGTCTACGTCGTCGGCATGATCGGCGCGCTGCTGGTGCTCGGCGCGCTCTCCGACCACATAGGCCGCCGTCCCGTCCTCATCTCGGCGATCGCCCTCGAAGCGGCGGCGATGGTGCTCTTCATCACCGCGGGCGACGTGTCCCTCCTGCTGCTGGCCCGTTTCGTCCAGGGCATCGCCACAGGGGCGGCCATGACCACGCTCGGCGCGACCCTCGTCGACCTCAACCCGCCGCACGCACCGCACCGGGCGGGCGTCATCACCGGCGCCGCGCCGACCTTCGGCCTCGGCCTGGGCGCGCTCGGCTGCGGATTCCTGGTGCAGTACGGACCGCACCCGACCCGGCTGGTCTACGTGATCCTGCTCGCGGGCCTGGTGCTGGCCGGTATGCTCCTCGCCGGGCTGCCGGAGACCTCCCAGCTCAGGCCGGGCGCCGCCCGCTCACTGCAGCCCCGGCTCGGCGTCGCGCCCCGGCTGCGGGCGGACCTGATCGCCCTGGTGCCGATCCTCGTGGCCAGCTGGGCGCTGGGCGGCCTCTACCTCGCACTCGGCCCGTCGGTGGCCGTCGGCCTGTTCGGCCTGTCGAGCCATGTGATCGGCGGCCTTGTCGTCACCATCCTGTGCGTACCGGCCTCGATCACCGCCTTCGCGCTGCGCGGCTGGCCGACGGAACGCACGCTGGCGCTCGGCGCCGCGCTGCTGGTGCTCGGTACGGCGGTGGGACTGACCGGGGTCGAAGCCGGCTCCGTCACCGCGGCGGCCATCGGCACGGCCCTCGCGGGGGTCGGCTTCGGGGCGGCGGGCCTGGCGAGCTTCGGCACGCTGGCGCGGATCGCAGAACCGGCCGAGCGCGGTGAGCTGTTCGCAGTCGCCTTCGTGATCTCCTACCTCGCCTTCAGCATCCCGGCCGTCGTCGCCGGCTTCGCCACCACGAACGTGGGCCTGCACAGGACCGCGGTCGTCTACAGCATCGCCGTCATCGCCTTCGGCGCCCTCGCCCTCATTGCCCAGCGGGTGCGGACGGCCCGTGCGGCCGATCCCGTCGTCGAGGTCCTTCCGGTGTCCGGCCCCACGCAGGCCGGCCGGTGACGACGGCAAACCGGCGACCGTGCACCGGGGCCTGCCCGGGTGAATCAGCGGCACCCGCATCGAGCGCCGAGGGGGCAGGGTTCACGGCCCGTGCCCCCCGGCGGCGATGTCCTCGGGTTCGGGGACGGTGGGCTTGAGGATCTGCGTTCCCGGGCCGTAGAGGCGCCGGCTGAGCCCTGCCCGCAGGCGCTGGGTCCGGGTGTCCGGGCCGTCGGCGCTTCCCACCCGGCCCGGGGTGAGGGGCAGGTACTGCTCGTGGTCCGTGAGCAGGCGCACCTGCCGGGGGCTGAGCGGCTCGTGCACCTCGACGTAACCGCCGTGTGGGAGGCGCTTGACGACACCGGTCTCGCGGCCGTGCAGCACCTTGTCCCGGTCGCGCTTCTGCAGACCGAGTGCCACCCGTTTCGCCAGCGCGAAGACGACGGCGGGCGCGGCGAACAGGCCGATGCGGACCGCCCAAGTCACCGCGTCGACCGAGAGCGAGAAGTGGGTGGCGATCAGGTCGTTCGCGGCGCCGAGGAACGCCACGGCGTAGAGGGCGAGCCACGCGGCGCCGAGGGCCGTACGCACCGGCCGGTTGCGCGGCCGGTCCGGAAGATGGTGCTCGCTGTCGTCGTCGGTCACCCAGGCTTCGACGAAGGGGTACGCGCCGAGTGCGAGAAAGAGTGCCCCGGTCGCCGCCAGCGGGACGAGGTTGTCGAGCGCGAGCGTATGGCCCCAGGCGGTGACCTCCCAGCCGGGCATCGCACGCAGCAGGCCGTCGGCCACGCCCATGTACCAGTCGGGCTGCGACCCGGTGGAGACCTGGTCGACGCGGTAGGGCCCGTATTCCCAGATGGGGTTGATCTGCGCGATCGCCGCGAGCAGGAAGACGACGCCCGCGACCAGGAAGAAGAAGCCCACCGACTTCACCGCGTGGGCCCGCAGCGGCAACGCGACGAGCTTCCTGCGCGAACGGCCCGCTCCAACCTGCCGGTTCTGCCCCTGACGGGACGACCATGCCACGCAGGCGAGGATCAGTGCCGCCATGAGGATCGGGATCACCACGACGTGCAGCAGATTGAAGTGGGCCACCACCTCGTGGCCGGGGAACTCGCCGCCGAAGAGAAAGTCCGACAGGCGGGTGCCGATGACCGGCAGCGAGAGCAGGGTGCCGTTCACGACGGCCAGACCGGTGCCGGACAGCAGGTCGTCGGGCAGGTCGTATCCGGTCAGGCCGCCGAGCATGCCGAGGATGAGCAGCAGAAGGCCGATCACCCACAGGAGCCGGCGCGGTTTGCGGAACGCCCCGGTGAAGAACACCCGCATGACGAGCGCGAACATCGCGGCCACGAAGATCAGCGCCGCCCAGTGGTGGGCCTGCCGGATCAGCAGGCCGCCACGGACGTCGAAGGATATGTGCATCGTCGAGTCGAAGGCGTCCGACACCGACTGGCCCCTCATGGGCGCATAGCCGCCCCGGTAGACCTTCCCTTCCGACGAAGGGTGGAAGTGGAGGGAGAGGTAGATGCCGGTGACGACGAGGATGAGGAAGCTGTGGAGGACGATCTGCCCCAGCATGAAGGCCCAGCGGTCCGGGAAGATCCTCCGCATCACGGTGGTCCCGGCCGGCCCGCGGGTGCCGAGACGTGCCTCTGCCCAGGCGGCGACCCTCCCCGTATGACGGCCCTGCCGCGGTGCGTCCGGCCGGCTCTCGTTGCCCATGTCCCCACTCATTCCGAGTCCCCCGGCGTCCGATCCGGCTGAAGGACGACGCAGGCCCCAGGTGCCCTGGGATCGCGCGCCGGCCACCGCCGTGTGTGTACGTGTCCTCCTGGTAGACCACGGCGATGCCGGTTCTGTGACACATCGGCCCCACAAGCGACCGTGGACCGTGGCACCGCTCACCGCGCCGTCACGGAGTGCGCTGCCGCCGTCCGTGCGTCAGCCTGTAGGGGTGGGACCGAGGGGAATGGGTATCGGCGGATGGGCAATGGCGAAGATCTTCGATCGGCCGCCGTACGGGACCTGGTGGATCACATGCTGGCCCGGACGGTCGAAGCGGTGGGCGCGCACGCCGGGGCCCTCTTCCTTCTCGAGCCCGGCGGCGAGATCCTGACCCTGGCCGTGAGTGCCGGGATGCCCCTCGATTTCCTCGGACCGCTGCGGCGTGTCCGGGTGGCCGCAGGCGGCGGGCCCGTCGCGGAAGCGCTCCAGGAGCGGCGTCCGGTGTGGATCGGCTCAGGCGAGGAGATCGCCCGCCGCTACCCGAAGATCGCCGCCGTCCTCCCCCATCCCCGTGCCGTGGCCGTCATCCCGCTGCTGACCGGCTCCACCGCCTGGGGTGCCTTGCTGGCTCTGCTCTCCGAGAGCGATCCTGGGCCTGACACGCCCGTGGGCCCCGTGCTCACCACGGCGGCCGAGTCCATCGCGTGGGTCGTGAAGGGTGCCGCGGCCGCCGGGCACCACCTGTGGCCGCAGGCGGAACCGCGTTTCCTCGCCTTCCCCTCTCCCGAGAGTCCCGAGCCCGCCCAGGCCCAGGCCGCGGTGGACTTCCTCGCCGCTGTGCCCGAGGGGAGCTGCCAGCTGGATCCGCAGGGGCGCGTCACCTTCGTCGACCCCACCGCCGCCGCCGTCCTGGGCGGCGACAATGCGCGCCTCGTGGGGGCCCGGCTGTGGGAAGCGGTGCCGTGGCTGGCCGATCCGGAACTCGAGTACCGGCACCAGGCCGCGATCGTCAGCCGGCTGCCGGCCACCTACATCGCCCGGCCGCCCGCAGGAGGGCGTCTCCTCTTCGTCCTCCACCCGGGCCGGAACGGGGTGAGTCTGCGCATCACCCCGGCCGACAGCCGGCAGGAGCCGGACGGACCGGATCCGCCCGACCGCCAGGCGCTGGCCGGAGCCGATCGGCTCAACGCGCTCCATCATCGGATGCACCTCTCCTCCGCGCTGTCCGAAGCGGTGTCCGTACGGCAGGTCGCGGACCTGGTGGCGGACCAGCTCCTGCTCGCCCTGCAGGCGCAGACCTTCGGGCTGCTCGTCGCGGAGGAGGACAGGGTACGGCTGGTCGGCCACCGGGGGGTCAGTCCGGGATTGGTCCGGCTCTTCGAAGGGGTCCCCCTCGCCACCGACGTGCCCGTACCGGGGCTGGCCCCGCACGCGCCGGCCTGGGGGCTGGCGCAAGGGGTGGCGTCCTTCTTCGCCAGTCCTGAGGATCTGCGCGCGGCCTATCCCGAGGCGGCCGAGGCCTCCTCCGGTGTGGCCGCGTGGGCGTGGCTGCCGCTCATGGTCTCCGGCCAGCTGGTCGGCCTGTGCGTGGTCGGCTACTCCCGGCGTCATCCGTTCACCCTGGAGGAGCGCGCGGTCTGCACCTCCCTGGCCACACTCATCGCCCAGGCCCTGGACCGTGCCCGGCAGCACGACGCCACCCACCAGCTCGCGGAGGACCTCCAGGCGAGCCTGCTCCCCCGCGCACTGGCCGCGCTCCCGGGCCTCGAAGCGACCGCCCGCTACCTGCCCGCCAACCGGCGCGTGGACGTCGGGGGCGACTTCTACGACGTCATCCGGGTGTCGGCCACCGAGGCCGTCGCCGTCATCGGCGACGTCGAAGGCCACAGCGTCAGCGCCGCGGGCCTCATGGGCCAGGTCCGCACCGCCGTCCACGCGTACGCCCTGTCCGGCGCGACACCCGGCGAGGTCCTCGCGCGCACCAACCGGCTGCTCATCGACCTCGACGCCGAACTGCTCTGCAGCTGCCTGTGCGTGACCCTCGACCTCGCCCGGCACACTGCCCACCTCGCCACCGCAGGTCACTGGCCACCGCTGCTGCGCCGCCCCGGCCACCCGGGCAGGATCCTCGACCTGCCGCCCGGCCCCCTGCTGGGCGTCGATCCTGCGGCGCGCTACCCGATCACCGGGATCGACCTGCCCCCGGGCGCGGTGCTGGCCCTCTTCACCGACGGACTCATCGAGATCCCCGGCACCGACCACGACAGCAACATCGCCGAACTCGCCGCAGCCCTCTCCGGTGCCGGCGGCGGCCTCGACGCCCTCGCCGACACCCTGCTGACGCACGGCCAGCCCCCGGGCCATCGCGCCGACGACACCGCGCTCCTGCTTCTGAAGGTCGGCTGACCGCCTTCACCGGCAGACCCGGCCTTCATGCGTTATCCGTGTTCCGCCCATCCTTGTCGCCCCGCGGAGAATCCGCGGTCGCACGATTCGACCTGATGACCGCACGGATCCGGCGGAATTCGGCGTGGCGGCGCCCGCCTCGTCCTGGGTTCTCCGCGTGAGAGGCATACTGAACGATCATCCGGCACCACCCCCGCCTCGCATCCCGCCGCCGGCGGAGTCCGCCCTGCACCGCCTCAGCTGGAGCCGACCATGCGTGACTCAGAAACCGCGCTCCATTCGGCGGAACCCCCGGTCCGCTCCAAAGGATTCCGGGTCGCGGACTGGTTCGACGGCAGAGCCGGGATCCACCAGCTGGCCAAGGCCAACATGCGCAAGGCCTTCCCTGACCACTGGTCCTTCATGCTCGGCGAGATCTGCCTTTACAGCTTCGTCATTCTGATGCTGACCGGTGTCTACCTCACGCTCTTCTTCGATCCGTCGATGAACACGGTCGTCTACCAGGGAAGCTATGTACCGCTGCAGGGCGTCAGGATGTCGGAGGCCTACGAGTCCACCCTGCACATCAGCCTCGATGTGCGGGGCGGTCTCCTGATCCGCCAGATGCACCACTGGGCGGCACTGATCCTCGTCGCCGGGATCCTCTTCCACATGATGCGGAACTTCTTCACCGGAACCTTCAGGAAGCCCCGCGAGATCAGCTGGCTCGTCGGATTCGCACTGCTCCCGCTGGCCATGTTCGAAGGGCTGACGGGGTACGACCTCCCGGACGACCTGCTGTCCGGCACCGGGACCCGTGTCGTGCAGGGCGGACTGCTTTCCGTGCCGGTCGTCGGCACGTACCTCTCGATGTTTCTTTTCGGTGGCGAATTTCCGGGGACCGATTATGTCGCCCGCTTCAATGCCATCCATGTCCTCCTGTTCCCCGGGGCGATGGCAGCGTTGATCCTGGTGCACCTCATCCTGCTCTTCCACCACAAGCACACCCAGTTCCCCGGCCCTGGGCGCACCAACGGGAACATCGTGGGGCAGCCTTTCCTCTGGGTGCGCCTGGCCAAATCAGGCGGCTACTTCTTCATCGTCACCGCAGTCGTCACACTGGTCGCGGCAATCGCCCAGATCAACCCCGTCTGGGAGTACGGGCCCTACCGGTCCGACCAGGTGTCGGCGGGATCCCAGCCGGACTGGTACATGGGATTCGCGGACGGCCTGGAACGCATCATGCCCGGCTGGGAGATCAACCTGTGGGGACACACACTGATCCTCGACGTCCTGATTCCCCTGACGGTGTTCGGCGCCACCCTCGCGGTCATCGGTTTCTATCCGTTCTTCGAATCCTGGGTCACCGACGACACTTCCGACCACCATCTCGCCGACAGGCCGCGCAACCGGCCGATGCGGACCGCTTTCGGGGTGGCGTGGATCAGCTTCTACCTGGTGGCTCTCGTGGGTGGCAGCAATGACCTCATCGCCACCTGGTTCCATGTGTCCGTCAACAGCGTGACCTGGGCGGTCCGCGTCGGAATCCTGGTGGTGCCGCCCCTCGCCTTCACCGTCGCCAAGAGGTTCGCCCTCGGCCTGCAGCGGCGGGACCGCAACGAGGTCCTGCACGGACGGGAGACCGGCACCCTCAGGCGTCTGCCGACCGGCGAGGTCATCGAGGTGCACGCGGTGCTGCCGCAGGACAGACTGCACGTTCTCACCGCGCACGACCAGCCGTCCCCGCTGGTCGCGCCTTCGGCGCCGCCGGGCGGGAAGGAAGGGGGCCCGCGGTGGCAACTGCTGCTCACCAGAGTGCGGGTGACGCTGTCCCAGGCCCTGTACGGCGAGCGGAGCCGCATTCCGAAACCGACTGCCGAGGAGTACTGGGAGCATCACCCCGAGCAACTGGAGGAGCAGGACAGCCGGTGACCGCCGGCGGCCCCGGAAGGGGTACGTGCGGGGCCGGGTGGGCCGGGCTCACCGCGTGGTGGTCTCCGGCGGTCCGTCCGGGTGCCGGGGGTCGCCCCGCGAGACGAATGCCGCCCGTGGGTGCTGCACCGAGGCCAGCGAGACGATGTCCCGCCCGAAGAGGGCGGCGGTCGACCAGACCGCGAGCACCCGCACCTTCCGCTCCCACGTCGGCACCGCGAGCACGTGGTAGCCGCGGTGCATGACCCAGGCGGGCAGGCCCTTGATCACCAGCGCGCGGTACTGGAAGATGCCGCGGCCGATACCGAGGGTGGCCACCACGCCCAGGCTGTGGTGCACGTAGTCCTTGGGCTCCCCGCCCCGCAGGGTCGCCACGATGTTCTTCGCCAGGCGCTTGCCCTGCCGCACCGCGTGCTGGGCGTTGGCCACGGCGAAGGCGCCGGGCTGCTCGACCGCGAGGTCGGGCACTGCCGCGTCGTCGCCCGCCGCCCACACGTCCGGCACCACGTCCGATTCGGTCCCCACCCGCAGGTCCGCCCGCACCACGACCAGGCCGCGCCGGTCGACGGGGAGGTCGGTGTGGTTGTGCACGGTGGGGTTGGACGCGTTGCCCGCGGTCCAGACGATCAGCCCCGAGTCGAACTCGTTCCCGTCCGACAGCACCACGTGGCCCTTCTCCGCCGAGAGGAGCTGGGTGTTCAGGTGCACCCGCGCTCCACGCCGCTGCAGGGACCTGACGACCCAGGCACCGGGCTCGTCGGTGACCTCGGGGAGTATCCGCCCCTGCATCTCGACAAGGTGGAAGTCCAATTCCGACGCGTCGAGCTCCGGATAGCGCTTGAGCAGGGCCGTCGCCAGGGACAGCAGCTCGCCGAAGCCTTCCACGCCGGAGAATCCGCCGCCGACGAAGGTGACGGTCAGCAGCCTCGCGCGCTCGGGTCCGCGTGGCAGTGCCGCCGCCCGGTCGAAGGAGGTCAGCAGGCGGTCGCGGATGGCGACGGCCTCCTCGACGTGCTTCAGCCCGAAGGCCTCCTCCCTGATCCCGGGAATCGGGAAGGTCCGGGTGACCGCGCCCGCGGTCACCACGAGGATGTCGTAGGTCAGCTCGTAGTCGGGCCCGCTCTCCGGCCGTACGGTGACTTTCCGTGTACGGTTGCGGATCTCCGTCACCGTGCCCGCGATCAGCCTGGTGCGGTGCAGGTGCCGTCGCAGCGACACCGCCGCATGCCGCGCCTCGATCGACCCCGCAAGGACCTCAGGCAGAAACGGCTGGTAGGTCATGTAGGGACGCGGATCGACGACGGTGACACGCGCCTCTCCCGGGTGCAGCTTCTTCTCGAGGCGCCACGCGGTGTAGAAGCCTGCGTAGCCGCCCCCGACGATCAGGATTTCACGCACAGTGCCCTCTGTTCCTCATGTCGGTTCCCCAGTGGAGACCGGACAGGACTCCCCGCTGTGACAGTCCTGCCGAGTGCCGGGCGCGGCACGCCCCGCCAGGGCTTCCCCCGGTAACGGGCGGCCTTTCCGCCCGTCACGGAGCGGGAGCCCCATCTCCGCGGCAGCCGGGCGACCGGGAAGAGGCGGGCAGGTGGCGCGAGGCGGCCTGGACCGCGGTACCGCCGCTCAGCCGGCGGGGAAGCCGGTGCCGCAGGGCGAGGGCCGCGGTGTGCTCGCGTGCGTACCGCGCAGACCGGCGCGCCGCGGGACCGGGAGGCGCTCGTCCATCAGCTCGGCATTCCTCGTGGCTTTCCATCGTGTCATCCACCCAGGTGCGACGCAGCCGCAGGCCGCGGACCACGATGCCGATCGGCGGGCGGGAAGCGACTCCCGCATCGCCGCGTCCGTGGACTGGACGGGAGGTCGGGGTCGATGTCACCTCGGCACCTGATGTTCCGTTTGCGCCATATGAGTACTTAACTGGACGTTGCACCGATCTGTGACAGCGGTGCCGGTCCGGGCCCGCCCGCCGCCTCCCGGGTCGCGCCGGGGTCCGAGGGGTGTCACAGATGTCCGGTGCATCCGGTCGTAGCCGGTGACAAACGATGTGAACGGAGCAGGAACGTGGCCATCACCGAACGTCGTCTCTCCACTGCCGTGCTGGTCATCGGCACAGGCGGTGCAGGACTACGAGCAGCCGTGGAACTGGCGGAGGCCGGTGTCGACGTACTCGCGGTCGGCAAGCGCCTGAAGGAGGACACCCACACGGCACTCGCCGCCGGAGGGATCAATGCCGCCCTGGCCACGATGGATCCTGAGGACAGTTGGGAGCAGCATGCCGCCGACACCCTGAAGGAGAGCTACCTCCTCGCCGATCCGCGCACCGTGGAGATCGTGACCCAGGGTGCCGCCCAGGGCATCGACGATCTCGAGCGCTACGGCATGGCCTTCGCCAGGGAGGGCGACGGCCGGATATCCCAGCGCTTCTTCGGCGCGCACACATTCCGGCGCACGGCCTTCGCCGGCGACTACACCGGCCTGGAGATCCAGCGGACGCTGATCAGGCGGGCGGAACAACTCCGGATCCCCGTACTCGACGGCGTCTACATCACCCGGCTCCTGGTGCACGACGGTGCCGTCTTCGGCGCCTACGGTTTCGACCTCACCCACGGGACACGGCATCTGATCCATGCCGACGCCGTCATCCTCGCAGCGGGCGGCCACACCCGTATCTGGCGGCGCACCTCCTCACGCCGCGACGAGAACATCGGTGACTCCTTCCGCCTGGCCGCGGAGGCCGGAGCCCGGCTGCGCGATCCCGAGCTCGTCCAATTCCACCCCTCCGGGATCATCGAGCCGGAGAACGCGGCCGGCACCCTCGTCAGCGAAGCCGCCCGGGGTGAAGGCGGCATCCTGCGCAACGCGCTCGGCGAGCGGTTCATGACCCGCTACGACCCGGAGCGCATGGAACTCTCCACCCGCGACCGGGTGGCACTCGCCGCCTACACGGAGATCAAGGAAGGGCGCGGGACCGCCAAGGGAGGCGTGTGGCTCGACGTCTCCCACCTGCCTCGGCAGCAGATCATGAACCGGCTTCCCAGGGTCTACCAGACGCTTCTCGACCTGCAGATGCTGGACATCACCCGTGATCCGATCGAGATCGCTCCCACCGCGCACTACTCGATGGGCGGGGTATGGGTGCGTCCTGAGGACCACAGCACGGATGTACGCGGCCTCTACGCCATCGGCGAGGCGTCGAGCGGGCTCCACGGGGCCAACCGCCTCGGCGGCAACAGCCTCATCGAGCTGCTGGTCTTCGGCCGGATCACGGGCCGGGCCGCAGCGGCCTACTCGGAGGCCCTGTCCGCGCAGCCGCGGTCGGCGTCGGCGACAGCGCGTGCCCGCTCGGAGGTCGACGAGCTGCTCGCCGCGGACGGACCGGAGAACGTACGGGCCTTGCAGCGTGCCGTCCGCAACACCATGACCGAGCACGCCGGTGTCGTACGCGACGAGCAGGGGCTCAGGACCGGGCTCGCGGAGCTCGCGGCGATCGAGACGAGGATGGAGGACGTCGGCGTACACCCCGACATCGCCGGCTACCAGGACCTCGCGCACGCCTTCGACCTCAAGTCCGCGGCCCTGGCGGCCCGGGCCACCCTCGAAGCGGCGTTGGAACGCCGCGAGACGCGCGGCTGCCACAACCGCAGCGACTTTCCCGGGATGGACCCCGCTCTGCAGGTGAATCTCGTGTGGTCCCCGACCGCGGGCGTCACCCGCGAGGCCATCGCGCCGATCCCCGAGCGGATCGCCTCGCTGATGCAGGAGGTCTCGACCGTGGGAAAGCTCGCCGAATGAGCCGGCCTGCATCCGGCGTCCACGGGTCGTGGGAGGCGGCTTCGTCACGGGCGAATGCCGACCGGGCGCGTCAAATCCGGCAGCGGTAGGCTCGAAAGCGTGGGTGGGCACGCCACACAGCGACTGGGATACGGATACCGCGGAAGATGCCGTCGAGAAACGATCCAGCGGAGGACTCCGAGGACCTCCGTGCGGCGGAGGTCGTGTTCCAGGACTCCCGCGGCCGCATGTTCGGCATCGCCTACCGGATGCTCGGCAGCGTCAGCGAAGCCGAGGACGTCCTCCAGGAGGCCTGGATCCGGTGGCAGACCTACGACCGATCGAAGGTGGAGAACGCCGAGGCGTTCCTGGCGACGACGGTGACAAGGCTCGCCATCAACGTGCTCCAGTCCGCGAGGGTCCGCCGTGAGACCTATGTCGGCCCGTGGCTTCCTGAACCGGTCGACACCAGCAGCGACCCCGCACTCGGCGCCGTGAACGGCGAGGCACTGGAGGTCGCGGTGTTGATGCTCCTGGAGAAGCTCAGCCCGCCGGAGCGGGCGGCCTACGTGCTCCGCGAGGCATTCGACTACCCGTACGGGCAGATCGCGGAGATCATCGGTCAGTCGCAGGCCAACACGCGCCAACTGGTGAGCAGGGCCAGGAAGCACCTGGCCAAGGAGAAGCGTGCCAGTGTCGCGCCCGCCGACCACCAGCGCTTCCTGACGGCGTTCGTGGCCGCCGCCCAGGCGGGGGACGTGTCGCTGATGGAGAAGGTGTTCGCGGACGACGTCATCTCGTACTCCGATGGCGGAGGAGTCGCGCAGGCATCGAGGGTCCCCGTCACGGGCCCGCACACCGTGGCCAGGTTCTACCACGCCTTCGCCGACCGCTTCTGGCCCGGCATCACCTCGGAGCCGGTCGAGGCGAACGGCAGGCCCGCGGTGCGCCTGACCCGCGGCGGCACCGTGGTCGCCGTCCTCACCGTGAGCGTCACCGCGGAGGGCATCGACCGCGTGCTCGTCATCATGAACCCCGCGAAACTCGGCGCCATGGCCGTCTGACCCCGACATCACCACCTGCCGCGGCACGGAACCGATCCCTTGACACTGCGGCTCCGGTCCGTGCTGGGCAAGTACGGGCGTGGTCGACTCGCCGCCGTGCGGGGCGGGTCGGCCACAGGAGACGGAGTGAGGGATTCCCTGGTGTTGGACGTGAAGGTGTTCAACAGTGCGGACCTGCCGGTGGGCGACAGGTTCGACGTGTTCCAGCAGCTCGTGAGCCAGGCGCACGCACCGATGCATCTCATGAGCGACTTCGCGGCCGACTTCGACGGGACGCTGAGTCAGATCGACCTGGGCGAGGCCTCGTTGTGGCCGACCACCTTCCCGCAGCTGAGCTTCCACCGCACACCCCGACTCATACGGCAGTCCGACCCGGAGAGTTGCCACCTCACACTCGTCCTGCGAGGCGGCGGCGTGGCCCGGTGGGAGCGGGCCGAGTCGGTCCTCGGTCCGTACGACTTCCACACCAACCACACCTCGCAGGCCTACGACATCGTCAGCCGCCCGGGACCGGTCGACATGATCGGCGTGGAGGTGCCCAGGACGTCGCTCGACCTGCCCTGGGGCCGGTTGCGACAGGTGATCGGGCAGGCCATGTCGGGACGCGACGGCATCGGCGCCCTCCTGGTGCAGTTCCTCATCCAGGTGACCGCCGGCACCAGCACCTACCAGCCGGCCGAGGCACCCAGGCTGGGCCGGGTGCTCTCCGAACTCGTCACCGCGCTCTTCGCACGGGCGCTCGACGCAGAAGAGCACCTTCCGCCGGAGACCCGTACCCGCACCCTCACGCTGGAGGTCAAGGCCTTCATCCGGCGCAATCTGTGCGATCCCGACCTGACCCCAGGCAGCGTGGCAGCCGCCCACTTCGTCTCCCGCAGCCACCTGCACCAGCTCTTCCGGAAGGACGGCATCACCGTGGCCGGCTACATCCGCGGCCAGCGTCTCGAGTCCGCCTGCGCCGACCTGGCCAACGCCTCCGCGTCCGCCGTCCCCATCCACGTCATCGCCGCCCGCCACGGCTTCAAGGACCACGCCACCTTCACCCGTGCCTTCCGCGCCGCCTACGGCATCACCCCGCGCGACTACCGCCACGCCGCCCGTGTGGCAACGCTCATGGAAGCGGCTCCCGCGGCAGGCTGACGGGCGCACGCACGGCGAATCCCGTCAGCGTGGTCACCGGCGCCCGCTCATGCCGGCGGGGCGCCGGCGGCGCGGGTGCGGGCCACCAGGAGTGCCACGTCGTCCTCCGGAGGCTTGCGCGCCGTCATCCCCGCGACCGTGCGTTCGCACAGGTCGTCGAGGTCGGCCGGCGGGTCGCGGAGGGCGGCGGTCAGGCGGTCGAGGCCGGCGTCGATGTCGGCCTCCCGGGTCTCGACCAGCCCGTCGGTGTACAGCGCGACCAGCGTGCCCGCGGGGATTTCCAGGTCGACGGACTCGTACGGGCCGGTGCCGGTCCCGATGGGCGGGCCCACCGGTGTGTCGGGAATGCCGGCGCGGCCGTCCGGAGTCACCAGCACCGGTGGCGGGTGACCGGCGCGTGCCACGGTGAGCACGCGGTCGGCCGGGTCGTAGACGGCGTACAGGCAGCTCGCCCCGGCGATCGACGGATAGCCCGTGGTGTTCCAGCTGTCCGACGGTGCGAGCTGGGCGCTGACCTGGTTGAGGTTGTCGAGCACCTCGGCCGGCGGCTGGTCCAGGACGGCGAGGGTGTGGACCGCCGTACGCAGCCGGCCCATGGTGGCGGCCGCGTGGATGCCGTGCCCCACGACGTCCCCGATGACCAGGGCGATGCGGCCCCGCGGCAGCTCGATGGCGTCCATCCAGTCGCCGCCGACCCCCTCGTGCCGGGCGGACGGCAGATAGCGGGTGGCCAGGTCCATCGCGGCCCCGCCCGACAGCATCTCCGGCAGCAGGCTGCGCTGCAGGGCGAGGGCGGCGGTGCGCTCACGGGTGTAGCGGCGGGCGTTGTCCAGGCTCAGCGACGCCTGGACACCCAGCTCCTCCGCCAGCAGCAGGTCGTCCCAGGAGAAGGGGGCGGCATTGTCGTTCCTGGCGAACGCGGCCAGGCCCAGGACCGTACCCCGCGCCCTGAGCGGGACCATCATCAGCGAGTGCATGCCGGTCTCCTCGACCCGCTGCCTGCGGACCGGATCGCGGTCGAGCCATGTACCTGCACCCGATTCCAGGACCGGGCTGAGATGGGACCGCCCCTCGCTCAGCACGTCGAGGTACGGCGATCCGGGGACCGCGTACACGACCCCTCCCACCGGGAAGGGGGCCTCGGGCACTCCTTCGTGGATGGAGGCCATTCCCGCCCTGCGCAGGACGGGGATGCCGAGCCCGTCGCCCTCCGGCATGCGCTCCAGCGGCTCCTCCCCCATCGGCACCGCCTCGGCCAGGTCCACCGCCACGTAGTCGGCGAGCGCGGGGACCGCCATGTCGGCGAGCTCCTGCGCCGTGGTCATGACGTCGAGGGTGGTCCCGATGCGCTGGGCTGCCCTGCTGAGCAGGGCGAGCCGCTCGCGTTCCCAGCTGGGGGTGATGTCCAGTGAGACGGAGCAGATGCCCAGCGGGGTGCCGTCGCCCGACGCGAGAGGGAACAGCGAGGAGGAGAAGACGACCTCCCGGCCGACCTCGGGGGACACCCATCTGACGACGTGGTCGCCGACCGGCTCCCTCGACGCCAGCACCCCCAGCATCACCGGCTCGAGGATGGTCCTGTCGAAGCCGCGGAGGACCCGGAGCACCGCGGCGCCCGGGTCCCCCTCGGAGGCGAAACCCATCACCTCCCGGGAAGCCCGGTTCAGCCACAGCAGTCGCATCTCGCCGTCCCAGACCGCCACTGCCAGCGGCGACCGGTCGAGGAAGCCGGCCTCCCCCTCCCCGGGCGGCTCGCCGTCCGGCGTTCCCGTGACCGCGACGAACCAGCAGCCCGCACCGTCCACGCCGCTCGGGGCGCTCACGGCCACGACCTCCACCGTCAGCCGGACGACCCGGCCGTCACGGTGCCTGGCCTCAACCACCGCCTCCGCGGCCTGCCGGTTGCCCCGTTTCCCCACGGCACCCTGGGCCGGTGACCACGCCTCCGCCTCGACCTGCCCCACCAGGAGATCCGCCACCGGCCGCCCGACGATCTCCTCGGGGCGGTAGCCGAGCACCCTTCGGCAGCCGTCGCCCCAGGCCAGGATGCTCCCGTCCGTGCCGATCAGTGCCAGAGCGGGGGCAGGGACGTCCGAAGCGCTCTTGGCGAAGTCGACATAGGCCTGCCCCAAACCGGCAGCACCCTCAAGACTGTGCGCCATTCGATACCCTCCGTGGCCGCCTCGCAGTCGCCGGCCGGCCTCCTCGGGGCCGGGCAACCGGCCCTTCCAGCGTACGAGAGCGCCGGACGCACCGGACGACCGAGCGTGACGATGTGCGCCCGTACGCTCGCGGCCCGCCCCGGGCGCGCGATTCCCCCTGGTCAGAGTCTCGGTCTCCGCCCGGGAAAGTTGCTGCGGGCGACGACCCCGCACCTGGACCCGCACTGGGGACCGCAGTCTGCCCCGGGTCCGCCACCCACAGCCACCGGCGGCGGTGAGCACGGACCGCGACCGGCGGGATGCTCCCCCGGGAGCCGCCACGCCGACGGGTACTCCGCCGTTCAGCTGCTCACGGCGGGTGTCACGGCCGGTGAGGGGACGACACCCACCACTTCGGTGAGCGCCCTGGCGTAGTCCGCAGGCCGGGACTCGTAGTCCACCGTGGCGGTCAGGGCGGACGGGGCGTTGTCCGGGCCTCGGAGCAGGTCGACCGAGGTCTGGGCGAACTGCTCGGCGAGGTTGCGGCATTCGGCCTCGGCGAGAGCCCAGCGGAGTTCGGAGACGGCCGCCAGGGCCCGCAGCCGGTCCTCACGGCCGGCGGCGAGCATCTGGCGGCGGCCCGCGGCGGGGGCCGCGTCGGTCAGCAGCGCGTCGAGGCGGTTCGCCAGATCGGCACCGGTCGTGGCGACCTTGCGGCCGTGGACGCCGGCCTCCACCAGCACGCGCAGGGCGGCGAGCAGTTCCGGATCGGTCAGGGCCACCTGCGGCGTCCAGGCGTCGCGTACGGCTTCCAGCGCGCGCCGGTGGTCCTCTGCCACCAGCGCCGCGGCGTCACGCAGTCGCCGTGCCCGGCCGACGATCGCGGGGTTCACACCGGTCATCCGGGCAAGCGCCCGGATGTTGCCCCCGACCGCACCGACGATCGTCGCGAGCAGCCCGGCCAGGAGAAGCTTGTCGGCGGTTGTGAGCCGGCCGTCGGCGCTCTGGTCCAGGGAGTAGAGGTCGCCCTTGTGGGAGCCCGAGGCGACGATCCAGCCGGTGTCCCAGCCGTGGCCGGTCACCGGGTCGTAGCTCGACCCCTTGAGGATCTGCACCCGGTCGGCGTGGCAGGTGTACGGCCCTTGGTGCTGGTGGCCGTCGAAGGGGTCGGTCCAGCGCACCGTGCAGGCCCCGCTGGGCGCCTCGTGGATCACCGTCAGGTCGATCTGCCGGATGTCGGGGTCGGAGGAAGCCGCGTACAGACCCACCGAGCAGCCGATCAAGACCAGGCCGAGAGTGGCGACCCAACGGAAGAAAGGCATGTGCTGTCGCATACGGTCCCCCCCAGGGATGATGCTTTGCGCCTTCAGTATGGCCTGCCCTTGTCGGGCTGGAGGGCGGAACGAGGCGCTCTACCCGGTCCCGGGCGCTATGAGCCGGCGGTTCCCGCCTTCGGCGGGCACCGGGGTGGTGCCTGACTCGACGCGGTGGTCACACCGCTCCCGACGCCTGCGCGGCGTCCCGCGGTTCCGGCAGTGCGACGTCGGCCGCTCGATGGCGATGCGCCGACCGCCGCGGGCCGGGGCTCCCTCGGCAGGGAGGAGCGCCCGACCGTCCGGGGGGGTGGACGGTCGGGCGCTTTCTGGCGGCAGAGCCGCCGGTCCCCGAGGGGACGTTGGCACCCTTCGGGGCCAACAGGGCGCGTACCCGCTGCGAGGGGGTCCACACCCGTTCGATCCCCGGATGTGAGCAGGAGCCCGGTGGGGCCGGCGTGTCAGAGGGCGCCGCTCCGGCGGAGGCGGCTCTCACCTGCTGCGGCGCCCGTGCGGACGGCGGCCGCCGGCGCCACCGGGCGGTGCGGCGACGCGCCCTACACCGGCTTGTGCGCGTACAGATCCAGGTGCCCGCACGCCGGGCAGCGGAACGCCTCCACCTGCCAGCGCTGCTTGCCCATGCGGCGCGCCCCGCC
Source organism: Streptomyces sp. NPDC049040 (assembly GCF_043197715.1). NCBI lineage: Bacteria > Bacillati > Actinomycetota > Actinomycetes > Kitasatosporales > Streptomycetaceae > Streptomyces > Streptomyces sp. NPDC049040. Next base: position 38,593 of record NZ_JBICTO010000004.1, read on the forward strand.
GAAGACGCCGCGTTGCAGGGGGCCCGCGATCCAGCGGGCGTAGCCGCGCGAACCCTCGCCGGAGTCCTCGATGAAGCCGGGCTCCAGGCCGGTCGTTCCGCAACTGCTGCATGCCGCCGACTCTCCCGGCGCCCCCGAAAAGTCTCCCGCTCCCATGTCCATGGCCCGATGTTGTCGGACCGGCAGCCGCTGCGGCAACCCGCCGGCCGGAGATGCCGGGGCGCACGGCGGATGCGCGAACGGCCTCGCCCGCGTTCACCTCCGGGAAGAGGATCGGCCTGGTGGCTGCCGCGGACTCCGGGTCACGGCCGATCCCGTGGCGAACCCGCCCAGGGCTTGCTTCCCACACCCGCCGTCGGAAGCGCGGTTCGCTGCAACCGTTCACCGGGGCCGGCTCTCCTTATCTGTACCGGCACGGCGCTTCCTCGCGCCGACCGGGCACGGGGGGAAGAGGAAAGCGGCCGGCCGAATCGGGCGGGCCGGCTTCTCCCTGGATGCGTCGAACGGATCAAGGGGGAGCACGGAAGATGGCACACAGCACGATGACCGTCAGACGCGGGATGGCCGCGGCACTGGCGGGGGCCGGGATCGGCGCGTTGGCGCTGGGCGGGACGGCGGCAGCCGCGCCGGTGGGAGGCAGGCCGTGGGTGGAGACGCCCACGGGGCAGGTCTCGATGATGAGTGTGGCCCAGCAGGGTCCGTCGGTGACCTGGGCGGGGGGCGCCGCCGTCGTCAGCGACGCCGACGGGGGGATCTCCTTCACGCCGACTCTCTACAAGCGCGACCTCGCCACGGACGGCGCATGGCGGCAGCTGCCGCTGCAGGGCGCAGGCGCGTGGAACAGCAGGATCAACGACATCGCCACGGCCCCCGACGGCTCGGCCTTCTTCGTCGGCGACCAGGGCGTGGACGGTCAGGGTGTGCTGGTCGGGCGGTACACCGCGGGCCACTGGCACCTGACGTCCGACAAGGGCCTCCCGGCCGGGACCGTCGAGGCCAGCCTGCTGTCGGTGAGCGCGGCCTCCGGGCAGGACGCCTGGGCGGTGGGGCAGGGCTACGTCGAGGACCCCTTCACGGCGGTCCCCGTGGTGCAGCACTGGAACGGCAAGCAGTGGCGGTCCGTGCACATCCCGGGCTCGAAGAACTGGAGCCTGAACCAGGTCGACGAGGTGGCGCCCGACGACGTCTGGGTGGTGGGCGTGGACGAGGCCACCGGCCAGTCCGTCGCCACGCACTGGGACGGGCAGCGCTGGAAGCGCACGCCGACCCCGGCGTTCGGCGACTCGGCGATCCTCTTCGATGTCGCCGCCCGGACGCCGGATGACGTCTGGGCGGTGGGCTGGTCCCGCGACACGGACAAGCAGACCCCGGCAGGGCTTGCGCTGCACTGGGACGGCACCTCGTGGACCGAGGTGCCGTTGCCGCGGGGAACGTTCGCCCTGCAGTCGGTGGCCCTTCGGGGCAGGAGCGGAGTCATCGTCGTGGGCGGCATCGATGACGGGGCCGTCGGCCTGAGCCTGAACTCCGCGGGCGGCTGGGGGTCCCTCGGGCTGCCGCAGAACGACCCGGAGTTGCCGCTGGGCGTCACCGCCGTGGCGGCCTCCGGCAAGGGCCTGACCATCGTCGGCTGGCACTACGTGTCAAGCCCTGAGGGCGACAGCTTCAGCAGCGGCACCATCCTGACCAGGTAGGAGGATCGAGCGGCCGGCCGCAGCCCGTCCCCGGCGCGGGCTGCGGTCATGGCTGCCGACGAGTCCACCTGCCGGGGGTTGAGTAGCCGTACTCATGACGGAGCCTCGCCCGAGGGGGATGGTGGCGGTATGACCAAGGTGATTCCGCAGCAGCAGACGACTGCTGCATATGCCGTGCAGGCTGCGATCTCGTTCACGATCGCGCTCGGGGCGATGGTGGTGGGGGTGGCGTATCTGCCGGTCGGCGCGTGGGAACGCGCCTTCCTGGCCGTGGGACTGCTCTACGTGGTGACGTCGACCTTCACGCTGGCGAAGGTGGTACGGGACCGTCAACAGGAGGTGCAGGTGGTCAGCCGGGTGGACCAGGCCCGGCTGGACAAGCTGCTGGCCGAGCACGACCCCTTCAAGGTCGAGGGCATCTGACCGGAACCGGGGCCCCGCGGGGCCCCTGGCGGTCACGGCTCAGACGTTCTTGATCGCCGAGATGTCGAAGTTCAGCTTGATCTTGTCGGAGACCAGGACGCCACCGGTTTCCAGGGCCGCGTTCCAGGTCAGGCCCCATTCGGAACGCGAGATCTCCGCCTTGCCCTCGAAGCCGACGCGCTCGTTCCCGAAGGGGTCCTTGGCGGCACCGTTGAACTCGAGGTCGATGGTGAGCGGCTTCGTGGTACCGAGAATGGTCAGATCGCCGGTGATCCGGTAGTCGTCACCGCCCACGTACTCGGCCGACGTCGACCGGAAGGTCATGGTCGGGAATTCGTCCGTCTTGAAGAAGTCGGCGCTCTTGAGGTGGCCGTCGCGGTCCGGGGAGCCGGTCTCGATGCTCTCCATGGTGACGTCGAGGGTCGCGGTGGACCGTGCCGGAGTGTCGCCGTCCAGGTACAGCGAGCCCGTGAAGTCGGAGAACTTGCCCTTGACGTTGGTGACCATGGCGTGCCGGGCGACGAAGCCGATGGACGAGTGGGACGGGTCGATCGTGTAGTCGCCGGTGAGGGCGGCCAGACCGGGGCTCACGGCGGCAGGAGTCGTCGCGGCGGACGCGGTCGTGGTGGCGGCGCCGGCGGTGCTGGTCTTGCGGTTGAAGATGCCCATGATGTGCTCCTCGGGACGGGCGCGACCTGGTAGGGCGGTCGGCCATTCAGTTGAACATTCAACTGACCTAACCGCACCGACCGCCGAGGTATTCCGTCCGCGCCGGCCGACCTTGCCTGGTCGCGAGGAACACGCAAGGCGACCGCGTCCGCACGGAGCGCCGTGACCCCGTTGCGCTACGCCCCGAAGCGGAAGTGGAGCGTGCGGGTGTAGGTCCCGGTCGCGGTGTTCGGCTGGCCCGCGGGTCCGACCGAAGTGGCCGGGTGGAATTTGTTGCCGATCGCGGGGATGCCGTCGAGGAAGGAGATGTCTCCGCCCGGGAAGGGGGCTGCCGCGTACTGCGAATCCGCCGGCTGCGTGGGCGTGAACAGCCGCAGGAAGACGTTCTCCTGGGCCGACGCCACCGTGATGGTGCCCTCGGTGGTGTGCAGCGACGCCCAGTGGAGGTTGGCGTGGTAGCCCTTGAACTCGGGGTACTCGAAGCCGGACCTCCCGGTGACGGTGTCGTTGTGGTCCTTGGTCCACACGTCGGTGGTCACCCCGCGCAGCCGGTTCTTCCACACCCGGTAGGGCCCCCGACCCAGCCGGGTCACGCCGGTGACCTTGGACTCCGGGTAGTCGAAGTCCACACCCAGGAAGTCGTGGGCGCCGGTGAGGACGTAGGTGTAGTCGAGCCGGAGCCAGCCGTTGGAGTCCAGGCGCCACCGCACCGACTGGAGGTTGCCGGAGTAGGTGGCGGTGACGGTGTGCGCGGCGCCGTCCTGGGCGTGGGTCAGGCCGGTCAGCGTCGCGTTCCCCACGGCCGGGGCGGGACCGTTGACCAGCGACACCGCTGTCCCGTTCCTGGTCACCGCGCTCAGCCGGCCGGTGGACCTGGCGATGCCGACCGCGGTGGCGCCTGCGGTCATCGTGACGGTGTCGCCGGTCTGGATCGCGGTCACCGCCGGTGCCCCGGGGATGGGTACGACGATCCGGGCGGTGTGGTCGGCCGCCTTCTTGATGGTCCACACCCAGGTGATGACCTCGCTCCCGGAAGGGTCGGTGACGGTGACCCGGAGCGCGTCGGAGCCGGCCCAGCCGGCCGGCAGGCCGAGGGTGAGCTTCCCGGTGGCACCGGGGGCGATGCTCGGGCTCGCGCTCGTTCCGTGGGCGGTGACCGTGTGGCCGGCCCCGGCGCCAGGGGCGGCGTAGGTGATCAGCTGCCAGGTGAAGGTGCAGGCGGAGACGTCGGTGAAGGCGTACCTGTTGGTGAGCCCGACGGTGCCGTCGAACGCGGCGGGGAAGGTGGACTCGTAGTAGGACCGGCTGGTCAGCTGGATCGGTGACCAGATGTCCTTGATCGTGTAGTAGCTGCCTTCCTTCTCGCGGAACGGGCCGACGATGCCGTCGGGTCCGCGATTCCCGTTGGTGTCGATCGCGCCGCCGCCGTCGTCGCGCCTGATGCCCTCGTCGATGAGGGACCAGATGAATCCGCCGGCGGAGCGCGGCGCCGTGGCCATCAGGTTCCAGTAGTCGTCGAGACCCGCCCCGGCGCCGCCGTCGTAGAGGCCGTGCAGGAATTCCGTGGGCATGAAGACCGTGGAACCGGCCAGCTTGGACTTGACCGTGTCGTAGGTCGGGTAGTGGTTGGTGTCGATCCCGCCGAAGCTCGACCAGGGATGAAGGACCGGACGCCCCTGCGGGTCCCATGACCCGAACAACGGGTCGAGCGCGGTGTTCCAGCCGCCCTCGTTGCCGTTGTCCCAGGCGATGACCGAGGGGTGGTTCACGTCCCTGGTGACCATCGCCTGGACCAGCGGGGTGCCCGCGGCGGTGTCGTAGCTGTGCTGCCAGCCGGCCAGCTCGTCCAGTACGTACAGCCCCAACTCGTCGCACAGGTCAAGGAAGTAGGTGTCCGGCGGGTAGTGGGACATCCGGACGGCGTTGACGTTCATCGCCTTCATCAAGGCGATGTCCTCCCGGGCCAGCCGGGGACTGGAGGCGCGGCCCAGGGTGGGGTGGAACGTGTGCCGGGTGACGCCCCTGAGCTGTATCCGGCGTCCGTTGACGTAGAGGCCGTCGCCGGTACGCACCTGCACGGTCCTGAAGCCGAACCGCTCCGTGATCCCGTGCACCTGCGCGCCCTGGGCATCGGTGAGCACCACGTCGACCTGGTAGAGGTTCGGGGTCTCCGCGGTCCACAGCCGCGGGCCGGCGACGGAGGTCGACAGCGTCACCCGGCTCGCTCCCGCCGCGACCGCCGCGGAGAAGGCGCCGCCCACTTTCGTGCCGTCGAGCGACGTGATCTGGGCGGTCACCCTGCCGCTGGGCACGTTGCCGGCCAGGTGGACGTCCACCGAGACGGCGCCACCGGACCCGGCATCGACCGCCGTCCGGTCCACCCGCGCCCTGGGAAGGGCCTGGAGGTAGACCGGCCGGAAGATGCCGCCAAGTTCCAGTAGTCGCCCTCGCGCTCGGCCTGGTTCACCGAGTCCTCGGAGGAGTCCTTGGTGACGGTCGCCTCCAGCAGATTGGACTGCCCCAGGCGCACCAGTGAGGTGACGTCGTAGCGGAAGCGGTAGAAGGCGCCCTGATGGGTGGGACCGGCCGAGACACCGTTGACCAGGACCGAGGTGTCGGTCATCGCGCCTTCGAAGACCAGGAAGATCTGGCGCCCCGCCCACGAGGCGGGCGGTGTGAAGCTGTGCCGGTAGTGCCCGTTCTCGCCAGGGGTCGGCGTGCCGCCGTAGTTGTAGGTGCCGTAGCCGGAGAACTCCCAGTTCGACGGGGTCGGCACGGTGCCCCAGACGCCGCTCCTGCGACCTGCGGTGCACATGAAGTCCCACGGCACCGTGCTGTCTGCGTCGGTACCGGTCAGGTACATCGTCTGCGTTGCCGCACTGTCGGCCACCCTCGCGCCTGCCGGGGCGGCGCGTGCCGCTCCGAGGGCGGTCAGGCCCGCCGTCGCGCCGAGCGTGAGGAACCCGCGCCGATGCAGATCCATGGGAGACCTCCTGAAGGGAGATGCCGAAGCCGTGCGGGTTGCAGGGGGCGGAGCCGATCGCGGGTCCCGAGGCCGGTCCCACCGGCCGCGGTCTGGTGATGACAGCGTTGTCAGACCGTGGTCGGGAAGTCCGGCGGCGAGAGTCGAAAGGCCGTCGCCCGATCACCGGGTGCGGCGACGGCATTCCCTGGATCCATCAGGGAAGCACCGCCGCCCAGCGGTCGGGGACGCAAGCCCCCCGGGCGGTCTTGAAGGTAACCGCGCCCTGACGACCCGTCAAGCGGCACGGCAGCAGCGTCCCTGCTGTGTTCCGGTGCGTTCGCGCATCCCCAGCGTCAACCAGCCACTGATCCCATCTGTTGGAAATTGTCTTTTTGACTCCCAGGGTTGACCGCTGGGAGAACAGGACCACACACTGTGCACCAACTTCCCAGCGGTGCGTGCGCCGTGACCCACGGGCGCACGCCGACAGCCGCTCCCCCACGGGTGAAGGACGTACGCATGCGCAGAACGACGAGAAGTGTGCCCGCGAGTGCGCGGCATCCGGCTCGACGTCCGCGGCGCCGCCTCGACCGCGGACAGGCGCTCGTGGTGACACCCGGCCCGACGTCCGTCAGCGCTCCCGGCCGGTGGCGGCCATGTCCGCAGCGTCACGGCCACTCCACGGCCGCCCGGCTGCTGCGCTGCGCGCCGATCCCCGCACCTGGCGAACGGCGTCTCCGCTCCCCCACTGCAAGGAGTCATGCGTGTCAGGAAACACTCACCACAGGCGAGGGCTCCGGCGACTGCCCGCCGCGCTCGCCACCGCTCTCGTCGCGGCCGCCGCGCTGGTGGCCGCCTTACTGACCAGCTCCGGCGCCGCGCAGGCGGCCACCGGCGCCCATGTCACGGCAACAGCCTCCGGGCGGTGCCTGGACGTCATCGGCCAGAGCACGGCATCCGGAGCCGGCGTCAACGTCTACGACTGCAACGCGCAGGCCAACCAGGCCTGGACGTTCACCTCGGCAGGCGAACTGCGGGTCTACGACAACCCGATGTGTCTGGACGTGGCCGGCCAGAGCACCACCCCCGGCGCCAAGCTGCAGATCTATCCCTGCAACGGCGGCCGGAATCAGCAGTGGAAGATCAACGGCGACGGCACCATCACCGGTGCGCAGTCCGGGTTGTGCCTCGATGTCGTGGGCGCGGGGACCGCGAACAGCACCCTGGTGGACCTGTGGACCTGCAACGGCCAGTCCAACCAGAAGTGGCAGACGACCGCGGGCGACACCCAGCCGCCCACCGTGCCGGGCAGCCCGCGGGTGAGCAATCTGCTGTGCGATTCGCTGACATTCGCGTGGAACGCGGCGTCCGACAACACCGGTGTCGCCTTCTACGACGTCTACCACGACGGCCAGTTGATGAAGTCGGTCAGCGGTTCGACCCTGTCGACGTCGTTGACGGTGGTTCCCGGGGTGACCTGGGGACTGTACGTCAACGCGCGTGATGCGGCGGGCAACGTCTCGCAGGCCAGCTCCACGGTGTCGGTCACGCCGCCGCAGTGCCAGGTCGACACCCAGGCACCCACCGCCCCCGGCAACCTCACCGGGGCGGTCTCCGGGACATCGGTCACGCTGAACTGGACCGCCTCCAGCGACAACACCGCGGTGAAGTACTACGACGTCTACCGCGGCACCACCAAGGCCGGCACGGTCACCGCGAACGGCACGACCCCGCCCGCGACGACGTTCATCGACAGCGGCCTCGCGGCCGACACCACCTACGCCTACTACGTGGTCGCCCGCGACGCGCAGGCCAACGTCTCCGCGCACAGCAACACCGCGACCGTGAAGACCGGCGCCGCGTGCGGCAGCCCGGTCTGCGCGGTGACCCAGATCGCCACCGACACCGACATCCCCTGGGGCCTGGTCACCCTGCCCGACGGCACCATCCTCTACAACCGGCGCGACGCCCACGACATCATCCACCTCGACCCCGCGACCGGCGCGAAGACCACCGTGGGAACCGTACCCGACGTCGACGAGACCGACGGCGAAGGCGGCCTGCTCGGCCTGGCCGTCTCCCCCACCTACACCAGCGACCACTGGCTCTACATCATGCACACCTCCCCCACCGACAACCGCATCGTCCGCATCAGACTCGACAACGACAAGCTCACCCTCGGCAGCGAGCAGATCCTGCTCCCGGGGATGCTGCGCAACAAGTTCCACAACGGCGGACGCCTGCGCTTCGGCCCCGACGGCAAGCTCTACGCCACCACCGGCGACGCCCAGAACGGCGACAACGCCCAGAACAAGAACAGCCTCAACGGCAAGATCCTGCGCCTGAACCCCGACGGCACCGTCCCCTCGGACAACCCCTTCGGCAACTACGTCTGGTCCTACGGCCACCGCAACCCGCAAGGCCTCGCCTTCGACTCCCAAGGGCGCCTGTGGGAGCAGGAGTTCGGCAACGCCATCATGGACGAGACCAACCTCGTCACCAAGGGCGGCAACTACGGCTGGCCCGCCTGCGAAGGCACCAGCGGAACCTGCGGCACCGCCGGGTACATCGCCCCCAAACACACCTACCCCACCGCCGACGGCTCCTGCTCCGGCATCGCCATCGTCCGCGACGTCCTCTACATCGCCTGCGAACGCGGCACCCGCATGTACCGCGAAACCATCAACGGCAGCGATCTCACCAACGTGCAGACCTACTTCAACGGCACCTACGGCCGCCTGCGCACCGTCGAACCCGCCCCCGACGGCGGACTCTGGCTCACCACCAGCAACGACGGCGACAAAGACAGCATCCCGAACAACAGCAACGAAAAGATCCTCCACGTCGCCCTCGGCTGACGCGTGGCGGCATCCCGTGTCCGCGGGCTGCTCCGGTGCCGTCCGACTCACCCCTCAGAGGCGTCGGACGGCACCGGGCAGTGGGCGCGGCGTGCCGGCCGCGGCGGCTCAACTCCCGTGCGCGGCACGCTCCGCGGCGATGAAGTCCCGATACCAGCGGTAGCTGTCCTTGGGCGTGCGCCGGAGCGTGTCGTAGTCGACGCGGACGATGCCGAAGCGGCGGTCGTAGCCGAATGCCCACTCGAAATTGTCGAGCAGCGACCATACGTAGTAGGCGCGCACGTCGACCCCTTCGGCGATGGCCTGGGCGAGGGCGTCGAGGTGGTCACGGAGGTAGTCGACACGGTCGGTGTCGTGGACGGTGCCGTCGGCTTCCGCGATGTCGGCCTCGGAGGAGCCGTTCTCGGTGATGACGATCGGCGGCAGGTCGGGATAGCGCCGGCTGAGGTCGACGAGCAGGTCGCGGAAGGAGGAGGGGACCACGGGCCAGCCCATGGTCGTGCGGCGGGCCGCATCGTCTCCCCAGGTCTCCTCGGCCCGGATGTCGACGGCGGTCCGTAGTGTCGGATCGGTGTCCCGCCAGGGGGCGTCGGCGACGGTGATGGGCCGGTAGTAGTTGACGCCGCAGAAGTCCAGCGGGCGGGAGGCGAGTTCGAGGTCGCCGTCGCGGCGGAAGGAGAAATCGCTGATGTCGCCCCAGACCTCCTTCTCGCCCTCGGGGTAGCGGCCGAGGAAGATCGGGTCGAACCAGCAGCGGTTGTGCAGGACTTCGGCGCGCGCCACGGCTTCGGCGTCGGCTCGGGAATCGGTGGCGGGCAGGAGCCGGTCGGGGTTGAGGGCGATGCCCACCTCACGGGCCCCCGCGGCACGGAGGGAGTCCACGGCCAGGCCGTGCCCGACGAGCAGGTGGTGCACGACGGCGAGGGCGCCGTTGCCCTCGCGGGTGCCGGGGGCGTGGCGGCCGATGGCGTGGCCGACGAACGCGGTGCAGAAGGGTTCGTTGAGGGTCATCCAGCGCCCGGCGCGATCGGCGAGGCGGTCGGCGACGACGGCCGCGTATTCGGCGAAGGCCTCGGCGGTGTCCCGGACGCGCCACCCGCCGCGGTCCTCCAGGGGCTGCGGCAGGTCCCAGTGGTAGAGCGTGGGGGCCGGCTCGATGCCGGCGGCGAGCAGTTCATCCACGAGGCGGTCGTAGAAGTCGAGGCCCGCGGCGTTGACCGCCCCCGTGCCCTCGGGAAGGATCCGCGGCCAGGCGACGGAGAAGCGGTAGGTGTCGGCGCCGAGGTCGCGCAGGAGGGCGACGTCCTCCGGATAGCGGTGGTAGTGGTCGCAGGCGACATCGCCACTGGAGCCTTCCGCGGTGGCGCCGGGTGTGCGGGAGAAGGTGTCCCAGATGGAGACACCGCGGCCGTCCTCGCCGGTGGCGCCTTCGATCTGGTAGGCGGCCGTGGCGGCGCCGAACCGGAAGCCGCGCGGGAAGCGCGGAGCGGGGGCGGACGTCATCAAGCGGCTCCTCAGGTGGTCGATCCTCGCGGCCGCCAGATTACGCGACGCTCCAGGACGCCCGGCAGGACGACCTCCCCACCGGCGACGGCGATCGTGCCCGGCGGTGGTGGGCCGCCTGACGTCCGGGGGTGGCCCCGGCCCGTCAACCCCGGCCGGAGTGGCTGTCCGGCTTCCTGACCGGGGCGATTTCTCCGGGTCTGGCCGTCGAGCCATTCCCGATGCCACTCGGCGAGACGGGTGCGGTCGCCCTGCTCGTGCCGCAGCGGCGCGGGCGCCCGCCCCCTCGTCCGCACGGTCCGTGACCTGGGGCTTCGCTTGGCCCGGAGTGCCCTCAACCGTGGGCTGTTGTCTTATTCTTGACCATATGTTAGCCAACGCATAACGAATTGACATCCAACTCTGGTGCGGCGCCTTGAACTGGTGTTCTGTGAGGGCCTTGATCTTGAAAACCACTTCGGGGGGGCCGAGTGCGCACCGCACGGTCGTTGGTCGTCGTCATGCCGTTCATCCTGACGTTGCTCGCGGGTACCACTTCAGGGGCGGCGGCCGCCGGGCAGTGGACACCGGGCTCTCCGCCCGCCGGCACCGCGCCGGACCAGGGCTGGGGCTCGGCTGCGAACCGGAGCCACGAAGCGAGCGCGGCCGCCACCGCCGCCAAGGCCGGCGGAGGCCGCAAGGGCGCCCTCACGGCTCCCGGTGAGCTTCCCCTCGACGCCGGCCTCCCGGCCGGCACACCGGCCCCGCACGCCGCCGCCCCCCAGCCGGCACTGGTCCAGCAGGTCGCCGCTCCCGCCCTGCCCCCGGTGGACGGCTTCGACGCCGGGACGAGCACGGAAGTGGCCGCCAAGAGGCAGAGCCAGTCGCGCACCTACCGCAACACGGACGGCACCTACACGACGCAGTACTTCGACGAGCCGGTCAACTTCCGTTCTGGGAAAGGTAGTTGGACACCGGTCGACACGCGTCTGGTCCGGCCCGCCGGCGCCATGACGATGGACGCCTCCGACAAGGGATACACGACAGCCGCCACGCAGACCCCCTTGGCTTTCGCCGGGTACGCCGACGGCCCGCCGGTGGTCGACATGACGCTGCCCGGCGGCCGATCGGTCGGCTTCGGCGTCACGGGCGCCGCCCACCGCCAGGCCGTCGCCGATGGCGACACGATCAGCTATCCGGGTGTGCGCAACGGTGCGGACCTGCAGTTCCTGGCCGGGAACGCCTCCGTCAAGGAAACGATTCTTCTCCGTTCCAAGGACGCCCCCTCGCACTGGAGCTTCCCGCTGGTGCTGGACGGGCTGACCGCGTCGCTTGACGGGAGCGGCGCAGTGGTGCTCGCCGACAGCACCGGCGCGGAGCATGCCCGCATACCGGCCGGCTGGATGGAGGACTCCGCCCCGGGCAACGCCCACGAAGGCGCGATCTCCACCGGCGTGCGCTACGGCCTGACGGGCGGCAGCGGGCAGCAGGTGCTCACCGTCGACCTCGACCAGGACTGGCTGAACGCCCCGGAGCGGGTCTACCCGGTCAAGGTCGACCCGTCCGTGAAATCGGTGGACGCCACCTCCGGCACCTACGTCGAGTCGCCGTACAACACCGACTTCAGCGGTGACACCGTCCTGAAGACCGGGACCTACGACGGCGGCAGCCACAAGGCGGCGTCCTTCCTGCGCTTCTCCGGCCTGGAGACCACGCTGAAGAACGCCTGGGTCACCGACGCGCGCCTGGCACTGTTCAACAGCTGGTCGGACTCGTGCACCGCCCGCCCGGTGACGATCAGCCCGATCACCTCGAACTGGTCGGAATCCACCACCAAGACCTACCCGGGCCCTGCCACCGGCGCCTCCGTGGCCTCCAAGAGCTTCGCCCACGGCTGGCGGCCGGCCGACACCAGCTCCTGGACCTGCGCCGCCGCCTGGGAGACCATCCCGCTGGGCTCCGCAGGCCGCACCCTGGTCGACGACTGGACGCACGGCCGCAAGAAGAACTACGGGCTCGCGGTCAAGGCGTCCACCTCCGACAGCAAGGCGTGGAAGCAGTTCGGCTCCGACGACTACGCGAGCGGCAAGCCGCGCCTCGACGTCTCCTGGACCAAGTACGGCGCGACCTACAAGCTCGGCGACTGGGTCACCCCGGTCACCGCGACCGCGCCGGGCGCGATGAAGGTCACCGTCACCAACAGCGGGCAGGAGACCTGGACCAAGGGCGGCAACTACCAGCTCCGCTACAACCTGTTCAACTCGGCGGGCACGGAGATCACCGACAAGACCAAGCTCGCCTGGACGAAGATGCCCAGCGATGTCGCGCCGGGCAAGTCCGTCACCCTGACCGCCGCGATCGCCGCGATGGCGCCGGCCACGTACACCCTCCAGTGGACGATGGACGACGTCGGCATCAGCCGCTTCACCTCCGCCGGGGTCCCCGGACCTGCCGTCAAGTTCGCCGCCGTCAACGTGCCGCCGCAGCTGACCGGCGAGTCCCCGGTCAGCGGGGTCGTGCTGGACTCGCTCACCCCGACCCTGTGGGCCACCGGCAAGGATTCCGACCGCTACCCGACCGCGACCCCGCAGTACAGCTTCGAGGTCTGCGAGGTCTCGGGTAAGGACACCCGCAAGAACTGCCGTACCGGCACCCGCAGCACCGCCCAGCAGTGGGCCGTGCCCGTCGGCTGGCTCAACTGGGGCCAGCAGTACGCCTGGTACGGATACGTGTACGACGGCAAGGACACCTCGGCCCGGCCGGGACCTGCCTTCTTCTCCACCCAGGTCCCGCAGCCCGCGGTCACCAGTCACCTCGGTTCCGCTGACGCCTCCCACGAGTTCGGCGCCCGCGCAGGCAACTACGTGACGGCGGCCACCGACGCGGCCGTCAACACCGTCGGGCCCGAGCTGTCGGTGGCCAGGACGTACAACTCCCTCGACCCCAGGACCGGCAACGCGTTCGGCGCCGGCTGGGCGACCCGCTGGGACATGCGGCTGCGCGACGAGCCGCAGACGGCGACCGTACTGGTCACCCTCGCCGACGGCTCCCAGGTCCGCTACGGCAGGAACGCCGACGGCAGTTACGCCTCGCCCTCAGGCGGCACCACCAGCCTCACCCACGACTCCACCGGCTGGACGCTCCGCGACCGGACCGGCTCCACCTACCGCTTCGACACCACAGGGCTCCTGGCCTCGGTGGCCGACGGCTCGGGCCGCACCCAGACGCTGGCCTACACCGCGGGGAAGCTGACCAGGGTCACCGACACCGTCTCCGGCCGCTCGCTGACCTTCGCCTGGTCAGGTGCGCACATCGGGACCGTGACCACCGTCCCCGTCGGTCCCGGCACGCCGGGCCTGACCTGGATGTACACCTACACCGGCGACCAGCTGGACTCGGTGTGCCCGCCCACCTCCACCACCGCCTGCACGCGGTACGACTACACCGACGGCTCCCAGTACCGCAGCGAGGTGCTCGACGCGAACCCGACCGCGTACTGGCGGCTCGGTGAGGCGGACAGCGCGACGGCGGTCAGCGAGACGCCGTCCAGGACCGGCCTGAACCAGGCGCTCCACCGGGACGTCCAGCTCGGCCGCCCCGGCGCGACGGCCGGCTCCACCGACACGGCGGGCGGCTTCGACGGCACCGACTCGGTGGTCGAACTCCCACCGGACACGCTGCGCACCTCCACCTTCCTGTCGGTGGAGATGTGGTTCAAGACCTCGAAGACCGGCGTCCTGATGGGCTTCCAGGACGGCCCGCTGGACGAGGGCACCCCCGACCACTGGACGCCCACCCTCACCGTGGACGCCACCGGCCATCTGCGCGGCCAGTTCTGGACCGGCTCCGTCAAGCCGATCGTCACGGCACGTACCGTCACCGACGACGCCTGGCACCACGTGGTGCTCAGCGGAGCCGGCACCACGCAGACCCTCTACCTCGACGGGGTCGCCGCGGGCAGCCTGACCGGCCCGATCGACCACATGGACGAGTCGTACACCTACCTCGGCGCGGGCTACTCCAGCGTCGGCTGGGACGGCGGATCCGAGGGCGTGAAGCACTTCACCGGCGACCTCGACGAGGTCTCCGTCTACGAGCACCCGCTGGACGCGGCCACCGTCGCCGCCCACTACGCGGCGCGCAACACCGCCGGGCAGATGTCGAAGGTCACGCTGCCCTCGGGCCGCGTGCACGCCACCGCGGACTACGATCCCGGCACCGGACGCCTGAGCGAGACCACCGACGAGAACGGCGGCACCTGGAAGGTCTCCGCGCCCGAGTACGACAACGGGTCCGACATCTACGCCGACGCCGTCCTCGCCTCGAATCCCGGCGGCTACTGGCGGCTCGGCGACCACAGCGGGGCCGACGCCCGCAACATCGCGGCGGGCGGCTCGGACGCCTCCTACCTCGACGGCACCACGCTGAACACCGCCGGCGCCTTCTCCGAGAGCGACGACACCGCCGTGTCCTTCGACGGCAAGGGCGGCGCCGTGGAGATCCCCACCGACACCGTGGAGAACTCCGGCGCCCTCTCGGTCGAGCTGTGGTTCAAGACCACCAAGCCCGGCGTGCTGCTGGACTTCCAGGACAGCGAACTCGGCGACACCGCCACCCATTGGAACCCCAGCCTCCTGATCGACTCGTCCGGCTACCTGCGCAGCTACCTGTGGGACGGGGCGAACGGCAAGCACCTGGTCATGAACCGCAAGGTCACCGACAACGCCTGGCACTACGTCCTGCTGACCGGCGACGCTGAGCGGCAGGAACTGAACCTGGACGGCGTCACGACCACCGGGCTCACCGGCAGCCCCATCCACCCGGAGTCGCTGTCGCACGCCTACCTCGGCGGCGGGTACTCCAGCCCCAGCTGGGACGACCAGGCGGCCGGCACGCGCTACTTCGAGGGCCAGATCGACGAGGCGGCGATCTACAACCGGGCCCTGACGCACGACGACATGTCCGCGCACTACCAGGCGTGGCACGACATGGTCGGCGGCAGCAGGAACGCCTACTCCCGCGCCGTGCTGTCCGACTCCCCCGCCGCCTTCTGGCCGCTGGACGAGAACGACGAGACCAAGACCGCGCACAACATCGTCGCCGCCACTCCTGGCACCGATGCCACCCTCGACGACGACACCTCCTTCATGTGGTGGGGAGCGTTCGGCCCCACGGACTTCGGCGGAAGCCTGCTCGACGGGAACAACACCATCGCCCTGCCGGGCAGCACCCTGCTGGCCGGCACGACGAACCTCGCCGTCGAGCTGTGGTTCCAGACCGCCTATCCCAGCGGTGTGCTGCTCGGCGCGCAGGACAAGCCGATCGGCACCCAGGCCACCTCCTGGCGCGACATCCTCAACATCGACAGCGCGGGCAAGCTGCGCGGCGAGTTCTACCTGACCGGCAGCCCCGGGGCGACGCCGATCGTGTCGTCGCAGACCGTCACCGACAACGAGTGGCACCACGTGGTGCTCTCCGGCGCCGGCACCACCCAATCCCTCTACCTCGACGGCGAGTTGGTCGGGTCCCTGGCCGGCACCATCACCTCGCAGGACCGCCCGTACACCTACCTCGGCGGCGGCTGGGGCAGCTCGGGCTGGATGGGTCTGCCCGAGAAGACCTACTACTACAACGGCGCCGTCGACGCTCCCGCGGTCTACCGGCACCCGCTGACCGCCGCCCAGGTGGCCGAGCACTACGCGGCCGGAAGCAGCTCGCAGATCCCCGCGCTCACCTCGAAGATCACCGTCACCGACCCCGAGAACCACACCACGAGCACCACCTACGACATGCTGCACGGCCAGCGCGCGGTCTCCACGACCGGCGCGGGCGGCGGTGTGACGACCTACGCCTACGACACCGGCGGATTCCTGCACACGGTCACCGACGCCGACGGGCACTCCACGATCACCGGGCACGACGCCCGCGGCAACACGGTGTCCTCCACCACCTGCCGGGACCAGAACTCCTGCTGGACCTCCTTCACCGACTACTACCTGAACACCGCGGACCCGCTCGACCCGCGCAACGACAAGCCGACCGCGACCCGCGACGGCCGCTCCGCGGGGCCGTCGGACAACCGCTACCGCACCCAGCTGCACTACACCGCGTCCGGCATGCCCGACTCCACGACGCTGCCCGACAACCGGGTGACGGCCACGACGTACACCGCGGGCACCGAAGCGGCGGTCGGCGGCGGCACCGTACCCGCCGGGTTGCCCCGCACGCAGAAGACCCCGGGCGGGGCGCTCACCGGCTACGCCTACTTCGCCAACGGCGACCTGGCCTCGGTCACCTCGCCCTCCGGCCTGGTGACGGCCTTCACCTACGACGGCTTCGGCCGCAAGACCACCGAGACGCAGATCTCGGACAGCTTCCCGTCCGGCGTCGTCACCTCCTACGGCTACGACGAGATGTCCCATGTGGACTCGGTGTCCGGTGCAGCGGTGAAGAACGAGATCACCGGCGTCAGCCACGCCGCCGACATCACCCGCACCTACGACCCGGACGGCAACCTGCTCACCGAGGTCACCGCGGACTCCGCCGGCGGCGACCAGGCACGCACCGTGACCCGGCACTACGACGAGCACGGCCTCAACGACACCGTCACCGGTCCCGGCGGCGCGGTCACCACCTTCGGCTACGACCTGCTGGGCCGGCAGACCAGCACCACCGATCCGCTCGGCACCCGGTACACCTACTCGTTCACGCCGGACGGCAAGCCGGCCGCCACCACCTTGAAGGACTGGAAGGGCGACCCCGCCGGCGGCGACCCGCACGACCTGGTGGTCGCCTCACAGGCCTACGACCCGGCCGGCCGGCTGGCCTCCACCACCGACGCCATGGGCGCCACCACCGCCTACGCCTACTACGACGACGGCCTGACAGCCTCGGTCACCGCCAAGCAGGTCACCCAGGCCGACGGCAGCGCGCACGACATCGTGCTGGAGACCGACACCTACGACGGCGCGGGCAACGCGCTCACCAAGGTCACCGGCGGCGGCACCACCAGGGTGGACGCCACCTACGACGCGGCAAACCGCGTGACGATGTCCGTGACCGACCCCGAAGGCCTCGACCGCTGGACGGGATACCGCTACGACGGCGACAACCGCCTGCTGGAGAAGCACCAGTACGCGACCCCGCCCGTCCAGGGCGCCGGCCTGGCGAGTCCGATGAGCGTGGACACGAGCTTCATCGAGTCCTACGCCTACGACAGCGCCGGGAACGTGCTCAGCGTCGACGCGCACGACGCGTTCTCCTCGTCGGTCGTCTCCACCACCTACGACCAGCGCGGCCTGCCGCTCACCTCGGTCTCCCCGCGCGGCAACACCGACGCGGACGACGACGGGCACCCCGACGACCCTGAGGCCTTCACCACCCGCTACCGCTACGACGCGCTCGGCCAGCGGGTCGAGACCACCGCGCCCCAGGTCCAGGCCGAAAGCGGCGGCGGCAAGGCGGCCGCCGTGCATCCGGCCACCGTCTCCGGCTACAACACCTTCGGCGAGACCACCGACGTCCGTGACGCCAACGGCGGCGTCACCCGGACCACCGTGGACGCCCTCGGCCGTCCCATCGCGACGACCCTGCCGGCCTACACCCCGCCCGGAGCCGCCGAGCCGCTCACGGCGGTGGCGCACACCGAGTACGACGCGCTCGGCCGGATCACCGCCCAGATCGACCCGCTGGGGCGCGAAGTCCAGTTCGGCTACGACCAGTTCGGCAACCAGACCTTCCAGAGCGTGCCCGTGCCGCACAGCAGCGGCCTGGCCGGCGGACAGCTCACCGACCAGGGCACCTACACCACGTACACGCCCACCGGCCTGTCGCTGTCGGTGACCGATCCGACCGGGGCGCGCACCGAGTCGACCTACGACCAGCTCGGCCGGCAGCTGACCGCCAGCAGCATCGAGCGCCACCCGGCCACGGCCACCTACACCTCCCGATACACCTGGGACGACGCAGGACGGCAGACCGCCGCCTCCACACCCAGCGGCCTGACCTCGCACGCCACCTACGACCCGGCGAACGCGCGGACGTCCGTCACCGACGCGGCGGGTGCCACCACCCGGTGGACCTACGACGAACTGGGCCGCCAGGACTCGGTCACCGACCCCATGGACCGCACGACGCTCACGTCGTACGACTTCCGCGGCGCGCTGACCGACACCATCCGCGCCCTCGACGGCGGCGGGTACGCGTCCACGCACAACGACTTCGACGCCGAGGGCAACCTCAGCTCCGCGCAGGACGCCGAGTCGGGCACCGTGACCTACACCCGCGACGCGCTCGGCCGCGTCACCGGCCAGAGCGAGTCCGTGAGCGCCACCGACCGGATCACCACCGGATTCGGCTACGACGCGGCGGGGAACCGCACCCGGCTCACCGACGGTCGCGGCAACAGCACCGTCTACACGTACACCTCGTGGGGCCTGCCCGAGTCCACGGTCGAGCCGGCCACCACCGCCCACCCGGCGGCGGCCGACCGGACCTTCACCTCGGTCTACGACGCGGCAGGCCAGCAGGTCGAGGCCACCGAGCCGGGCGGCATCGTCCGCACCAGCGGCTACGACCTCGCGGGCCGCCTGACCTCGGAGACCGGCACCGGCGCCGAGGCCGCCACGAAGGAGCGGACCCTCGCCTACGACCTGGCTGGCCGCCTGATCTCCACAGGAAAGGACGTCTTCCAGCCGCAGAACACGTACACCTACAACGACCGCGGTGAGCTGCTCACCACGGACGGCGCCGGCGGCCACTCGGTCTACGCCTACGACGCGGACGGGCGTATGACGTCCCGCCAGGACGCCTCGGGCACCAGCACCTACGGCTACGACAGCGGCGGGCGTCTGGACTGGACGCAGGACGCCGTCACCGGCGACCGGATGTCGACCGACTACTACGCCGACGGCCAGGTACGCCTGGAGCAGTACACCGCCCCCGACGGCGCCGGTGGGAAGCGCACCGCCCAGCGCGACTACACCTACGACGGCCTCGGCCGGCTCAGCACCGACACGCTCACCTCCGGGGACGGCACCACCACCCTGGCGGGCGCCGCCTACGGCTACGACCTGAACGGGCGGATCACCGCCAAGACCACCACAGGTACCGCGGGCGCCGCGGCGAACACCTACGGCTACGACCAGGCGGGCCGGCTGACCTCCTGGGACAACGGCTCGCAGACCACCGCCTACACCTGGGACGACTCGGGCAACAGGACCTCGGCCGGCGGCGCGACGGCGACCTTCGACGAGCGCGACGAGCAACTCACCCAGGGCCAGGCGCGATACACCTACACGGCCCGGGGCACCCTCGCCTCGACCACCGGCACCGAGGGCACCCGTACCTCCGTCTTCGACGCCTTCGACCGGATGACCAACGACGGCCCGACGACCTACACCTACGACTCCACCGACCGCGTCACCACCCGCGACGGCACCTCCTTCACCTACGACGGCGGCAGCAACTCCGTCGTCACCGACGGGCACGACACCTACAGCCACACCGTCGACGGCGGCGTCCTGGCCGTCACCGACGGCAGCAGCCCGCAGTGGCAGCTCACCGACGCCCACACCGACGTGGTCGGCGGGCTGGCACCGACGGGCGCCGCACTGACGGGCTCGACCGCCTACGACCCGTTCGGCAACGTCACCGCGACCAGCGGCGCGGGGTCGTCAGTCGGCTACCAGTCGGGCTGGACCGACCCGGACAGCGGTGACGTCGACATGGCGGCCCGCTGGTATCAGCCGGGCACCGGCACCTTCGCCAGCCGCGACAGCATGCAGCTCTCGCCGAGCCCGTCGGTGCAGGCCAACCGCTACGTCTACGGCAATGCCGATCCGCTCGACAGCACGGATCCGACCGGGCACTGGAGCTGGTCGGACCTCATCCCCAGCCCGACCTGGATCTTCAAGGCACCGACGCCCGCAAGCATCGCCCTGAAGGTCTTCTGGAACGTGTACATGGCGGGGTCCGACAGCATCGGATACAACGCCTGCGAGAACTCACCCCAGGGCTGCTCCAACTGGGGCTACCACGAGTCGGTGCACGACCAGTTCTGCGACACCCACTACTGGACCGTCCAGTGCGGCGGCTCCGGTCGGCAGTACTACTCCGGCGGCGGTTCCGGGGGCGGCCGGCACGGCGGCGGCGGTGGTGGATACGGCGGCGGGGGCGGCGGCAACGGCGGTGGCGGTGGCGGTGGCGGTGGCGGTGGCGGTGGCGGCGTGAGGATCGCCCCGCCCAAGCCCCCGATCGACCAGAACCCTTACAACGGCCCCCATCCGCTGCCGGCCCCCGTGGCCCCGCCGGCCATCGCGGTCGCCGTCGACGCGATCTGGACCACCGCCACCGCGGTGACCTCCACTCTCACCGCCCAGGCGGCACTCGACCTGCTCGGCATCGCGATCTTCGTCCCGCTGGCGGCTCTCGAGCCGAACGCCCTGCTCGACCACGGCGGCGGTACGGGGACCCGCAACGGACGCGACGCGGACTGCCGCCGAGGCGGTGAGGGCTGGATCGACTACAGCCCCACCGACCCGGCCAACGGCAACCGCGCGGGGGCCGCCACCTCCTGCCTCGACGAGGCCTACGTCGACAGTCATGACGGATCGGCTGTTCCCGAAGGCCTGGACACTCCGGGGCTCACCTGGGCCCGCACCACCGCCGGCTACCTGGGGAACCGCCCGCCCGGCATCTGGATCAACCGCTGCCACCTGATCGGCGCGCAGTTCGGCGGCGACGGAACGAACCTGGAGAACCTGTCCACCTGCAGCCGGGCCGCGAACTCCACCAAGATCGCTCCCGAGGACCCCGGCATGAACGACCACATGTACTCCTACGAGAAGCAGGTGATGAACGCCATCAGGGCAGGACAGGTCGTGTCCTACTCCGTCACCCCGCACTACAAGGGGTCCCGGACCGTGCCGGTCGGATACGAGATCAACGCGCAGGGCTACGACCCCAACGGCGGCCCCGGCATCAGCATCCACCAGGTCACGCCGAACTCCATCTACAGCGTGAAGTTCAACCAATGGCGTAATCTCGGCACATTCAGCGTCAACGGCACTCCGGTGCCGACAGGAGCAACACCGTGACCGTGCCCTCCGTCCGTCGCCTGGCGGAACTCGTTCCGCCAGGCGACGGGGCGGGCGACCGCCTGGACTGGGCCCGCCTCAAGCAGGAGTACGGGCACGGATTCCCCGCCGACTACCGGGACTTCGTCGCCGTCTTCGGCGAAGGGTCCTTCAACACGGACGCGGTGATGGTGGCCGTCCCGCGCACGGCCGGCGCCGCCGGCTGGCGCGTGGGCCGCATCCCCGCGGAGACGGTCGCCGACCCCGACATGCAGTCCTGGCGGCAGCCCGGGCCCCGTCATCACCTCGGCGGCATCCTCGTCTGGGGCGGAACGGACACCGCCGACGTACTGGGGTGGCTGACCGAGGACCCCGACCCGGACACGTGGCCGGTCGCGGTCTGGTCCCGGGACACGGGGGAATGGGCGCTGTACGAAGGCGGCATGGCCGACTTCCTCGTCCGGCTCTTCTCCGCGGGCCACGACACGAACCCCATCGGTACGAACGTGGGAGGAGGCGGGCCCCTGCGCTTCCTCAACGCCCGTGAGGAAGCGCGGCTGACCGGACTGGGCCTGAATCCGTGGACGGGAGAGCCCGACCCGTTCGCCGGCGTGACCTACGACTGACGGTGATGATCTCCACGGTGACGCGGCCGGTGGGCCCCGAGCCCACCCGGCGCGGTTCTCCGCACCCGCGGGGTCCGGGGCAGGGAATTCCCGTGGCGGCACCGGGTCACTGAGTGACACGCAGCCCTGGCCGGGGACGGACGGGAGCTGGCAGCGTTCACACAGGGCGGCCGCGGCGGGGTCCACACACGCGAGCCTGCCTGCGACACCACCGCCTCGCGCACCGGTCGCAGAGTGGGGAAGCACGGTCGACCACCTCATCCGCCCGGTGCCCGGCGCTCGGTTCTCGGGAGGGGGCAAGTGGTGGAGGGAAGACCACGGTGGTCGGGAAGCATCGCGCTTGCGGTCGTCCTGGCGCTGATCGGCGCCTGCGGGCCGCTGGTCGGCTGCTCGGGCAAGGAGAAGGTGGCGGTGCGGGCGGTCACGCGGGGGGTGGCCGCGGAGTCGCCCTTCTTTCGCGCCGTGGGACTGGGGCTCGATGCGCTCAGCATCGTCGAGCAGTTGGGGGGCGGGCGGAAGTCGGGAGGCGCTCCCGGCGTGTTCGGCGGCACCCGCGACAAGGGCCGCTGCGACACGGGCAGGCTGATCAGCTTCCTGAAGGACGCGCGGTACGCCCGGCAGGCTGCGGCCTGGGCCAAGGAACTGGACGTGAAGCCCAAGGACATCGAGAAGACCGTCAAACGGTGGACTCCTGTGCTGCTGCGCAACGACACGCTGGTGACGGACCACGACTTCAGGAACGGCAAGTCGTACAGCTTCACCGCGCTGCTGCAGGCCGGCATCGCGGTCCTGGTGGATGCGTACGGGCAGCCTGTGGTGCAGTGCAGTTGCGGCAACCCGCTGCATGCCTACAAGCGAGACATCGGCAAGATCGACATCGATCTCAAGGTCGGTGGGAAGAACAAGAAGTGGAAGGGCTACGACAAGAAGAAGGCCGTGCAGGTCAAGCCCGCGGACAAGCCCCAGCCGGTGTTCGAGCTGGTCGACGTCACGGCCCAGGACGCGGGCATCGAGCGGCCGCAGGGCAGCACGGGAAGTGCAGACACGGCGCTCCCGACCGATCCGGCGGCTCCCGCGGAGCAGGAGGTCCCCAACGTGGTGGGACAGCCGGCCGACCAGGCACAGCGCACACTGGAGGACGCCGGTTTGACCGTCAGGACGCAGGTCGACGACTCCCCCGAAGCCGAGCAGGTGACGCCGGGCCAGGTGGTGCGCCAGGATCCGGAACCCGGCAGCAGCGCCTCCGCGGGCGCCCAGGTGACCCTCTACCTCGCCCCCCAGCCGGGCGACACGAAACCGGACGACTGCGGCGCGGTGGACCTGGACTTCACCAGCTACCCGGCGCTGGATCCCGGAGCGACCGGGAAAGCGGTCACGGCGGCCCAGTGCCTGCTGGCCGCGGCCGGCCATGACCCGGGCACGGTGGACGGTGTCTTCGGCCCGTCCACGGCCGCCGCGGCCCAGGCCTACCAGGCCGACACGGGGCTGCCCACCCTTGACCGGGTCGGCCCGCGGACCTGGACGGCGCTGCTCGCCCGCGGCGACACCCCGGCTCTGCGGGTCGGGTCGAGCGGTGAGGCGGTGAGCCGGCTGCAACGGGCGCTGACCGTGGCGCTGGGCAGGACCGTGGTGATCGACGGGGACTTCGGGCCCGTCACCGAGCAGGCCGTACGCGACTACCAGAGCGCTCACAAGATCGACGTGATCGGCGAGGTCGGCCCTGACACCTGGGCGTCGTTGCAGTCCGGCGGGTGAGCACTGCGCATCGCCGCGGCTCACGGGGCCGGATCGCATGTCGAGCGGCACAGGCGCGCGTCGCGCTCTACAGCGCGAGCCTGGCCGCGATCGGCAGGTGGTCGCTGCCTGTCTTCGGCAGCGTCCATGAGGACGTCGGCTTGACGCCCTTCACCATGATCTGGTCGATGCGCGTGACAGGGAACGACGACGGCCAGGTGAAGCCGAAGCCCTGGCCCGCCGCATCCTGGGTCGACCGCATCTGCGAGGTGACGGCGGACAGGGAGCGGTCGTCCGTGGCCCCGTTGAAGTCGCCGAGCAGCACCACGCGGCGCAGCGGCTCGGTCATGATGCGCGCCCCGGTCGCGTCCGCGCCCAGGTCGCGCTGGTAGGAGTCGAAGCCGGTGTGGAGCCTCACCCTGACCGACATCAGGTGCACCACGTAGACGGCGATCTCACCGTGCGGGGTCTCGACCACGGTGCGCATGGAACGGCCCCAGTCGAGATCGTCGAGGGGTTTCGTGCCCGTCATCGGATACTTGCTCCACAGTCCCACGCTGCCCTCGACCGCATGGTGGGCGTAGGTCCCTGCGAGGCTGCTCTCGTAGATCTTCGCCGCCTCATCGGTCATCTCCTCCAGCGCGAGAATGTCCGCGCCGGACGCGGCCAGTTTCCGCCCCGTGCCGGCCGGATCGGTGTTCGCGACCCCCACGTTGTGGGTGGCGACCATGACATCCCCGCCGCCCGTCCGCTTGTCCAGGACGAGGCCGCCGAACATGCCCGACCACACAACCGCGGGAAGGACGACGGCGGTAAGCGCCGTCGCCGACCGGCGGATCAGGCCGAGGACCAGGACAACGGGCACGACCAGTCCGAGCCACGGCAGAAACGTCTCGGCGAGGCTGCCGAGGTTGCCGATCCGGTTGGGGACGGCGGAATGCAGCAGCATCAGCAGCGAGACGACCACGGCCAGGCCCGCGACCGCGATGCCGCGCCGCCACACACCGCGCCGCCAGCCGCGGAAGTACGCTGCCCACAGGCGGTGCCAGGCGTCCTTGCCGATGCCCTTTCCGGTTTCTCCGCCGCCCGGTGCCGGTCCGGCCGTCGACGGCTCCACGATGTGTGTCCGGGCCATGAAGCCACCTCGCCTTTCCCGTGCCCCGCACAATCTGCAGGCGCGACTCGGTACAGGCTGCTGCCGCCAGAAGATGGCCACTGGCCCAAGTGATGACCACGTTGTAACAAGCACTCGCGGGAAGCCGCCGCACCGCTGCCACACGCCGCAGGAACGGAAGAAGGCCGCCCCCGCGGTTCTGCGGGGGCGGCCCTGGGGCTGCGGAGGTGCTGCTCAGGCGGCGGGCCGGCCGTCGGCCTCGGGGGCCGCGGTCACCAGTGGCTGCTGACGATCAGGGAATTGCTGAAGGAGCCGTTGGCCATGTTGTCCCACTCCCTGAGTTCTCCGGTCGCGTCGTTGCGCGCGATGAGATCGGCCCTTCCTGTGCCGCGGAAGGTGCCGGCGGTGATCTGCGAGTAGGCGCCCCAGCCTTCGCCGATCTGTGTTCTTCCGCCGAAGGTGCCGTGGCCGTCGCCGGGCCAGAGGTAGAGGATGCCGGAGCTGTCGTCGCGGGCAATGAGGTCGATGTTCCCGTCACCGGTGACGTCGCCTGCGGTGGTCTGCGTGTAGTTCCAGCCGGGGCTGAGCAGCGTCGCCCCGCCGAAGCCGCCGTACCCGTTGCCGTT
>NZ_JBICTO010000004.1:63953-224242 GCF_043197715.1 Streptomyces sp. NPDC049040
TTCCACCGGTACAGATTCCCGCCCGCGTCAACGGCGACCAGGTCGGCGACACCGTCACCGGTGAAGTCACCCGCAGCGGTCTGCGTGAAGTTCCAGTCGAGGCTGAGCAGCGTCGCCCCGCCGAAGCCCCCGTACCCGTTGCCGTTCCACCGGTACAGATTCCCGCCCGCGTCAACGGCGACCAGGTCGGCGACACCGTCACCGGTGAAGTCACCCGCAGCGGTCTGCGTGAAGTTCCAGCCGGGGGTGAGCAGTTGACGGCCGGCGAACCGACCGTTCCCCTCGCCCGCCCACCGGTACAGGTTCCCCCTCGCGTCCGCCGCGACCAGGTCGGTGCGGCCCGTCCCGGTGAAGTCGCCGGACACGGTCTGCGAGTGGACCAGCCTGACGGTCGGCGGTGGCAGCGGAGCGAGGACCGCGTCCGCCACTGCCAGGCTGCCGGCATCGTTGAGGTGCAGGCCGTCGTCGCCGGTGGCGAAATACCCGGCGAAGAGGTGGGTGGGTGCCAGCGGGTCGCGCGTGGCCAGGTCGAAGTCGACGTAGCGGTCGATGTCAGAGGTCGTACGGATGTAGCTGTTGAGACACTGCCGTACCTCTTCACGGGCCGCCGTGTAGGACCTGTAGCCCCCGAACGGCGGGATGGTGGCCACCGTGAGGCTCAGTCCTGCCGCGTGCGCCCGGGAGGCCAGTTCCTGGATGCCCTCCTCCAGACTCCTGTCGTCCGTTCCGTCCAGCCCGAGGTCGTTGATGCCCTCGTAGAGGATCACGCTCCGGACGTTCGGATGGGACAGCACGTCACGGTCGAAGCGGTGGACCGCGCTCAGCCCTTGCGCGGCGCTCTCCGAAGGGGCATCGGTGAGCAGGCGGTTCCCCGAGATCCCCTCGTTCAGCACACCCATGGCGGGGGTTGTGCGCTGCAGGGCTCTGCCGTAGTCGTCGGTCCAGCGGCGGTTGGTGTTCGCGGTGGTGTGGCCGCTGTCGGTCTGCGAGTCGCCGATGGCGACGACCGTGCCCCCGCTGCCGGCCGCGGTGACGTCGAGTCCGTTGACGTAGGCCCAGTGCGGGAAGGTTCTGGGAAAGTCGGCGTCGCCGGTTTCCGCGGTGCGGTCCGCGGTGTCGCCCGCCGCGGAGGCGTACGACGTGGTCAGGGCGATGCTGTGGTAGGGCGCCGCGGCGACGGCATCGGGCAGATAGATGCTGATCAGCAGGTTCTCGCCGGCCGACACCGCGAACGGGGCCGCGTCGCTGTAGACCCCCCCGCCGGCGGGGATCGTGGTCTGCCTGCCACCGCCGAAGGTCAGCGAGACGGGGACGTCGGCCGCGCCTGCGTCCCGTTTCCCGTTCCCGTTGACCCGCTGCGCGGCGATCGTCGCGTGGCCGATGACGACAGGAGCAGAACTGAAGGTGTTCGCCAGGTGGATGCGGGCGCTGCTGCCGCCGATGCTGCTGTGGATGACCATGCGCAGCGTCTGCTTCCCGGTCACCTCGGACTTGGCGGGAACACCGGCCGAGCCGAAAGCGGTTCCCCAACTGCCGGTCCAGTCCGACGTCGGCGGGCTGGGTCTCGTGGTGGCCGTGAGCGGGGTCGGGAAGGCGCTGCAACCGCTTTGGGCCGCGGTCGCGCCGGCGACCGTGGCCAGTGTCCCGGCAGCCAGTCCGTAGGCGAGGGTGACCGCGACCGCTGCGGTCAACGGGCGCGTCCTGCGTCGCGACCACCACGGCGTCCAGGGGCCACTTCGTTTCACTTTGCTCTCTTCTCGTACGCTGAGTCCGGGTGGTGCCGCCGCTCTACGGCAGGAGCGGTCGGTGTGTCACAGGCCTGCGGCCGCGGGGGTCCTCGTGGTGTTCCGCTCGCGGACGGCCGGGTGCAATCGCGACTCCGCAGCGATGCGCGGCGGGCGCGTATGTTTCGTTCCTCAGGTGGTCGCTACGCGAGGCCGGCGGTCGGCTGGGCCGGGGATGCGGTCATGATCGAGCCGGCCGCCGGGACGCTGAGGGCCCGCATGGCCAGGCCGCGCGGGCACGGCTTTCGATGGTGCACCGACCGGTCGCCACACCGTTTTCGGGGTCATGGCCGGCGACGCGGAGCGTCGCACCGCCCATCACCCGGCATGAACCTGCTGAACGCATGTATCCCCCCAGGACAAGCATGTCGGCAGAAAGCTTACGCACGCGGCCCCTCGGGGAATCGAACGGGATGCTCACCGGTGTATTCGGCGCTGTCGGAGCCTGCCGGTCCGGTCGCTCGCGATGTCCACGAGCCGATGCTGCCAGAGACAACCGCTCACCTGATCACGTAGCCACCCGTTCGGCCGACTCAGGATCGGAACAACCGACTCAGGTGGACTACTCACGTGATGCGGTGGGCCCGAAGTCCATGTGTCCATGGGTCACGACGGGTGAGTCGGTGGGCTTCAGGGCATGGTCTTCGGGTGCAGGACAACATCTTCCTGCCCACGGCGAAGGCCCGGATCCGACGTCGTGGGCACTGGTGCTGCCGCAAGCAGGCCCATGAGGTCCACCGCACCGCCCGGTTGCCTTCCGCGGTGTGGTGAGACCTTGAGGTGTCGTGGTGACCGAACCGGCTCGTCTGCTGACACGAAGCTGCACGACAGGGTCATCAGGTTCGAGGACATCGCAGCCGTCGATCTACGGCGCGGCATGTCCACTGACCGCTTGCTCGTGAAGCGTCATGACGGCACCAGGTGCAAGCTCCTCTGGTTTCGCCGTGACCCCGCCACATCAGTTCTGACTGGTGTGCTCGCCGCCTGGCTGTGACGCCCAGGGCCTGGCCCGCTCACTGGTGCGCTTCTGACGGTGCCTTGCGGGGCATCAGCGCGACGACCGGGAGGCTGAGGGCGGTGACGGCCAGAATGACGACGAGGCAGACCTCCATGGCGTGGCCCAGTCCTGAGTCCGCGGCCTGGAAGAAGATCGACGTGACCATGGCCGAGCCCATCGCCGAAGCGAGTTGCTGGATCGAGCTGAACGAGCCGCTGGCGCTGCCTGCTTCGTCAGGCTTCGCGTCACCGAGTGCGACGACGGGGATCGTGGCGAAGCTGAGGCCGATGCCCGCGCCGATGAGGAAGAAGGCCGGGGCAAGCGCCCAGAGCCCGGCATCCGTCCCGGAGTGGACGACGAGGACCAGTACCCAACCGCAACCGGCGAGGTCGACGGTCAGGCCGATGAAGACGAGCCGGCGACCGAGCTTGGCGACCAGGCCGCCCATGGCGGCGAACCCGGCGGCAACGATCCCGAGGGTGACCGGCAGCAGCCCGAGCGAGGTGTTCCGCGGGCTGACACGCAACCCCTCCTGGAGGAAAAGGGACAGCACGAAGAGCAGTCCCGTCCCGGCGGCGACGGCGACCAGGGACACGAGCATTCCGGAAGTGAAACCCCGGTTCCTCATGAGCGAGGGCTTGACGAGCGGGTGGGCCGCGGTGCGCTGCCGGCGGGCGAAGGCGGCGAGGAAAAGGACGCCGAGGGCGATCGAGACGAATGCGATGGCGCCCCAGCCGTTGCCTGAACCCTCGATCAGCCCGTGGAGCAGCCCGAGCATGCCAACCGCGAGCAGGCCGGAACCCCAGCCGTCCACGACGGTGGACCGGCCGCCGTCGTCGTCCCGCGGCAGGATCCTGGCGGCCACGGCCAGCCCGATGCCGCCGATGACGACGTTGATGAGGAAGATCGGGCGCCAGGACAGACCGAAGAGGTCGGCGCTGATGAGGAAGCCGGCCAGGACCGGGCCGCCGACGCTGGACAGACCGAGAACCGGGCCGAACAGCCCGAAGGCCCTGCCGAGCATCTCCCTGTCGAATGCTTTGGTCATGATCGCCATGCCCTGCGGGATGAGCAGCGCCCCGAATGCTCCCTGGGTGACCCGGGCGGCGATGAGCAGGACCGGGTCCGGTGAGAATCCGGCGCATGCCGAGGCCGCGGTGAACCCGCCCATGCCGATCAGGAAGAGCCTGCGCTGGCCGAACTTGTCACCCAGCCGTCCGCCGACCACCAGCAGGACACCCATGGCGAGCATGTACGCCGGTCCCAGCCACTTGATCAGGCTCTCACCGCCGTGGAGCTCACCGGCGATGGTGGGGGCGGCGATGTTGGTGACTGTTCCGTCGATCACGTCGAGAGCGTCGGCAAGCAGTACCAGCGCCAGGATCGCCCACATCAGGCGGCTGGAGCGTGGTGTGGTGAGCGTGCCCGGCTCGGTCAAGGTAGTCACGGGGAACGGCCTCCTCGGTCCGTCGCAGGCGCCCCTCCCGGGCGGCCTCTCACCCGTACTACGAACGCCTCCCGCCGGATCCGACACCGTCCTCGGAATCTTTTTTCCTGACCTCGGCACGGGTTCGCCCGGCACGCACGGCGGCATGGACGAGCCGACGGTCCGGCGCGCACGCCGCTGCGGTGGGGATCCCGGCTACGGCAACCGGTCCCGGCGGCGGCTCAGGTGGGCCGTCTCAGCGGTGTTGCCCGCCAGCTCGATGGCCTGGTCGTAGGCCGCACGGGACTGCCGGCTGCGGCCCAGCCGGCGCAGCAGGTCGGCGCGGGTGGCGTGGTAGGCGTGATAGCCGGCCAGCCTGTCCGCGAGGCGGTCGACGACCGCGAGGGCCACCTGCGGGCCGTCGAGTTCGGCGAGGGCGACGGCACGGTTGAGGGCGATGATCGGCGAGGGGTCGAGGCGGACGAGCTGGTCGTAGAGGGCGAGGATCTGTGACCAGTCGGTGTCGCGGATGTCCCGGGCGGAGGTGTGCACCGCGTTGATGGCGGCGAGGATCTGGTAGCGGCCCGGTGGCACCCCGGCGGCGGCAGCGGCCAGGCGCTCGCGCACCAGCCGGTGGCCCTCGGCGATCAGCGTCGCGTCCCAGGCCCCGCGGTCCTGCTCGTCGAGGGCCACCAGCTCGCCGTCGGCCGAGACCCGGGCGGGGCGGCGGGCCTCGATGAGCAGCATCAGCGCCAGCAGTCCGGCCACCTCGCCGTCCTGCGGCAGGAGGGCGCGGACCAGGCGGGTCAGCCGGATCGCCTCGACGGTCAGGTCGTGGCGTACGGGAGCGGTGTCGGGACCGGTGGCCAGATAGCCCTCGTTGAAGACGAGATACAAGACGGTGAGCACGCCGGCGACCCGGGCCGGGAGATCCTCGGCGGACGGTACGCGATACGGGACGCGCGCGGCTTTGATCTTGGCCTTCGCCCGGGTGATCCGCTGCCCCATGGCGCTCTCGGCCACCAGGAAGGCGCGGGCGATCTCGGGCACGGTCAGACCGCCGACCAGCCGCAGCGTCAATGCCAGGCGGGCTTCCCTCGCGAGCGCCGGGTGACAGCAGGTGAAGATGAGCCGGAGCCGGTCGTCCCCGATGGCGCCGAGAGGCTCGGGCGGGGTGTCGTCGTGCACCATCCGAGCCTCCTTGTGCTTGGCGTCGCGCTTGTTCTCGCGGCGGATCCGGTCGATGGCCTTGCGGTTGGCGGTGACGGTCAGCCAGGCCCCTGGGCTGGGGGGCACGCCGTCGGCCGGCCACCGCTCGACGGCGGTCGCGAAAGCCTCGGCTGCCGCCTCCTCGGCGATGTCGAGGTCACCGAAGCGCCTGGTCAGGGCGGCGACCACCCGTGCCCACTCCTCGTGGTGGGCGCGGGTGACCGCCTCACGGACGTCGACCGTCTTCACTGGAACGACCGCACCTCGACCTTGCGATTGCAGGCCTTCGATCCGCCGGCGGCGAGTTCGAGCGCCACGTCGAGGTCCGCGGCCTCGATGATCCAGAAGCCGGCGAGGTACTCCTTGGACTCCACGAAGGGCCCGTCGGTGAACAGCGCTTCCCCGCCCCGGTTGTCGATGACGGTGGCCGTGTCGGGAGCGGCGAGGCCGCCCGCGAAGACCCAGTGGCCCTTGTCCCGCAGCTGCTCGTTGAACACGTCGATGGCTGCGTCCTCTTCCGGAGTGGCGAGGCCGGCCTGGTCGTGGATCACGGAAATCAGGTACTGCACCTGTCGATCATCTCCTGTGGCGTCACAACAGTCGTGGGCTGCCGGCCGGGGGCTCCAGGGCGCTGGATCCCGCGGGCACCCGGCCGCCGGGCCTGGATCATCACACCCTTCCAGGCCACCCGCGACTCGCCCAGGTCATCCTCCTGGTCCGCTGCACGAGGATCGGCTCGCGGCACAATGGCCCGATGGTGCATATTCCCTCCCGTGCGGTCGGGGGTTCCTCGCTCTCGCTGTGGTCGAAGGACTCGTTCCTGTCCATCGGCTCCGTGGGGTCCGTGCTGTCCATCGGTTCGGTCGGCAGCGCCCTGTCCATCGGGTCCATCGGCTCCTCGATGTCCGTCGGCTCGATCGGCTCCGCCATGTCCCTGGTGTCGCTGGGGTCCATTCAGAGCACGGCAAGCGCGCTGTCCATCCAGGGCCGCCGCTCGGTGATGGCCGTCGGCCCGTACCGCCTGATCAGCTCGCGCGGCACGGTCGCGCTGCTCGGATCGGGCGCACTCGCGCTCGCCGGCGCGCTCGCCCTGCGCACACGCATCAGGCGATGACCGGTCCGGCTGCCACACCTCTCGGCTCCGAGGGGACAGGGCTTCGATCCTCGCGGCGACGGGTGAGCTCTGCCCGGACTCGGCCCGTCCCCGCGGATGCCCGGCCACCTGCGGGAAGCGCCCGGCGCGTCCGTGCAGGCAGTCACCTGCGCCGGGAATCAAACCCGGCCGCCGGACGCTGTGGGGTGGCGTGAAGAAGATTGGATTCCTCTCGTTCGGGCACTGGTCGCCGAATGCGCACTCGGAGACCCGGTCCGCCGCCGACTTCCTGCACCAGTCCATCGACCTCGCCGTCGCCGCGGAGGAGATCGGAGTGGACGGGGCGTACTTCCGCGTGCACCATTTCGCGCGGCAGGCGGGCAGCCCGTTCCCGCTGCTCTCGGCCATCGGCGCCAGGACATCGAGGATCGAGATCGGCACCGGCGTGATCGACATGCGCTACGAGAACCCGCTGTACATGAGTGAGGAGGCGGGCGCCGCCGACCTCATCTCCGGCGGCAGGCTGCAGCTCGGCATCAGCCGCGGATCACCGGAGCAGGTGGTCGACGGCTGGCGCTATTTCGGCTACGCGCCCGCCGAGGGCGAGACGGACGCCGACATGGCCCGCCGGCACGCGGAGGCCTTCCTCGAGGTGCTCAAGGGCGAGGGCTTCGCACAGCCGAACCCCAGGCCGATGTTCCCCAACCCGCCGGGGCTGCTGCGCGTCGAGCCGCACTCCGCGGGGCTGCGCGAGCGGATCTGGTGGGGCTCGGGCTCGAACGCGACGGCGGTCTGGGCCGCGCGGCAGGGCATGAATTTGCAGAGCTCCACGCTGAAGGACGACGAGACAGGCGAGCCGCTCCACGTCCAGCAGCGCAAGCAGATCGAGGCCTACCGCGAGGCGTACAAGGAGGCGGGCCACACCCGCGAGCCGCGCGTGTCGGTCAGCCGGAGCATCTTCGCCCTCACCGATGACACGGACCGGGCCTACTTCGGCCGCGACCGCGACTCGCGCGACCAGGTCGGCATGATCGACGACAACACCAGGGCGATCTTCGGACGCTCCTACGCCGCCGAGCCGGACGCGCTGGTGGAGCTCTTGCGTGAGGACGAGGCGATCCAGGCCGCGGACACCCTGCTGCTGACGGTCCCCAACCAGCTCGGGGTCGACTACAACGTCCATGTGCTGGAGAGCATCCTCACCCACGTGGCGCCGGAGCTCGGCTGGCGGTGAACGCCGCGCCGTCCCCGGGCGCTCGCCCTTACGGCGGGCGCCGGGGACGGACGGATCCGTCGGGCTCCACGGGCGGCGGGGCGCCCCGCGCGTCACCGCGCCCGCTGGCGGCCCGCGCCGTCGCGCGGGAGTGCAGGGCTCATGTGCCGGCCGCGGCTGTGCGGGGGCCGGTCGGCGTGGAGGTGTCGCGCAGTGCTGCCGTGGTGACGCCCACGGCAGCGACGGCGCCGAGGCACAGCAGGCCGCCGCTGACGAGGGCTGCCGCACCCGATGTGGCGCCTGCGACCAGGCCGCCGCGCATGTTGCCGATGTCGGGGCCCGCCTGCCCGACGATCTGTTCCGCCGCGCTGACCCGGCCGAGCAGGTCGTTCGGGGTGTGCATCTGGACGACGGTGCTCCGGGAGATCACGGAGACGGTGTCGGCGGCGCCGGCCACGGTCAGGAAGGCCAAACCGGCCCACGGGTTGGTCGAGAAGCCGAAAAGCGTCAGCGCCGCGCCCCAGGTGGCGGATCCGCCGAGCATGGCCAGACCGGGGCGGGGGAAACGGGTGAAGGTCCCGGAGAAGATCGACGCGGCGACGCCGCCGACGGCGATGGCGGTGAGGAACAGTCCCAGGGTGCGGGGGGTGCCGCCGAATCGCTCGGCGTTGATCAGGGGGAACAGGCTGATGGGCATCGACAGCACGGTCGTGGCCAGGTCCGTGAGCAGTGCCCCGCGAACGGCGGGGGTGCGGCCCAGGAAGGCAAGACCGTCCAGTACTCCGCGCAGGCCGGGCCGCGCGGGCTCGTCCCCTGGGCCCATCCGCGGCAGGCCGAGCGCACCGTGGAGCGCGGCGGCGAAGGTCGCCGCGTCGATCAGGTAGCAGGCGCCGACTCCCAGCGCGCCCACGATCAGTCCGCCCAGGACGGGGCCGAGCAGCATGGCGCCCTGGAAGGCGATGCGTCTCAGTGCCAGACCTGCGGCCAGCTGGTGCCCGGGCAGAAGGTGCGGCACGAAGGTGCGCGAGGCGGGGCCGCCGCCCGCGCCGAAGCAGGACTGGAGTGCGACCAGCACCAGTACGCCGGCAGCGGAAGCGTGCCCGGGCAAGCCCTGGAGTGCGAGGAGAAGTGAGCACAGGGCCTGTCCTGCGGTCGCGAGCAGATAGAGCCTCCTGCGGTCCACGCGGTCGACGAGCGAACCGGCGAACAGGCCCAGGACGACCAGGGGAATCGCCTGTGCCAGCCCGACGGCGCCTGTCCACGTGGCGCTCTTCGTCGTCTGCCAGACCTGGAACATGACGGCGACGAGCGTCATCTGGGCGCCGAATCCGGAGAGGGTCTGGCCGAGCCACAAGCGCCGGAATCGAGGTGAGGACCGTAGTGGAGACACGTCGATCAGCGTGGGCCTCAGCCCCATGCGGGGTCCTCTGCCAGCTTCTCGGCGATCCGGGCGTGGAAACTCCTGCGCTCCAGAGCCTGTTCGATGTCGGTGACGGCCTGGGAGAGCGGGTAGGGGATCTCGGCCTCCAGCTCGGCCAAGGCGGCCTCGGTGGCCCGCCATTCAGCCGCGAGGCGGTCGACGACGTCACGCGCCTTGTCGGTGAGTGTCACCTTCTTGGTCCGGGCGTCGTCGCCCACGACGGTCAGGACCCAGCCGGCCTTGCGCATCGCGGCGACCTTCTGGCTGAGCGCCGAGTGCGTGCGCTGGACCGACTCGGCCAGTTCCGCGATGGTCATGGGGCCGCAGGCGTGGAGTCGGAGCAGCTCCATGGCGAAGCTGGGCTTGAGCCCGTCGATCTGCTGCTCGCGGTGGACCTCGGCGATCTCGGCGTCCATTGCTGCCTGGAGCAGGCGCAGGGGGCGCCAGAGGCTCTGCCGCGTCGGGTCGGGTGTGTGGGGGTCGGCCATGACAAGAATCGTAACAGTGCTTACATAAGTACTGTTACTTCGAGGATGCCGGCGCCGGACGCGCCGGGCACGCGCGAGCCGCCACCCGGTCGATCGCCGAATCCGGGGAGCACCTCGTACAGGCCGTCACCTGAGGACGGCGTCGCACTTGAGGGGCTTGAAGTCCTCGTCGACGAGGCAGACACCGACCCAGGCCGCGCCGCCTGCCACCTCGGCCCCCACGGTGAGGGTGAACTTCTCTGACGCACCGCAGACAAACGGAGTCCCGGACGTCCCCAGCGGGTTGTCGTGTGAGTCGTAGGTGTCCGCCACTGTCGCACGACATCCGCTGGAAGCCACGGCCTTCTGCTCCCCGACCAGGCCCACCGCCCGGTTGTAGAAGGTCGCCGTGCCCTTTGTGTAAGTGGCGCCGTAGGGCGCGTCGAACGGGCCACTGGGGTACGTCGCCGCCTGGGCGACGACCGCGCCGGGTGAAAGGAGCCATCCGGCGCACAGACTGGCGGCAACGAGGCCGATCCCGGCCCTGATTCGCACAATGCCCTCCCTGGGGCAGGAAGTGAGGTGCGGACAGGCCCGGATGCACTCGCGCGAGCCGGTCCACTTTGCCAGGCTTTCTACCCCGCCCAAGCCGAATCCAGTCATATCCGGCGTTGGGGTGCCTGCACACCAGTGTGCGAACCAGGCCTCACCAGAACCACGGTTCGCGAAGAAGTGACTCAGCCATGGGACCCGTCACGCGTCCGATCCGGCTGCCGTCACCTGTGGGGCGGCCCCCATGGGCACGTGTCGGCGGATCCGGATCCGCCGAACCGCGCTCGACCGTACGGCTGGTGGAGCACCATGGGCACAGCGGCGGGAGGCGGGGGGCCATGGACCAGGACGGCGTGGAATTGTCGCGAGCGATACGAGCGGTCCGCGACGGCTTGCTGGCGGCCCAGCACGAAGGCGAGGCCTCCGCGCTCCGGTTCACCGTGCGCGACGTGACGTTGGACCTCGCGATCGAGGTGCGCGACGCCACCACCACCGGCGGCGGGGTGAGAGCGTTCGTCCTGTCGGCCGACGCGAAGGGCGAGCGGTCCTCGGCTCGCACCAGCCGGCTGACCGTCACCCTGGCGGTCGCCGGCACCGGATCCGGCGGTGACATCCTCATCGGCGACGATCTCGCGGACGCCGATCCGCCCGGCGCCGACCTCCCCCTGGCGTGACCGGGCACCGCCGATGACGTCCGCCGCGTGGACCCGCGCGGTGGTGGTGGGCGGCGACGGGGGCAGGGTCGGGTCGGGATGCGCGGTGGCGCCCGGACTTGTCCTGACGGCGCGCCATGTCGTCGTGCGGCCGGGCGGCGACAGGCCCGCCCAGGTGTCCGTACGTCTCATCGACGGCGACGGCCCGGCGCCGGCCGAGATCGCGTGGGACGGCGGTCCAGGACTGGACGCGGTGCTGCTGCGCTGCGATCCGAGGGTGCTGGGGCAGGGTTTCGCGCCCGTGTCCTGGGGTGAACTCACCTGCGACCGCCCGACAACCATGCCGCGCTGCCGGGCCGTGGGGTTTCCCCGCGTCCTCGTGCGCGACCGCGTACGGGATTCGGAGCAGGTGGTCGGGCACGTCGATCCCGCCACCGGGCTGCTGGGGGACCACCTTCTGCTGGAATTGCTCAACCCCGTCCCCGCGCAGGTGTCGGCGACATCGCCCTGGAGCGGAATGTCCGGCGCGGCAGTCTTCTGCCACCGCGGCCTCATCGGGATGGTGCGCGCCGTCCCGGCCGGCTGGCAGGGGGACGTCCTGCAGGTGCTGCCGGCCCGCCGGCTGCTGCGCGCGCCCGGTTTCGCGACGGCGTTGGCCGACGTCACGGGCAGCAGGCCCGCTCTGGTCTCCGCCGACCAGGGCGTGGTCTTCGACGACACGCCCGAGCCGCGGCTCTCGCCCTCCTACCTGCTCTCCCCCCGTGCCGAGGTGGTCCCCTTCACCGGCCGCGAGCGGGAGGTCGCGCTCCTGACCGACTGGTGCCACGCGGACAGGACCGTCGATGTCGCGGTCGTGCACGGCCCGGGCGGCACGGGGAAGACCCGCCTGGCCACCGAGATCGCCCGGCGGCTGGCCAGTGATCCCTCAGGCGGCCCCGCCCGGCCCTTCGGCGCACCCTGGACGGCGGGTTTCGTCTCCGACCGCCCGGTGCAGCAACCGCCCGACTACGCGATGCTCGCCGCGAACATGCGCCCGCTGCTCCTGGTGGTCGACTACGCAGAGACCCGGCCCGATCAGGTGGACCGGATCCTGGACGGACTGCGCACGATGCGCCCTCCCGACCAGCGTGTGCGTGTCCTGCTGCTGGCCCGATCGCTCCGCGGCTGGTGGCCGGGACTACGGTCGGCGCATCAGGGGACGACGCTGATGGGCCGCGGACTCTCGGTCGAACTCGGCCCGGCGGAAGCGGACTTCGCCGGCGCCCTCGCCGCCTTCCGGCAACGCGTCCACCGGCTGCGCGCCCCGGTCGCACTGACAGCGGGACCGGGCGCGGCGGCCGAGCCGCAAGCACCGGAGCCGGCTTCCGGCCAGGAACACGACCTGCTCGGCGTCCACATGGCCGCGCTGGCACGGGCGTTGCGTGAGGCACCCGAGGCCTCCGGCAACGGGGGGCGCCCTGTCGAGGTACTGCTCGCGCACGAACAGCGCTACTGGAACCGCGTGATGCGCACGTACGGACTGGAGATGATGGTCGCCGGACAACCCGAACTGCTCCGGCTGCTGGTCGCCGTGCAACGGCTGGCCGGCGCCGCCACCCGACGCGAGGCCCTGGGAGTGATCACCACGGCCATGGCCGTCCACACCCGGGACCACCCCGCCCCCGAGCCGCTTGACGCCGAACGCTCGCTTCGGCTCGAGCTCGCGCTCACCGACCTGTATCCCTCCCCCGACGGCGCCCGGTGGGGCGCGATGGGCCCCGACGTCCTGGGGGCCGAACTGATCGCCGTGGCGCACACCGACAGCGAGGGGAGTCTGATCGCTCACGTGCTGCGCAGTCCGCAACTGAGCGCCGAGCAGGTCCGGCACGCCCGTGCCACCATCGACCGGGTAGGCCAGTGGCACCCGGGGCTGCTGCGGGCCGCCGCCCCGCCGGAGATCGGCGGATCCGGGCACGCACCCGTGGACAGCGCTCCCGGGGTGCCCGACCCGTGGTGGTGGCGCTCGGAATGAGCGCCCGCGCCGGTCATGGCAGCAGTGGTGTGGTGTCGTCCAGTTGGGCCGCCCGCCGACCGCGGCCGAACAGGTCGTGGACGCGTAGCCGCGTCTCCTCCTCGATGGCCGGTGCGGACCTTACCCGACCGTCCGTCAGCAGGTCCGCGATCCGCTCGACGGCGCTGAGCATGCTGTGGGAAACCCCCGCCTGCTCAGCGAAGAGCGCCGGCATCTCCTGGTAGGAGTAGAAGGGGGATTCGGGCAACTCGGCGCAGCCCCAGTAGTGCACCCGCTCCTCGTGGGTCATCCCCGGCGGAAGGCCCTCGAACGCCCGCTGCGCCAGGCTGCGCATCTCGTCGACCAGTTCCTTCTCCCCGCTGTCCACCCGGGTCAGCACGGGGAGGATGCGTATCCGGTGCCCCAGCGGCCCCTCGGCGACCCGCCGGGCGATCGCGCCGCCCGCCACGATGCTCGGGGGGTGCAGGCCGAGGCAGAAGATCAGGTCGTCCGGCATCTGCAGGGCGCAGACGAATGCCGAGGGACCCATGCCGGGGCCGGTGTCGATGAGGACGTAGTCGTAGCGCTCGGCCATGTCGGCACGCAGTTCGCGCAGGAACGCCCCGCCGTTCTGCCACCGGAAGAACGCATCCCAGTCCAGCGCTGCGACACGGTCGATGTAGTCCCCGTCCTGCGCTCCCGCGTGGAGCAGGTCGAGGCCTCCGCCGCGGGCGGCCAGCGGCCACCGGAGCGGCACCGCGTACGGCGCCACGGTGACACGGACCGGCGGGGCGCCCACGACCGTACGGCTCTGATGATCGGTGATCATGTCGATCACCCCAGGAGCCGTACGCAGTTCTGCGGTCTCCAGGAAGGGGTGGAAGAAGCGGTGCAGGCCTGGCGCCTCCAGGTCCCAGTCCACCATCAGGACCCGCAGCCCGTTCGCGGCCAGCAGCGAGGCGAGGTTCACGAGCGCGAGCGAGCGGCCCACCCCGCGCAGGTAGCCGTAGAAGGCGATGATCCGTCCCGGGGGGCCTGCCATGGGTCCATTGTGCCGCGGGGCAGTCGATCCGACATGGGCGACGCCTGAGGACCTCCGATCGGGTGGGCTCGTCCGGGGAGGTCGCACAGTCGTCTCAGGCGCCGTGCCGCAGGTTCGGAAAAGGGTATTTCGGCCAGTATGCGATAGTTTGCCGACACGGGACATGGACACCAGGAGGACGCATCGGTGGAGGGAATCCGCCGCACGCCGGCGAAGACTTTCGGGACGCTGGCCGCCCTCGTCCTCGCCACCGGCGCGCTGCTGACCACGTTCGCGCCCCAGCCGTACATCGGGCTGCCCCTGCTGGCGGCTTCCCCGCTGATCGCCGGGGCGATGCTGTCGTTCCGCGTCACGGCGGGCTTCGTGTGCGCGTCCACCCTGGTTTCCGTGGCCCTGGACTCCTACCGGGAGCGGCCGGCGTCAGCGCTCTTCGTCGACCTGGCGCTCATCGCCCTGATCGGGGTCCTGGCCCTGGCGGTGAATGTGCTGATGGCGCGCCAGGGACGGGATCTCGCGCGGTCCAGGGACATCGCGGAGGCCGTCCAGATGGCAGTCCTGCCGCAACCCTCCACTCGTGTAGGACCGCTGGTCGTCGCCGCCGGCTACGTCGCCGCCCAGGCCGAGGCCCGGATCGGCGGCGACCTGTTCGCGGTGCACGACACCCCGTTCGGCGTCCGCATGATCATCGGGGACGTGCGCGGGAAGGGGCTCCAGGCCATCGCCTCGGTGTCGGTGGCGATCGGCGCCTTCCGCCAGGAAGCGGAGTACGCCGATGACCTGCCCACCCTGGCGACGCGGATGGACGAAGCGCTGTCCAGGGGCGCGGGACACGGCCTTTCGAGCGGCGGTTCCACCGAGGACTTCACCACGGCCGTGCTGGCGGAGGTGTCCGGCGGAGGTGACACGCTGCGGCTGGTCAACCGCGGGCATCCGGCGCCGTACCTGGTCCATGAAGGGCGGCTGAAGCGGCTCGACCCGAGCGTCGCCCAATTGCCGCTGGGCATGGGGCTGTCCGGGATCGCGCCCCGGTCCGGCACCGGCGCTCCCCCGTCCGACGTCCTCTCCTTCCCGGTCGGGGCCCTGCTGCTCCTCATCACCGACGGTGTCACCGAGGCGCGCAACCAGGAGGGAGTCTTCTACGACCCCGTCGCGTCCCGACTGGTCGGACGGCGTTTCTCCAGCCCCGAATCCCTGGTCAGCGCCCTGACCGCGGATGTCCACCGCTGGGTGGAGGGCGGGCAGCAGGACGACATGGCCATCCTTGCCGTCGCCCGGGCCGACCCCGCCGGAT
The DNA here is from genome assembly GCF_043197715.1 of Streptomyces sp. NPDC049040. Taxonomy (NCBI): domain Bacteria; kingdom Bacillati; phylum Actinomycetota; class Actinomycetes; order Kitasatosporales; family Streptomycetaceae; genus Streptomyces; species Streptomyces sp. NPDC049040. The sequence continues at coordinate 79,091 of NZ_JBICTO010000004.1, forward strand.
GAACCGGCACTCGGTGAGCGGGTCGGGGAGGATTCCTCGCCGCCCCGCTCACAGCAGGCCCCGTCATCGCGCCGCGGTCGCGGCCGTGAGCAGGGCGAGCGGGCTTGCCGCGGCCCATGCCTGGGGGGAGTTGGCGTGCGGGTAGGGAACCGCGCTCTGGTTGCCCTCGCGCGGGTAGCCGGAGATGACCTCGGGCAGCCGGTAGCCCGAGCCCGCCGCGACGTCGAGCAGTCCCGAGGCGACCGCCGCGGCGGCCTCGTGCATGCCGTTGGCGGCCAGCCCGAGCACGATGAGCGCGTTGTCGTGCGGCCAGATGCTTCCCCGGTGGTAGGACAGCGGATGGTAAGGCGCCTGGCCGGACGCCAGGGTCCTGATGCCCCAGCCGGAGAAGAAGTCGGGTTCGAGCAGCCGCTGCCCCACCGTTCCGGCGTCCTCGGGCCCGAGCAGGCCGGACCACAGCAGGTGCCCGGCGTCCGAGGCGAGAACATCGGCCCGGCGGCCGTCACCGTCGAGGGCGAGGGCGGGGAAGTCCACGTCGGGCATCCAGAAGTCGGCGCGGAAGCGGTCCCGCAGCGCGTCGGCGGCGCCGTCCAGGTGGCGTGCCCAGGCGCTGTCGTGCCAGAGGTCACGGGCGAGCGCGGCGGTCCTGCGCAGCGCGTCGTAGGCGTACCCCTGCACCTCGGAGACGGCGATGGCGCCGGTGGCCTGGGTGCCGTCGCGGAAGCAGACGGCGCCGGCCGAGTCCTTCCAGTTCTGGTTGAGCAGTCCGCTCGCGTCGGCCTCGTAGACGAGATAGCCGTGCGCGTCCAGGCCGCCGTCGCGGAACATCCAGTCCACTGCCGCCCGGGCGTGCGGTTCCAGGCGCCGGGCCAGCGAGGGGTCGCCGGTCCGTTCGGCGTGGGCGTGCAGCAGGACCAGGAAGAGGGGGGTGCTGTCGACCGAGCCGTAGTAGCGGCCGTAGGGCACCTGGCCGAAGTGGGCGAGCTCGCCGTGCCGGATCTCGTGGACGATCTTCCCGGGCGCGGCGCCGCGGGTGGAGTCGTGCGCGCGTGCCTGGGTGGCGGCGAGCGCGCGCAGCGTGGCGTGGGCGAGCCCCGGCCGGTAGGGAAGGGCGAAGTAGGACGTCAGCAGGGAGTCCCTGCCGAACAGGGTGAGGAACCACGGCACCCCGGCACCGGGGACGCGCAGGTCCTCCCCGTCGGGCCCGGTCGCGGGGACCTGCAGCCGGGCCAGGTCGTCCAGCCCTCGCGCGCAGGCACGGGCCAGGTCCGAGCCCGCGCCTGCCGCTGTTCCGGCAGGGACCGCATCACGGGTGAAGTCGCGCGTCGCCCGGGCGGCGAGTTCCTCGACGCCGCCCAGGTCGTCGGGGAGGGGACCGTCGAACCGCGGGGCTCCGTGCGCCCTGCCCGCGACGGTCACGGTCACTTCCGCGCTGCCGTGGGCGGGGAGGTCGAGGTGCCAGGTCAGCGTCCGCTCGGTGCGGTCGGGCGAGGGCTGCGTCACCTCGGGCGCGGGTCGTGCGGCGACCGTGGTGGAGGACCGCCAGGCGTCCCGCCGGTAGTCGAAGGTGACGCCGTCGGTGCCGGTGCTCGCCGTACGGACGGCGCCCGGCTTGCCGTACACCCGGCGGTCGGAACGCAGCTCGAACTGGTCGGCGAAGTCGGCGTCGGCGTGGAAGGCGATGGACACCCGGGTGGGGCGGGCCTCGTTGCTGACGACCGTGATCCGCTCGGTCAGCCTTCCTTCGAACAGCGCCTGCCGGCGGAAGAGGGTGCAGCCGGGCGGCTCGTCCCGGGTGCCGGCCGGGGTGAGGACGATCGCGCCGTCATCCTGCGCCGCGGCCACCAGCACGGTGGGCTCCGCGCCGTCGACCGTGAGGCGCCAGCGGCTCAGGTGCCTGGCGTCGCGGACGAAAAGGCCGTCCGGTGTGCTGCCGCCCGTGCCGCGCACGTCACCGTCGGGTCCGAGGATCGCGAACGTGCCGGCGTGGACGAGCAGCCGGCCCTGCTGCTTCATGCCGTTCCCTCCGGTGTGGTGGCCAGCAGATCGAGGACGGCCGCCGCCGTCCAGCTGAAGTCGGTCGTGCCGCGGGCCCGGCCGGTGCGCGGGTCGACGTACTCCGCGAAGCCTGAGGCGCCGGCCGAGACGAGGACCGCCCGCTTCAGCGCGTCGGCTTCGGGCACCGCGCCGTACTGGCGCAGGCCTCGTTCGATGGCCCAGTTCACGTTGAACCAGGCGGGGCCGCGCCAGTAGCGGGCCGAGTCGTAGGCGGGGCCGCGCAGGTCGTAGCTGGGGACGAGCGCGGTGGTCGAGCCGAGGCCGAAGTGGTCGCCGGTGACGGTGCGCAGCAGGGCCTCGGCGATTCCGGTCGGCAGACCCGGCACGAGCAGGGGCAGCAGCCCCGTGACGCTCCGCTCCGGGATCAGCGTGCCGGTCCCGATGTCGTGGCAGAGGAACATCCCGGCTTGCGGGTCCCACAGCCGCTCCACCAGGGCCGTGGTGAGGGCGCGGGCCCTGGCCCGGTGGGGGCGGGGATCCTCGCCGAGTGCCTCGGCGATGGAGGCGAGGGCGTGCTCGGAGACGATGTACAGGGCGTTGAAGCCCGGGTCCTCGACGGCGAACGGATGCGGGGCTCCGCCGTCCCGGTAGCGGCGGTCGCGGTAGCCGGCGGCGAGGCGTACGTAGCGCCCGTAGTCGAGATCCGTGGGCCGGTCCGCGGCGGCACCGTGGGCGAGGTCCGCGCGCCGGAACGACGAGGCGGGGGCGGGCACGATCCGGGACAGCGGGGTGTCCCAGCACGGGCTGTTGTCCATGCCCGGCTCCCACGGGTGCACCACGGCGGCCAGGCCGTGCCCCGCGAGGTCCCGGTGGACCGCGAGGTAGTCGTGCCAGGCGGTCAGCCGCGGGTACAGCCGGCGCAGGAATCCCCGGCGGGAGGAGGTCTGCGGGTCGTATTCGTGGACGAGCCAGGCGGCCAGCGCGTGCACGGGCGGTTGCACGAGTCCTGAGGTCTCGATGCCGCGCGGGGCGCCGGCTTCCCGCCCCGCCGTGCCGGACCGCCAGAAGTCAGGGCTGGGGAAGTAGGCGTCGAGGGGTATCGCGGGGTTGAAGACGATGTGCGGCACCCGGCCGTCGTCCCACTGGGCGCCGAAGAGGGTCTCCAGTTCCCGCTGCGCTCTGCGCGGTGAGAGGTGGCGCAGCCCGATGGCGATGAAGGCGGAGTCCCAGCTCCACTGGTGCGGGTAGAGGTTCCCCGAGGGGACGGTCGAACCGCCGGTCCAGTTGGTGAGGAGTACGCGGACCGATGCATCGCGCAGGTGGCGCAGGGCGGCACTCGCGGGGGCGGTCGGGGGCGTCATCGGACGGCCGAGTGTGGTCGTCGTCACGCGCCCGACCTGCGCAGGAAGCCGGGGATGGAGCGGACGGCGGCGACCGGGTCACCGGTCAGCCGGCACTCGGCGGCGAGGTGGCCCTCGTATCCGATGGCGTGCAGCGCGCCGATCCAGGCGGGCCAGTCGAGGTGTCCCGCGCCGGGCTGGAAGCGGTTGGAGTCGCTGACCTGGGCGTGGCCGATGTAGGGCGCAGCGGCGAGGATCGCGGCCGCGGGATCGGCCTCCTCGATGTTCATGTGGTAGCTGTCGATGCCGATCCTGACCGAATCGAGCCCTACCTCCCTGATCAGGTCCACGGCCTGCTCGAGCCGGTTGACCATGTGGTCCTCGTACCTGTTGAGCGGTTCGAGGAAGAGGGTGACGCCCTCGGCCCGTGCGTGCTCGCCCAGTTCGGTGAGCCCATCCAGCAGGACGGTGCGGTCCTCCTCCTCGCCGCGCGGCGGTTCGAAGGGGGGCAGCCGGCGGGAGAACATGCCGTACGAGGCCGGGGTCTGCGCTCCGAGCCCGCCCAGCTCACCGATCACCGTGAGCTGGGACTTCATCTGGTCGATGGCGTCGCGGCGCAGGTCGGCGTCGAAGGCGCCGAAGAAGTGCAGCATGTCGACGCAGACGGTGGGCATGACGACGCCGTCCGCGAGGGCGGTCCTCAGTTCGGGCAGCCGGCCGGCGAAGTGCAGGTCGCCCTTGGCGCGCAGTTCGATGCCGTCGAAGCCGGCGCTCTGGGCGAACTCCCACTTCTCCTGGAGGGTGTCCCCCGGCAACAGCTGTTCCTGGCAGGCGGTCTTGAGCATCAGGGATCAGCGGCCTTTCAGAATTCCAGGACGACCTGGAGGGCGTCGGAGGGACGCTCGTCCAGCAGTACGTAGGCTTCGGACGCGTCGGCGGCGGGGATCACGTGGCTGACGAGGGACGTCACGTCGACCCGGCCCTCGGCGACGAGGGTGAGGAAGGTCCGCTGGAGGCGTTCCACGGTCCAGCGTCCGGCGAGCTGCGGGGGCACCCCGCCGATCTGCGAGCAGATCAACTGGACGCGGTTGTGGTGGAATTCGTCGCCGAGCCGCAGTCCGACGCCATCGCCCTGGTAGAAGCCGGAGGCGACGACGCGGCCGCCGACGGTGACCGAGCGGAGCGCTTCGTGGAGCGCGGGGTAGACGCCGCTGATCTCGATCGCCACGTCAGCGCCGCGGCCCTGCGTGGCCCCTCGGATCGCTTCCGCGACACCGCCGGCCAGGGCGTTGAGTGTGGCGGTCGCCCCGTAGGCGCGGGCGGTGCCGAGGCGTCCGTCGAGCGCATCGACCGCGGTGACCCGGCCGCCGTTGAGCTCGGCGAGGCGGGTGGTGAGCAGGCCGATGACGCCCTGGCCGAACACGGCGACGTCCTCGCCCACGTGGATGTCCGAGGCGAGCACCGCGTTGTAGGCGATGGCGCCGACCCGGGCGAAGGTGGCGGCCAGGGGTGCGAGACCCGCCGGCAGGCTGTGGCCGATCATGCGCTCGACGGGGACGATGCCCTCGCTGCGGTGCCCCCAGATGCCCCAGACGAGATCCCCGACGGCGGGCAGGCCGGGTGTTCCGGCGAGTTCGGGAGAGATCTCCGTCACCTCGCCGACCTCCGAGTAGCCCCATCCGGCGACGGGGTATTCGATGCCGGCCGCGCCTTCGCGGAAGATGCGCGCCTCGGGGTCCCAGGTGCGGGTCAGGTACGGGTTGGTCCCCCGGTACGCCGTGAGTTCGGTACCGGCCGAGACCCCCGAGTACCGCGTGCGGACCCGGAGATGACCGGGTGGCAGCGAGGCACTGTCGTGCTCGGCGACTTCGACCTGCCGCGGGCCGGTGAACTGGACGACGCGTTCCACGTGGGACTCCGGAGGTTGACGCTGTGGGTGGCCGGGCGGCCTTGACCTCCCGGCATAGGTCGAAGATATCTCACACTTATGTCTTGTCAATACGCAAAAGTAGTGCTGAGATGCGTGGACATCCAGCGTAAGCGGCGTGAGGACAAGGCATGCGTATGTGGAACCGTCGGTCAGCGAAGACCGCGGCGGGTGGGCTGGCTCTGGCCCTGTGCGTCGGCCTGCTGGCCGGCTGCGCGAGCCGGACCGGACCGGCGAAGCCGGACAACCGGATCACGGTGTGGTCACAGGCGAACCTTCCACCGCAGATGGCCGCGTCCAGGAAGATCGTCGACCGGTTCCAGAAGGAGACCGGCATCAAGGTCAAGCTCGTCGGCGTGGACGAGAACCAGCTCCCGCAGCTGATCATGTCCGCCGCCGCGGCCGGCACCCTGCCCGACGTCATCGGCGGGGTGCCCATCGGGCAGGTCTGGCAGATGTACACCAACGGGCTGCTCGACACGAAGGTCAGCGGCGAGATCGTGCGCAGCCTCGACACCAAGACGTTCGACGCCAACGCGCTGCGGCTGACCAGCGACGGCACCCGGCAGCTCGCGGTCCCCGCCGACGCCTGGCTCCAGCTCCTGGTCTACCGCAAGGACCTGCTGGCCAAGGCCGGGCTGCCGGCGCCGGACACGTACAAGAAGCTGCTCGCCGCGGCGGACCGGCTGAACACGCCGGGCCAGGACGGCATATCCGTCGCCACCGACCCCAGTGACGTCTTCACCCAGCAGAGCTTCGAGGACATCGCGCTCGCCAACAACTGCCAGCTGGTGAACGACCAGGGCAAGGTGACCCTCGACTCCCCCGCCTGCCGGACGTCCTTCGAGGTGTACGACAAGCTCGGCAAGACCTACGGCTCCCCCGGCACCCAGACCGTCGACTCGACCCGCGCCACCTACTTCGCCGGCAAGTCCGGCATGGTGCTGTGGTCGACCTTCCTGCTGGACGAGCTCGCGGGACTGCGCGACGACGCGCTGCCGAGCTGCCCCCAGTGCAAGGACGACAAGCAGTTCCTCGCCAAGAACAGCGGCGTCGTCACGGCGATGGCCGGCGCGGACGGCGCCAAGCCGGCGCAGTTCGGCGAGGTGGCCTCCTGGGTGGTGACCAAGACCGGCGAGACCGCTGCCTCCAAGCGGTTCATCGGCTACATGATGGACGCCGGCTTCCAGGACTGGCTGGGCATGGCCCCCGAGGGCCAGATCCCGGTGCGCCACGGCACGCCCGCGGAGCCGGACAAATACCTCGACGCGTGGCGCCACAGCGAGATCGGCGTGGACACCCGCAAGCCGCTGGACGAGGTCTATCCCAAGGCGCTGCTCGACCAGCTCGTCGCAGGCGTCGGCAACATGCAGCGGTGGGGCTTCAAGCAGGGCCAGGGTGCCCTGGTCGGCGCCACCAACGGCCAGCTCCCGGTACCCAAGGCCATCAGCGCGATGACCGGGGGCCAGATCTCACCGGGCAAGGCCGCCGAGGAGTCCGGCGCCGATGTCGCCGCCCTCCAGAAGTCCCTCCAGTAGCGGGCCGTCGGCCCCGAAAGTCCCTCTGCCGCCCACGCGCAGGCCGCCCCCGTCAGGAAGACACATGAGCGCACATCCCGGCGTCACGAAGAAGCGCCGCCAACTCACCACCGCCCAGCGGGAGAACCGCGCGGGACTGGCCTTCGTCACCCCCACCCTCGTGGTGGTCCTGGTCGTGGTGATCATCCCGATCCTCTGGACCATCCTGCTGGCCTTCCAGAACGCCAAGCTGGTCGACATCCAGGGCATGGGGGTGTTCGGCAACTGGTCGCTGCACAACTTCACCCAGGTCTTCACCTCGCCCGGCTTCTGGCCGAGCCTGTTCACCACCCTCGCCTACACCGTCGGCGGCACCGCCGGCTCGGTGCTGCTCGGCCTGATAGCCGCGCTCGCCCTGCGCAAGCCCTTCCGCGGACGCGGGCTGCTGCGCAGCAGCATGCTGCTGCCGTACGTGGCGCCCGTGGTCGCGGTCGCGTTCGTCTGGCAGGTCGCCCTCAGCCCGCAGTACGGCATCGTCAACCAGTGGGGCGGCAAGGTCTTCGGCTGGGACAACCCCATCGCCTTCCTGTCGACCCGCGACTACCAGGTCGACGTGTTCGGCGCCCACTTCGGAGTGCCGCTGGCGCTGCTGACGGTCATCGCCTTCGAGACGTGGCGCTACTTCCCGTTCGCCTTCCTCTTCCTGCTGGCCCGGCTCCAGGCGGTTCCGGACGGGCTGGAGGAGGCCGCCAGGGTCGACGGCGCCACCCCCACCCAGCGGTTCCGCTACATCCTGCTGCCGCAGCTGATGCCCGTCATCGCCCTGCTCAGCGTCCTCCGCTTCATCCTGACCTTCAACAAGTTCGACGACGTCTACCTGCTGACCGGAGGCGGCTCGGGCACCGACGTCGTCGCCGTGCGGGTGTACGACTTCCTCACCGCCAACTTCGACGTCGGCGCCGCGGCCGCGCAGGCCCTCGTCCTGGCCGCCGTACTGATGGTCCTGCTCGGTGTCTATTTCAAGTTCTTCGCCAAGAAGGTGCAGGAGGAGGCGTGATGACCCGCACACAGTTCGAGGAGCGCCTGTTCGGCGTGCTGCGGTGGGTCACCATCGCCTTCCTGGCAGTGATCACGATCCTGCCCTTCTACTACATGCTGCTGCTGTCGGTGAAGCCGATCGACTCCCTGCTGCTCGACCCGGGATCGCTCTGGGTCTCCGGCAAGGACTTCACCCTCGACACGTATCGACAAGTCCTGAAGTCCAGTGCCGACGGCGGCCAGGGCTTCCTCCGCATGATGCTCAACTCGGCGCTGGTGTCGCTGGCTACGGTCGTCCTGACCCTCGCAGCCTCGGTGCCCGGCGCCTACGCGATCAGCCGGCTGAGGTTCTTCGGCGGCCGACAGGTGAGCGCCCTGTTCCTGGCGGTCTACCTCTTCCCCTCCACCCTTCTCGCGGTACCGCTGTTCGTGATGTTCGCCAAGCTCGGGCTGTCGGGGAATCTCGTCGGCCTGGCGATCGTCTACGTCGCCCAGACCGTGCCGGTGTCGATCTACATGCTGAAGAACTACTTCATCACGATCCCGCTGAGCATCGAGGAGGCGGCCGCCCTCGACGGCGCCACCCGCTGGCAGACCGTACGCAGGGTGGTGCTCCCGCTCGCGATGCCGTCCCTGATGGCCACCGGGCTGTACGTCTTCATGATCGCCTGGAACGAATTCCTCTTCGCGCTGCTCTTCCTCGCCGCGGATCCCGACAAATGGACCGTCTCGCTGGGCCTTCAGCAGCTCTCCAACGGCATCGAGGTTCCCAAGACCGTGCTGATGGCCGGTTCCGTGGTACTGACGATTCCTGTCATTGTGCTGTTCTACGCTGCGGAGCGACTGCTGACCGAGGGTCTGACCAGCGGCGCCGACAAGAGCTGACCCATGAGAGCGGGAGTGCACACGACCATGCCGGCCAACCAGGCGAGCGCGGGCCATCTGCTGCTGCTGATCCGCAGCGGGCAGGCCACCACCCGCGGCGAGCTCCAGCACGCGACCGGGCTCTCCCGCTCCACCATCGGCCACCGGCTGGACCAGCTCTTCGGCGCCGGGTGGCTGCGGGACACCTCGGCCGGCGCCTCCACGGGCGGACGGCCCTCCACCAGGCTGGAGTTCGACACCTCGCACGCCGTCGTGCTCGCCGTCGACCTGGAGACCCGGCACAGCAGGGCCGCCGTGCTCGACCTCGACGGCGCCGTCCTCGCCGAGCACACCGAGGAACTGCTCATCGCGGACGGTCCTGACCGGGTGCTCGACACCCTCGCGGGCTGGTTCCCCGGGCTCCTGGAGAAGGCGGGCGTCGAGGCCTCCGGCGTCTGCGGGATCGGGCTGTCCGTACCGGGCCCCGTGGACTGGGCGATCGGCCAGGTCGTCCAGCCGCCGATCATGCCGGGCTGGGACGAGTACCCCATCCCGAGCCGGATGCAGGAGGCCTACGCCCGGCATGTCGACCCGGCGGGCCCGCCCGTTCCCGTACTGGTCGACAACGACGCCAACTTGATGGCGTACGCGGAGCAGCGGCGGTACTACCCCGACTGCTCGGCCTTCGTACTGGTGAAGGTCTCGACCGGCATCGGGGCGGGCGTCGTCGTCGACGGCGAGCCCTACCGCGGCATCGACGGCGGGGCCGGCGACATCGGGCACATCCGCCTGCACGACAGGACCGAGGCGTTGTGCATGTGCGGGTCCTACGGCTGCCTCGCCGCCGTGGCCAGCGGGCGGGCGATCGCAGAACAGCTGGCCGCGGCGGGGATCCCCACGACGTCAGGCTCCGACGTACGGGAGTATCTCGCGGCCGGCCACCCGGACGCGGTGCGGATGGCGCGCGAGGCCGGCCGCCGGGTCGGGGAGGTCCTCGTCACGGTCGTCACCCTACTCAACCCGGGAGTGCTCGTGCTCGCCGGCGACCTGGCAGGCACCCCGTTCCTGACCGGGGTGCGCGAGTTGCTCTACCAGCGGGCCATGCCCCGCACGACCGCTCACCTCAACGTGGTGACCTCACGGCTCGGCGACCAGGCCGCGCTCGTGGGCGCGGCAGCCATGGTGGTCGAGCACCTCTTCGCGCCCGCCACAGCCGACATCCGGCTGGCCGCGCTCAACGGCGGCTGATCCCGCTTCCCCCTGTCCCCCCTTGCCCACGCCGGAGTTCCCGTGCCCCACGTCCACCCGTCCGACACCCGTCCCTCAGGACCTGCCCCCTCCCCGGGGAACCCCGGGTCCGCCGAGGCGCCCCCGCCCCCGCTGAGGGTGGGCCTGGCAGGCGCGGGTCCCTGGGCGCGGACGATGCACGCCCGCATGCTGGCCGCCGGACCCGAGACCGTCCTGACCGCGGTCTGGGCCCGGCGGTCCGAAGCCGCCCGAGAGACGGCGGCGCCCTACGGCGCCGCCGTCGCGGCCTCCTTCGACGAACTGCTCGACCGCAGCGACGCGATCGCCTTCGCCGTGCCCCCGGCTGTCCAGGCCGAACTGGCCGTCCGCGCGGCCCGGGCGGGCAAGCCCTTGCTGCTGGAGAAGCCCCTGGGCGCCGATCTGGCCTCGGCCCGCCGCGTCGCCGAGGCCGTGGCAGAACACGGCGTGGTCTCGCAGCTCGTCCTGACCAAGCGCTACCACCCCGCGACCCGCGCCTTCCTGCGGCAGGCGGAGAACACGCAGGTGAGCGGCGCGCGCTCGTGCTACCTGCACGGCGCCTTCCTCGGCGGGGAGTTCGCGACGCCCTGGCGGCTGGCCCAGGGGGCCCTCCACGACCTGGGCCCGCATCTGCTGGACCTCCTCGACCTTGCCGTCGGCCCCATCGCCGCCATCCGGAGCACGGGGGACTCCACGCGCTGGATCGAGCTGACGTGCGAGCACACCAACGGCGCCGTCAGCCAGGCGTCCCTGTCCGGCTCGGTCCTGCTCCCCCGGGCCCGTACCCGGATCGAGCTGTACGGGCCCGGCGAGGAAGTCGTCTACGACACCGCGGAACTCGACCACGAGGAGTGCTGGCCGGTGCTCCGCCGCGAGTTCGCGGAAGCGGTCCGCACGGGCGTCCCCTCACCCATCGACGCGGCACGGGGCCTGCGCCTCCAGGAACTCCTGCACATGGCAGCGGCCTCCACTCCCGGCACCAGGCCCTGACCGGGCAGGACGGTTGATCGGCGCCGCGGAGCCGCCGCACCCGCCGCCGGTGCGACGGGTGCGGCCCGCGGTCACGCCCGGCGAGGGGCGCCACGCTGCCTCCGGGACCCGACGCTTCCGGCGGTTCCGCAGGAGCAGGTGGTGCCCCGCACCCGGGCTCAGGGGACGCGGTGGCCGGCGGCGCGGAACAGCTCGTACCACTCCGCCCGGGTGAGCCGAAGGTCGGAACCCTGCGCGGCGCCCGCGACGCGCTCCGGGCTTGTGGTGCCCAGTACGACCTGCATCCGGGCGGGGTGGCGGGTGATCCAGGCGGTCGCGATCGCGATGGGGGGAACACCGTACTGGCCGGCCAGGCGGTCGATGACGGCGTTGAGCTCGGGGTATTCCGGCGAGCCGAGGAAGACACCGGTGAAGAAGCCGGCCTGGAAGGGCGACCACGCCTGGATGGTGATGTCGTTCAGGCGGCAGTAGTCGACGATCCCGCCGCCGTCGAGAGTGGCCGCCTGCTGCTCCCCGAGCATGTTCGCTGCCACCCCCTGGGCGATGATCGGCGCGTGCGTGATCGAGAGCTGAAGCTGGTTGGCCACGATGGGCTGACGCACGTATTTGCGCAGCAGATCGATCTGGCCCGGGGTCTGGTTCGAGACACCGAAGGCGCGCACCTTGCCGGAGGACTCGAGCTCGTCGAAGGCGCGGGCCACCTCTTCCGGCTCGACAAGCGCGTCGGGGCGGTGCAGCAGCAGGATGTCGATGCGGTCGGTCCGCAGGGCCGCGAGCGAACCCTCCACCGACTTGACGATGTGCTCGTAGGAGAAGTCGTAGTACGGCCCGTCGGTGACGATCCCCGCCTTGGTCTGGATCGTGATCTCGTCGCGCTGCGACGGGCTGAGCTCCATCGCCTCGGCGAAACGGCGTTCACAGGCGTGCAGCTCGCCGCCGTAGATGTCGGCGTGGTCGACGAAGTCGATGCCCGCGTCGCGAGCGGTGCGGACGAGTTCGCGGACGTCGTCGTCGGACTTGTCGGCGATACGCATCAGGCCGAGCACGACATTCGGGGCGAGGATGTCGGTGCCGGGCATGGTGAAGGTCTTCACGAAGGTTTTCCCTTTCGAATGTTCAGGTTTGCACAGTACAAGCAGGCCCACTGCGCGCCGGAGGAGGCGGAGGGTCCGCGTGCGCAGGCCGGCCCGTGCCGCTACTCCCCGTCGTCCAGGAGGTGGGGGCCGTTGTTGCGGACGCTGTTGACCGCGGTGTTCACCGCGCGGGCGTCCAGGTGCCCTTCGGCGGGAGAGGTCAGGAGGGCCCGCAGGTCGTCGGTGTCCTGGTGTGCGGGATCGAGCCACGCCTCGTAGTCGTGCGCCTTGACGGCCAAGGGCATCCGGGGGTGGACGCGGCCCGCGGCGTCGGTGGCGTCGGTGGTGATGATCGTGCAGGTCACCCACCAGGCGCCCGGGTCGTCCTCGGCGGCCTTGGGGTCGTGCCAGAACTCGTACAGCCCGGCCAGCGCCATCACGCCGCCGTCCTCGGGTGCGATGAAGTACGGCTGCTTGCGGGCCTTGCGGCCCCCCGAGGCGGGCACGGTCTGCCACTCGTAGAACCCGTCCGCCGGCAGGAGGCACCGCCGTTTGGCGAAGGCGCGCCGGTAGGCGGGTTTCTCGTGCACCGTCTCCACCCTGGCGTTGATCATCTTCGCGCCGATGTCGAGGCTCTTCGCCCAGGACGGCACGAGCCCCCACCGCAGCGCCCTCAGCTGCCGCGACACCTCACCGGTGTCGCGGTCGGCGCGCTCCAGCACCGCCCACACCCCATCGGTCGGCGCCACGTTCCAGCTCGGCTCGAGCAGCTGGTCAGGTTCCGGCTCCGAGGTGACATCGAACAGCCCGGCGAGCTCGGCCGGGCTACGGGTGGAGACATATCGACCGCACATACCTCCCACCCTGCCACGCCAGGCGGCCGGCACGCCTGAACCGGCTCCCGGGCCGGGCGACGGCCGGTGCGGCGCCCCGGCCGGCCGTCGGTATGATGCAGCTTCTTCGAGCGGGTGTTCCCATCGCCCGCTTCCCGCCCGGAAGGCCGCGGTCCCTGTCGTGATTCCCGTCCCCGTCGCCGTCGGTACCATCCTGGGGCGTTCCATCCGGCGGTCCCTGACGGGGCGTCGGCTGGCCGCCGCCCACGGACTCGTCCCGCCGTCGCGGCTCGACATCCGGCGCCCGGGACCCGACCCCGAGGCCGACGCGGTGCTGGACGCCGCAGCCGGCGGCGACTGGCAGCGCGCCGCAGACTACCTCGCGCAGACCGGCGCAGAGGACTGGGATGTGCGCTGGTACCGCGCGCAGCGGCTGGGTGACACCGCCGCACGCGACGCCTCGTGGCTCGCCGCATGGCGCGCAGCGCGCCCTGACGATCCCGGCGCGGCGCTGGTGTACGGCGCCGGGATGGTGCGGCACGCCTTCATCGTCCGGGGCGGCCGATTCGCGGACAGTACCTCGGGCGACCGGCTGGCAGGCTTCCGGCGGGGGCTCGAACGGGCGTTGCCCGCTTGCACGGAGGCCGCCCGGCTGGCGGCCGACGATCCCACCCCCTGGGTCGCCCGGATCTCCGTCGCCTACGGCCTTGGCTGGCCACACGACCGGTTCGCCGAGCTGTGGTCCGAGATCACCGCACGCGATCCGCACCACTACGGCGCACACGACCGGGCACTTCAGTACTGGTCCGCCAAGTGGCGCGGTTCGCACCGGTTGATGACCGGCTTCGCCGACGAGGCCGCCGCGTCGGCCCCGCGCGGCAGTCTGCTGCCCGTACTGCCTCTGCTCGCCCGCTGCGAGGAGGAATCCATGGGTGCCGAGGACGTCTGGGTCCGCCCCGACGTGGCGGCCGCGATCGGCGCCGCCCTGGACGCCGTCGCCGCGGCGCCGGCCACCCACCACCGGCTTCCCGTCGCCCGTCACGTGCTGGCGTACGCGCTGACGCAGACGGACCGGTACGCGGAGGCGACCGAGCAGTTCCGCGCGATAGGCGGCTACGCCGGTGCCGTCCCGTGGACCTACCGCCCCGACCCCCGCATGGAGTTCGCGCGGGTCCGGGCGACCGCGTTCACCCGGTGGGCGAAGGCGCGCCGTTCCGCCCCTGCGGCCTGAACTCCCCACGGCACCCCGCGGCCTGTGAGACGGCCCGCGGTCCGGGTTCGTGGGATGTTCGGTACGCGGTGTGCCCCGCCCACCCGGGCCGGGGTGGGTCTGCCCCGAGCCCCGGGGCCGTCTATGCCGGCTCACTTCCTGCCGAAGATGCCGTTCGGGTACGCCCCGTTGCCCAGTGCCATCGCGGCGAAGCCGCCCGCGAGCTCCGTGAGGCGTTCGACCCCGGCTGCTCCCAGGTGGTCGTAGGGGGCGGCGGCCAAGCGGTCCGTCTCGTGTTCCAGATCCACCCGCAGGGTCGTCCCCGCCTCGGTCAGTTCGCCGTCCGCGTCCAGGAGGCCCTTGCCCCGCAGGCGCTCCTCGGCCGCTGACCACTCCTCCTCGCTCCAGCCGCGGGTCGAGCGGGCGAAGGCGGGGGTGAAGCCGCGGCCGGAGGACGTATGGGAGACAAGGGCTTCCAGCCCGTCCAGGCCCGCATGCGTCAGCAAGGCGATGTGGCCGTCGCCGCGGTGCTCCCGCAGGACGGTCGCCGCCTGCCAGAACGCCACGTGCGGCTCCTGCGCCACGGGCTGGTCCGCCTCGGCGGCGGACAGCGGGCGGCCCGCACGGTGGCAGCCGCCGGCCGCGCGCAGGGCCAGTTCGGCAGCCTCGGCCATCTCCTTGGAAGCCAGCGCCTCGTCGCCCAGCAACCGCCGCAGCAGCCTGTCGACAACGCGCAGGCGCGCGGCCAGCAGTTGCCCGGGGGTGGCGACGGTCCAGGCGCCGGGAAGGTGCTGGGCGATCAGCGTGTGACTGAAGTTGAAGAAGGTCGCCGTCACCGCGCCGGGGCCGACCGCGCCCATCGCGGCGGAACGTGCCGCGAAGTAACCCCCGGCGCTGAAGTAGGCGCCGGGGGCCCCCGCGAGACCGAGGGTCTCCATTTCCGCGTCGAACTCCGGCGAGAAGTACACGGTGGAGTGCAGTGCGTTGAGGGGAGTGTGGCAGCGGCGGCCGGCGCGGGGGTCCGTCATGCGGATCAGACTACAAGTCGCACGGCGCGGCGAGGAGGTGGCACCGCTCGGTGCCCTCGCCCCGTCCCGCCCGGAGGCGGCGGGGCCTTCAGCCGGTGCGGACCACGTCGACGGCGGCCTTGCCGCGCGTGATACCGGGACGGTCCTGCCCGGGTGCACGGCACCACGCGGAAGGCGGCGTGCGCGGCGCCGTGCGGGGGCGGGTCCTGGCGCCTACGCCGGGACCCGGCCGGTCAGCTCACGGGGATACCGGGGTTGACCAGGCCGTTGCCGCCCGTGACGGTGTTGTCCGCGGCGACGGTGACCGGGCAGGTGGCGGGGTCGTAGTTGGTGACGTGGACGGCGTAGCGGTCCGGTCCCGTGGCGCCGGTGAGGTCGGAGGAGTTCGCGCGGAAGACCGTGCCGCATCCCCAGCCCGGGTACTGGCTGTGGGTCTGGAATCCGTCATCGGTGGTGCGGGTGCCGCGGTTGCCGGAGACGGTGTAGCCGTTGCCCTTGATGTCGACCCATGAGTCGTCGTAGTTGGCGCCGGTCAGCCCGCTGCCGTCGAAGGTGTTGCCGGAGATCACGCCACCGGTGGTCCCCTCCTTGATGTCGATGTTCTCCCCTCCGACGTCGGGGCCGATGGTGTTGCCGGTGATCAGGACGTGGTCGCTGGTGTCGCCGAGGGTGTTGGCGCTTCCGACGTAGATGCCCTCGCCCATGCCGTTGCGCGAGGTGCCGGTGTCGTGGATGTACGAGTTCCGGACCACGCCGTAGCTGCTTGAGGTGCGGAAGTGGATGCCCTCCATCGTCATGTGGTGCACCTCGACCGAATCGACGGCGACATGGTCGGAGGCGTCGATCATGATGCCCTTCTGGGCGCCCGTCAGCGTCAGGCCTTTGATCGTCCAGTAGGGCGAACCGGTGAGCTGGATGACGTTTCCGCCCCCGCTGGACGTGGTCAGCACCGCCTTCGCCGAGCCGGTCAGGGTGATGGGCGCTGCCGCGGTGCCGGCGGCGGTGATCTTGAAGTTGCCGGTGTAGGTGCCGTCGGCCAGCTGGATGGTCTGCCCCGGGGCGGCCGCGGCCAGCGCCGCCTTGAGCCCCTTGCTGTCGGCGACGTCGACGACCTGGCCGCCACCCGGAGCGGTGGGCGTGGATGTGGCTGTGGCCGTGGCCGAGGACGTGGGCGTGGGCGTCGCGGTGGTGGTGAGGGTCGCGGTGGTGGTGGGGGTCGCGCCGGCCGCCGGTCCGGTGAGCGCGATGTCGTCGGCGGACACGTCACCCGAGGCGTACCAGCCGCTGACGGTGACGGTGAGCGCGGTCGTGGCCGGCCCCGCCACGACGTTCACGGTGAGCTGGGTCCAGGCCGAGGATCCCGTCCAGGAGGACTGCTGGACCGCGTCACCTGATGCCGCGAGTCGTACGTACGCGCCCTTCACCCACGCGCTGAGCGCGTACCGGCCGCCCGGCTGGACGGGGACGGTCTGGGAGCACGGAGCGGTGTCGCTGCTGCCGGGCGAGGACAGCAGCGCGTACGCACCGGAGTGCGGGGCCGCGGTGCTGACCGCCGAGCGGCCGGCGCAGACCCAGTTGCCGGTGGTGCCGCTCTCGAAGCCCCCGTTCGCCAGCAGGCCGGGGGCGCTGTCGGCGGACGCGGCGCCCGGCAGGACCGCGAGGCACGAGACGGCCGCGAGGACGGACGCGGATGCGGCGGCGATGGCCGCCGCAGGTATGCGGGGAATCCGGCGGGGCCGGGTGGGGGATGTCGGCACGACGGCGCCTCCTGCTGTGGGGGGAGTCCCGGAGGGGACGGGGAGCAGGAAGGGGATATACGTCGGCGCCGAACCGTGTCAACGGTCATGGCCGGATGAGGACCAGACCGATTCCCGGCGGTACGACCGCGTTCGCGTCAGAGGACGTGGAAGCGGAAACCGCGGTCAGCCCGCCGCCGGGTGGGGGTTGCCCAGGTAGGGGAACTCGTCGAGGACGTCGGTGTGGGGCGAGAGTCCGGTGGGCGGGATGTCGCCCTTGGACAGGAACGCCAGGCGGTGGTTGATGACGTCGTCGGTGAAGATCCGGCCGTTCGGATAGCGGGCCGGCTTCGAGGGGTCGTACGTCAGCATGTCCGGCAGCAGGCCTTCCGCGTCGATCGCCGCGATGGCCTCTTCCCGCGAGTAGTTGCCGGTGTGCCCCATGAGGTGGACGAACTGGTCGGTCCACCGGGCACGGTCGTTCACCGGCTCGGCGGCGTTGTACTCCACCTTCGTCTCGTCGGTGTTGAAGAAACTGCTGACGGAGGGGTGACCGGCGCGGTCGACGTGCTCCAGGCGGCCGTCCTTGCGCAGGCTGCAGCGGCCCCAGATGCGGATGTCGGGGTCGGCGCCCAAGTCCGCGGTCGGCAATTCCATCACCGTCGAGAACACGTTCGCCGACGCGTTGGAGTCCACGCCGGTCCACGGCGACTTGCCGCCCAGGTGCGGCGCGGTGAAGTTCCGGCCGCCACTGGTGTCGAACAGCTTCTCCACACCGTCGAAGTCGAAGAAGAAGGCGTCACTGCGACTGCCGGCGAAGAACGTGATGTCACCCGCACGCACCATCCGGGCCCGGGTCCCGAACGACACCTCCTCATCAGAGACGACCTTCTCGCCGACGGCCTCGGGCGAACGGGCCTCCTCGCCCCTGGCAAGGAACACGCTGAACGTCTGCCGGTCGCCCTGCGGAGGGGCGAAGACGTAGCTCACCGCGATATCGGTGAGGCCGTCCCCGTCGTTGTCGATGTTCACCCGGTAGATCGCGTCCGGGTGCAGGGCGTCCGCGTTCGGGTTGGCATTGAGGATGATCACCGTCCGCGCCGGGTCGGCAGGCGCCTGAAACGCGTACAGATCACAGAGGTCCAGCCGCTGGTCTCCCAGCGGCGGGCCCAGGCTCAAACCCGTGAAGTGATTCGACATCCCGCACATCCCTTTCACCGATGGAACACGACCCACCCCGGCACGATCACAGACAGCGCCCGCCGGCCGACGGGCTCGGGCCGCCTCGGCACGGCCGGCCTTCACGAATGCCACCTGGACGACACTGAAACACAAAAGGTCACAAATGCCTGCCAGGCGCGGCCTGGCCCGCAACACCCGACCACCCGGCAGGCCCAGGCGACGGGTACGACGGGAAAATTGGTCTACACCTTGACGCGCGTGGGACCTACGAGTCCCATGGGAGGGCAGAGTTCGACCTCTCGGTGCCACGGGTTCCATCTCTCACGTCGAAGGGACATCTGTGAGACAGCACAGATCCGCTCCGTACGCCGCCGCCTCTCCCCACTCGCCCCGCAGCCGCGCCCTGTCCGGTACGGTTCCCCGGCTCGCCGGATCGCTGCTGCTGGTCCTCGCGGCCGGCGCCTCCGCTCTCGGGGTCGCCGGTTCCGCCCAGGCGCGGCCGGGGTCCCCGGCCGCGCAGGTGCGGCCGCTCGGCCAGATCGTGCCCGCGCCCGCCCAGGTGCACCCGGCAGGCGCGCCGTACACGCTGACGCCTTCCGCGCGCATCCGCGTCGAGGGACACGCAGGCGACGTACACCAGGTCGGCACCTACCTCGCCGGCCTGCTGCGGCCGTCCACCGGCTACGCCCTGCCGGTGGTCGACGACAGCGGCCGAGGCTCGCCGGGCGGGCACGACATCCGGCTCTCCCTCACCTCGGGAAGCGCGGGCCTCGGCGCCGAGGGCTACCGCCTCGACTCGGGCCGGGACGGCGTCACCGTCACCGCCCGCACCTCGGCTGGCCTCTTCCACGGGGTCCAGACGCTGCGCCAGCTGCTGCCGGCCTCGGTCGAGGAACGCACCACGCAGCACGGTCCGTGGCAGGTCGCGGGCGGCATCATCACGGATGTGCCGCGCTACGCCTACCGCGGTGCGATGCTCGACGTGTCGCGGCACTTCTTCACCGTCCCCCAGGTCGAGAAGTACATCGACCAGCTGGCGCTCTACAAGATCAACGAGCTGCATCTGCATCTCTCCGACGACCAGGGCTGGCGCATCGCCATCACGTCGTGGCCCCGGCTGGCCGCTTACGGAGGGTCCACCGCGGTGGGCGGCGGCACCGGCGGCTCCTACACCAAGGCGCAGTACGAGCAGATCGTCGCCTACGCCGCTTCCCGCCATCTGGAGGTCGTGCCGGAGATCGACATGCCCTCCCACACCAACGCGGCGCTCGCCTCGTACCCGCAGCTCAACTGCGACGGTGTGGCGCCGCCCCTCTACACCGGCACGGAGGTCGGCTTCAGCTCGCTGTGCGTGCCCAAGGACGTGACGTACACCTTCGTGGACGACGTCATCCGTGAACTCGCCGCGATCACGCCCGGCCGCTACCTGCACATCGGCGGCGACGAGGCGCACTCCACCAGCCAGGCGGACTACGTGTCGTTCATGAACCGCGCGGAGGCCGTCGTGCAGAAGTACGGCAAGACGGTCATGGGCTGGCACCAGATCACCTCGGCGGCGCCGGTCGACGGAAGGGTGGCCGAGTACTGGGGCTACGACGACACCGGCGCGGCGGAGCGCGCCCAGGTCGCCGCGGCGGCGAAGAACGGCACCAGGATCGTGCTCGCGCCGGCCGACCGCTCGTATCTGGACATGAAGTACGACGAGGACACGGTGCTGGGCCAGGACTGGGCGGGCACGGTGGAGGTGGACCGCTCCTACGACTGGGACCCGGGTACGTATCTCGCGGACGCCGGGGTGCCGTCGAGTGCGGTGCTGGGTGTCGAGGCGCCGCTGTGGACGGAGACGATCGTCACGAACGACGACATCGAGGCCATGGCCTTCCCCCGGCTGCCGGGCATAGCGGAGCTCGGCTGGTCGCCCGAGGCCACGCACGACTGGGACACCTACCGGGTGCGTCTGGCGGCCCAGGGGCCGAGGATGACGGCGCTGGGCATCGACTTCCACCGCTCGCCGCTGGTCGACTGGCCCACGGACGGCTGACGCCGTCCCGGCAGCCGGTGGGGCCACCCGCCGGCTGCCGGGCGGACCGCGTGCAGGTGGGGCGGCGGGAGGGCGCCCCTGGTCCGTGGCCCGCGGTCGCGTACGCTCGATCGCCGGCGCACCGCACAGCCGCCCCGGCCGGCTCCTCCGGTCGGCGGCCGCCGGCGCACCCGGCCCCGCCCGCGGCCATATCGCGGATCGGGCACACGATCGGAGTACGCGAGTGAGCACGGCGAACCCTTCGGCAACGGCCGGCCCCGCCGGGCCGCGGATCGGCTCGCATGTGGCCGTGGGCGGCGGCCTCCTTCGTGTGGGGCTGCGCGAGGCGGTGGAGGTGGCGGCCGAGGTCATCCAGATCTTCACCGGGAGCCCTCGCTCGTGGCGGACGTCCGCGGCCGACCCCGGCGCGGACGAAGCCTTCCGCGAGCGCTGCTCGGAGCTCTCGATCCCGGTCTTCGTCCACGCCTCGCACCTCATCAACCTGGGATCGCCTTCCGCCGGGACGCGGGACAACTCCGTCGCCCTGCTCCGGCACACGCTGGGGCGAGCGGCGGCGCTCGGCGCCCGCGGTGTCGTCGTCCACGCCGGCACATCGGTCGTCCGCGGGCACCGTCAGGCGGCGCTGGCCGGACTGCACGCGCTGGTGGGGAGCCTCCTCGACCAGGAGCGGCACGGCGTCCGGCTGCTGATCGAGCCGACCGCGGGCGGCGGGGAGGCCCTCGCCTCGACCGCTGACAGCACGATCGAGTACTTCGCGGCGCTGGACGACGACCGCGTGGGGGTGTGCCTGGACACCTGCCACCTGCACGCGGCCGGTGAACCCATGACCACCCCGGCGGAGGTCGTCCGCACGGTGGGCAGGGTCGCGGCGGGCCTCGGCGCGGGGCGCGTCGGGCTGGTCCACGTCAACGACAGCCGGGACGCCGCCGGCTCCCACCGCGATCGGCACGAGTCCCTGGGGAAGGGGCGGTTGGGAGCGGACGCCTTCGCCGGGCTGTTCCTCGCACCGGCCCTGGAGGGAATACCGATGCTGGTCGAGACACCGTCGCACCGCGAGGACGTCGCCTTCCTCAAGGCGCTGCGGGCACGCGACCGCGCGCAAGGGGAGCGTCACGCCGCGGCTCCCGGCGGGTCCGCCGGGCGGTGACCGGCGGACCCGCCGCTCACCTGGCGAGGGCGCGGGACCCCTCGTGCACCAGCAGCATCTCCGCGCCGCTGCGGGCCTCACCGGCCGGATCGGCGGCGTGCTGCACGGCCGCCGTCGCCACCGAGCCCTCCACCAGGAGGTAGACGGCGTTCGCCACCGCGGGGGTGTAGCCCGACGCGGCGACGATGCCGGTGACCAGGGCGCGGAACGCCCGCTGGTGGTGGTGCACCTCGGCCGCCACGGCAGGGTTGGTGGGCCCGAGCTCCCCGTACACGTTCATCCACGGACAGCCGCGGAAGTCGGGCTGGCGAAACCACTCGTCGAGGTAGTCGAAGATCGCCAGCACCCGCCGCCGCGGCGCTTCGACGTCCGAGACGTAGTCCTCGATGGCCGCCATCATGCGGTCGTGGCGTCGCCGGAGGAAGGCGACGACCAGGTCGTCCTTGCTCGGGAACAGCTGGTAGACGCGCCGCATCGGGAGGTCCGCGGCGGCGCGGACGTCCCCCATGGTCACCGCCTGGATGCCGCGCGCGTAGAAGACCTGCTCGGCAGCGTCGAGCAGCCGGCTGCGCAAGACCTCATGGGCGGCTGTCGTCGATGCCACGGGACCCCTCTTGCTGGCGAGAATGACCGTTCTCTAGACTACAGCCGGCAGTGAGAATGAGTATTCTCCCGCCGGTGCGGGACGAGGGCTGCGCCCTCCGGCGCCGGCGGACACCGAAGGCCCGCGGGACACCATCCCGGCAAGGAGAAGAACCGAATGCCCCTGCTGGAAGACATCACCGAGCCCGCGGACCTGCGCGACCTGGGCCCCGCGCAACTCGACACCCTCGCCCGGGAGATCCGCGACTTCCTCGTGCGGCATGTGGCGGAGACCGGCGGCCACCTCGGACCGAACCTGGGCGTCGTCGAGCTGACCCTTGCCCTGCACCGCACCTTCGACTCGCCCCGCGACACGCTGCTGTGGGACGTCGGCCACCAGGCCTACGTCCACAAGCTGGTCACCGGCAGGGCGGCGGACTTCTCCGGCCTCCGCCGCCGCGGCGGCCTGTCCGGCTACCCCAGCAGAGGCGAGTCCGTCCACGACCACATCGAGCACTCGCACGCCTCCATGGCACTGTCCTACGCCGACGGCATGGCCAAGGCCCGCGGGCTGAAGGGCGATCCCGGCCGCCACATCGTGGCCGTCGTCGGTGACGGCGCCCTGACCGGCGGGGCCGCCTGGGAAGCCCTCAACAACATCGCGGCAGCGCCGGAACGCCCGGTGGTGATCGTCGTGAACGACAACGGCCGGTCGTACGCGCCGACGGTCGGCGGACTGGCCCGCAACCTGTCGGCGCTCCGCACCCACGCGGGGTACGAACGCCTGCTGGGCTGGGGCAAGCAGGCTCTTGACGGCGCCGGCCCGACGGGACACACCGTCTACCGCGCGCTGCACGCCGCCAAGAAGGGGATCAAGGACGCGCTCGCGCCGCAGGCCCTCTTCGAGGACCTCGGCCTGAAGTACCTCGGCCCGGTCGACGGCCACGACATCGCCGCCCTGGAGGAGGCGCTGGAACGCGCCAAGGCGTGCCGGGCCCCGGTGATCGTCCACTGCGTCACCCGCAAGGGAGAGGGATACCGGCCCGCGGAGGAGGACCAGGCGGACCACTTCCACGGCATCGGGACCATCGACCCGGCCACGGGCACGCAGTTGCGGCCCAGCGGGCTGACCTGGTCCGCCGCGTTCGGACAGGAGCTGGTCGCGGCCGCCGCCGGGCGCGAGGACGTGGTCGCGATCACCGCGGCCATGCCGGGATCGGTCGGCCTGACCGGCTTCGCGGAAAAGTACCCCTCGCGCTTCTTCGACGTCGGCATCGCCGAGCAGCACGCGGTGGGCTCGGCCGCGGGACTGGCCATGAGCGGCCTGCATCCGGTGGTGGCGCTCTACGGGACCTTCCTCAACCGGGCCATCGACCAGGTGCTGATGGACCTCGCGCTGCACCGGCTCGGGGTCACGATCGCGATCGACCGGGCCGGCGTGACCGGGGACGACGGCCCGAGCCACAACGGCATGTGGGACCTGGCGCTGCTCCAGGCCGTACCGGGCCTGCGCATGGCGGCGCCCCGCGACCTCCCCTCGCTGCACGAGGAGTTGGGCGAGTCGCTGCGGATCGGGGACGCGCCCACGGCCATCCGCTTCCCGCGCGGCGCCGTGGGCCCTGCCCTGCCCGCGGTACGCCGCTCGGGCGGTGTCGACGTGCTGCGGGAGTCGCACACCGGAGTCCTGGTGGTCGCCGTGGGCACCATGGCGCGCGCGGCGCTCGAAGCGGCGGACCTGTGCGCCGCGCAGGGTGTGGAGACCACGGTCGTGGATCCCCGGTGGGTCAAGCCCCTGCCGCGGGAGCTGCTGCGGATGGCGGCCCGCCACCGGCGCGTCGTGACCGTCGAGGACGGGCTGCGCACCGGAGGTGTCGGGACCTGTCTCCTCCAGGAGCTGAGCGACGCGGGCAGCACCGCCGACGTCCACGTGCTCGGAGTGTCCGACGGTTTTCCCGAGCAGGGCACCCGGGCAGAGCTGCTGGCCGAGGCCGGACTCACCGCCCGGTCGATCGCCGAGGCCGTGATCTCCGGGGCCTCCGCCGGCGCTGCCGCCTGACCTGCCGGCGCGCGCGCCGCCGAGGCACCCGGCGGCGGCCGGTGCCGGTCGCAGGACGCCCGGCCGCGCAGCCCGTTGCGGATCGCGATCTGCCCCGAGGTGCTGTTCATGACGGTGCTGGGGAACCGCCCCGGGTTGACCAGATACGGCTTGGCCATCGTCAGCGTGTCGTACAGCAGCGTGCTGTGCGTCGACGTGGAGCCGGTGCCGGCACCGGCCGGTGGGCATGGGCGGTCCGCGCGGCCGGGGCCGGCGCGCGTAGGCTGCTGTCATGGAGATCCGTACCGTGGCCGGTCCGGCGGCGGCAGGCGGCGCCGGCAGGACCGGGGACGCGCCGGGAGAGGGCGCCGGGGCACTGGTCCGGTTCCTGGCCGGGCGGCGCTCCGTGGTCGTCCTCAGCGGGGCGGGCCTGTCCACGGAATCGGGTATCCCGGACTACCGCGGGGTCACCGGCCGCCGGCGGCGATCGGCACCGATGACCTTCCAGGAGTTCATCGCGGACGAGGCCGGCCGGCGCAGGTACTGGGCCCGCAGCCACCTGGGATGGCAGGCCATCGCACGTGCCCGGCCCAACGCCGGTCACCTGGCCGTGACGCGTCTGGTGCGGTCGGGGCTCGTCTCAGGGGTGGTCACCCAGAACGTCGACGGCCTGCACGCGGCCGCCGGTACCGCTGAGGCGATCGACCTGCACGGAAGGCTCGACCGCGTCGTGTGTCTCGACTGCGGCGACCGCAGCGACCGCGAGCGCCTGGACGAACGCCTGGCCCTGGTCAACCCCGGCTTCCGGGCCGTCGCCGCCGAGGCCAACGCGGACGGCGACGCCGAGCTCCCGGCGGCCCGTGCCGCGGAATTCCGCGTCGTGGCCTGCGAGGCCTGCGGCACCGGGACGCTCAAGCCCGACGTGGTCTTCTTCGGGGAGAACGTGCCGGCCGAGCGTGTCCACCGGTGCTACGACCTGGTGGACGCGTCGTTCGCCCTGCTGGTCCTCGGTTCGTCCCTCACCGTGATGTCCGGGCTGCGCTTCGTCCGGCGGGCGGCGCGCCTGGGCACGCCGGTGGCGATAGTCAACCAGGGCCCCACCCGCGGGGACAGCTTCGCGGCGCTACGGCTCGACCTGCCGCTCGGACCGACGCTCACCACCCTCGCCGACGCCCTGGACGCCTGACGGGCGGAGGATCGGCAGCGATGAGGCGGAGGCCGCCACCGCGGCCGGCTCAGCGCAGGCGCTGGTAGACCGCGCCGTCCCTGGTGCGCCCGAGGAAGCCCTCCTCGATCAGGTAGCGCCGCAGCGCGGAGGTGTCCTCGTGCACGGTGGAGAGGGCCTCGTTCACCTCGCGCTCGGTGTAGACGCGGCCGCCGGTGAACAGGCGGGCGGCCAGATAACCGAGCAGTTGCTCGCGACGGGCGGGGCGACGCGGGATGGCGGTCAGCCGCCCGCGTGAGAACAGATCGGTCACGCCGTGCGCCGTCTGCCGGGCTTCGTCGTCGGTGCTCACCCGTCCACCCTGCGGCCGCCTGTCGCCGACGTCAACGCATTTCCTTAGCATGGAAGGACCGGGGCATCCGCGGGACACCCCCTTCCGCCTTGGCCGCGGAAGTGACGCGCCGGGTGCCCGTCTCCGGGGCGGCCGAACCTTCGATGACCGCGTGAGGGCCCGCTCGCTCCCGGACGTTCGTCCGCGGCACATCTGCCGGACGTCCGGCCGTCGGTGGGACGTTCACCCGGAGGGTGATGGTGCGGGCGTCGGGCCCGCCGGGCGCGAGAGCTCCGTCCCTGAAAGGGCACCTCCATGAAGCGTAGTGCTGCCGCCGGCGCCGCACTGGTCGCCGTGCTGACCGCTGCCGCCGTCACGATTCCCAGCGCCTCCGCAAGGGAACTCCCGCACGGCGCGCCGCACTACTACACGACGAAGACCCCGTACACGCCGCAGGAACGGCTCCGGGACTACGAGGCGGCGCCGAAGGGCTTCGCCCCGGTCTTCACCGAGAACGTCGCCCGGCACGGCTCGCGGGCCATGACCGACAGCAGCGACGGTGACGCCGTCCTCGCGGTGCTGGCAAGCGCCGGTGCGCAGGGCGGACTCACCCGCCTCGGTGCCCGGCTGGCGCCGCAGGTGCAGGCCCTGCTGGCCGGAGCCGAGAGCATCGGCTACGGCAGCCTCGCCGGCCGTGGCGTGCAGGAGCAGCGGGACACCGCCCTGCGCATGGAGCGGCGCCTTCCCTCCCTGTTCGCCGCCGTGAAGGCGAAGGGCGAGCCCATCGAGGTCGAGACCTCCGGCGTGGCACGTGCCGTGGCCAGCGCCGACGCGTTCACCGACGGACTGAAGGCCGGCGACCCCGCCCTGGCCCCGCTGATCCAGTCCCCGGTCACCGACAAGGACCTGCTGTACTTCCACAAGCAGCCGCAGAACGCCGACTATCAGGCGTACCTCGCCGACGACCCCGACCTGGCCGCGGTGATCGCGAGGATCGACGGCCGGCCGAACACCGCCAAGGCCGCCGGGCACGTGGTCTCCGGGCTGTTCGCCGAGCACTTCGCCGCCACGATCTCCGACGACGACAAGATCTCCTTCTCCCGCTCGCTCTACGAGCTCTACAGCGCCGCGGCCGACCTGCGGGCCGAGGCTCCGGCCGTGGACCTCGACTCCTTCCTGCCTGCGGCCGACGCCCGCTGGTTCGCCTACCTCGACGACGCCGAGGAGTTCTACCAGAAGGGCCCCGCCTTCAGCGGCCGGACCATCACCTACGACATGGCAGGCGTGCTGCTCGACGACCTGTTCGCGCAGGCCGAGGCGAAGGCCGACGGCAGCAGCGACAAGGGCGCAGTCCTGCGATTCACCCACGCGGAGGAGGTCGAGCCGCTCGCCGTACTGCTCCGGCTGCCCGGCAGTGCCGAGGCCGCCGACGCGGACCCCGACCACCCGTACACGTACCGGAACAACCCGTGGCGCGGCGCCGACGTCGCCCCCATGGCGGCGAACATCCAGTGGGACCTCTACGCCGGCACCCCGCACAACGGCAAGGGCACGAAGTACCTGGTGCGGATGCTCCGCAACGAGAAGGAGACGGCGTTCAAGCCCTCCTGCAAGCCGATCGCCAGGGGCAGCAACTTCTACGATCTCGACGAGCTCAAGAGCTGCTACGGCCGGAGCTGACCGCGGTCACGACCTGCCGTCGACGGTGGTGGGCGCCGACACCCCGTCCGGCTCACGCCGGCGTATCCCCCGGGGCAGGTCGTCGTTGGCGTGGTGTCCGACGATCGACGCCGAGCCGGAGAAGCCGTGCCAGCTGATGCTGTTGTGTGCCCGCCCGCCGAACTCGTGGCAGCCCGGGTGCGGGATCCCTACCCGTACTTCGCCTGGCTCCGTGAGCACGATCCCGCCCGGGTGGAACACCGGCCCGGCAGGCCGGCGGTGTGGCAGATCTCCCGCCACGAGGATGTCCGCGCACTGCTCAGCGACCCGCGCCTGAGCAAGGAACCGGGCAGAGTCCCGGGTTACGTGCCGGGCCCTGCAGGGCTCAACCGCCACCTGGTCCACGCCGACCCGCCGGACCACACCCGGCTGCGCACCCTGGTCAATTCGGCGTTCGTCCCCCGCCGCATCGCGCTGCTGGAACCGGTCATCCGCGACGTGGCGAACCGCCTGCTGGACCGGGTCGAGCAACACGCACACATCGACGTCATCGCGGACTTCGCAGCGCCGCTGACGTTCCGGATGATCTGCGCGGTCCTGGGAGTACCGGAAGCGCTCGACACCCCCGCCACCCGCGACACGCTCATGTCCACCATCGCCCCTGACCCCGCCGTGGACACCCGGCAGTCCGAGAAGGACCTGCACGCGCTGCTGGACGTCCTGATCGCAGGAAAGCGGTCCGGCCGGGTCGAGGACGGAACCGACCTGCTGGGCGCACTCGTCAGGGCCGGCGACGAGAGCGGGGCCATGAGCGAGGAGGAACTGCGCTCCACCGCCTACCTGCTCCTGCTGGTGGGCCATGACACCAGCATGAACCTCATCGGCAACGGCATGCTCGCCCTGCTCCGCCACCCCGACCAGGCCGCCCGCCTGACCGGCCGCGACGCCGGACCCCGGCTCCTGGGCACGGCGGTCGAGGAGTTGCTGCGCTACGACTCCCCCGTGCGGGACGCGACCTTCCGCTGCGCGGCCGAGCCGGTCCCACTGCACGGGCGGACCATCGGCGAGGGGGAGATCGTCAGCCTCCTCATCGGGTCCGCCAACCGGGACCGGCGGCGCTTCGCGGAACCCGACACCCTGGACCTGGCCCGCACCCCGAACGAGCACCTCGCCTTCGGGTACGGCCCCCACTTCTGCATCGGCGCTGCCCTGGCCCGCCTCGAAGGTGCCATCGCCTTCCCGCTGCTTCTGGAACGCCTCGGCACCGTGGCCCTGGCCAAACCCCTCGACGAACTGCCCTGGCGCCCGGCCCGGGTGATGCGCGGGCTCACCGCGCTGCCTCTCGTACGGCAGTGACAACCCGGCTCCCGCACCACCACCACACACCGCAGGAAGAGGACCTCGTGACCTCCCAGGTCCCCGAACCGGTGGTACTGACCGCGCGCCACGACGGCACGCTGGTCATCACCCTCAACCGGCCCGGCGTGCGCAACGCCCTCGACCGGTCCCTGGCCGATGCCCTGGATGCGGCCCTCACCCGGCTGGAAACCGACCCGGAGCTGCACGTCGGCCTCCTGACGGGCGCCGGCGGCCACTTCTGCTCCGGCATGGACCTCAAGGCCTTTCCCACCGACGGCGTGCCCACCGTCGCGGACCGCGGACTCGCGGGGCTGACCCGCGTCCGCCGCGCCAAGCCGCTGATCGCCGCCGTCGAAGGAGCCGCGGTCGCCGGCGGACTCGAACTCGCCCTCGCCTGCGACCTGATCACGGCGGCCGACACCGCTTTCTTCGCCCTGCCCGAGGTGAGCCGCGGACTCATCGCCTCCGAAGGGGGCGCGATCCGGCTCCCGTCCCGGCTGCCCCATCACCTGGCCATGGAGATGCTCCTCACCGGAGCCCCGCTGTCCGCCGCCGACGCTGCCCGGCACGGCCTGGTCAACCAGCTCACCGGCGAAGGCAAAGCCGTGCGGGCAGCCCTCGCGCTCGCCGACCGCGTCCGCGCCAACTCCCCTGACGCCGTCCGAGTCACCCGGCGGATCGTCGAGGCGACCCGCGGTCTCGACGACCACGCCGCATTCGCCGTCCAGGACCCCCTCAGCGAACCGCTCGCGCACTCCACCGCGGCAGCGGAAGGCGCCCTCGCCTTCTGCCAGAAACGGCCACCGGACTGGACCGCCTGACCACCCGCCACCAGGCGTCGGCAACAGGGAAGACGGCGGCCGAGGCCTGCCCGGGGGCGGGCCCGGCAGGGTTCGCGGGCCAGGCCCTAAAGGGTCCGCAGGGCGGGATCGATCTCCGCCAGGATCTCCAGCATCAGACGTGCGCCGTGAGCGACCCTGCGGTCGGTGTCCCGCGACATGTCCTCGCACAGCAGCACCGCGATGTCACGCTCGTCGGAGAAGACGCCGAACACATCGAGGATCGCGGTGTGGATCCAGTCGCCGTGATTCCCGCCGGCGACCGCCAGCGCGGACGCCACTGCCGCCAGCCCGCTCCTGTCCTTGCGCCGGAGCAGGGCCTCGGCGGTCCTGCGGGTGACGAAGGTGTCGCGCGGGTCGAGCACGAGGTCCAGCAGCGGTGCGAGCGCCGCCTCCATGTCGGCGAATCCCGCGAGACCTTGACCGGCGTCCGCCCGGTCACGGTGGTCGTCGCTCCGCCCGAGCTCCGCGAGCGCCTCGACCGCCGCACGCCGCAGACCGCTGTTCACGCGTTCACCCTCGTCTCCCCCGGTCCCTGACGCCCTCAACCTACCGGCGGCCGCCCCGCTCATGGCCGCTCGGCTGTCCGGCACCCTCCAGGAGGCCCGACGACTTCCCCTGAAACCCGCGCGGCGGCTCCCCCCGCGGCGCGTGGGGCCCAACAGAACGCATCACTAAGGTTAGGCTAACCTAATCTGCATGACGGCTGGTGAGGGAGCCGACAGCCGGGCGCGTCCGCGTGCCCAGGAACTGTCGGCCACGGGAATGACGGTGGCGTACGACCGCGTCGACGTCGTACATGGCGCCGCGATCGCGATCCGGCCCGGCGAGGTGACCGCGCTCGTGGGTCCGAACGGCAGCGGGAAGTCGACGCTGCTGCGCACGCTCGCCCGTCTCCAGCGTGCCCGCAGCGGCACGCTCACGCTGCGGGCAGGCGCCGACGACACCACCGACGGCTTCGGCCTCGACCCGCGCGAGTTCGCCCAGCGGGTCGCCCTGCTGACGCAGGGACGGCCCACGCCCGGCGGGCTCAGCGTCCGGGACGTGGTCGAGTTCGGCCGCTACCCGCACCGCGGCCGCTGGGGCCGGCCGGACCCCGGGGGCTCCGCAGCGGTGGAGCGCGCGCTCGGCCTGACCGGCGTGGAGCACCTGTCCGCCCGCGGTGTCGAGCACCTGTCCGGCGGACAGCTGCAGCGGGTGTGGCTGGCCGGCTGCCTCGCGCAGGAGACCGGCGTGCTGCTGCTCGACGAGCCCACCACCTATCTCGACCTGCGGTACCAGATCGAACTCCTCGACCTGATCCGCGATCTCGCCGACGAGCACTCCATCGCCGTCGGAGTCGTCCTGCACGACCTGGACCAGGCGGCCGCCGTCGCCGACCGGGTGGCACTGCTCGACGCCGGACGGATCATCGCCGACGGCCGGCCCGAGGACGTACTGACGCCCGAGCGGCTGTCGGAGGTCTACGGAATCCGGATCGACGTCGACACCGACCCCTCCACCGGCAGGCTGCGCACCCGCGCCGTCGGCCGCCACCACACACGGAACGAAAGGCTCCGCCCCTCCTCATGAGACGCCCCCGCCTCACCCCGACCGCCGCCGCGGCGGCCGTCGTTGCCGCGCTCGCCCTGACCGGCTGCGGTACGACCCACCCGGCCGCCGACGCCGCGCCCACCTCCGCCGCCGGGCCCGCCCCGGCCACCGCGGCGGGCCCGATCACCCTCACCGACGCGACGGGTACCACGGTGAAGCTCGACGCTCCCGCCACCAAGGTCGTGGGCACCGAGTGGAACGTCGTGGAGGACCTCGTCACCCTCGGCGTGGACCCGGTGGGCGTCGCCGATGTGAAGGGCTACCAGGCGTGGGACTCCGCCGTCCCGTTGAAGAACTCCCCCAGGGACATCGGCACCCGCGGCGAGCCCAGCATGGACACCATCGCGACACTCGACCCCGATCTCATCGTCGCGACCACCGACCTGACGCAGTCGGCGGTGGCGCAGCTGCGCAAGATCGCGCCGGTGCTCGAAGTGCGGTCGGCCGACGCCGCCGACCAGATCGGCCTCATGACCAGGAACCTGGACCTGATCGCCAGGGCCACCGGGACGGAGCAGAGGGCGGCCGCCGCCGAGCGGGCCTTCGACACGAAGATGGCCGCCGGCCGGGACGCCCTGAAGGCCGCGGGCCTCGCCGGGGCCAGGTACGCCTTCGCCGACGCCTACGTCCAGTCCAACCAGGTGTCGATCCGCCCCTACACCGGCGGCTCGCTGATCGGCGCCGTCAACGAGCGGCTCGGTCTCGAGAACGCCTGGACGGTCAAGGGCGACAAGGACTACGGCCTCGCGACCACCGACGTGGAGGGCCTCACCGGCCTCGGTGACGCCAGGTTCACCTACCTCGCCAACGCCGTCGACGGCGACCCGTTCGCCGACACCCTGTCGAAGAACGCCGTGTGGAAGTCGCTGCCCTTCGTCAAGGCGGGCCATGTCGACCGGCTGCCCGACGGCGTGTGGATGTTCGGCGGTCCCGCCTCGATGGAGGCGTACGCCGACGCCGTCGTCGCCGCGCTGACGACGTAGCGCCATGGCCGTCAGCACACCGGTCGCGGCCGCGGCGCCGCGCCCGGCCACGTCCACGACGGGCGCGACCGCGGTGACGGCGGCGCTCGTCCTGCTGGTCGCCGTACTCGCCGTGGTCGACATCACCCAGGGAACGGCCGCCGTCGGTGCGAGCCAGGTGTGGAAGGCGATCACCGGCGACGCCGACCCCGGCGACGCCTCCGTCGTGGTCGCCTCGCGGCTGCCGAGGGCCGTCGCCGCCGTCCTGGTCGGCGTCGCCCTCGGCGCGGCGGGCGCCGCACTGCAGGCGGTGAGCCGGAACGTCCTGGCCGCCCCTGACACCCTTGCGGTGAACGCCGGTTCGTATCTGGCGCTCGGCGTGCTCACCGTGACCGGCGCCTCGATCCCGCTGGTCGCCTCCTCAGGTGTCGCCTTCGCCGGCGCCCTGGCGGCGGCGGCCGTCGTGCTCGGGCTGTCGGGGCTGGGCGCGGGCACGGTCAGGCTGGTCCTGGCCGGCAGCGCACTCGCGCTCGGACTCGGCTCTGTCGCCGACGCGCTGCTGCTGCTCTTCCCCGAGCAGACCAACGGCCTCTACCAGTGGAGCCAGGGCAGCGTCAGCCAGAACGGGTTCGGCGGTGTCGTCCGGATGGCGCCGATCGCCCTTGCCGCACTGGCCGCGCTGCTGCTGGCAGGCCGCCGCATCGACGCGCTGTCCCTCGGCGACGACGCGGCACGCGGCCTCGGCGTCCCGGTCCGGCGCACCCGGGTCACGGTCGTCGTGCTGGCCGCGCTGCTCTCGGCGACCGCGGTGACGCTGGCCGGCCCGATCGGCTTCGTGGGCCTGTGCTCACCGGCGCTGGTGCGGCCGCTGGCGGGCAGGTTCCGGGTGTTCACGCGGGCACGCGCGGCGATGCCCGTCGCCGGCCTGGTGGGGGCGGTGCTCGTGCTCGGCTCCGATGTGGCGCTGCGCGCGTCGGTGGGGCCCGATTCCGCGGTCGCGGTGCCCACCGGGGTGATCACCAGTGCGGTCGGCGCGGTGTTCCTCATCCTGATGGCCCTGCGCACGCAGGACGGCGGCGCAGCCGCCGCACCCGACCGGCTGCGTATCCCGAGCCGGGCGGCGTTCGCCGTCACCGTGGCGGTGCTGGCGGTGGTGCTCGTCGGCGTGGTCGTCGCAGGGGTGCTCCTCGGGGACACCCGGCTGCTGCTCGGCGACGTCGTGAACTGGGCGCAGGGGCGGGGCGACCACATCGTCACGTTCGTCCTGGACACCCGGGTGCCGCGGGTGCTGGCCGCGCTGCTCGCGGGGGCGGCGCTCGCACTGTCGGGCACGCTGGTGCAGGCGGTCACCCGCAATCCGCTCGCCGACCCGGGCATCCTCGGCGTCTCCGGTGGTGCGGGACTGGGCGCCGTCCTGCTCGTCACCACCGTGCCCGCGGCGGGTTCGTGGAGCGTGGCAGGCGCGGCGCTCGGCGGCGCCGCGGCCACCGCGGCCCTGGTCTTCGGGCTCGCCGCGCGGGGCGGCTTCCGGCAGAACCGGCTGGTCCTCGTCGGCGTCGGCGCGGCGGCCGGCACGACGGCGCTGATCAGCCTGCTGATCGTGCTGACCGACCCGTTCAACGCGACCAAGGCGCTGACCTGGCTGTCGGGTTCGACGTACGGGCGCAGCCTGCCCGATGTGCTGCCGGTCGCGGCGGTGCTCGCCTTCGGCATCGTCGTGGCGGTCGTACGGCGGCGGGAGCTGGACCTGCTCTCCCTCGACGACGACACCCCGCGGCTGCTCGGCCTGCGCCTGGCCCCTGCATGCCTGGGCCTGCTGGCGACGAGCGTGCTGCTCAGCGCGACGGCGGTCGCCGCCGCCGGCACCATCGGCTTCGTCGGGCTCGTCGCACCGCACGCGGCACGCGCGCTCGTCGGCCGGCGGCACGTACGGGTCATTCCGGTCGCGATCATGCTCGGGGCGATCCTGGTGTGCGCGGCGGACCTGCTGGGCCGTTCCGTCATCGCCCCCGCCCAGCTCGGCGCCGGGCTGATGACCGCGGTGGTCGGAGCGCCGTACTTCCTCCACCTGCTGGTCCGCACCCGCAGGTAGCCCGCGCGGGCCGGGTGCGGGCGCCATGGAGTACGGCACCCGCGCACGGCCCGGTTGCGCGGCCGTCCACGGGGTGCGGAGCCGGGGGCATCGCGGGGGGGGCGGTGCCGGGCTGGCGGGCAGCGGGCAGCGGGCAGCGGGCAGCGGGCAGCGGGCAGGCTTCCACCGTCTCCCGTCGACCTTCCCGACGCCACCGGGACGGGGGGCGGTCGCCCTACGGACACCCACCAACTCGCGCCGCTACAGCGTCATTTGACGGCCCCCGGCGCAGGGAGGGAAGTTCATCTGCGTCCGCGACCATCGGCGGCCATGAGCAACCTCAGTCGCCGCATCTTCATCCTTGGCGGGCTCACCACCGCGGGCTCCGCTGCCCTCCAAATCGGGGCGATGGCGCAGCCGTCGGCCGCCGCCACCACTCCCTTCCCGTTCACGCTCGGCGTCGCTTCCGGGGAACCGGACGACAGCAGCGTGGTCCTCTGGACGCGTCTCGCGCCCGCACCGACCAACGCGGACGGTCAGGGCGGCATGCCCAACGCCGACGTCGCCGTCGACTGGCAGGTGTCGGCCAACCAGAACTTCACGTCCCTCGTCAGTTCCGGTACGGTCACCGCCCGCTACGCACAGGCCCACTCGGTGCACGCGCTGGCCGGAGGACTCACCCCGGACTCGGAGTACTACTACCGCTTCCGGGCCCAGGGGTTCATCTCCCCTGTGGGCAGGACCCGCACCGCACCGGCGCCGAACACGGTCGGGCGTGACTTCACGATGGCCTTCGCCTCGTGCGCCCACTACGAACAGGGCTACTTCACCGCCTACCGCCGCATGGCCGACGACCGCCCCGACCTGATCCTGCACCTGGGCGACTACATCTACGAGGGCGCCGCCACCGCCGGCGCGCTGCGCCAGCACCTCGGCAGCGAGATCGTGTCCCTTGCCGACTACCGCCGCCGCTACGCGCTCTACCGCAGCGACCCGGACCTGCAGGCCGCGCACGCGATCGCGCCGTGGCTGGTGGTGCCGGACGACCACGAGGTGGAGAACAACTACGCCGACATGGTCCGCGCCGACAGCAGCCCCGTGTTGACCACGGCACAGTGGACCGCGCGACGCACCGCCGCGTACCAGGCCTACTTCGAGAACATGCCGCTGCGGGCCGCCGCCACGCCCTCGGGCAACAGCATCCCGCTCTACCGCCGGGTCCGCTGGGGCACCCTCGCCACCTTCCACATGCTCGACACCCGCCAGTTCCGCGACGACCAGGCCTGCGGCGACGGCATGAAGGTCTGTGCGGACGCCGATCTGGCGACCCGTTCGATCACCGGCGCGGCGCAGGAGGCATGGCTGCTCGACGGACTCGGCCAGCACCTGGGCACCTGGGACCTCATCGGCCAGCAGGTCTTCTTCGCCCGCGACGTGAACGCGTCCGGCGCGATGAACATGGATGCCTGGGACGGGTACCGGGCCAGCAGGGCGCGGATCCAGCAGGGCATCATCGACCGGGCCGTACGCAATCCCGTCGTCCTCACCGGTGACGTGCACGCCTCGTGGGGCAGCAACCTCAAGGCCGACTACGCCAACCCGTCATCGGCGACGATCGGCTCCGAGCTCGTCTGCACCTCCGTCACCAGCGGCGGCAACGGAAGCGCCACCACGACGATCCCCGACGGATCGCTCAACCCGCATCTGCGCTTCTACTCCAACCGGCGCGGCTACGTCCGCACGCACATAACACCGTCCCAACTCACCGCCGACTTCCGGTCGGTGGCGACGGTGACCGAGCACGGGGCGGCAGCGACCACCGCCAGGACCTTTGTCATCCACGACGGACAGCCGGGGT
Source organism: Streptomyces sp. NPDC049040 (assembly GCF_043197715.1). NCBI lineage: Bacteria > Bacillati > Actinomycetota > Actinomycetes > Kitasatosporales > Streptomycetaceae > Streptomyces > Streptomyces sp. NPDC049040. Next base: position 114,735 of record NZ_JBICTO010000004.1, read on the forward strand.
TGGCCGATGCGTAAAATCTCAGTACTCGGCGCGACGATCGCGGGCTTCGCCGCGGTCCTCGCCATGATCTCACCGGCCTCTGCGGCCGGACCCTCGTCCTGGGTGACCGCGAACAGCACCGCCACCGGCGACCAGGACTCCGCCTCGGTCGCCGCCAACCGCCTCGGCGACGTAGCGGTGGTCTGGGAGGACGACCGCGACGCGACCGACCCGGGCGACGACGCGCACAGCGACGTGTGGGTGCGGATGTACCGCAACGGCACCTCCGCCTACGAGAAGAAGCTCTCGGCGGGCGGGACGTCGGGCACGTCCTGGCGGCACCTCCAGCCCGACGTGGGACTCGACGACCGGGGCAACACCGTCGTGGTGTGGGCCGAGGACCCGGACGGCAACGGGTTCTACAACATCACCTACCGTGTGCTCTCCCCGGCAGGTGCGATCCTGGGCTCAGGCCAGGCGAACGCGAGCGCCGACGGCCAGCAGATCCATCCGCGGGTCGCGGTCGACCCGGACGGCGCGCCCAACAGCACCACCGCGGTCGCGTTCTCCGTGGTGTGGGAGGACATCCAGGGCACCGCGGCGGCGACGGTGAAGGCTGCCGGGTTCACCGGAACCACCACCAAGGCCTACGAGGTGACGGTCAACGCGGCCGGCGGCGCGCACCACAACCCCGACATCGCGACCTCCGCCTCGGGTGACGCCGTCGTCGTGTGGGACGAGGACACCGACGACAACGGCCTCTACCAGGTCGGTCTGGTGAAGCTGGCCAAGGCGAACGGGGCCGTGACGCTCACCCGCCGCAGCGCCAACAGCATCAGCGGCGGACAGCAGCAACACCCTGCCGTGGCCGCCGACTTCAACGGCGACTTCGCCGTGGCATGGGAGTCCGACCACACCGGCACCCGCGGCGTCTGGGCCCGGTCGTTCACCGCGACCGGCACCGCAGGCTCAGCCGAGGTCGAGGTCTCCGGCGGAGCCGGTGCCGGCAACCCCACCGTCGGCATCGACGACCAGCGCGACGCCGTGGTCGGCTGGAGCGTCACCGGCACCGATCCGGCGGTCTGGGCCCGCGGCCTCAACCCCGACGGCACCTTCACCGGCCGACTGCCCGCCCAGTCCGTCAGCCAGGTCACGACCGGCCGGCAGGAGCAGCTCTCGGTGGCTTCCTCCCCCTTCGGCACCCTCGCGATGTCGTACACCGACGACAACGACGGCAATTCCTTCGACCAGGTCCTGATGAGTCTGGGAGCGACCAACTCGGACTGGTGACGCCCCCTTCGACCCATGGACGTCATCGCCCCGGGCGGGGTGATCCGGCAGGCGGCACCGGAACCGCGCGAGACCGCGGCTCCCGGCACCCCTGCCGGATCACCTCCTCGGCGGCACCCTAGGCAGTTCAGCCGAGCCGGAAGCAGCATTCCCTGTCCGGTGCGAGGCCCGAGAATGAGATCTTCGGCTCGCCCGGCGCGGGGCACACCGGATCCGTCGCGTCCTGACCTCCTGAGGAGTCCAGCACGATGAACACCCCTGAAAAGCTGACGGCGTCGGCCGCCGCCCTGCTCACCGACGGCGAGGGCCGGCTGCTGGTGGTGAAGCCGACCTACAAATCGGGGTGGAACCTACCCGGAGGACACGTCGACGAGGGGGAGACGCCACGCGACGCATGCCGGCGTGAGCTGCGGGAGGAGCTGGCACTCGACGTGGAGCCCGGTCGCCTGCTGGTGCACGCCTTCATGGCGGGTCACGGGCGCTCGCACGTCTACTACGTCTTCGAGGGTGGCGCGCTCACCTCCGAGCAGCAGGGGTCGATCGTGCTGCAGGAGGAGGAGTTGGCCGAATACCGGTTCATTGCCGAGCTCCCCGTGGAGGACATCCCGGCACCTCTACGACCCGCGTGGGACGCCGTCATGCAAGCCCGAGCCGACGGTGAGTCCACCTACCTGGAGCTGAGGTGAACCAGGGAGTCCCGAACGTCCCCACCCACACCGGCTGGTTCAGCCGCGGAGCGGGCTCGGGCCGGCGGCCGACGTGCTGGCGACCAGCCCTACGGCACCCGGACGGCGGCAGGCCTCACCGTCTCTCTACCATTGATCGTCCTGGTCCTGATCTTCCAGCGACGCATCGTCAGCGGGTCCGACCGCGGAAGGGGTGAAGTTCATGGGCGGCCTCAAAGTACTGTTCATCGGCGGAACCGGCATCATCAGTTCGGCATGTTCGCGACTGGCGCTGGAGCGCGGTCTCGACCTGCACGCGCTGACGCGCACCGATTCCTCGATCCGGCCCCTCCCACCGGGGGTGACGCGCCACCTCGCCGACATCCGCAGGCCCGAGACAGTGCGCGAAGCCCTGGGGGACCTAGAATTCGACGCGGTCGTGGACTGGGTCGCCTTCACCCGCGAGCACGTGTCGACCGACGTGGACCTGTTCGCCGGCCGCACCGGCCAGTACGTGTTCATCAGCTCCGCATCCGCCTACCAGACCCCGCCGAGCCACCTGCCGGTCACCGAGTCGACGCCGCTGCGCAACCCCTACTGGTCCTACTCACGGCACAAGATCGCCTGTGAAAACCTGCTGCTCGCGGCCTACCGGGACAGCGACTTCCCTGTCACCATCGTGCGCCCCTCGCACACCTACGACCCGGCGACGGTGCCCTTCGACGGCGGCTGGACCGTCATGAACCGGATGATCGAGGGCAAGGGCGTCGTCGTGCACGGCGACGGCACCTCGCTGTGGACGATCACGCACCACGAGGACTTCGCCCGCGGCTTCGTCGGCCTTCTGGGCAGGCACGAGGCGATCGGGGAGGCGTACCACATCACCTCCGACGAGTCCCCGACCTGGAACCGCATCTACACCGCCATGGCCCAGGCCGCCGGGGTGACCGCCGACCTCGTCCACGTCCCGTCCGACGCCGTCATGGCCCTGGACGAGGACTGGGGGTCAGGACTCCTCGGCGACAAGGCCCATTCCATGGTCTTCGACAACGCGAAGATCCGCCGCCTCGTCCCGGACTTCGACACCTTCATCCCCTTCGAACGCGGCGCCCGGGAAATCGTGGCCTGGTACGACGCGCACCCCGAGTACAAGGTCGTCGACGCACGCATGGACGCGCTCATGGACAGGCTCGTCGACGCCTACCGCCCCCGGCCCCTCTGACCACCGCCCGCAAGCCGGCGCGTCCACCGGCCGCGGGACCCTTGGGCGTCAGGGCCCGGCCCGCGACCACGCCCTCACCCTGGCCGTCCCGGGCGCCTGATCGAACTGCCCTCCCGCGGAAGAACCGGTGGCCGGCGCTGGCGGACCACCCGAGAGGGGCCGGTTAGGGTCTGTGTCATGTCTACCGTCACTGATCCTTCGCCCGCTCATACCCTGCGTCCCGCGTCCCGTGCCGACCTGCCCGCGGTACTGGCCCTGCTCGCCGACGAGGATCAGGTGGTGGACCCGGCGACCGTCGTGGTGACGCCGGCGTACGAGCGCGCCTTCGCGGCGATCGACACCGACCCGCGAAACGAGATCCTGATTCTGGTGGACGGCGACGGCACGGTGCTGGGGTGCCTGCAGGCGACGTACATTCCGGGACTCGGCAAGGGCGGTGCCGAGCGTGCCCTGATCGAGGCGGTACGGATCCGCGCGGACCGGCGTGGCGATGGGCTCGGCCGGACCCTGATGGCGCACGCGATCACGAGGGCACGCGCGCGTGGCTGCGCGCTGGTGCAGCTGACCAGCAACAAGCAGCGTGAGGCGGCGCACCGCTTCTATGCCGCGCTGGGCTTCGCGTGCAGCCACGAAGGGTTCAAGCTGGCGCTCTAGGACTCATGAGAGACCGGCCGTCCACCGCGGCGGCCCACCCTCCTCCGGTCCGCGGCCCGGTCGGCGGCTTGGCCGGCCTTCTCCCTCACGGCCGCCGGATCCGGCTGCCGGCGCCGCGCGGCCGCCGCGATCGGCGCCGAGGCCTTCTGTCGGGCAACTCGCCGTCTGAGTACGGGTACTCACGACACGTCCGCGCCGGTCGAGAAGGATGACCTCATGGGCCGGGGGGGACTCGGTTCCGCTGCGAGACTGCCGCCGGAGTGCCTGGCGGCGGGGACTTTCGACGCGACGGAGGACTCATGCGGGTATCGACCACCGTGACGGCGGCCGCCTGCGCGCTGCTGCTGACCGGCCTGACGGGCGGGGCCGCGGGAGCCGCGGACAGCGGCTTCACCGCCGATCCGCTGCCGCCCGGCAACGGATCCCTGATCGGCTCGATACGGCCCGACGGGCACACGACCTGGGCTTTCGGAATGCATTTCGCTCCCCCGGGACAGGGCCCGACCATCACCCCGCTGCTGTTCAGCAGGGACGATTCCGTGCCGGGTTCGTGGCGTCAGGTCCCGCTGGCGGCCTTCGCCGGCAGCAGCCGGATCAACGCGGCCGCGGCGGCACCCGCCGCTCACGGCGACGTGCGGGACGCCTGGCTGGTCGGCGACCACGACGCGTCCCTGGGCGGAGTGCTCACCGAGCACTGGGACGGCACGGCCTGGCACCTGGTCACCGTCCCCCTGCCCGGCGACGCGGTGGACGGCGGGCTGCTGTCGGTGTCAGAGGACTCGCCGCGCGACGTATGGGCCGCGGGCTGGTACCAGGTCGACACGACGGTGCAGCAGCCCGGCGGCGGCACCGTCACCGACACACGCTTCGAGGGGCTGATCGAGCACTGGGACGGGCGTGCCTGGCACAAGGTGCCGCTTGCGGACCCCGCCGCCTTCGATCCGAACACTGTGCTTGCCCGCGGCCCGCACGACGTCTGGGCAGGCGGCTACACCGACCAGGACCAGCCCGAGCTGCGGCACTTCGACGGCCGGACCTGGAAGACGGCCCCGCTGCCGACCACCGGCCTGTACGGCGAGGTGAACCAGATCGCCGCAGCGCCCGACGGCACCTTGTGGGCAGTCGGCCGAACCCTGCTGGACGAGAAGGACCGCGGCCATGCCCTCGTCCTGCGCGCCGCACCCGGCGGCGCCTGGCAGCAGGCCGCCGCGCCGGAGGGCACCGGGCGGCTGAGCGCACTGGCCGTCACCCCGCAGGGGGTCACCGTGGTGGGCGCCACAGCCCCGGACGACGACACATCCGCGGTACTGCGGCTCACCGGTACCCGCTGGCGCGACCTGGAGCTGCCGCAGCCGTCCGACTCCTCGGCGTACGTGGTGGGGCTGTCCGCCGCGCCGGGCACGATCACCCTGGTCGGAGGCAGCGTGCCGGTCGGCGCGGACGATTCCGTACCGCTGGTCCTGACGCGCCGCCGCTGAGCCGATCCGGCAGGCCCGGGCCACACCGGTCCGGGCCCGCGGAGCACAGGCTTCACCCGGCGACGTCGATCCGAGGTCGGAGGAGACTCGTCGGTGGACAAGCTGCGCCGGATCCTGTCCCGCCGCTGCTGCATGGTTCGCCCTTCCTCGCGAACCGATGTGCTCGGGGCCTGTTATTGAAATCCAGCCGACAGGCGTACGGCGGACCGGTACCGCCGCGAATCCCGGCGACGGCAACCGGCCTGGCCGAGACGCCGGCACACAGGACCACGCACGGCGTCAGCCCTCGGGAACGACCGCGACAGGGCACGTGGAGTGGTGCACGAGAGCATGGCTGACAAGCCCGAGCTGCAGTCCCACGGCCCCGTGGCGTCGGTGGGCGCCGACCACGAGCAGGTCGCTCGCGGCGGACGCGTCGAGCAGGGCGCTGCGCGTGTGCCCTTCCGCGGTCTCCTGCCGTACCAGGACTCCTGGATGATTCCGGGAGGCGCCGGCCAGTGCGTCGCCGAGCGTCCGCTCGGCGGACTGCTCTTCGGGGTCGGAGGAGTCCCCGTTCATGCGCTGGACGCCGGGAAGGTCACGTGCCGGACGGTGCCAGGCGTGGAGGGCGTACAGCTCGGCCCCGCGGACGTCGGCCTCGCGCAGGGCGAACGCGGTCGCCGCCGAGGACTCGCCGCCCACGCCGACCCCCAGCGTGACCCGCGAGAACTCGCCGCGGATGTTCTGCGCTCCGCCGCGGACCACGATGACCGGGCACTTCGCATGTGCGGTGACACCCAGGCTGGTCGACCCGAGCAGCATTCCGGTGACGCCGCCCCGGCCCCTGGTCCCGACGACGATCGCGAACGCGGATTCACCCTCGTGGCGGAGTGCCTGGACCGGGTCTCCTGACACCTTCAGGGTGGACACCTCCACCGTGGAACCGCTCTCCGCGACACGCCGCGTCGCCGTGGAGATCACCCGCTCCGCGAGCACTTCGGGAGGGGGCACCTTGCCGGGATCAGGCGGCATTCCGCCCTGATAGGACTCCGAAACGTGGACGAGCCGCAGCGGGACCTCGTGGTAGCCGGCCTCCGCGATCGCCCAGTCGAGCGCGTGCCAACTGGGCTCCGAGTCGTCAATGCCAACGATGAGAGGGCTCTGCATGGCTGCGGCTCTGCCTTCCGGGACACGGTGGCTGCGGGGACACTCCTGCGATTCCCCTCATCCTCACCGCGATCCCGCCGGGCCGCATCCGCTGTCAGGCCATATGCCTGGGCGGCAAGGGCACGGCGCGGTCGAACGGTCCTCCGACCGGCTCAGGCAGGGGCGCGGCCCGGCCATGCGAAGGGACAGGGCTGTCGTCAGGGAACGCCCAGGACTCGGTCACGAACACGAGAGCACCGCCCTTTCCTCCTCGGCGGCGACCGCCAGGCGGTACACCATGGACAAATCAGCCACTGACGCGCGACAAGCGATGCCATCGCGCCGAACCGGGCAGGACACGGGGCGAGATGGGGCCGAAGGGCCGTTCGCGGATCCCGGCACGCGTATCGTACGGTCCGCCCAGCAGTCCGGGGAGGACGCGCATGACCACTGCCCTTGACCTCCTGGCCCTCGGCCCGGACTTCACCCGCGACCCCTATCCGGTCTACGCCGAGCTGCGCGCCCGGGGTCCGGTCCACCGGGTGGTGGTGCCGGAGGGCGCCGAGGCGTGGCTGGTCGTCGGCTACGAGGCGGGGCGGGCCGCACTCGCCGACCCCCGGCTGTCGAAGGTGTGGGCCAACGCCGCTTCGAACCTCCAGGCGATGCGGGTCTCCGCCGGGCTGTCGCTGCTGAGCAGCGACCCGCCGGCGCACACCCGGCTGCGCAAGATGGTGGCCCGCGAGTTCACCACCCGGCGGGTGGGTGCGATGGCGCCACGGGTGCGGGAGATCGTCGCCGGGCTTGTCGCGACGATGGCCGCGGAGCCGTCCAGGCGGGCCGACCTGGTCGAATCGCTGGCCTTCCCGCTGCCCATCACGGTCATCTGCGAACTGCTCGGGGTGCCCTTCCTGGACCGTGCCGCTTTCCGCGGCTGGTCCAACGACGTCGTCGCGGCCACCGCCGAGCACACCCGGATGACCTCGGCTGCGGCGCTGAAGGACTACCTGGTCGGGCTGATCTCCGCGAAACGCGACCGCCGCGGCGAGGACCTGCTGAGTGCCCTGATCCACACCGCGGACGAGGACGGCGACCAGCTCAGCGCGGAGGAACTGCTCGGCATGGCGTGGGTGCTCCTGGTCGCCGGGCACGAGACCACCGTCAACCTGATCTCCAACGGGGTACTGGCGCTGCTCACCCACCCAGAGCAGCTCGCCGCGCTGCGGGCCGACCCCGAGGGGCTGCTGGACGGCGCCGTGGAGGAGATCCTGCGCTACGACGGGCCGGTGGAGACCCCGACTTACCGCTTCACCGTCGAGCCGGTCGAGATCGGCGGCACGGTCATCCCGGGCGACGGGCGGCTGGTGCTGATCGCGATCGCCGACGCCGACCGCGACCCGGCCCGCTTCCCCGAACCCGACCGTTTCGACATCCGGCGGGACGCCCGCGGGCACATCGCCTTCGGCCACGGCATCCACTACTGCGTGGGAGCCCCGCTGGCCCGGCTGGAGGCCCGGATCGCGCTGCGGGGCCTCCTCGACGCCTTCCCTGACCTGGCCCTCGACGCCGACCCGGCCGAACTCCCGTGGCGCGGCGGGGTGATGATGCGCGGCCCGCGGCAGCTCCCCGTGCGCTGGTGACCCGGGGGCGCGGGCCCGCTTCGGCGCCTTGCGACGCAGCGCACATCACGCCGCGAGCTTCCGGCGGCCCTCACAGGTCTCAGCGCTAGCGTCCGGTCGTCCCGTCGATCTGTTCCCGCAGGATGTCGGCATGGCCGGCGTGCCGGGTGGTCTCGCCGCTCATGTGGGCAACGACCCACCGCACCGAGTGCAACGTGCCGTCGACCGCTATCGCGACAGGCTTTTCCAGGTCGCCGGCGGCAAGAATCGCGGCGTCGCTTGCCGCGATCGCCGCGTCGTAATCGGCCAGCACCTGCAAGGCACTGCGACCGGCCGGCACCTCCATGTCGATGTCCCCGGGATTCTCCGACTCCCGACCGGCCACGTGGTACCCGAACCAGAACCGTTCCGCCAGGGTCAGGTGATGGACCAAGCCCAGCAATGTGGTCCCCGACTCGACCAGGACCCGGCGCAGCTGCTCCTCCGTCAGACCCTCGGTCTTCTTCACCACGCACTGCCTGGCGAAGGACAGGAAAGCCATCGCGGTGTCCATTTCGCCGCCGTCGTTGCGGGGCACGGGGCGGCGCTGCGTCTCAGCCATGCGGGTGACTCTAGCGGCACCCGTCGCGGCGGGGTTTCGGTCCCTGCCATTGACGGGGCTTCGGAACGATCGATAACTTCTGCACGGAGCCAAGCTTGACAACGTTGTCATACATCCGACGTGCCGCCGCCGATCGCGGTGGCCGAAGAGGAGATGCCTTCCATGCGCTCAAGCCGCCTGAAACTTTCCGTGACCGGCGCCGTCGTAGCCGTCCTGGCAGCCGGCACCGTGTCCGCGGCATCCCCTGAGGCGATCAGACCCGCGGGCCCGGGCCGGCCGGACTCCCCCGCCCGCACGAACGAGCTCCGCGCCACCGCGACCTACGAGGCGCTGGAGAAGTACCTCGGTACGACGGACGGCTCCGGGCTCTTCCACGAGCAGTATCCGGTGGCCGCAGCCGACAACCCGTATTCGTACGAATGGCCGCTGTCCCAGGTGCACATCGCGGCGCTGGACATCTCCGCGGTCGACCCGCACTACAAGTCGAAGCTCGCCGCCACGGACCGCGCCCAGGAGCACTACTGGAACCCGGCCGGCGGGACGACCGGGGTGGCGGGCTACGACTCCTACGTCATCGCCCCGTACGGGACGGGCGGCGACCTCTTCTACGACGACAACGAGTGGGTCGGCCTGGAGAAGGTCCAGGACTACCTCCAGCACCACGACCGAGCCGCGCTGTCGCGGGCAGAGCAGATCTTCACCCTGGTCGACTCCGGTTGGGACGACGACCCGAGCCACGCGGCTCCCGGCGGCGTCTTCTGGACCCAGGCGCCCTGGAGCCAGGACCGCAACACCGTGTCGAACATGCCCGCCGCCGAACTCGGCCTGCGGCTCTACGAGATCACCGGCAAACGGTCCTACCTGGATGACGCCCTGCGCTTCTACGACTGGACCAACGCCAACCTGCAGAGCCCGAGCGGCCTCTACTGGGACAACGTCAAACTCACCGGCGACATCGACCAGACCTTCTGGACCTACAACCAGGGCGTCCCCATCGGGGTCAACGTCCTGCTCTACAAGGCCACCCACGACCGCACGTACCTCGCGCGCGCCGAGCGGATCGCCAAGGCGGCCTACACCTACTACGTCACCGGCGACAAGCTCACGAGCCAGCCGGTGTACTTCAACTCGATCTTCTTCAAGAACCTGCTGCTGCTGGAGTCCGTCACCGGCGGCCACAAGTACCAGCAGGCGATGACCGGTTACGCAGACTGGGTGTGGAGCAGCGCCCGCGACCCGGAGACCGGCCTGGTGCACTTCGACACCGGCGGGACCACGCAGTCGATCCAGCAGGCGGCGGCAGCGCAGATCTTCGCGACGCTCGCCTGGCCGCGGTCGAAGTGGTCGACGCTGTACTGAGCCCGCCGCGGCCCGGCGGCCGAACCGCCGGGCCGCCTCCCGCGGGAGGCCGGCGTCGGCGGCCGGGCCGGAATTCCCGGACAGGTCACAGCACCGTCACAGGTCCTGCCCCGGCCGGCCCGGTCATGCACGATCTTTTCATGCGATTTCCTCTCCCCGCCGCGGCGGTCCTGTCCGGTGTCCTCCTCGGCCTTGCCGGCTGCTCTTCCGGCGGCGGCGACGGCAAGAGCGCCGAGACACCCGCCACCGGGACACCTGCGGCCAGCGCCTCGGCACCCGGTGTGTCGCCCTCCTCCGCGACACCGCCGACGGCAGAAGCGCCCCCCTACCGGGTGTACCGGGACTCTCCCGGCGGCGGCACGGACATCGGGCTCGCCGACCTGCTGCTGACGGGCACCGACGCGCGGAACCCGGCCGACGCCCGTGCCGCGATACAGGACTTCGTCCGGCTCCAGGACGCCAAGGGGACCGAGGTGGCCTACCTCGTCCATGTCGTCGTCTCCAAGGCGGCGGACGGCCGGTTCATCTGCCAGGGCGACTGGCGCAAGGACGCTGCTGCCGTCACCGCCTTCGGCGGGAAGCAGGGCCTGACGATCAACTGCCCCGCGCCGGCGGCGTCTTCGTGAGCAGTGCGCAGTGGTGCGGGCTCGGCGGCGGCACGGGCGCCGCTGCCGCCGCTGCCGCGGGCCCGGGTTCCGTCGGCGCCGCCGCCGACGCCAGGGTCCGCGCCGGGGATGGCCGGAAGACGCCGCTCGAAGCCCCCCGGGGAGGGAAGTTGTGGACAGCGGGGACGTGCACGGGACAATGGAAGACGAGGGGCGGCGGCCACGCGCGCCGCCCGAGGGGAGGCGTCCGATGAGCGGCCTCAGCAAAGGCATCGAACGGGCCGAGGCGCGGCTGATGTGGGACCCGAGTCCGCTGGGGGCTCCGCCGAGCGATCTGGACCTGATCGCGGCGACGTACCGGGTCGGGGCGGAGCACGGCGACCCGGCGTACCTGGTCGCCTACGACCACCGGTTCTCACCCGACGGCACGATCTGGCTCAACCGCGACAGCACGGACGGCAAAGGCCTGGGGTTCGACGAGGTGATGACCCTCGACCTGGGCCGGCTCGGCTCCGAGTACGGCCGGGTCGTGGTGGGCGTGGCGATCCAGCAGGGCTTCGGCCGATTGGAGTTCCAGGCCGTCGCGAACCCGGCATACCAGCTCGTGACCGGCTACACGGTGCTGGCCGAGGGCGACTTCACCCCGGTCGGCCCGGCCACGGGCGCGACGGTGGCGGAGTTCACCCGCACCGCCTCGGGCGCGTGGGAGTTCCACAGCCTGCTGGTCGGCTACGACGCCGACCCCGACACCCTCAGCCGGACGATGGGCCATCTGCGGGCCTGAGCGCCGGCCGCCGAAAGGCCGGTGAGGGCAAGCCTTCAAACCGGAGTCCTATACCCTCATTTGACCCCCGGAAGGCGGGTGACCACCCCTTTCCTTTGTGCCGCCCGCAGTGCCGCAGAACAGCGGACCAGCCATCAAACCGGCTTATCCACAGGGCGTGTTAGCCTCCCTCCAGTCACAATCGAACATTGGGGGGGCACGGTGGGGTTCGACGGCTACCAGGCCAAGGCGGGCATGACCGGCCAGGCCCGGCAACTCGACGACGCCGGCACGGGAATGGACGGTGTCAGCGCTGCCGTCAAGGCACGTATGCATTACTCGTACGGTGATGCCGGCGGGAATGACGCCGCATCGGCGATCAATGCGTTCGTCGAGGCCTGGGAGGCGGAGGCCAAGACGCTGGCGTCGGCGTTGCACGAGCTCGCGGGCAAGGTTCAGTTGAGCAAGAAGACCTACCACGGCACCGACGGCCTGGTGGAGACGGACGTGGACAGCCTCGCCGTCGGCCGCCTCACCGAAACGTCGGCCCCGGGCGGCCGGATCTCGTCCCTGTCGGAATTCTGAGGAACGGGCCGATGTCGTTCTTTTTCTCTCCCCTCGACTCCCCTTCCGTCCGCCTCGCGGAGCTCGCCGGACTGTCCAAGAAGATCCTCAATGCCGGGAGCAAGAACGAGCTCCTCGACCTGATCGACGACGCCCTCTCGGTGCCGGTACCGGGCGGTGACACAGGGACCCTGGAGAGCCTGGCAGGCCTCTACCGCGGCCAGGTCGACCATGTCAGCAGCGTCTCCGACCAGGTCGACCGGGTGGGCAGCAAGGGCCTGCCGCAGGTATGGGTCGGCGAGACGAGCATCCTCGCCTCCGACGCGGTGGGTGCCGCAGGGCGGTCGGTGACCCGGATGATCGAGGCTTTCCAGGGTGGCGCGACGGTGCTGGTGACGCTGGCCGACGCGATAGGCGCCGCGCAGCGCAAGGACGAGCAGGGCCGCGGGCAGTTGCTGGACCAGAAGAGGATGCTCGGCGGCAAGGACGGCTTCTTCGACAACCTGCACGAGAACGACGGGGAGGAGTGGGATCGTCTGCAGGGCGCCCACTTCGGCTCCTACGCGGTCGACATGATGCATGAAGCCGTCGCCGACGCGCAGGAGGCCACCCGCGTCGCGGCCCGGGACCTGAACAAGTGGGCCTCCGAGGCACGGGCCGGGAAGATGGGGACCAGCGAGCTGTCCGCCGTCGACAAGCTGATGCTCGCCGACACCGGCGTCGCGGGCGCCGACACCGAGCTGAACGAGATCATGACGGCGGGCGACCTGAAGCGCGCGTCGGCGCGTATGGACCAGTTGAGCCTGGACGACGAGACGGCCATGGAGCGGATGCTCGCGCAGTCGGACAGCCCGCAGGAGCGGGCCTACCTGATGAAGGCCCTGGCCGCCGGTCACAGCGTCTCGGAGATAGCCGCGTTCCAGGACAAGATCCACGGCAAGGACCCCGACTGGCTGCGCCGGCACCTCAGTCCCGTGGTCACCGCCGCGGACAGCCTGAACGACGAGGGCCTGGGGTCGGACGGCTCGAACAACAACAAGGACTCGGTGTCGTTCGACGGCCAATTGTGGATCCAGGGCGGCGACGGCTCCGAGGGCACCTGCGTGGCCTCGTCCACGGTCACCTCCCGTGCGATGGTCGACCCCGTGTACGCGCTCGACCTCACCGGCGGTCCCGACGGGCAGCAGGACGACCCCGCGGCCTTCCGGCAGCGCCTGGTCGACGAGCAGCACAGGCTGCACACCGCGGGCGACGGCGGCAAGGGCTGGGGCGGCATGGGGCCCGAGGGGCAGGAACGGATCAACGACACCACCGTCGGCAGTGCCACGGGAACCGACTACGACCGTCAGGACCTGAACAGCGACGCCGACCGCCGGGCGGTCCTCACCGATGTCGAGAAGTCGGTGGCGCAGGGGGTGCCCGTGCCGGTCGACGTCTCCGGCAAGGAGGGTGCCCACGCGATGACCATCATCGGCCAGGAGGGTGACAAGCTCCAGGTGTACAACCCCTGGGGCACCACCACCTGGGTCAGCGAGGACGACTTCATCAACGGCCGAATGGGCAAGGCTTCCACCAGTGATCTCCCCAACGCGTACAGCGTCTACCTCCCGCGGTGACCGGGGCCGCGCCGCGCTCGCGGCGGCCGCGCTCCTCGCTCTGGCCGCCGGCTGCGACTCGGACGCCGCGAGCGGCCCGACGAGCCACCCGGTGAAGGACACCAGCATCACCGCGAAGCCCGGTGAGCGCTTCACACTCGCCGTCGGCCAGAACGCCTCCACCCGCGAGTACTGGTATCTGGTCGACCCCAAGCCCGACGGCTCGGTGCTGGTCAGCCGCGGCCAGGACTACGCATCGGACTCCGGTGACGACGCGGCGCCCGGCTCCGGTGGCCGGCTCACCTTCACCTTCGAAGCCAAGGGCAAAGGGACCACCCGCTTCACGCTGCTGCACTGCACCTTCAGCACCTGCCGGGGCAACACCGCCGCGCGGCCCCCCGAGACGGCCGGCCCCTCCGCCGGCCCGACCACGGGCGCGGCGCCGGCGTCCGGGACCCCGGAGCGCATCACCTACACCGTCACTGTCGACTGAGCCGCAGCGGACCAGTCGGATGAAACGAGACCCCCGAGGCCCCGCATGAACGACGACGCCCCCTCCCCGCCGGACCGCACGGACGATGAGCTGGCCCGGCTCAACATCACCATCCTGCTGCGTTACGGCCTCACCGCCGCGCCCGGTACCCGGCGCACCGCCCTGTTCGGCGACGGCGCCGCGGCCGCGGCCGTCATCCTCGACCGCCTCGGCACCGAGCCGCGCTCGATCGCCTTCCTCGCCGACACCGTGCGCGCCGGCGGACTCGTCCGCGCCGCGGAGCTCCCCGAGCCGCTGCCCCGCCAGGAGGCGGCCGTCATCGTACGGGAGTGGCTGCGGACAGGCGCAGAACTCGCGGGCGGGATCGCCGCGGACGACAACGCTGCCGCCTGGCTGCGCGCCGTCGCCACCATCGTCGAGCTGAAGCAGATGACCCGCACGCAGGGCCGCAGTACCTGATCCCAGCCCTCCGGCTCCTCCCCCGCCCGCACCCCGACAGCGCGTCCCCGCGGCGTCAGGTCGACGTTCCTGTGCCCTGCCGGGATCGGAGCGGGTGTGCCCGGGGCGCGCATGGAAGGCGGAGTTCCGGCCACCAGACACCCATGGACACCACAGGCGGCGGGGCCGACGAGCGGACAGCGGGGCCGGCTGCACGTCCGGGACCCGACGAGAGGGTGCGGCGGCGGGAGCCGGAAGGGCCGGCCGAGCTGCCGAAGGGGTCGTGGCGGGCCGTGCTCAAGGGGACGGTCAGGGAGTTCAGGAAGGATGAGCTGTCGGACCGGGCGGCCGCCCTCACCTACTACAGCGTCCTGTCCCTCTTCCCGGCCCTGCTGGTGCTCGTCTCGCTGCTCGGGGTCGCCGGACGATCCGCGACGGACCGGGTGCTGGACAACGTCCACAGGCTGGCCCCCGGATCGGTGCGCGACATCCTCACCGACGCCGTGCGGCAGCTCCAGGGCAGGGGCGGGCTGGGCTCCCTCCTCGCGGTGGTCGGCCTCCTGCTGGCCGTCTGGTCCGCCTCCGGATATGTGGCGGCCTTCATCCGCACCGCCAACGCCGTCTACGACGTCCCGGAGGGCCGCCCGGTCTGGAAGGTGCTGCCGGTGCGGGTCGGGGTGACCGTGGTGCTGATGGTGATCGCCGCCGCGAGCGCGCTCATCGTGGTGTTCACCGGCGGCCTCGCCCGTCAGGCGGGCGGCTGGCTCGGGGTCGGCGACCCGGCGGTGACCGCGTGGTCGATCGCCAAGTGGCCGGTGCTGGTCCTCCTGGTCATCATCATGATCGCGATCCTGTACTGGGCGACCCCCAACGCCAAGGGCCGCGGCTTCCGCTGGATCACCCCGGGCAGTGTCCTGGCCCTGCTCATCTGGCTGGCCGCCTCCGCGGGCTTCGCGTTCTACGTCGCGGGCTTCGGTTCCTACAACAAGACCTACGGCACCCTCGCCGGTGTGATCGTCTTCCTGGTGTGGCTGTGGATCACCAACCTGGCGATCCTCCTGGGTCTCGAATTCGACGCCGAGCTGGCCCGTGAGCGCGCGGTGGCCGGCGGCTTTCCCCGCGGCAAGGAGCCGTACGTCCAGCCGCGCGACACGCGCGCGTGGAGCGAGGAGGACCGCCACCGCCTGGAGTGAGCGGAAACCGCCCCGACGTGAAGCTTCGCAGGGAACCCCGACAGGCCGACCCCGCGTGCGGGTCCGGCGGGCGTCGAGCAGACTGGCCGTATGGAGCAGCCCCGCGTCATCGTCGAGCCAGTGGTGGGCGGTCGCCGGCGGGTGCGCGTCGGGACGGAGATCCTCGGCGTGGCGTGCGGCCCGGTGGACGTCATCGAATTCCTGCGCCGCGCCGGCCTCGACCCCGACCAGGTCGACCTCGACGACCCTGACCTGGTCGATTGGCGTGGCGGCGGATCCGACGTCTGGACATGACGAGGGTCTGCCATACGACCGCGGGTGAGATGGCCTGCGGGTGCCGGACACCCGGGGGATCCGTGCCGCGCTTTTCGTACCCGGCTCGATGGCGGCCCGCTGCCCGGGGGCGCCGGGAGCGGGATCTCCGTGCGCGGCTGCCCGCCGGGGCGGGGGTCTCGCCCCCGCCCCGTGGCAGCGGTCAGCCGCGGCCGAATGGCTCGGACGGGACGCCGTTGATGGTGGTTCCGCCCTGCTGCCAGGAGACGGCGACCTCGCTGACGAAATCGGCAGGGAAGTCGAGCTTCGGCGTGGTCAGTTCGGCGAGTTCGGTGAGCTGCTCGTCCGGGACGGTGACATCCAGGGACGCCAGGTTGGCGTCGAGTTGCTCCACCGTGCGGGCACCGATGATGGTGGAGGTGACCTCGGTCCGGGCCCGTACCCATGCGAGCGCCACGGCGGCGACGGAGGCGTTCAGGTCGGAGGCGATGCGCTGGAGGACGTCCAGCAGCGCGAAGGTGGGCTCGGTGAGGTGGGCGGCGGCCCATTGGGCGCGGCCCGATCCCTCCGGCGCGGGGTTGTCCCTCGAGTACTTGCCAGAGAGCACTCCGCTGGCCAGCGGGCTCCAGGGGGTGACGCCGAGGCCCAGCTCGCGGGCGACGCCGAAGAGTTCGCCCTCGACGGTGCGCTGGAGCAGGGAGTATTCGACCTGGATCGCGGCCACCGGCGCCCAGCCGCGGAAGTCGGCGATGGTGCCCGCGCGGGCGACTTCCCAGGCGTGGGTGTCGGAGAGTCCGATGTAGCGGATCTTCCCCGCGCGCACCAGGTCGTCCAGCGTCGCCATGGTCTCTTCGACCGGGGTGTGACGGTCGAAGTTGTGCTGCCAGTAGAGGTCGATGTAGTCGGTGCCGAGCCGGCGCAGTGACGCCTCGACCTGGTGCATGATCGCTTTGCGGCCGGCGCCCCCGCCGTTGGGGTCGCCGGGGAACATGTTCCCGCCGAACTTCGTCGCCAGGACCAGGCGGTCCCGCAGGCCGGGGTGCCGGGCGAGATAGCCGGCGATGGTTTCCTCGGACTTGCCGCCGTTGTATCCGTTGGCGCTGTCGAGGAAGTTCCCGCCCGCTTCCAGATAGCGGTCGATGATGCGGTGGGAGGTCTCGGTGTCGGCGCCCCAGCTGGCGTCGCCGAAGGTCATCGCCCCCAGGGCGAGCGGGCTGACCCGCAGGCCCGAGCGGCCCAGGGTGCGATAGGAGTCGAGTCCCATGGTTTCTGCCTTCCTCCGTGGACCGAGCCGGCTGGCCCTGGAAAACCTATCGCTGACGGCCCGCCGTTTCCGTGTCCGCCCGTCGGCGAGCCCGAAAGGAGCGGGAGCCGTCAACGACTGCCGAGAGCTCGTGCGAGTCCGCCGACGGGTGCCGGCACGTGCCCGCCGTCACCCGGGCACCACCACACCGCCTCGCGCTCTCGTTCCGAGCCGTGGACACCGAGGTCGTGGCGGGGGCACACCGGCCAGACCTGCCAGGTGCGTTCGAGCAGGCTTTCCTGGATCAGGACCGCCAGGGCGGCCAGCGCCGTGGCCGGGTCGTCGCACATGTCCGGCAGGATGAGGCCGCCCCAGTCGAGCGGTTCGCCGCCGGCCAAGCGCACCCCGGCTCCCACCGGGAACCAGTCCTCCAGCACCTCGATCTCCGGTTCGCCCTCGATCCCGCGCGTTGGCAGGTCGCGGGCAATGACGCGCAGCGCGGCGCGCAAGGTCTCCACACGCTCGGGGGCGAGGGTGAAGCCGGGTTCGAAGCCCGCCGCGTCCAGCAGCCGCCGGGCCAATGCGGTCATCTCCGCCGGCGGCACCTGGGCAGGATCCCGTTCGACGACCTCCCGGACGGCGTCGGTGTCAAGGCACCGGTCGAGCAGTTCGCAGGCGAGGGCGACGACGTCCTGCGGGTCGAGGTCACCCTCGCGCAGGCCGAGGTGGACCCTTCGCTGCAAAGGGTCCGCATCCGCTCCGTACCCAGCCGCGGCGTCGCTCACCGGCCCAGTATCCGGCCCGGCGCGACACCCCGCCGCCTGGTTTTCCCTGCATGGCGGGTGCCGGTGACCCGAAGCCCCGGCCTGCGGGATTCTCGCAGGCGGCGGTGGACCTAGGATGGGCCCGGCGCGGAGCCCTCCGGGGGGCGGCTCGCGCGGACAGGGACATCGGAGGGGGCGGCATGCCGCGGTGGGAAGACGTCGATCGCAAGGTCCGCACAGGGACCCCGATGCCGAGCGCGTGGGGTGGCTCGGGCACTCTGCTCGGCAAGCTGTGGGGCCGCAAGGTCCCGGTTGTCGACCCCTCCTTCGGGGACCCGCGGCTCGCCCGGATGCGGGCGGCTGCTCTGGAGGGCGGCCCCGGGCGGTGGGCCGCGGTGCGCGCGCCACTGGCCGCGGCCCATGGGCCGGAGGACCAGAGCTTCCTGGTCACGGGGATACACAAGATCTCCGGTGTCGAGCGGTGGATATCCGACGAGGTCGAGCAACACCCCGACGACACCCTGGCGTTGCTGGTCTCCGGCGCCCGGCATGTGGCGTGGGCGTGGCAGGCGCGCGGCGGCGGGTGGGGAAGCAGCGTTCCCGAACCCCAGCTGACACTGTTCCAGGAGCGGCTGCGGATCGCCGAGCGGCAGCTGTTCGAGGTCGCGGAGCGCGAACCGCACTGGGCCGCCCCGTGGTATTTCCTCCAGATGTGCGGCCGTGGACTGCAGGTCGGCCCGGAAGAGGCCGCCAAGCGCTTCGAGGCGACCTTGCGCCGGGCTCCCGGCCACGTGGGCGCGCACCTGCAGCACCTCCAGCAGGTGAGCGGGAAGTGGGGTGGTTCGCACCGCGAGATGTTCGACTTCGCCCGCAGGACGGCCCGTTCCGCGCCGGAGGGCAGTCCGCTCGGCCAGCTCGTGGCCATGGCGCACCTGGAGAATTGGCTCGACGACGGCGGCGGCGAGGTGTCCCCGGTCCTGCGCGACCCCGGGGTGGTCCGTGAGCTGCACGCGACGGCCGCGCTGTCGGTGCACCACCCGGCGTTCGTGCGGGAGCGCGACTGGGCGATCGGCGTCAACATCTTCGCCATGGCCTTCGCGCTCGCCGGGGAGAACGCCGCGGCCCGCGTCATGTTCCGGTCGTTGGGCGGTCGCGTCACCGAGACGCCCTGGATCTACATCAACGGCCAGTCCCCGGTCGTGCCCTTCCTCGCCTGGCGGACCCGCGTGGGCGCCTGACACGCGCCGGAAAGCGGTTGTCCAGCGCTTGGCCAATGCGTGCGCAGATCAGCTGGTACGTCGGCCTCTGCCTGAGTCGCAGCCGTCCCGGCCGTTCGCGAGGGCCCAGACGCAAGGAGCCCGCGGATCAGATGTGTGTGAACTTGTTTCTTTGTCGCGAGGGTTGACCCCTAAAGAAACATGACAGCACACTGTGCACCATCCTCCTGACGGTACGTCGCACTCCCGGTGGGCTCACCGCACGCGCCCTCTTCCGTCAATTGCATGCCGAAGGACGCCTTCATGCCGAGAATCGCGAGGTTTGCACCCCTGCGGGCGTCGGCGGGAGTTCGCGTCTGCCGAGGGGCCATCGGGCCCCACAGGTCCCAGCCACGCCCACCCTCACCCGCTCCGGCCGGCCCCGGGCAAGGAGTACGTCTCACAGGCCACCTTCGCCACCGCACCACCTTGGCCGTCACCCCCCACACCGCCAGGAGAGTTCGCAGTGAAGATCAGAGTTCCGCGCCTTGCCGCCGCAGTCCTCACCACAGCCATGATGTCGGTCGGGCTGCTGACCGGGAGCATCACCGCGCATGCCGCTCCGGCAGCGGCTGCCGCGTCCACCGGGCAGTTCCACGGAGTGAACTGGGCCGACCCCGACGACAACTTCATCACCGGCCCGAACGTCCCCGTGGGCCTGTCGACGTCGGACAGCTACGCGACCGTGGCCACGAAGTCCACCGCCATCCTCAAGGGCTTCCAGAACCTCGGCGCCAACACCGTCCGCTTGGGATTCAACGCGGCGACCACCTCCGGGTCCTGGTGGAACAGCTACACCGCGGCCCTGGACACCGCCACCGCACTGGGCATGAACGTCATCGTCGCCCCCTGGCTCCAGGGCGGGAAGGTCAGTGACACCGCATCGTTCAACCAGATGTGGGACACGATGATCAACAAGTACGGCGCCAAGAGCAACTTCTACTTCGACATCATGAACGAGCCCTACGGCTACAACGCCACCGACCTGACCAACTTCGAAGCCTCCTGGCTGGCGCGCTACCCCAGCCTCCCCCGCGGCCATGTGATCGTGCCCGGCCTGTACTCGGACGGGAACCTCTGCGCCGTCGGCTCTGACTCCCGCCTCTCCGGCACCCTGTTGTCGATCCACATCTACGGCATGTTCGGCGACTCGCACACCACCGAAGCCGACTGGGTCAACGACTTCACCGGCAACCTGTGCGGCCACGCCGACCGCGCCGTGCTGACCGAGTTCGGCGTCCCCATGAACACCGGGGTCAACTACAACGGCCCCAAGAACGGCACCAACGACCTGTCGTACCTCTACGGAATCACCGACACCGTACGCAACCTGGGCATGGGCTCCGTCCTGTGGACCGGCGTCAAGCAGGCGGCCCAGACCCAGGGCCCCGGCCCCTGCGAGAGCGCGTCCTGCGCCATCACGACGCTGAACGGCAGCGGCACCAGCCTCTCCGTGAGCGTCACCAACCAGTCCGGGCTCGACCGCCTCCAGTGGGGCTGGGGCATCGGAACCAACCCCGGCGGCGGCACCGACACGGGCAACACCGGCCCTCTGCGCGGCGTCGGCTCCAACCGCTGCGTGGACGTACCCAACGCGTCCTCCACCAACGGCGTCCAGACCGCGCTCTGGGACTGCAACGGCGGTGGCAACCAGCAGTGGAACCTCACCTCCGCCAAGGAGCTGCGCGTCTACGGCAGCAAGTGCCTGGACGCCTCCGGAGCAGGAACCGCCGCGGGTACCAAGGTCGTCATCTGGGACTGCAACGGCGGTGCCAACCAGAAGTGGAACCTCAACAGCGACGGGACCGTGACCGGCGTCCAGTCCGGCCTCTGCCTGGACGTGACCGGTGCCTCCACCGCCGACAGCGCCCCGATCGAGCTGTGGAACTGCACCGGCGGCAGCAACCAGAAGTGGACCCGCAAGTAGCTCCGTCAGCTGCGCGCTGTCCACGGCGGGCGGGTCCGGGCCTCCCGGACCCGCCCGGCCCGCGTGCGCCGGTCGCGGACCGGCCCCGAACGCGGTGCGGAGCCGGTGGCCGGGCGCGCTTCGGCGACGGTGGCCACGGGATCCGAGAACCAGTGTGGCCCGTGGCGATCGGCCGGATCGGGGCGAGCCGGTCAGGCTTCGGCGGGGTTGCGGGAGGAGGCGCGCAGTTCCTCGTTGATGCGCTGGGCTTCTTCGAGCTGGTCCTCGAGGATGACGATGCGGCAGGCGGACTCGATCGACGTGCCGCGGTCGACGAGCTCGCGGGCGCGGGCGGCGATGCGCAGCTGGTAGCGGGAGTAGCGGCGGTGACCGCCCTGCGAGCGCAGCGGGGTGATCAGGCGGGCTTCACCGATGGCGCGCAGGAAGTTCTGGGTCGTGCCCAGCAGTTCGGCTGCCCGGCCCATGGTGTAGGCGGGGTAGTCGTCGTCTTCGAGCCGGTTGTACGAGTCGCCTGCTGTCATCTCGCCTCTCTGCGGAACGCGCGTGGAGGGGCCTTGGTGCCGTACGGCACCAAGGCCCCGAAGGAACCAGTACACCATCTGCCGACGCGGCTACTGCGCCGGCCTTCTGTTTCCGCGGACCCGACCGTACTGCTGCCGGGGGCGCGGGGATCGCGATTGCTTGACCGGAGACCACCTCACTATCGATGTCCTGCGGTACCCGGGCTCAACGTCATTCCGCCCGGGCGATCCTGATGGCGCTCGGACCCTCCGTCCTTCCCTCTGGATCACTGCCTGCCGAACATCCCGGTGCACGCGCCCTCAGCGGGCGCCTTCACCGAGGCACTGCTCGCGGCGGCCCCTGATCACTGCGGGCCACCCGGTCCGGTCGTCAGCCCCGTCGCCATCATGCAACCGCTCCGGCTTCGGAACTCCACCACCGCACCGTCCTGCGCATGCACTTGCGTGTACTGCTGCCCGGCAGTTCATCTCTGCCGGGCCTTGCCGATCTCGACTACAAGAAAAACCATAGCCACACCGCGGCCCAATGTCTACTCTCACCACCATAGATTTTTCGGCAACAGAGGAAGAGGTAACCCACACCGGTCACTGGGGGAATCCTTCGCTCACGGCGCGTCACCGACCCCCTCGGGGGCTCCGGTGGCCGGCCTCTGCGACCGACCGGCGTCACCGGTCAGCGGCTCCAGGCAGGATCACGGCCGGTCAGGCCGAGGACGCGGTCCAAGGAGGGTGCGCCGGCCGGCACCGCGACCTCCGGTCCGTACATGCCCATCTCCCGCCCTTGCTCCACACCGGCGGACACCGTGCCGTGCAGATGCGCCAGCAGGTCTGCGGGCAGTTCCAGCCGCTGCCCTGTGGCGACCGCCAGGTCCCAGCCGTGCAGGGCCAGTTCGCCGACGATCATGTCCCCCAGGACGGGCGCGGGCAGCGTCTGCGGCGTACCCATGCTCGTCTCGCCCTCCCAGGCGCTCGGCGGTGCCCACGACGACGTGATCTCGTCCAGCATGACGAGCAGGCTGCCGCGCCAGTCGCCGGCCGTCAGGTCCACATCGGACTCGGCGCCCGCCGGCTGCGGAACCGACTCCTTGCGGCCGCCGCCGGCCAGGGACGGGCCCCAGAACAGGAGGTGGTTGACCAGGGCCCGCACGTCGTACTCCGTGCACGGAGTCCTGCTGGCGAGCTGGTCGTCGGTGATGGTGCGGGCGATGGCGGCCATGGCCTCGGCAGCGCTGGACAGATGTGTCATGGCAGCGACGCT
The DNA here is from genome assembly GCF_043197715.1 of Streptomyces sp. NPDC049040. Lineage (NCBI taxonomy): Bacteria > Bacillati > Actinomycetota > Actinomycetes > Kitasatosporales > Streptomycetaceae > Streptomyces > Streptomyces sp. NPDC049040. The sequence goes on from NZ_JBICTO010000004.1 coordinate 137,617, forward strand.
AGGCGGCCAGGACCGGTGGGGTATTGAACAAAGGCGACATACCTTTCAGGAAGGTCCGGGAGACCGGGGAGGTCGTCACTACCCTGGCCTGGGGCCGGAATGTCGTCGAGGCTGCCCGGCGCGGCAGTGTGCGGGTTGGTGGGGAATTGGGTGCTGGGACTTCTTCGCATGAGCGCACGTCGCATCGGGGCAGGCTGCCGGCGAAAGTGTGTCTCACCGCGACGGCCGTGACGGTGGGTGTGGCGCATGTGGTGTGGCCTCATCTGAAGATCGACCTGATCAGCGTGGGGCTGCTGGTCGTGGGGGTACTCCCCTGGCTCGACGGGTTGTTCAAGTCGATCCAGACTCCCTTCGGCGGCGTCGAGTACCGCGACATGGAGCGGCGGCTGGACGAACTGACGGGCGAGACCCAGAGCGCGCGGCGCATCGCGGAGACGGGCGAGGCGCGGGAGCTGGCACGGCAGGACGCGAGGTTCGCCGGCTCCGCCGAGAGCCTGGCGGAGCTCGCGGCGGAATACGACCGCACCCGGGCCGACATGTCCCCGGGCGACGCCCGCACGAACGCGATGACCACGCTGGTGGGGAGGATGATCTCGGCGGTCGAGAGCGGCGAAGAGGCCGACGTCAGGGACTTCTTGGGGAGCGGGAGGCGGGGCCTGCGGCTGGTGGCATACGTCTCGCTGTACGTCAGGCCGGACACCGCCATGCTGATCCCCCTGGTCGACAGTCTCATCGACCTCGAGGACAAGCCGTTCGGACAGTACTGGGCGCTTCGGAGCCTGCGGCGGGTGATCGCGAGCGGCGGCCACGACCTGATGGACAACAACACGCTCAGGAGGCTGCGCAATCTGTACCGGGGGCTTCCGTCCGGCTCGGACCGCGGGTACGAGCTCGGCCGGATCCTGGAGGGTTTCTAGCCGGTGGCACAGCGGGAGCCGGCCCCGGGCACGGCGGCGCGTACCCGGCCCCTCGGGGCCGCCGGGCCCGTACGGCGTGAGGACGGCGTGAGGACGGCGTGGGGACGGCGGCCACCTGCGGAAATGCCGTGGTGCCGCGAAGTGTCCCTGCCGTAGGGTCGGCCTCATGAACCAGCCTTGGCGCGATGCCGTTCGCCCGATAAGCGCCGATGAGTGGCCCCGGGTGAAGGAGCTGCGGCTGTCCGCGCTGCGGGACCCCGCGGCTGCGATCGCCTTTCTCGAGAGCTACGAGCGGGCGCTCGCCGAGCCGGACTCCTTCTGGAAGGAACGGGCCGAAGCGGCGGCCGGCGGGTCGCGGGTGCGGCAGTTCGTGGCCGAGGGGCCGGACGGGGTCTGGAGCGGCACGGTGACCGTGCTGATCGAGGAGGCGGGCAATGACGACGTGTTCGGCGTGACGGTCGAGCAGCGTCAAGCGCACATTGTCGGCGTGTTCCTGCGCCCGGAACACCGTGGGAGCGGGGCGATCGACGCGCTCTTCGAGGCTGCCGTCGAATGGGCGGTGTCGGTCGCGAAAGTGACGCGGGTGCGGTTGTACGTCCACGAGGACAACGCGCGGGCCGAGGGCTTCTACCGGCGGTTCGGTTTCGTGCGCTCCGGGGTGACCGCCCCGATGAAGGGCGACCCCTCCAAAACGGAGGTCGAGATGGTCCTCGACCGGCCCGGGGCGCCGCCCGCCCTCCCGTGACGCGACGGCCCAGGCACCCGGAGGTCCGCCGGGGGGACCGGCCCGGCGGAATCCTCCGTCTCCACGAAATGCCCCAGGGACAGGGTCAGCCCGCCGGCTTCTCGGCCAGGAAGGCGCCCAGGCTGTCGAGGAGCATGGTGCTGCCCTGTTCGGCCATGTCGCGTTCCTCGGCGGTGTCGCAGGTCTGGCGGAGCACGATCCGCGCGGAGTGGCCGTCCTGCTCGTCGAGTTCCATGGTCATGACCGAGGGCTCGGGCTTGCCGGGGACGTCCATGCCGACCACCAGGAGGCGGTTCTCGTCGACCTCCAGATAGGAGCCGGTCAGCGGGAACTGTCCGCCGTCGGGTGTGACCATCGTGGCCTTCCACGCGCCGCCCGGCCGTACGTCCATCTCGACGGAGCCGGGAGCGGCATAAGCCCACTGGGCGTACTGCTCGGCGGTCGTCCACGCCCGCCACACCTTCGCCGCGGGAGCGTCCAGTGTTCGGGTCAGCGTGTAGGGGAAGCGGTCGGCCGCGGTGCTCTGCTCGGTGCTCATGTCTCGTCTCCTGGTCTCGACCTCGATGGTCTCTCGCAGCTGTAGACGGCCACGCGCCCGGAAACTCATCGCTCTGCGCGACGTCATCCTCGTCAATTCTCACGCATTTTCTGTCTGCTTTTTGCGAAACTTCATCGACATCTTGTAGCCACCTGGTCCTGCTGCTTGACTGTCCGGCGGGCGCCACGGCATGCCTCGGTGGCAGCCGGCCTGCGGGCGCGCCCGGGGGTCCGACCCGTCAACTACCAGGTCACTTGGGGATATTCACGATGAGGTGGACAGGCATGCGCGTGCCGGTGGCCGCGGTGATCGCCGCGGTTCTCACCGGATTCCTCGCGCAACCCGCCGGCGCAAGCCCGCGGCCGACTGCTCCTGAGGTGGCTCGCGGAGTGGCCGGTGCGGACCTGGGGGGTGGGGCCGGCGCTCGGGTCCCCTTCCTCGAGTACCAGGCCGAGGACGGGCGGACCAACGGCACCGTGATCGGGCCCGACTGGGCCTACGGGACGGCTGCCGCGGAAGCGGTGGGACGCAGGGCCGTCCGGCTGGAGAAGCCGGGACAGTACGTGGAATTCCGGCTGAGGAAGGCCGCCGACGCGGTCAACGTCCGCTACAGCGTCCCGGACTCCGCCGACGGCAAGGGCATCGACGCCACCCTCGGCGCCTACGTCGACGGGCGGTTCACCGCCTCGCTCCCGGTCACGTCGCGCTACAGCTGGTATTACGGCCAGTACCCCTGGACGAACGACCCGGCCGACGGCGGCCGGCGGCAGATCTACGACGACGCCCGGCTGATGTTCGGCCGCACCCTGCCGGCCGGCAGCACCGTACGGCTCCAGATCGGCAAGGGTGACACCGCCCCCTGGTACCTGATCGACACCGCCGACTTCGAACAGGTCGCCGCACCGGGGCAACGGCCGCGCAACGCCCTGCCGGTCACCTCCTTCGGCGCCGACCCGACCGGCAGGACCGACGCGAGCGACGCCATCCAGCGGGCGATCGACGCCGCGTCCGGCACCGGCACGACCGTGTGGATCCCGCCGGGCACGTACACCGTCACCCGGCACCTGATCGTCGACCGCGTCACCGTGCGCGGCAGCGGACCGTGGTACAGCGTCCTGCGCGGCGACGGCGTGGGCGTCTACGGCAAGTACGCCCCCGACGCGAGTTCCGACGTCCACCTCGCCGACTTCGCGATCTTCGGCGAGGTGGCAGAGCGCGACGACGCCGACCAGGTCAACGGCGTGGGCGGCGCGCTGGCGCACTCGACCGTGGACGACCTGTGGATCCAGCACACCAAGGTCGGCGTCTGGATGGACGGACCCTTCGACGGGCTCGCGCTGTCGCACCTGCGGATCCTCGACCAGACGGCCGACGGACTCAACTTCCACGACGGCGTCACGCACTCCTCGGTGACCGACAGCTACATCCGCGGGACGGGTGACGACGGTCTGGCGATGTGGTCCGACCAGCACCCCGACACCGGAGACCTCTTCGCGCGCAACACCGTCAAGAACCCCGCCCTCGCCAACAACATCGCCCTGTACGGCGGCGGCGACAACCAAGTGATCGGCAACGCGGTCTCCGACACCCTGGTCCAGGGCGGCGGTATCCATGTGGGCAACCGCTTCGGAGCGGTGCCGCTGTCCGGCACGACCACCATCGCGGGCAACGTGCTGCAGCGGACCGGGACGCTCGACCTCTTCTCGCACATCGGCGAAGGCGCCCTGTGGTTCTGGGCCGCCGACGCACCGCTGACCGGCGACGTCGAGGTGCGCGACAACCTGATCCAGGACAGCGCCTACGAGGCCGTCCAGTTCCTCGGCTCCTCGGTCGACAACGTGCACTTCGCGCGGAACATCCTGGCCCACGCGGGCACCTTCGCCGTCCAGTTCAACGCGCCCGGGTCCGCGGACGCCGAGTCGGTGAACGCCTTCGCCCTCGGAGCCGGCGGCCGGTACGACTGCGGCTCCGGTTTCACGCTCACCGAGGGCCGCGGCGACCACGGCTGGTCCGACAGCCACTGCGGCTACCCGGCGCCCGGTCCGCTCCAGGTCGGCGGCCTGGACAGGACGCTCTCCTTCGAGACCGACGCGGTCGGGAACACCAGCGACCCGCAGACCGTCACCCTCACCAACCCCACGTCGCGGCCGGTCCGTATCGCCTCGATCAGCATCACCGGCGTCTACGCCCTGTCCGGCACCTGCGGGGCCTTCCTGGCCCCCGGCGCCACCTGCAGCGTCGACATCCGCTTCGTGCCCACCCGGCGCGGCGACCGCAACGGCTCGCTCACGGTGTCCGACGGGACGTCCGCGGGCCGCTACCAGGTCCACGTCAGCGGCCGCGTCGTCACCAGCACCGCCGGCAACCTCGCCGCCGGCCGTCCGGTGACCGCAAGCACCTCGCACGACGGCTTCCCGGCCGCGGGCGCGGTCGACTCCGACACCAACACCTACTGGGAGAGCGGGGCACTCACCTCCCCACAGTCCCTCACCGTCGACCTCGGCGCCCCGGTGGCCACCTCGCGGGTGTCGCTCAAGCTCAACGGCGGCTGGGGCGGCCGCACCCAGCGGCTGGAGGTCCTCGGCAGCGACGACGGCGAGAACTTCACCACCCTCAGCCCCGCGGCCGACTACGTCTTCGACCCCGCCGGCAACGACAACACGGTCGACATCGCGATCCCCACCGCGCAGCGGCGCTACGTCCGCGTCCAGGGCACGGCCAACAACGGGGCCCCCGGCGTCCAGATAGCGGAGTTCGAGGTCTACGCCGGCTGAGCGGGGCGCGGTCCGCCCGGCGGGAACGTGCCGCTGCCCCGCCACCGTGGGAACGGTGACGGGGCAGCGGCTGTGTGACGCGCCACGGGTGCTGCCGCGCGGTCAGTCCGCGCAGGTGATCCGGGCCAGCCCCCAGTCCCCGTGGTCGTAGTTCTTGCCGTCGCCGCCGTCGCCGACGACCAGGCTGAGGGTGTGCACTCCGGTGACGTCGGCGACCAGGTCGGTCGCGCCCTCGCCGCCGTGGATCACACCGGTGGACGCGAGCTCCGTGCCGTCGTCACCGAGGACGCTGAACGTGACGCTCCCGTTGGTGGTGACCTCGTCGTCGAGGCCGACGTGCGCCTCGAAGCGGGTGCAGCGGCCCTGGATGTCGATCTGCACCTGGGAGGCGGCGTTCGTGCCGATGCCCTTGGGATAGACGGTCCCGCCGATCGTCAGCGGATTGCCGTCCTGCCCGCCGGCCTCGCCGTTGGACTGGTCGCGCTCGACCGGCCCGTAGCCGTTGGTCGCCGTGAGGAAGGGCTGGTCACTGGCGTAGACCGAGCCGTGCAGCGGAATGGAGACGCGCACGACCTCCTCGACGTGGATCGGCGGCAGCTTCTTGCCCGCCGGGTTGGTGTAGGTGGCCACCACGGGCACCTCCACCTGGCCGCCCGGCTGGTCCTTGCCGACGGTCACCGTCCAGTGGCCCTGGAGCACCTTGCCCGCGTGCAGCGAGGAGGCCGTGACGGTGTCGCCGGTGGCGGTCCAGCCCGCCGGGAGCCGGTCGCGGTCGACGGACAGCGTCACGTTCTTCAGCGCGACGCCCTCGGGGAGCACGAACGACGCGTTGACCGCGGCGTCCTGTCCCGGGCCCGCGGTCGCGGTCGCCGGGTCGAGGGTCAGCGAGGTTGCGGGCGCGGTGACGACCGGCTCATCGCAGTTGGCGCGGCCCTTGGTGGCGGGGCAGGCGACCGCGGCGAAGCCGCCGTTGGCTGCCGCGGCCACGCTGAGGGTGTCCCTGGCGGTCAGCGTGCTCACGGTGCGGTGCAGCTGGCTGCCGTTGTCGCCGATGGTCTCCACCAGCCACTTGCCGCTGCCGAGGAAGCTCAGCGGCGCCTTCATGGTGTCGGCCGTGCCTGCCAGGATCCCGCCGACGAACCAGCGGTCGCCGCTGCGCCGGGCGATGACGGCCTGCCGGTCACCGGCCGGCTGCTGGCCGGGTCCGCCGGAGACCAGGTGCGTCTCGTCCCAGACGGTCGGGAGCTGGTCGATGTAGCGCTCGGCCACCGGCTGGGCGGCGAATCCCTCCGGGTTGTCCCCCAGGCTGGTCCAGCCGGACTCGTACACCACGGGGAGCGCCAGCTCGTGCGCAAGGGAGTCCGAGCGGTTCGGGCGGGAGAACCAGGTCGGGGTGTAGTCCATCGAGCCGACGATGTTGCGGGTGAAGGCAAGGAAGATGTCCCGGGTGGCGTTCTGCCCGTTCTCCTCGCCGCGGACCGCCTCGACGCTCATCACCTGCGGCCAGGTGCGCTGCAGGCCGCGGGGGATCGTCGCACCGTGGAAGTCGATCATGAGCTGGTACTTCGCGGTGTCCTTCAGGATCGCGTCGTACCACTGGAAGGTGGACTGGGAGTCGGAGTCCATGTAGTCGACCTTGACGCCCGCCACGCCCCACGACTTGAGCTTGGGCAGCCAGGCGTCGCGCTGCGCCTGCGTCTTCAGATCGCTCCAGGCGAACCACAGCAGCACGTCGACACCGCGGGCCCGCGCGTAGCGGACCAGCTCGGGCACCCAGCTCTCCTGCCAGCCGGCGTCCACGAGGGTGTACTGCAGCCCGTGTTCTGCCGCGTAGTCGACGAAGTCCTTCTGCCGCTCGAAGTTGCTCGGGCTCGACCCGTTGCTCAGCCAGGACCAGTCGTCCACGCCCGGCCGTATCCAGGAGGTGTCGGTGAACTTCGCGGGCGGCGCGAGGTCGTCCACGAGGGTCGAGCCGACCAGCGTGTCGAGGCTGCCCACGATCGCGGTGCGCCACGGCGTCGACAGCGGGCCCTGCGAGGTGACGGGCGCGTTGCCCGCCAGGGCGACCGAGTAGCCGGACGAGCCGTCCACGTGGTCGAGGTGGCTGCCGGAGTAGCGGCCGTCGACGTCCGCCTCGGTCAGCAGCACGTAGGTGCTGCCCACCTGGAAAAGCGTCGGGTAGCCGAAGGAGCACGTGGTGCCGGTGCAGTCCTTGGGCGTCGCCGCGTTGGCCGCGCCCGCGGTGGTCTCGGTCCGCTCGGTCTCGTAGCTCGGCGAGTACGGCTGGACCCAGGCCTTGGCGTCGGCCGGAACCTCGAACGTCGAGGCCTCACCGGTCACGGTCACCGGCCCGTCGTCGTCCAGCAGGTAGCGGTAGGCGACCCCGTCGTCGGAGACCCGCACCACCACGCCCAGCTTCGCGCCGTCCGCGGCACGGAAGGTGAAGGTGGCCTCCCGCATGGTGGCGGAGCGCTTCACCTGCTTGCCCGTGGTGGTGTCGTAGTTCTCGCGGACGGTCTTCTCCTGCAGCTTGGCCAGCTTCAGACCCGTGGTCAGGTCGTGCTGGTCGGTGCGGATTCCCAGCCGTCCCGGCAGCAGCACCGGCGAGCCGCCGCTGTCGACCGCGAGGTGCAGTTCGCCGGCGGCGTCCAGGTCGAGCTGCGCGTTGAGCGGTGACGCACCGGGACCGTTCACCGTCCAGGTGCCCGCGGGGTTCTGGGCGGCGGTGGAGGGCGCGGCGGTCGCCACGACCAGCGCGCTGCCCAGCAGCCCCGACAGTGCCACTCCGGTCGCCGCCTGCCAGAGTCTTTCACGCCTTCTTCGCATGCCTGTCCTTTGACTCGGACTGACGAACACCAACGGATCTGATCACCGATCAGGTCTCCATCAGCGGTCCGGCAGCCGCCAGTTGAACAACAACAAACGTTTTCAAAACATTTCCATCACATACCACCGGATCCTCACATGCCCGTCAAGGACTTGGACGAAGCTTCCTGCGGCGCTCGCTGCGGCTGGTTCCGGCCGACGGCGGTGACACCGCCCGCCCACCGGACCCGTCCCGGCCGGCTCGGCACCCGCAGGCGAGCCGTGCTTGCCGCGCCCGCGGGTCGGGCGGAATCCCGTTGGGATGTCGGACCCCCGGCGTACATTCGTCATCGGTGTCGTCACCGACGATCACCGTTCGAACACCGGCGGGTGTCGCGTGCCGCGCCGGTTGCCTGGGGGGTTGGATGTCAGCGAAACACTCAAGCGTGCGCGGGATCAGCCGGTTGTCGGCCGGTTTGGCGGCCGTGGTGCTCCTTGGTGCCGCCTTCGCGGTGGGTCCGGCGGCGCGGGCGGCCGATGGGGCGGTGCCGGCGCCCAGCGGGCTCGGCACGAGCCCGGCCCCGGTGGTCGGGGGGAACGCCGACGCCTGCGGAGCCGACGCGCCTTACAGGTATCTGGGGAGGGTCGGGCCGAGCGGAATCACCTTCTCGGCGACCTCGAACGGCAACCCGTTGTACCGGTATGTCACCGAATTCCTCGTCGAGCCCGGCGACGGATCGGCGCCCTACGACTCCACCGTCTCCGGATACGGCGGGGACACGAGAGGGGTGAGTCTGCCCGCGGGGGACTTCGCGGACGGGGTCACGTACACCTGGCGGGCCCGGGACGTGGACCCGGCGGGGACGGCCTCCGAATGGTCCGGTGACTGTCACTTCACCGTCGACCTCACGCCGCCGGCCGTGCCGGTCGTGACGTCCAGGGTGTTCCCGCCGATCGACTCCGCGAAGCCCGCGCCCCCGGCGCGGACCACCGGCGCCTTCACCTTCGAGGTGTCAGGGCCTGGCTCGCAGGACACCGTGCGCTTCGAATACGGGCTCAACCGCGACGCGGGGAGCGGCAGCGCTCTCCCGCTCGGTCCCGACGGCACCGCGAAGGTGAGGCTGACACCCGCCCAGTGGGGGACGAACTATCTCAACGTCCGGACGGTGGACCGGGCGGGGAACGTCTCCGGCACCGTGCAGTACGCCTTCTACGTCGCTTCGGCCCCCGGGCCTGACCGGGCCGGGGATCTCAACGGCGACGGGAAGGCCGATCTGCTGGCCACCGGCACCGACGGCAAGCTGTACGTGCTGTACGGCAAGGGCGACGGCACCCTGAGGAAGGCGGTGACCTATGCCGACAGCGGGGCCGGTTGGGACCAGGGCACCATCCTGCGCGACGGTGACCTCACGTTCGACGGTTACCAGGACCTGCTCCGGATCAGTGGCACCGGCTATGTCACGGGCGTCAGGAACGACGGCCTCGGGGACTTCGCCGCATCCGGGTCGAGCACGGGTCCCTGGAGCCGCTCCGACGGCACGAGTTGGACGAGCGCCACGCAGATCCTGCACGGCGACACGGGCAGTCTGGGCGCCGTCAGCCGCTTCCAGGACATCCTCACCGTAGAGGACGGCCGGCTCCTGCGCTGGGCGGGCGACTTCGGCGGAATGGACTCCACCGTCCTGGCCACCGGCCTCGACCACAGCACGGTGATCACCCCTGGCGACATGACCGGCGACGGCATACCCGACATCCTCATCCGCGACGACACCTCAGGCGCGCTCACGCTGGCCGCGGTCGGCGCCGACGGGACGCCGGCCGGTCCCGCCGACAGGACGACGGTCGGTACGGGCTTCACCACCGCCCGCTATCCGCGCGTCCTCAGCGCGGGCGACGCCGACGGCGACGGGGTCGCGGACCTCTACGCGGCCACCGGCCACGGCGCCCTGAGGTTCTTCGCCGGCCTTCCCGGCGGCGGCTTCGCACCCGGGGTCGCCGCTCACGGCGGGCTCGACTGGACGACCGTCGTCGCGGCGGACTGAGCGGTCGCGCCCTGGCAGACGGGGAGTTGCCGGGTGGGCGCGCGGGGCTGTTCGTCCCGAGTGGCCGGAGCCGTCCCTCGTGGGGCTGCTCCGGCCACTCGCCGTCCTAGGGGTGGCCGGCGGTCACTTGGCCGTGTCGCAGGTGCCGCCGTTCAGGGTGAACACCTTGGGGTCGCCGACCTGGCCGCTCGATGTGCCGTTGAACCCGAAGTTCACCGTCGCGCCGGGTGGGATGGAGCCGTTCCAGCCGGCGGGTTTGGCGCTCACGTTCCGCCCGCTCTGGGTGATCTCGGCCTGCCAGCGGTCGGTGATCTTCTGGTTGTCGGCGAAGGACCACTTCAGCTCCCAGGGGGAGATCGCCGTGGTGCCGGTGTTCTTCAGGGTCACCTGGGTGGTGAAGCCGCCGTTCCACCGGTAGGCGGTGTAGGTGACCTGGCAGGCCGCCTTGCCGCCGCCGTTGTCGCCGCTGCCGAGGTCGTCCACGTAGGAGGCGACCCAGGCCAGGGGCGCGTTCCAGTTGATGGCGCTCTCGTTGGTCGAGTAGGACTCGATGTCGTCGATGTAGCACATCGCCGGGGCGCAGCCGGTCAGCTTGCTCTGCGCGGTGGGGTCCTCCAACTGGTTGTCCGGGCCGCCTGCCAGGGTGCCCGCGGGCGGGTTGGGCAGGTCGGCGTTGAGCTGGTGCGCCCAGATGCGGCTGTGCTGGTTGTGCGAGTCACGCTCGCCGAAGCCGGTGACGTAGGACTGGTTCAGCGGGTTGCGGCCCAGGATGTAGTCCAGGGCGTGCAGCACGGCGTCCCGGTACTTGGTGTCGCCGGTCAGGTCGGCGGCCACGCCGAGCACCACGGCGTTGTTGAGCACCTGGCTGTTGGAGCCCCACACGTAGTGGTTCCCGGACGGCGCGTAGGGGAGGCCGTAGAGCGTGTTCCTGGAGTCCTGCGCGTAGGCGTCGGCGGCGTCGGTCACCATGGCGCGCACGGTGGCGAGCTGGTCGGCGGTCAGCTTGCTGGGCACGGTCGCCAGGTCCAGGGCGCCGAGTGCCGCGGTGGAGCCCCAGGAGAAGCCGTCGGGCGGGAAGACCGCCTCGAAGTGGCCGTGCAGCGGAGAGGTGAGCACCGCCTGACGGTAGGTGTCGTCACCGGTGGTGATGAACAGCTCCGACGCGGCCCAGTAGAACTCGTCCGTGACGTTGCTGTCGTTGTAGGCGCCGCCGCCGGTGGCGTCGCCGGCGTCGGCGTAGACGGCCGGGTGGGCCTTGGCCGCGGTCCACGCCTTCCGGGACGCGGTCAGGCAGCGGTCGGCGAAGGCCGCGTCGTAGGACTTGAACAGCCGGGCGCACTGGGCGCCCGCCGCGGCCAGGTTGAGGGTGGCGGCGGTGGACGGCGGGTGCAGCAGGCGCGGCTGGGAGTCCTTGTCAGGTGCCTGGGGCAGGCCGGTCCACGCCTGGTCGTGCAGCTTGTGGTGAGCCATGCCGGCCAGCGGCTGGCCGTCGGGTACCTGCATCTCCATCAGGAAGTTGAGTTCCCAGCGGGCCTCGTCGAGGATGTCGGGCACACCGTTGCCCTTCTCGGGCACCTTCAGCTTGCCGTCGCCCAGCGCCGCGCCGTTCGCGCCCTTCGCGGTCAGCGTGCGCTCGTAGGTGTTCATCAGCTCGGCGACCGAGATGCCGCCGTTGACGACGTACTTGCCCTGGTCGCCGGCGTCGTACCAGCCGCCCGCCGCGTCCAGGGTGTAGTCGCAGACGCCCGGCTGGCACGGCACGTCGTTGTCACCGGTGTTGGGGGCGACGTTGAGGTGCCCGGCGGGGCGGGCGTACGCGGCGCCGGCTATGGAGCCGTCGATGGCGATGCCGCTGCGCTGGTTGTAGTAGTAGGCGAGGGAGTCGGTCCGCAGCGTGGAGTAGACGTCCTTGGCGATGGCGAACGGCTCGCTGGTCTCGTCGCCGATGGTGATGGTGTAGCCGTCGCCGGCGGTGGTGTAGCTGCTGAAGTCGAACGTCTGGACGTTCTGCTCGGAGGTCGGGTCGATGCCGCCGGGCTCCGTGGTGCCGCTGGCGACGGCCGTCCCGGCCGCGTTCTTCAGGGTCCAGGTCTGCGGGTCGGTGGCGTCGGTGACGAAGGTGCCGTCCTTCGGCCCGTCGGGCAGGTAGCCGACCTGGTCCACCCGGACCGGGGAGCCGGTGTCGGGCGTGTAGACGGGCGGCTCGGCGCCGCCGCGCAGCGAGACGTCGTCCAGGCACAGGGTGAACGGCTTGGAGCTGCCGCCGACCTGGAAGGCCAGCTGGGCGGCGTCGTTGTCCGCCTTGGCGGTGAAGGTGTGGGTGATCGGCACCGCCGTGTCGTCGATCTGGTCGTGCTCGCCCAGTTCTGTGGTGTACGGGTCCACCGCCATCTGCACGTTGGTGGTGATGGTGACCGGCACCGAGGCGGTCGCGGTGTAGCTGAGTGTGTAGCTCTCGCCGGCGATGAGCGGCAGGTCGCTCTGCCCGACGATGGCGTCCCAGGGGTTGGCCGTGTCCCCCGGGATGTCGGCGCAGAGCCGGCCGTCGACCACGGAGGCCGGGTTGTTCTCGGTCCACCACCAGGGCGCGGTGGTGCCGTTGGAGAAGTCGCCGTTGACGATCTGCTCCGGCGCGTCGTCGTCGGCGTTCGAGGCGGCCCCGGCCGGGGCCACCAGCGCGGCCCCGAAGAGACCGGCCACCGCCAGCGTGCCCAGGATGCGGCCGCGGACTCGTCGGGCACCTCCGGAAGACCTCGGAGGATGGGAGCGGGGCGGGTGCGGGATCACGAATCGTTCCTTCCCGTGGGGTGGAAGTGGCGCCATGGGAGCGCTCCCACGAATCGTGCGGGCTCTTGGAGACGCCGTCAAGATGTCGAACATGCCTTCGCGAGGCAGACGCCCTGTTCCGACCGGCCGGAAGAGGCAGTGGAAACAGAACACGACCCGCAGCGGGGCCGTCCTCCCGGATGACGACTCGAAGGTACGGCCGTGGGCCGCATACGACTGACGCCCAGCCAGGCGGGGATGCCGGTCGGCTTTCGCCACCCGGTGCCGTCAACGGGCCGTCCCGTCCAGCGGCACCGCGGCGCCGTGCAGTGTCCCGCCCCCGGACACATCCTCCAACGCCGCCTCGACCGCCGCTTCCTCCATGCAGCGCGCGAACGCCTCGGCCTGGCCGGGTGAGACAAAGTGCGTGTCGATGCGGATGTCGAACACCAGCCCGCCGTCCGGTGTGTCGTCGGCGTAGACGAAGAACCGCTCGGAGGAGGTGTCCTGGCGCCGCGTCCAGGCGAAGGTGCTGCGCCCGCGTGCCGCCCGGATCTCCTCCACCAGCTCCTCGGCGGCCTTCTGCCTTGTGGTCTCCGGCGTCGGCGCGTGCGTGGTGCGGTCGTTGAAGTAGGTTCCGATGACGATGTCCTCACCGCGCTCGCGGGAGAGTCGGGCGATCAGCGCGTCCAGGTCCTCCGGCTGGTAGTAGGCGTACTTCCAGGCGGAGATACTGGCTCGCTCGGCCCGCTCGACGACCTCGGTCACGGTGGCTCCCCCGACGTCCAGGGAGCACATGCCCGACTGCGAGACGGGGCACACCACATCCGACAGGCCGGGCCGGAAACGGTTGCTGACCACCGGCCGGACCACCACGGGGCTGATTCCGGTGGCCCGGTGCAAGCCGAGCGCGAACATCGCCAGCAGAACAGCCGGTGTGCCGGTGCCCGTTCGCGCCGCGATCCTCGGCAAGGCCGCCGCCAGCGCCGGAGAGCGGAATTCCGCCTGCCAGTGCCGCGGCGTGCGCGGGTCCGTCGGCCCGGGCAACTGCCGCGCGGAGACCGTTCGCAGGATGTTCTCGAAGTACCGCAGCGTCCGCTCGCTCTGCCGCTGCCCGGCGGGCGACCGCTGCCAGCGGGCCTGTTCGAGCTGCTGCGTACCGGTGACGGTCGCGGTCTCGCGCGCCCTGACGTCACGGAGCATGATCGCGCCCCCGCGCCCGTCCATCACCAGGTGGTGCATGATGCTCACCATCTGCACGGGCCGGCCCTGCTGCCGTACCACCGCCATCCGGACCGGCCAGTCGTTCGCGTAGTCGAACGGGGCACGGCGGTAGTGCGCCTCGACAGCCGCGGCGACCTCGTCCGGGTCGGAGCCCCGGTCGGCGTCGTACACCTCGAGAGTGATCTCGCCGGTGGCGAAGAGGCGCTGCCGGGGTCGGCCCGCGGCGTCGAAGCGCAAACGGGTGCGCATGGCGGGGAAGCGCCCCATCAGGTAGCGCAGCTCCTCCGCCACGTCGGCGAGCGTCCTACCGGGCTCCAGCGGTGCCCGTCCGCCGATCGGCAGACCTGACTCCTGCCGGCACATCGCGCCCCAGATCTCCCACATGCCCCAGGACAGCTCGCCCTCGCCCTCGCCCTCCCCGGCGAAGTCGACGGTGACCTGCTCGGCGAGCGGCGGCACCGGCGGCTCCGCCGGCAAACCGGGCGATAAGTCGCCCGCCCCCGTTTCCGGGTCGGTGGCGGGCCGGGCACGCATGTCCTTGCCGGTCACGACGCTCCTCCTTCATGTCGACCTGTCGCCACGGTGAACCGGGGGAAGTACAGAGAACCGGGAGGACACCTGTCCTCGACGGGATTCACCGGCCGGCCGACGCCGGTCAATGGTCTGGATCAATGGGGCGGAACCGTCTGCGAGCCGTGCGGTATTCGCAACCCGAACTTTCATCGCTGAATTCCGCGCTGTCAAGCCCCCGCCTGAACGGAGTCCCAAATTCACCATCGATCTCTGCTGTGCCGATCCGTCACGCAGGCACCAAATTACTCGCGCTGACGGAGCGTGACGGCCGTGGTGGAGATGGCTGACGTCCGGGCAACCGGCCTACTGGGCAGCGGTGTTTTCGATTCGCATTTCGCATTCCCAGCGCCTTTCGCATTCCCGTGCTCCGGGTTTTCGAAATCCGTGGGAATTCACGTCCGCCGAGGCCTGATGCGCGGTGGACGAGGTCGACGAAAGTTCGCGTGCCGTTGCTCGAACCCGGGCGCCGACATCTGGCCCCCCGCGGGTTCGGTCGCGCCATGGCAGACATTCGCCACGGGCGGTGGCGTGGCCTCAGGCCAGGGACATGACGGCGCGTATGGCCTTGCCTCGCGGTGTGGGGCGACAGTCCACGCTCGTGCACAACGCCAGGACGATCTCCAGGCCGTGACGCCCGATACGGTGCGGAGAGAACGGGTGGAAGGTCGGCGGCTGCACACTGGTGTCGCCCACCGTGATGACGAGTTCCACACCGGTCACCTCCAGCGTCACCTCGCACGGCCCCGGCGCGTGCCGTACCACGTTGGTCACCAGCTCACTGATCACCAGCAGCGCGTCGCCGCGCTGCCCCGGCTGGATCCGGGGGTCGGCCCCGGCCGCCTGGTCCACGAAGGCAGCGGTGAAGTCCCGGGCCTGCGCAATGGACGGCGATACCCCCGGGAAGGTACCGGCGACCCGCAGCGTGCCGTCACGAGACACGATTTCTCCCTCGTGGGGCAGGGCTTTGGTCACGACCGCTCCTCCTTGCACTCCGCACGCAGCACGCCGAGGCACACAATAAACCGCCAAGCAGCGATCGTCGCAAGAAAATGTCGCCGGGCGTCTGCCCCGCCACGGTCGATCCAGACATCCCGGCCACAAGTCCGCGAAGGCTGCCCCCGTGCGGCGTCCGCCGCTCGGCTCCCCGGCCCCCCGATCAGTTCAGGCCGGGGCGGGTGCTGCCGGGAGGGGGCGGCCGGAACAGGGACAGGACGCCGCTGAGGTAGAGAATCCGCTCGACCAGGTCGTGGACACCGGTGACGCTCAGCGTCCCGCCGTGCTCCTGAGCGTGCTCGTAGCAGGCCAGCAGCATGCGGACACCGGTGGAGTCCATGAACGTCACCCCGGAGAGGTCCGCGACTACGTGCGTGCCCCACGGAGCGTCGGCTGCCTGTACTGCCTGGTACACCTGGGGGGCGGAGTCGAGGTCGATCTCACCGGCGATCGTCACGGTCAGTGTGCCGTCGCGGTAGGCGGCGTGGATGTCAAGTCTGGCCATATCGCCTCGGTCCACGCCTGCCCCCTGCTGTCTGTGGCTCCGGCCCGTCTGCCGGGAGCACCGGCGCTGCATTCCCGGCAGCCGATTGTAAAGATCGCACAGCAGGTGTGGGACGGCGGGTCGGCCATCGCGCCAGGCGCCGCCCCGGCCCCCCGGCTGCGCCGGTCAGGATGCGGGGTGCCACTCGACGAGCATCACGACAGCGTCGTCGCTCAGCTGGTGGTCGTGGTGCTCCAGGATGGCGTGCAGCAAGCGGCGGGTGGCCTCCGGCGAGGGTTCACCCGCGGCGGTGGCCTTGAGGACGAAGTCGATCAGGCGTTGCTCGCCGAAGACCTCGCCGCCGGCCGAGCGGGCCTCGGTGATGCCGTCGGTGTAGAGCAGGACGCGATCACCCGGCTGCAGCGAAGCGCGGTGACTGGCGCGCTCACGCGGAAAGCGGGATCCCAGGCCCAGAGGAAGCACCGGGGACCGCTCCAGGGCACCGCGCACGACGCCGCCCTCGCGGATGAGCAGCGGCGGCAGGTGACCGCAGTTCACCCACTCGAGGGTGCCGGAGGAAAGGTCGAGGTCGGCGAAGATGCCGGTGAGCATCCGCCCCGGCACCCACCGGGTCAGCTCCTCGTCGACGCCGGTGACGATGTCGGCCAGGGTGCCGCCGGCGCGGCGGGCGGCCCGGCAGCCGGCCAGAGCCACCGCGGACGACAGTCCCGAGGCGAGGTCGTGGCCCATGGCGTCCACCACGGTCAGGTGCAGCCGGCCTTCGGTCAGTGTGTGGTCGAAGGCGTCGCCGGCGAGTTGATAGGCGGGTTCCAGCAGCGCGGTGGAGGTCACCTCGTCGTTGCCGATCGTGGTCGGCGGCAGGAAGGCCCACACCATTTCGGCCGCGACCCGCATGGGCTTGCTTCTCGTGACCCGGGCCAGCTCATCGCTGAAGGCCGCCTGCGAACCCACCAGCAGGCCGGTCGCCGAGGCCAGGGCACGGCAGTTCTCGATCACCTCCGCGCCGGCCTCATGCACCGCCATCCACAGGACACCGACGCGTGCCGAACCGTCCAGGATCGGCAGCCACAACGCCGGCCCGCCCTCATCCGGCATCTGCACGGTCATCGTGCGGTAGGCCAGTCCCGCAAGAGTGCCCTCGATCGCCACCGGCACGGCCGGCCCGCCCTCAGTGCCCCGGCTTCCCGGCAGCGGCACCAGATGACGCTGTTGGAGATCGGCCAGGTAGACCACCGCCGACACCGCACCCATGGCCTCGGCGGCCCGCGACACCAGATCCTGCAGCCGGCCAGGATCACAGGTGTGAGCCTGCGCCAGCAGCCCTCTCATCGCCTTCGCAAAGGCGGAATCCTCCATGCCTGCCACGAACCCGCCTTCCCCCGGCCTCAGTCACGCGAACCCTTCACGCGCAGCCGAGCATAAGGCCGTCCGCCGCTGCCCGGCCGGGCGACGCGACCGATGCCCCGACCGGTGGCCGCCGGCTTCGAACCGCTCGCCGGCCTTCGCACCCGCGGCGCTGTCGGTGGTCGGTCCTACGCTTCTCGCAGTGGGCACCGGGCGTCCACCGGAATCCATGGCCGTGTCCGGCACCAGCCCCGCAGGGATGGAGGTCGGGGCCGGCGCATTTCCGACGCGCTTGCATCGAATGGTCGACGTACGAGGACGGGTCCCAACGCGTCGCCGCCGATGGATTTCGCGACCGGTTGAAGGAATTCTCCGAGCGCCGGGCCAGGACCGCCATCAGCGCCCCGACGTCATATGGGGCGGGAACTGACCGAACACCTCCATGATAGGGTAATGACTAATTCACAAGCGCCGAAAAAAGGGGAATGGCGTGAACACCGAGAAGGTTGCGGCTCGACGTCTCACGGCTGAAGAGGTCGCGGAGTTGGGCCCCCAGGACGGCATCTTCGTCCCCGCGAGGACGGACGGCCTTCCTGTCGACTGCTACGCCCCAGCAAGCCTCACGAAGCCGGGCCGGAATTTCGAGGGAGGGTCCTTCACCGCGCGGACGATATTCGGTGACGAGATCACCCTCCTCCCGGACAATGCGGAAGAATCCGGGGTCTGGGTCGCCGACAAGGCGGGGGAGGAAATAGAGGTCCTCCAGAGCGCGGGCGTACTGCTGAATCTCGCCCTCTTCGTTCCCGGCGGCGACGCCAAATCGCTGGAGGCGCTTTACGCCGCCGCGCGGGACGCCTTCGGCGCCGGGATCGTCCAGCGTTGGAGTGAGGAGTCCGTCGCGGTGCCGGACGTCAAGGTGGACCTGTTCGAGGAGCCGGTCAGGGGCCGGAAGAGCGCGAACAACCAGAACCGTGACCGCCGCGCCCTGGACATCTACCCGCCCCGGGTGCGGTTCCTGGAGCCCAGCGACGGCTGGAAGTTCATCGTCGAACTGCACCAGGAGATCGTCGACGACACCCCCACGATCTGACCCGCGCCCCGGCCGTCCGCCGGTGCCGAGTCGCCCCCTTCCCCGTAGCGGATCTCCGCTGACGGCCGTCCGGTGAAGGACCTCGGAGCCCAGGGACTGTGGCAGCCGGCCGGCCGCACATGTCAGCTCGTACGGAACGCCCGACCGGAGTCTCCCGGTCGGGCGTTCCGCACATCGCCGGTCCGTACAACTGCCGCTGCTCTGACGCATTTCGGCGCCGCTCAGCCTCCGGGACCGTCGCCCTGACAGGCCGGCGCGAGCACGTCCCCGCGGGGGACGAGTGCACGCCGCGCGGCAATGCGCCGTGACCGCCACTGCGTGCCGGGTCGGTCAGGAACCGAGAAGCCCCGTTCGCGTGGTCGCCTCTAACCTGCTGGCCATGGACATCACCATTCA
Organism: Streptomyces sp. NPDC049040; assembly: GCF_043197715.1. NCBI lineage: Bacteria > Bacillati > Actinomycetota > Actinomycetes > Kitasatosporales > Streptomycetaceae > Streptomyces > Streptomyces sp. NPDC049040. Next base: position 156,329 of record NZ_JBICTO010000004.1, read on the forward strand.
CACGGTCTCCCTGCCGCATGACGACCCGGATGCTTCGCTCGCCTTCTACCGCGACGTCCTCGGTTTCGAGGTGCGCAGCGATGTCGGCCAGGGCAGGATGCGCTGGATCACGGTGGGCCCGCCCGGCCAGCCGGGCACCTCGATCCTGCTGACACCCCCTGCCACCGATCCCGGCATCACCGAGGACGAGCGCCACGTGATCACGGAGATGATGGCGAAGGGCACCTACGGCTGGATCCTGCTGGCCACCCCGGACATCGACGCCACGTTCGAGAAGGTGCAGGCCGGTGACACCGAGGTCGTCCAGGAGCCGATCGAGCAGCCATACGGAATCCGCGACTGCGCCTTCCGCGACCCGGCGGGCAACCTGGTCCGCATCCAAGAGGTCCGCTGAGCTGTGCGGACACACCGGGAAAGGCAGAGGAGGCGCACTTCTCATGTGCAAGCCTGAATGGCGGCGAGCGCGCATACAGGCGCAGCGCCTGGCTGATCTGGCGGGACTGCGCCGCGTCCGCGACCGGATCGGCAGGGAATACGCTCAGCCCCTGGACGTGGAAGCGCTCGCCCGTGCTGGGGACGTGTCCGCCGGGCACCTGAGCCGGCAGTTCCGGGCCGCCTACGGTGAGTCGCCGTACGCCTACCTGACGAGGCGCCGCATCGAGCGGGCGACAGCCCTGCTGCGGCGCGGCGACCTCAGCGTCACCGAGGTCTGCTTCGCGGTCGGTTGCGCGTCGCCGGCCACCTTCACCACCCGCTTCACCGAGCTGGTCGGCATGCCGCCCGAGGCCTTCCGGCGGGCGGCGGAAGCGGCGGCCGACCATCCCCATGCGGCTGGTGCGAACCGTGATGCCAGGCCGGCGAGCAGGTCGCAGGGGGTGCCGGGGTACGCGGCGAAGCAGGTCCCGAGACCGGTCAGGAATCGAGAAGCCCCGGCCTCCGCAGGGCCCCTACGGTGATGGTCATGGCAACCAGCACGTCCACCCCGGCCACCGCGTCCACCGCGTCGATCAGCCTCGATGTGGCCGACGTCGAGGCCGCCCGGCGCTTCCGCAGCGCCTTCGGCGTGGACGAGTGGCTGCGCCTGCTGACATCCGACGCGCGATGTCCGACACATACACAACCACTGCTCATGGAGTACGACATGAAGGCATACGTCAGCTCGATCCTTCTCGGCGTCCGGGACATGGACCGGGCCAAGCAGTTCTACACCGAGGGCCTCGGCTGGAAGGTCAGCAAGGACTACGGCATCTCGGTGTTCTTCGAATCGGACGGCGCCTCGCCCGTCGGTTTCTACGGCCGCGAGGGACTGGCCGAGCAGGTGGGCACGGACCAGGAGGGCAGCGGCTTCAGCGGACTGGTCCTGACCTACGTCGTCCGCAGCGAGGCGCGGGTCGACGAGATCATGGCGGAGGCCGCGAAGGCCGGCGCCACGGTACTCAAGCCCGCCGGCGCTCTGCCGTGGGGCGGGTACGGCGGCACCTTCGCCGACCCGGACGGCTACGTCTGGAGTGTCGGCTTCAGCAGCCAGGGAACCGACCAGCCCTACGCCGAATAGCCGCGGCTTCCCTGCCTCACAGCCCTCCCCACCTCCCCCAGACTGCGATGGGCCCGTGCCGGAAGCGGGAACGGCTGTCCGAGCCGGGCGGGCCCGATCCGCGGCGAGCCGGCAGAACGACAGGAGAAAGATCATGAAGTTTCTGTCCCACGTCGAACCGCCCGAGCCCATGCGGGGGCTGCTGGTTCCGCCCGAGGTGGTGGAAGCTCTCGGCGAGGGCTCGCGGCCGCCGGTGACGATCACGCTCAACGGGCATTCCTGGAAGAGCCGGGTCGCCCTCCTGCGCGGCCGCCATCTGATCGGCCTCAGCCATGCTAATCGGCAGGCCGCGGGTGTCGAGATCGGCGAGGAGGTCGAGGTCGAGTTGGAGCTCGACACCGAGCCGCGCGTCGTCGTCGAGCCGGAGGACTTCGCCCGGGCCCTGGACGACGACCCGGTCGCCCGCGCCGCGTACGACCACCTCACGTACAGCCGCAAGCGCGAGCACGTTCGCAGCGTCGAAAGCGCGAAGATGCCCGAGACGCGCCGGAGGCGGATCGAGAAGGCCGTCGCCACCCTGCGAGGCTGACCCCGGGGACCGCGTGGGCGGGCCTGCTGCCCTGATGCGGGCGGACTCCGCACGATGTGCCCCCTGGCCGCTGCCGCACCCCGGCAACTCCCTGCCAAGGGCGGCCAGGCAGCCTCGTTTGGATCGGCAAAGCGGACCGGCGGAAGGCGCCGGCAACGTGGACCCGGGTGGTCACCGGCCAGACGCTCGACGCTGGCGGTGGCCGCCGCCTGCTGTGGGGCCGCCCCGGGGGCCCCCAGGTCAGGCCAGGCCGGCCGCGATGGCGCGGCGCACGGCGTCGGCCCGGTCCCGGATGTCGGCCTTGGCGAAGAGGTTGTTGATGTGCGTCTTGACGGTCGCCTCGCTCACGAAGAGCTTCTCGGCGATCGCACGGTTGGGCAGGCCCTGGCCGATCAGGGTGAGTACCTCGCGTTCCCTGGGGGTGAGATCCGCGGGCAGTTGCGGTCCGGACGCCGTAGGTCTGGCGCGGACGGTGGCCAGCAGCCGGTCCTGGACCTCGCGGTCCAGGACGGACTGGCCCGCGGCGGCGGCACGGATCGCGCGGATGATGTCCTGGCGTCCGGAGTTCTTCGTGAGATAGCCGCGGGCGCCCGCGCTGAGGGCGGCCAGGATCGAGTCGTCATCGGCGAACGTGGTGAGCACGACGACGGCCACCTCGGGGTGTTCGTCGCTCAGCCTGCGCGTGGTCTCGATTCCGTCGAGTACGGGCATGCGCAGGTCCATCAGCACGACGTCCACAGGACCGGCGGCGACCGCGTCCAGCACGCCGTTGCCGTCCGCTGCGGCCGCGACGACATCGAGGTCCTCGGCCAGACTCAGCACCGCGGCGAGCGGTTCGCGGATGGCGGCCTGGTCGTCGGCGACGACCAGGCGCAACGGCCGTGTGCTCTCGGTGGGTCCACTCATCGCGGGATCACTGCCTTCACTTGCCAGCCGCCTTGGTCCGGTCCCTCGGTGACCGGTCCCGCGGTGAGGGTGCCGCCCAGCAGGGCGACGCGTTCGCGCATTCCGATCAGCCCCATTCCGCTGCCGACCGCCGCGTTCACCGTACGGGTGGCGTGCCGGTTGCGGATGGTCAGCGCCGTCGAGGACGCCGCAAAGGCCAACTCCACCCGCACCTCACCACCCGGGGCGTGCCGCGCGGCGTTGGTCAGGGATTCCTGGGCGATCCGCAGCAGATTCTGGGTCACCCGGGCCGGTACCCCGACGGGGGTGCCGGAGACGGTCAGGGCGTCGCGGTGGCCGGACGACTCGAGCATCGCGGTGAGGGTCTCCACCAGCGGAAGCGAGTCCTCGCGAAGCGCGTGTACGGTCCACTGCGCCTGTTTCAGGCTCTCCTTGACCAGGCTGTGGGCTTTGTCGTTGGCCGCCCTGACCTTCGCCAGGTCGCCGGTGTCGAGCAGCGCGTCGGCCAGCTCCAGCTGCATGTTGATCCCGGCCAGCGTGTGCGCCAGGACGTCGTGCACGTCCCGGGCGATCCGGCCGCGTTCGGTGAGCACGGCGGCCTGCGCCTCGGCCCGTGCGGCGCGTTCCGCGCTCTCGGCTGCCGAGAGCGCAGCGGCCACGGCCTGGTGCTGGACGCGGTTGAGTATCCCGATCAGGACCGGTGTTCCGGTGGCGAGACCGACGGCCCAGGGCAGCAGGTCGTGACCGGGTCCGAGATGGAAGTACAGGACGCCGCCGCAGAGCAGACCGCAGGCCAGCGCCAGGAGGAGGGCCTGTCTGGCCGGCAGCCGGTATCCGATGTGACCGGCGAGGAAGAAGGCGAAGAGGTAGCCCGTTCCGCTGCGGCTGACGCCGATCAGCGCGGCCGCCGCGAGGATGCCGAGCGACAGCCAGACGACGACGGCACGCGGCGGGACCTTGGCCGGGGGCAGGCCCCGGACCAGCAGCGCCGCACAGTTCAGTACGAACAGGACCGCGACCACCAGCCCCCGCCCGGTGACGCCCATCGGCCGGATCGTCAGGGCCCCGCAGACGATGACCGCCGCGGTCAGAACCCACTGCGCCCGGGGGTCCCGGCCCGGGATCGGCCGGGGTGCGGCCGATGGGGGCGGGACCTGTCCGGGGGAGGACTCGGTTTCGGCGGTGGGCACGGCCAGACCATAACTCACGGTCGGACCGCGACACGGTCCGAGGCAGAGGCAGAGGCAGAGGCGGAGGCGGGCTGCCCGGCGGTCAGCATCCGGCTGCGTATGAAGATCGTGGCCAGCCGGGTGACGACCTCGGTGAGCGCCATCAGGACGAAGGCCGCCACCCATGCCTGGTCGCTGGTGATGTGGTGGGCGACGCTGAACCGGGCGACGTCGTCGGCGCCGCCGTGCTCGGTCCACAGCTGGAAGCCCATCCGGGCACCCATGCCGAGCACCCACAGGACCGCGGAGACCGCGCCCGCCTTGATCAGGATGTGCCGGCCCGCGGTCCTGACCCGGGTGTGGACGCCGCCGGCGATGCCGAGCACGGCGCCCACGGCCACGAGCGCTCCGACCAGCACCAGATCGTTGCCCCCGGTGGGAACGGAGTCCAGGTACGTGTGGGCCACGAAGGCCACGATCCCCAGCGGGATCAGGAAGGTCTTGAGGTCCAACCGGTCTTCCCGCAGCTGCCGGAAGACGACGAGGATGAGAGCGATGTCGGTGATCCACTCGGTCGTTGTCATGCCCTCAAGCCTGCTGTCACACGGCCCGCGACGCCTGGACCCACGGGTGGAACCCGGGGTGGAGAAGCAGGCGGCCGGTCACGCTCGGCCGCCTCGCTCCCCCGGCGCGAGCATCCCGCTCAGGTCACCGGTCCTCGAAATCGCCCGAGCGCGAGGGGACGGCGCCGAGCGTGGCGAGCGTCGCCTCGTCGAGGGTGATCGCGCCTGCGTCGACGTTCGCCCGCAGGTGCTCGGGGTCGGCGGTGCCGGGGATGAGGTGCGTGTTGGGGGTGTGGTGGAGCAGCCATGCCAGGCCGATCTGCGCGGCGGAGGCACCCAGTGCTCGCGCCGCTGCGACGACGGCAGGCTCTTCTGTGACCTTCGGCAGGCCTGCGAAGGCGCCGCCGAGCGGGAAGTACGGCACCCAGGCGATGTCCTCGGCGAGGCAGAAGCGCACCATGTCCTCGTCGGCACGGGAGACCAGGCTGTAGGCGTTCTGCACGCAGGCGATGCCCGCCGGGAGGGCTTGGCGCAGTACGTCGAGGGAGACGCTGCTGAGACCGATGGCGCCGATCTTGCCCTCGTCGCGCATTTCGGTCATCACGGCGAGCTGGTCGTCGAGGTCGACGATCTGGTCGCCCTCGGCGCGCAGACCCGGACCGTGGTCGGCGCGGCGCAGGTTGACGAGGGGGATCCGGTCGAGCATGAGGCTCTTGAGGTTGTCCTCGACGCCGGCCCGCAGTTGCTCGGGCCGCTGGGCCAGGCGCAGCGGGCGCGGCCCGGTGGGGTCGGGCTCGGCACCGACCTTGCTGACGACCAGGACGTCGTCCTCGGGGCGGAGCGTGGCCGCGATCACCTCGTTGGCGAAGCCGTTGCCGTAGAAGTGCGCGGTGTCGACGTGATCGACACCCAGGTCGACGGCCTGCCTCAGCAGGGAGATCGCGGCATCACGATCCAGCCGCGGCAACTGCATGGCGCCGTAGCCGACACGGGAGACGCTGCGGCCCGCGAGCGCGCCGGGCCCGCCGGGTCGGGCCACTCCGAGGGCGGTGAGTTCGTCGGACCTGGCAGTGGACGCCATGGCAGTCTCACTCTCATGAGATGATGGAGGTAAACGGAGACACTCCGTTTACGAACCACCGTACAGCAACCGGAGGGTCTCCGTTTTGGCGTCGCCCGACTCCCCCACCCCCGACCCGTCGGCGAAAGCGCCAGGACGCCCGGCCCGGGCCGACTCACGGCGCAACCGGGAACGGCTGCTCACCGCCGCCCGCGAAGCCTTCGCCGCGACTGACGGCAAAGCCGCCCTGGACGCCATCGCCCGGGAGGCCGGCGTCGGGATCGGCACGCTCTACCGCCACTTCCCCACCCGCGAAGCGCTCGTCGAGGCCATCTACTCCGCCGAACTCGACGCCGTCGTCACCAGCGCCCCCGCGCTCCTTTCGGATCTGCCGCCCGAGGTGGCGCTGCGCGCATGGATGGACCGCTACGCGGGGTTCTTCGCGGTCAAGCGCGGCATCTCCGAGACCCTGCACGCGGGGTGGACCTCGGGCACCATCGCGACACCGGCCACCAGGGAGCGGATCACCGCAGCGATCGGGGCGATCCTCGACGCAGGCGCGAAGACGGGTTCCCTCCGGGCGGACGTGGAACCGGAGGACGTCACGATGATGCTCCTCGGAGTGTTCATGTCGACGACAGCCGCCAACAGCCCCCACCTGACGGAACGGCTACTGGATCTGGTGGCGGATGCACTGCGGCCCACGACGGACGGGCCACCCTCGCAGTGACCCTGCGGGACTCACCGGCGTCATCGCTGCCGTCCTCGGCCTGGCGGCCCTGACCGCCGCGATGCCGTGCGCCTACGCGCTGCCCTCTCCGCCCTCGCCCCCCTGTGAGTCCCCCGGCTCAACGGGGCGATCACGAACGGATGTCAGGCCCCTCCACCGGGACCCGTGTTCTGCCTCGCGGCGCTCGCGGCGCTCATCCCCTGTGCGAGTGCTTGGGCCGCCGCCGCACGCTCCAGTGACCCGCGTTCCCCCGAACCGCCTGCGCGCCGCAGTATGAGCGAGCACACCCCGATCGTGGCCGCGAGCGCGACCAGCATGGAGACGACGAAGATCATGTTCCCCCCGTACGGCTGATGGGACCGGCCCGCGGTCCCTCGTTGACCTGTATTGTCGCCTGCCGCCCATTCGCGGTAAAGCCCGGGAAACCTGCCGCAGCGGGGCCAGGTGTCCCGACCGGGCATTTCGCGTCCGCGAACCACACCGCTGTGACGCCCTCTCAGAACACCGGGCGGCCGAGGTCACGCCTCATGGCCATACGCAACTCCGCGAGCAGGAATTCCCATCGCTCACGTGCCGCGACGTAGCTGTCGTCGGTGTGGAGGGCCCCGACCTCCACCTGGTCCTTGATGTCCCTCAGGGCACGGAAGGCGGACGTGGACGCCTCGACGACGCCCACGGGCGCCACCACCGCGATCTGGTAGCGCAGTTCGTAGGCACTGGACTCGTGGAAGGCCTCGGCGGCCCGGCGCGCCCGCTCGTCGGGGGACAGCCCGGACGGCCTGGCCGCCACGCGCAGGTGGTTCCTGGTCCGGGCGAGGGCGGCCAGATAGTCGCCGTACAGCTGCCGCCTCGTGGCGTCGTCGGCGTCCTGGCGACTGCGCCTGGCCCGCAGGTGGTCGGCAGCGAGCGTGGTCCCGATACCGATCAGGGCACCCAGGGAGGTGCTGGCCAGTAGTCCCCATTCCATGGGCTGATCCTATTGTCCTGTACGGCACGGTCGTTGGGACCACGGCAGCCGCCGGGCGCGGGCACCGCGGCGAGCGGTGAGCGGTCAGCGCCGGATCCGTACCGACCTGCGCCGGGAGGCGCTTCGCCGGAGCCGGCCGACCGCGCACCTCGCCCGAGCCGACGCCGAGGTGAACGGCTGGTCGCGCTCAGCGGGCGGGCGCTCCCACGCCGAACGCGGTGCGGGCCAGGGCCACGGGGTCGTCGAGGTGCGCGGCGCTGTCGCCCAGGACGCGTTCGACCTCGGAGGTTCCTTCCGGGGAGAAGTGCGCAGGTGCCCAGGTGGAGAGCCGGTCGTCGGGCTCCCATGAGGCCCCGGTCACCCGGGCGGGTGCCGAGGCCGGGGACACGGTCAGCACGCCGGCCGAGATGCCCGCGTCCACCGCACTTACGCCGTCGCCGTCCCGGACGTAGTGCCCGCACCAGGCGACCAGGCCGACGCGTACCGCCGACCCGGCGGGACGGATCTCGATGACGCGCTCGGTGCAGAAGGCACGGGGCGCGTTGCCGCCCGGCTCGGCGGGCCTGGCGCTGCCGAGCGGCCCGGCCGCGGCCGTCAGCACGTAGCGGTCCACGACCGGGCGGACCTCGCGTCCCAGTGCCGGGTCGACGTGCGGGGGCGCGGCCGACGCCCGGTCGTGCACGGCCAGCAGGCCCGCTCCCGCCGCCGCGAGCACGAACGCGACGACCGCCGGTCCCCGCCCGATCCGCCTACCCGCCCGGTGGCTCATGCCGTCCCCTCCCAGTGGTGTCCCGCACGGTGAGACGGCGCCGCGACAACGCGGGTTCCCTCCCCCGCCGCACTTCCGCGGCCCGTACCCTGTCGGCCTCTTCGAGCCGTCTCCCGGCCCCACCAGTGCAACGCGCCTGCCCGATCACCCCGTTGCAATGCAGGGCCGCGGACAGGTTCCCCATGGCCACATCGTCACCCCGTTCCGCCGGGTGCCGCCGCCTCAGCCGTCCGGTCGTACGCGTGAAGCGCCTCCCCTCGTCCTGGGGTGATGCGCGGGAGGATGCGCCTACCCGATGCGAAGGAGACGGCTCATGTCCTACCCGCCGCCGCGCTATCTCGGAGAGGACGGCGAGGTCAACGCGACCTTCCGGCCCGCCGACACCCCCGCGGAGCTCACGGCCGCGTCCGGCAACCGGACGCACCATCTCGCCACCCAGGCCTCGACCGGGGGCGAGTTCGGCCTCTACCGGATCGACATGGGCCCGCGCTCCCCGGGGCCGAGCACCCACTTCCACCGGTCCATCTCGGAGTCCTTCTTCATCCTGTCGGGGACGATGCAGCTCTTCGGCGGCGAGAGCTGGGTCACCGCCCAGGCAGGCGACTTCCTCTACGTGCCCGTCGGCGGCCTGCACGCCTTCCGCAACCCGTCCGACGAGCCGGCCTCGATGCTTCTGCTGTTCTCCCCCGGAGCGCCGCGCGAGGAGTACTTCGAGCAGGTCGCCGAGATGGCGCAACGCGGGGGTGAGGAGTTCAGGGACTTCCTCGTCCGCCACGACAGCTTCTTCGTGGACGAGCCGCCGGCCTGATCAGGCGCGGACCTGTCAGTGCGCCTTCCGCTCCGTTTTCCCGTCCGCCCTTGCGTCCAGGCCCGTCCCGCAACCCGCGGCCAGTCGCCCGGTCAACCCGTCCAGCAGCAACTCCAGCCCGTAGCCGAAGCGCTGGTCCCCGCCCCCGGTGGTGAGCGTCACCGCGTTGGCACTGGTGTGCGGGAAGCGGTCGGCGGGAAGCGAGGCGTAGAAGTCGCGGATCTCGCCCAGGAACTGCGCGCCGAATTCCGCGATGGTCTGGCCATCGCGGCGGTGGGTCAGGAACAGCGCGCTTTGATACGCGTCCGAGGCCACATAGAGCAGCAGTCGATCGATGGACCAGGCCGCCGCCTGCACCGGAATGCCGGCGCTGACCATCAGGTCGAGCAGGCCCTCGGCGATCCGCAGCATGTTCGGCCCGGTCGGGATGGTGCCCAGCGCGATCCGGGCCACGTCGCCGTGCGCGCAGAACACCCGGTAGATGTCCCAGGCCACCTGTTTGACCTGCTCGGCCCACTGCTCCGGTTCGGGAGCGGGCACCTCGATCCCGGCCGCGGCCAGGTCCAGGACGAGATCGAAGATCTCCTCCTTGCCCGATACATGCGTGTAGAGACTCGCAGAACCGGTCTCCAGTTCCTCGGCGATGCGGCGGACCGTCACGGCGTCCAGGCCCTCGGCGACGACCACTCGTAGCGCCGTCGCGATGATCAGGTCCTTCGACAAGGGGGCCCGCTGCCGCGGTTTGCGCTTCGGTGCCCGCCTGGACCGCCACGGCGGCGCGGGCAGGTCGAGGTCCTGTTGCGTCTCCGTCATGCGCCGTCTCCTCACGTCCCGACCAGCGTACTTGACACGATCAACGATCGTTAGTCGAATGGCATTCGCAAAACGAGCAGCGATCGGGGAACGTCCATCCGCCGCTCATCACTCCTGCGAGGCAGCCGTCATGACCTGGTGCCGCACCTGCGGGGCGGCCGAGCGGGAGGACCGGGACGCTCAGGACTGCGGGGGCACGCGAGACGTCGACTGGACAGACGCTCCCGGGTGGCGGGCGGTCGATCGGACGGTGAGCTGCCGCGTCCAGCCTTGAGGCGGCCCATCAGGAGCAGCGCCGGCCGACGGCGGAGTGCGGTCGGGAATCGCGACGTTCCCCTGAGATAGAGCTTCCATGCGATGCACACGAGGTACAGGAGCCGGACATGGCACGAACGATCATCTTTTCCGAGTACGGCGACCCCGACGTCCTGCGTCTGGTCGACGTCCCCGAGCAGGAGCCCGGGCCCGGACAGGTCCGGGTCTCGATCCGGGCCGCGGGTGTCCAGCCCGCCGACATCCGGATGCGCAGCGGCGCATGGAGGGCGCGGATGCCGGCGACGTTTCCCTCCCGGCTCGGCAACGAGGGCGCCGGAGTCGTCGAAGCGGTCGGCCCCGGGGTCACCGCGTTCGCAGCCGGTGATGAGATTCTCGGCCCGGCCGGCGGTGCCTACGCGGAGTCGGTGATCTTCGAGGCGGACCAGATCGTCCACAAGCCGGCGGTCATCCCGTGGAGCGAGGCAGGGGCGTTGTCCGCCTCGGGCCAGACGGCTTCAACGGCGATCGAGGACCTGCGCGTCAGCTCCGGCGAGACCTTTCTGATCCACGCCGCCGCGGGCGGGGTGGGCCACCTGGCCGTTCAGCTGGCCCGTGCCGCGGGCGCCCGCGTCATCGGCACCGCAAGCGAGGAGAACCACGAGTTCCTCCGCTTTCTCGGCGCAATTCCGGTGGCCTACGGCCCCGGTCTGGCGGACCGTGTGCGGGCCGTCGCCCCCGACGGTGTGGACGCGGCCCTGGACGGCGCCGGCGGCGATGAGGCGCTGGAGTCCTCGATCGAGCTCGTCGCGGAGCGGGAGCGGATCGGCACGATCGCCGACCAGGCCGGGGCGGCGCGCCTGGGCCTGCGGGCCATCGGCACCCGCCGGGCCGCGCAGCGATTGAAGGGCCTGGTCGACGCCTACACCGGAGGCAAGGTCAAAGTGTCCATCTGGAAGGAGTTCCCGCTCGCCGACGCTGCCGCCGCGCACCGGGAGATCGAGAAGCGCCACCTGCGCGGAAAGATCGTGCTGATCCAGCCGCCGCCCGCCGGGTGACCTGGCGGATTCCGGGCTGAGCACCCGCGGCGCTGCACGGGTCCGACGGTGGCACATCACGCTGCCCCTCCCACAGTCTCCCGAAAGCCGGCGGCGCGCGACGATCCGGGGACGCCTTTGCCATGCCGGTGCCGCGGCGTGAACGCAGCGGTACCCACTGGCCGTCGCGGGCGGCGGGCCGGGCGCGGCAGCCGACCCGTGTCGGCTCCCCGACCGGCCGGGCCGTGGCTCGCGGCTTTCCACGGCCACGGTGAGCCCCGGCTCGCAGGCGGGCGGGCTGTTGTCGCAGTGGCGCTCACCGGCGGATGCCCTGCTGCCGGCCATCGTGTCGCGACTGGACGACCCGGTCACCGAAGTCCGTTACCGGGCAGCCGAGCTGCTCGCCTGCCTCGGTCCATCAGCCGCTGCCCATGCCGACGCGGTCGCCGGGCTGCTCGGCGACACCGCCGCCCGGACGCCACGACCCGGCGAGACGGTTGCCGAGGCGGCTCTGTGGGCGCTGGCACGCATGAACGATCCGCGCTGCGGTCCGGGCCTGGCCAGGCGGGTGGCCGGTGCCCCGTCCGGCTTCGGATGGGACTCTGCCTCCTACGGCAGCGCCCGCTCGGGTCACCATCCCGCCCTCCCTGCTCTCCATGAGGTTCTGATCCGCCTTCCGGACCATGCGGAGCTGCTGCTGCCCGAGAGCTGCGGCCGACTCGGCACCGCCACGGACCTTCGCATCCTCAATCGGGTCTCCGACATGCTTGCGGCCTGGGGACCGGTCGCGAAGGCAGCGGTGCCACAGTTGATCGACCTGCTGGGGGGCGACCAGAGGTGGACTGCGGCAGCGAAGGCCCTGGCCGGAATCGGTTCGGCGGGCAAGGGCGGACGTGAACCGCTGCTGGCCCGGTCGGCCGAAGCCGCCGGCGCGGATGCGGTACTCGCCGCCTCGGCGTACTGCCGGGTCGGCGGCGATCCCGCCACGGCGCTGAAGTGCTGGGGCCTGCCGCTGGGGGCGGCCTCTCGCATCCCACCCTGCGCAAGGTCGCAGACCTCGGGCCGCACGCGGCTCCCCTCGCGCATCGGCTCCGGACGATGGTCGGCGTCTCCGACACCTGGACCAGCGTCGAGGCCGCGCACGCCCTGTGGGCCGCGACCGGCGAGACCGAGAGCACCGTCCCGGCTCTCCTGGAGGTCGTGCGGGACCTGGCCGAGGGCACGTACCTGCCGGTCATGCTCCCCGCGGTGCACCACCTGGCCCGGATCGGCCCTGCCGCTCGGCCTGCCGCCCACCTTCTGCGCGGCCTGCCCACCAGTGACCGGCGACTCCGTTACTCCGGCGGCTGGCGGGCCTTCACCGAGGACGAGGACATCCGCACTGCTGTCGGCGAGCTGCTCATCGCGACCGAGTGACCGGCTTCATCCATCGGTGAGCGGCGGCCATGGCATGCCGGAGGAAGGGGCGTTGCCTGAAAGCGGGCGCCTGGCCGGAGGGTTCCCCCTCCGCCTCGATTCGGGCGGGCCGCCCCCTTGGGCCGGGGGCCGGGGCATCGGCGGCGACCGTCCGCGCCGCTGTGGACCCCGCGTGGCCGGATGAGGGAGATTCCGGTCTTCCGGCACCTCCGCGAGGGCGGCCACGTCGCCGGCCGCTCGGGGATCGCGGGAATGCGGGCGCCGGGGCGGGGCACGCGGGGGAACATGGAAAGCAGTCCTGCAGCGGTGCGCGGCCCGGCGTTCGTGCTCGGCGGGGGTGGGGCGCTGGGGGCGCACGAAGTGGGCATGCTCAAGGCCCTGTTCGCCGCCGGGGTGCGGCCCGGCCTGGTACTCGGCACTTCGGTGGGGGCGATAAACGGCGCGGCGGTCGCGGCCGATCCGTCGCAGGACGCGGTGGCACGGCTGGAGGAGTTGTGGACCGGCCTCGGGCGGGCGGGGGTGTTCACCGGGTCGCTGATGGGGCGGGTGACCACGGCGGTGCGCACCGGCACCCACCTGTACGCGGACGGGCCGCTGCGTACGTTGCTCGGCACGCACCTGCCCGTCACCCGCATCGAGGACCTGGCCGTACCGTTCCAGTGCGTCGCGGCACGTATCGAGGACGCGGCCGAGCACTGGTTCTGCAGCGGGCCGCTCGTCGACGCGGTGGTCGCGTCCTGCTCGGTGCCGGGGCTGCTGCCGCCGGTCCGGCTGGGTGACGCGCACTTCGTGGACGGCGGGCTGGTCAACAGCATCCCGGTCGGCCGGGCCGTCGCGCTGGGGGCGCGCGAGATCTACGTCCTCCAGGTCGGGCGGGTCGAGCACGCCCTGACCCCGCCCCGCCTGCCCTGGGAGGTGGCCACGGTCGCCTTCGAGATCGCCCGCAGGCACCGATTCGCCCGGGACATGGCCGACCTGCCCCCGCGCGTCACGGTCCATGTCCTGCCCAGCGCCTCCACCCGGGAGGAGACCGGCGGAACCCTGCGCGGGTTGCGCCACCGGGCTGCCTTCGACCAGACCGCCGCACGCATCGAACGGGCTTACGCGGCGTCCGCGCGCTACCTCGACGGCGTCCCGGACGCGAAAGGCGGCCCGCGAGCATGACGGCCTCGTCCCCCCGGCCGGACGGCCCCCCGGCAACTCCCCATGCCCGGAGCGGCGGTGTGCCCGGAGCCACGCCGACGGTGCCCGGACAGGTAGTGCCGCAGGCTTCGACGGGCGGCACTCCGGAGTCGGCCGTGCCCTCGCCAGCGCCGCCCGCCACGCCCGCGCTCACCGCCCCCGCCGCCGCTCCCCCGCCCGGATCGGCCACCGGCGCGGTCTCGCCCGACACCGCGGGCGCCGCGACGGCGGAGGCAGCGTCCCCCGGTCCACCCCGCGCGGCCCGCTCCAGCCACTCCGTCAACTCGGCCGTCTCTGCCGCGGTGTCCTTCGCGCGGCGCACCGCCACCTTGGCTCTGCTGCTTGCACTCATCCCGGTCACGGCCGCCGTGATGGTGACCGGGACCGTCATCGGCGCACCCGTCTCCCTGCTCGCGCGCGGTCCGTGGCGGCAGACCCGGTTCACCGGTTTCGCGCTGCTGTACCTGCTGGCGGACCTGGCAGGACTCGTGCTGGCCACCGTGTCGTTCCTGCGGGACCCGTTCGCGAACCCGGCCGCCCGCCGCAGGCGGCAGGCCACGGCCTTCGGTGTTCTGGCCCGGCTGCTGTCCCTGCTGCGCCGCGCCGCCGAACGCGTCTTCCGGCTCAGTGTCGACATCACTCCCACCATCCCCCCGCGCGGCAGCGCCCATCGGGCACCGCTGCTCGTCCTGGTCCGGCACGCGGGCCTCGGTGACTCCTTCCTGCTGCTCCAGATCCTGCTCACCGAGGCAGGACTGCTCCCCCACACCGTGCTCAAGGGCGTACTGCGCGCGGATCCCTGCCTCGACGTGCTCCTCGGACGCGTACCGCACCGCTTCCTGCCGCCCGCCTCCGGCACTTCCGCGGACGGCATAGCCACGCTCGCCGCCGGCCTGCGCCCGGGGGACGCCCTCGTGCTCTTCCCTGAGGGCGGCAACTTCACCCCGCGCCGCCACCGCCGGGCGATCGCCGCGCTGCGCCGCCGGGGCCTCTGGCGGCGCGCCGAGCGCGCCTCCCACCTGCACTACGTCCTGCCGCCCCGGGACGGCGGGGCGCTGGCCGCGCTCGCCGCCGCACCGACCGCGGACGTCGTCTTCGTCACGCACGCGGGGCTGGACATCATGGACTCGCCGCGCAGCGCCTGGTCCGCCCTGCCCCTGGAACGCCCGGTGCAGGCCCACTGGTGGCGCGTACCGGCCGCGGAGGTCCCGCCCGGCGAGGAGGCCCGCAGCGAGTGGCTGCTCGCCCAGTGGGAACGCGTCGACCGCTGGACTGCGGCTCACGCCGTCCCGCAGACCCCGCACGTCTGAACCCGCGGGCCGGACCCCGCGGGTGCCTTACGCCCCCGGATGTGCGGGCGCGGAGGGGGGCGGCCGCTCGCCCTCGCCAGGGTGAGCCGAGAATGAAGCATCTTTGCGCTTCTGCCGCCTGCGAACGGTGTGTCCATGGGCAGTTCCACTCTCCACCGGGTGCTCGAGCCCATCCCCGACGCGGCGACGGGCGTCGCACGGGCGCGGGAGATCCTCGGTGCGCTGCCCGAGTGGTCGACCGCTCCCTGGGTCCGGCCGAGGCCGATCGCCACGCGCGAACAGTTCGAGCACGCGGTGGCCGGGTTCCCGGCCGCCCAGGTCTACGGGAGCCGCGATCTGCCGGCGGTGCCGCTCTTCCTCGACGAGCTTGCGCGTCGAGGTGCGGTGTTCGACCGTGAGGATCCGAGTTACCGATTCATGATCGACCTGCGGCTGGGGCCCGGACTCCTCGACCTGTGGCCGCTGCCGGACGGGCTGCGCATGAGCCTGGGCATGACCAGCCCGTTCGGCGGCCCTGACAGCACCGACGAGGACGACAGCACCGATGCGGAAGTGGACGAGATGGTCGCCGCCCTCGGTCCGCTCTCCCTGGAGGTGCGGTGGGACTGCAAGTGGCGGGGCCTGCCTCACGCCAAGATGTGCGGGCTGCAACTGTGCCTGAACGGCGTGTGGGGCGAGCAGTGCATTCCCGAAGCGCCCGGCGAGTTCGGACTGTGGGTGTCCGTCGGCAACAGCGAGGAGATCCGCTCGGTCTCCCCCCTGTGGCGGGAGACCTGCGGCCTCGACCTCGGCGGCCCCCAGGGCGGCTGGTAGAAGATCTCCCGGACGTCCTCGCCGGATGTTCGACATCCAGTCGTTTGTGGGCGCTCCGGTTCGCGCCCCAGTCACCGAGTCGGACCCGAACGCCTCCGCAGCATCCGGCTGATCGTGTGTCCGGCGCTGGGCCGATACCGGATTCATACCACCGAGGAGATGGACCGCAGGGCTTGCGCTCGCGATACGTACACCTGGTGCAGCGCCAGGAGGACCGCTTGTGGCTCTTCCTTGAGGAAGACCCCACGCGCCTGACCGATGCGCTCCCGCAGATGGGAACGCGCGTCGCAGGCCCTGTCCTGCTGCGCTGTCGCATGTTGACGGCGGTCAAGAGAGGCGATGTCGGGTTCCTTCTCCGCCAGCGCCTCGATCGTGCGGATGGCGTCCGCCGGGGTCAGCACTCTCAGTCCGTTGCGGGCCATGCACTGCTGCCAGGTGGTGAGCGCCGACTGATAGGAGTGATCGGATGTGAGGAATCGGTGGAAGGTCCGCGTCACATCCTGCGGGACGAGTTCGTCCTGCAGCGCTGCCCTGACGCTGTGGTAGATCCGAGCGCGGACCTCACCCACGCATCCGCCCCTCGTATATGTGCCGCTCGCACCGCTGGGCAGCGTGAGCGAACCGGAGTCCTGGGGGTTTCCGTCGAGGGCGGCAAGATAGCGGCTCCTGACAGCCGGAGCCAGCCGGCTCACATAGCGGTCCTGGGGCAGGACAGTGGATTGCTCGTCGGCTCGGCCGCCGGTCGTCCTCGCGGTGGGGATGTCGGGCATGAGAGCCGCGACATCGTACGTCGCGGTGCCACTGCCCGGCGTGTCCTCGGTGACCGCGCCCGCGACAGGTTCGTGGCTCAGCTCGGTGACCAGGTAGGTGTAGCCCTTCCGCCGCATGCATTGCTCGTCGAGGATTTGCTCAGCCCGGAACAGGAGCCACCGCTGGCGCCGTTGGGCGACATCGATGGTAAGCAGCGACGCTGCCTCGCCAAACGCCGTGGTCCGCGGGACGGACGCTGTCGGAAGTTGCGGACCGGGAGTGCGCGTCCGGTGTGCGCAGCCGGGAAGTGCGGCCAGCAGCGTCAGGGTGACGGCCGCGATGCGAACGGCAGGGCGGCGCAGCCACGTACGTGAACTCCGCCGCCCGCCCTGCTCGTTGTCGGCCATCAGCAGTTGGAACTCCAGACATTCGCGCTGATGGAGTCGTTGAACGAATCGGTCGTATTCGGCCAGACGTACCCTTGGAAGTCACTCAGCGCCCAGCCTCGCGGCAGACAGGCGCCGTCGCCGCTGCCGCCGACGAGTTGCCACACCACGACGCCGAGGCCTGAGGTGCCGTTGTTGAAGCCGGACGTGGCGCAGTTGTTCCACGTGCCCGAAGCACAGCTCGCGTGGGAGAACTGCGTCCAGTCCGAATTGTTGCCGGAGAACTTCGCCGGCCCGTCGGAGTAGTTCGAGTTCACCCATACGCAGAAGGACCCGGCAGGGCAGTCCGATTTCGCGGCGGGGGCGACCGAACCGTGTGCTGTCTCGACGGACGCCGCCGGCTGCGCTGCGGAAGCCGAAGTCGAGCCGAAGAATCCGAAGGCGGCGATCGACGCCAGCAAAGCCAATGCGTGATGCTTTCGCATCTTCAATTCCCTCCCAGTGATGGTGGTCTCGTCCGGCGGGTGAGGCTCTGCCAGGGCTGCGTAGGTCCTTTGCCGCCCGTGCACTCCTGCCGGTTGCGGACACTGCGGAGACACGATGCATCGCCGATCGTGCGGAAACCGTGCGAGGAACCTAAAATCCCTGTTCACAGTGGTGCACCAGGGATGACGCCGAAGAGGTCGGGGGCTGCCATGGGGGAGGTCAGGTTTCGGCTGTTGGGCGGCGTCGAGGCTCAGGTCGGCGGCGTGGCGCTCGATCTGGGGCATCCGAAACAGCGCGCGGTGCTGGGAGTGCTGCTGGTGGAGGCCAACCGGCCTGTTTCCACAGACCAGTTACTCGACCGCGTGTGGGCGGAGAACTCTCCGAGGCGCGGGCGGGAAACCGTGTACAACTACCTGTCCCGGCTGCGAGCCGCCCTGCATGCCGTCGATGATGTCCGCCTGGCGCGCCGCTCGGGAGGCTATCTCCTCCACATCGACGAGCAGACCGTGGACATCCATCGGTTCCGCCAGGTCGTGGCGAAGGCCCGGACCGTCCACGACGATCAGCAGGCCCTTGAGCTGTTCGAGCAGGGCCTTCGGCTGTGGCGGAGTGAGCCGCTGTTCGGCCTGGACACGCCGTGGGCCAACGGCCTGCGTGTCACCCTGGACGACGAACGGCTGGCCGCCGAACTCGACCGTGCCGACACCGCGTTGCGGTGCGGCCGGCATGCGGAGCTTGTCCCTGACCTGTCCTCCCGTGCAGCGCAGTACCCGCTGGACGAGCGGGTGGCCGTCCAGATGATGCTCGCGCTGTACCGCAGCGGCCGCAAAGCCGACGCCTTGGAGCACTACCAGGGGTTACGCCGTCGGCTCGCCGACGAGCTGGGCACCGATCCCGGGCAGGACCTTCAGCACCTGCACCAGCGGATACTGACCGCTGATCCGTCACTGGCGCTGCCGAGCACCGCCGTCGTCCTCGGTCCGGAGAGCGTGGTGGTCCCGCACCAGCTTCCCGCAGCGGCCAACCCCCTCGTCGGCCGGGCCCGCGAAACGGCCGCGCTCACCGCCCAGGTGGAGTCGGCAGCCGTTGCGGGGTCCGTGGTGATCACCTCGGTCGACGGGACCGCGGGCATCGGCAAGACCGCGCTGGCCCTGCACTGGGCCCACCAGGCTCGGGACCGGTTTCCCGACGGTCAGCTGTACGTCAACCTGCGGGGCTTCGACCCGCGGGCGCAGGCGATGGACCCGGCGGAAGCGGTGCGCGGCTTCCTCGACGCGCTCGGTGTCGTCCGGCAGCACATCCCGCCGGGCACGCAGGCACAGATCGGTCTGTATCGCAGTCTGCTGGACGGCAAGAGGATCCTCCTGGTGCTCGACAACGCCCGCAACTCCCAGCAGGTCAGGCCACTGCTGCCCGGCAGCGCGGGGGCAGTGACGGTGGTGACCAGCCGCAACCGGCTGTCCGGCCTGGTCGCCGTGGACGGCGCGCACCCCATCAGCCTGGACCTGATCACCGAGAAGGAGGCCCGGCAACTGCTCGACCACCGCCTCGGACCCGGGCGGGTGGCCCAAGAGCCCGAAGCGGTGCGGCAGATCATCACCCGGTGCGCCCGCCTCCCGCTCGCGCTGACCATCGCCGCCACCCGCGCCGCCGAGACCGGTTTCCCGCTCACCACGCTGGCGGCGGAGCTCTCGCAGGCCGCTCAGCGGCTCGATGTCCTGTCCGCCGATGACCCGGCCAGTGAGGTGCGGACGGTGTTCTCCTGGTCCTACACCGCGCTCACCCCGGCGGCAGCGCGGCTCTTCCGGCTGCTGGGGCTGCACCCGGGCCCGGACATCTCCTGCGCGGCCGCGGCCGGCCTGGCCGCCCTGCCCGCGCGTGAGGCACGGGGTCTGCTGGCCGAGCTGACCCGAGCCAGCCTGCTGACCGAGCACGCCCCCGGCCGCTACGCCCACCACGACCTGCTGCGCGAATACGCCGCGGAGCAGGCCGACTCGACGGACACCGACCATGAACGCCAGGCCACGGTGCACCGGATGCTCGACCACTACGTGAACACCGCCTGCGCCGCCGACCGGTTGCTGGAACCCGCTCGGGACCTACTGGCCCTCTCCGTACCGCACGCCGGGGCCCGCACGGAGCAATTCGCCGGCCGCGAGCAGGCGCTGGCGTGGTTCGCCGCCGAACATGCGGTGTTGCTGGCAACCCTGCAGCATGCCGCCGCCACGGGGTTCGACACCCATACCTGGCAGTTGGCGCGCTCAATGGCCACCTACCTCGACCGGCGCGGGCAGTGGCACGACCTGGCCGCTGTCGGCCATGCCGCGATCAAAGCCGCCGACCGGCTCGGCGACCACTTCGCGCAGGCCGTGGCCCACAACATCGTTGCCCGCGCCTACCGCAGGCACGGCAACCACGACGACGCCCGCTCCCACCTGCGCCGCGCCCTGAGCCTTTTCGTCCTGACCGGAAACGTGCCCGGTCAGGCGGAGACGTACATCGAACTCGCAAGGCTGGAGGCATGGCAGGGTCCACAGACCGCTCCCGAACTCCTCACACTGGCCCGCCGAGCCCACGCCCTCTACCAGTCCTGTGATCACCGGCTGGGACAGGCCCAGAGCCTGACGGCCATCGGCTGGTCCCACGCCCGCCTCGGCGACTACGCACAGGCGCTGGCCTGCTGCCACCAGGCTCTGCCGGTCCTCGAGGAATTCGACGACCGTGAAAGGCTGGCCCACACCTGGGACAGCGTCGCCTTCGCCCACCACCACCTCGGCCGGCACTCCCAGGCCGCCCTGTGCTACCGCCGCGCCCTGGATCTCTGCCGCGGCCTCGGCGACCGCCCTTTGGAGGCGGACATCCTTCACCGCTTCGGCGACGCCCTCCTGGCCGCACACCGGCCGGATGCCGCCGGCAGCGCGTGGCAAAGCGCCCTGGCCATCCTCACCGAACTCGAGCATCCGCATGCCGCCCGGATCCAGGCCAAGCTCGCCGCCCTCACGCTTCGCCCGAGCGGGCGCCCGTGAGCACACGCTCTGCCCTGTTGCGCTGTGCCACCTCGACGACCCCGTACGTGAACCGGGTCGACGCCGGCATCACCGTGCCGACGTGCCCGGCCCGCGGCCCGGCGCCACCGCTCCGGCGCGGACGATCGCCCACGCCGTCGTCGGGCGGTACGAGGGGAACCGGACGGCCTTCATGGTCAGTGCTCGCTGGTCACACTCCCGAGGCAGCGATCACCCGCCGTATCGCTCGAACTCCGGTCAGACGGCTGGACCGGGGCGCCCCCGCCCAGGTGGGCCTGCGTGCCGGTGGTCTGCACGGCGGCGGTGCGCAGGATCCCGGCGGCCGCGGCGGTGGTCAGACACAGCAGGGTCAGCAGGAGGAAGGCGTGGTTCAAGGCGACGAGGTGGGTCAGCCAGCCGATGACGGCGGGGCCGGCGAGCATGCCGACGTAGCCGAGTCCGGCGACGCGGGAGACGTTGGCGCCGGCGGCTGCGGGGTCGGCGTGCCCGGCGGCGCTGAACAGTTGCGGGACACAGCCCGACAAGCCCAGCCCGAACAGTGCCCAGCCCGCGAACGCTGCCCAGATCCACGGGCTGAGAGCCACGATGGTGATGCCGACGGCGGCCGTGGCCGCGCCGTGGCCCAGGATCGCCATCGAGCCGAACCGGGCGACGAGGCGGTCGGCGAGCAGGCGGCCGATCGTCATGGCCGCCGCGAAGGTGCCGTACGCGAAGGCGGCGGTGCCGGCAGGGGCGCCGAGGACGTCCTTGAGGTGCAGGGCGCTCCAGTCGTTGGCCGCGCCCTCGCACAGCATGACCATCAGCGCCAGGACGGCGAGGAGCCGGACGCTCCGTGCTGTGTCGCGGCGCGTGGGTGACACCTCCGCCTCCTCCCGGGAACCGGTGCCCTCCGCCGCGGCAGCGGCCGGCAGCAGGGCAGGTGCGGCGGCCAGCGCGACCACGATGCCCGCGGCTCCCACGGCGGCCATGCTCGCGGCCGGGTTCACACCCGCGCTCGCGGCGCCGGCCGCGACGAGCGCGGCGAGGACACCGCCGACGGAGAACGTGGCGTGGAAGCCCGACATGACGGGCCGACCGTACGCCTTCTCCACGTGCACGGCGTGGGCGTTCATGCTCACGTCCAGGCAGCCGTTGCAGAACCCGAAGACCAGCAGGGCACCTGCCAACGTCCACGGATCCCGTGCCAGCCCCGGCAGCGCCAGGGCCGCGCCGCACAGCACCCCGCCGGCGGGCACCGCTGCACGCGCGCCGAGGCGGTCCGTCAGACGCCCGGCCACGTGCATCCCGACGAAGGCTCCGAGCCCGAGCAGTACCAGCAGGCCGCCCAGCGTGGCGTGACTGACACCGACCCGCTCCTCGACAGCCGGGATGTGCACCACCCAGACGCCCATCAGAGTGCCGCAGAGGACGAAGTAGACATAAGTCGCCACACGGGCGGCTCGAAGCGAACGTCGCATGACGCACACCATAACGAACATATTTGATGTTCGTAAGCCTTCATTTCGAACAGCTTGAATGTTCATTACCGGGTGGTGTTCAATCGCGGTATGAGCAGCGCAGACCGGCATGGGCAGATCGCGAAGGCCGTCAGGGACTCCGGCGGTGCCACGGTCCAGGAGCTCGCGGAGCTGACCGGCGCCTCGGAGATGACCATCCGGCGCGACCTCGACACGCTGGCCGCCCAGGGAGTCCTCGAACGCTTCCGCGGCGGGGCACGCACCCTGATCCTCCGGGGCGAGGAGCCCCCCTTCGCCCTGCGCACCCACGAAGCGGTCGACGCCAAGCGCCGGATCGCCGCCGAGATCTCCCGGCTCGTCGCCGACGGGGAGAGCGTCCTGCTCGACAGCGGTACCACCTGCCTGGAGGTCGCCCGCCTGCTGCACGGCCGCCAGGTCACCGTGATGCCGTTGTCACTCCAGGCCATCCACATCCTCAGCGACGCCCCGGCCC
Organism: Streptomyces sp. NPDC049040; assembly: GCF_043197715.1. Lineage (NCBI taxonomy): Bacteria > Bacillati > Actinomycetota > Actinomycetes > Kitasatosporales > Streptomycetaceae > Streptomyces > Streptomyces sp. NPDC049040. The sequence continues at coordinate 178,845 of NZ_JBICTO010000004.1, forward strand.
CGACCACACTGATGGTGCCGGGCGGCCGGCCCCGCAATGGCGAGGGCGCCCTGACCGGCCCCCTCACCCTCGCCTCGCTCGCGGCGCTGCGCTTCGACACCGCGGTCGTCGGCTGCTGCGGCCTCAGCGCCACCGAGGGCTTGACGGCCTACGACCTCGACGACGCGGCCGTGAAGAAGGCCGTCGTCGCGTCCGCCCGCCGCGTCATCGCCGCGGCCGACGGCAGCAAACTCGGCCGCACCGCCCTCGCCCACGTCGGCCCCAGCACGCTCGTACACACCCTCGTCACCGACAGCACCGCGCCCGCCGGCGAAGTGGCGGCGATCGCAGGAGCCGGCACGGTCGTCAAAACCGCCTGATCCACCGCCTGGGCGCACTCCACCGGAGGGACCAGCGGCGCTCCCCGCCCTCCCTTGCGCGGCCGAATGCGGGGCAGGAGGAAATGAGGGCGGAGCAGCTCCCGCGCTCCCTGCGAGCGCCCCGGTGAACCGAGAGGTACGGGCCGCCATGAAGGACTCGTTGCTCGCCATCACCGCTACCAGTCACGGCACCCACCTGCCCGTATGGGGAGTTGCGATATTCGTGCTGGCCTGGGTGGTGGCCGCTGTCGTCGTGATCGGGCGGCTGAACCGCAGGCGCTGACGGCAACCGTGATTCAGGGCCCGGACGTGGCCGTGCGGTCGAGGGCGCCCTACGCCCGGCCGTTCCTCACCTGCGCGGCGAACCGCAGGGCCACCAGCCGCCAGACGGCGGCGGCGGTCGGGTCGTCGCGAAGGGCCTCACGATGCAGCTCCTCCCGGTCGGCTCCGTAGCGTTCCAGCCGAGCGGCGGACCACCGGGTGAGGTTCTCCGGCGCGGCCTCGGGATGGAACTGCACGCCCCATGCGGCTGCCCCGACCCGGAACGCCTGGAAGGCACACCGTTCGCTGCTCGCCAGCCAGCGTGCTCCCTGCGGCAGGCGCACGATCGCGTCGACGTGGTTCTCCACAGCCGTGGGCTGCTGCGGCAGTTCCCGGAACAGCGCATCGTCCGCGGCCTCTTTGCGCAGCGTCAGCACGGTGCTGCCGAATTCCGGCTCCCCGTGTCCGCCCTCCACCTCACCTCCCGCGACGTGCGCGAGCATCTGCCCGCCGAGGCAGATGCCGAACATCGGCACCCCCCGCTGCAGTGCCTGCTCCACCAACGCCCGGGTGCCCGCCAGCCACGGCGCCCGCTCGTCGTCATCGGGTAGGTACCCACCGCCCAGCACGACCAGCGCGTCGTGCTCCAGCCGCCCCGGCAGTTCCTCCCCCGCGTACGCGCGCACCACGTCCATGCCGACACCGCCCTCGGCGAGCCAGCCGGACCACCGCCCGGGCCCGCTGTGCGCACTGCTCTGGACCACCAGCGCCGTTGCGTCGACGACCATGGCTCCCACCGCTCCCCTTCCGTACGCCTCCGCCCGGGACCAGCGCCGAACGGTCGACGAGGACCAGCCGCGACCTGCGTGCCGAGCAGGGGCGTGAGGAGTCTCGTGAGCATAGTGACGCGTACATGGCGGTCGAAGCCACTGGCGGCACCGGGGTGGGTCGCCGACGGGGCCGCACGGGCCGGGCCCGCGAGGGGCCGGTTCACCCCGCGGGCCCCCGTGCACGAACGGCGCCGCTACTGGCCCTGCTGGCCCTGCTTGATCGCGGAGATGTCGAACTCCAGGACGATCTTGTCACTGACCAGGACGCCGCCGCCTTCCAGAGCCGTGTTCCACTCCACGCCGAACTCCTTGCGGGAGATCGTCACCGATCCCTCGAGGCCGACGCGCAGGTTGCCGAAGGGGTCCACGGCGTTGCCGGTGTACTCGAAGTCGATGGTGACCGGCTTGGTGGTGTCCTTGACGGTGAGGTCGCCGGTGACCCGGTATTCGCTGTCGGACTTCTGCTCGACCCTGGTGGTGCGGTAGGTGATGTCGGGGAAGTTGGGGGCGTCGAGGAAGTCATTGGTACGCAGGTGCTGGTCGCGCTGCTCGACGCCGGTGTCGATGCTTTCGGTCTTGATGACCACCTGGGCGGTGGATCCGGCCGGATCGGCCCCGTCCAGGTGGGCGGTGCCCTCGAACTCGTGGAAGGCGCCGCGCACCTTGGTCACCATGGCGTGGCGGGCGACGAAGCCGATCCGTGTGTGGGCGGGGTCGAGGACGTAGTCCCCGGTGAGCTCGGTGGCCGTGGTCAAGATTCCTCCGTAGGACCGGGATCCCGGCGGCGGTCCGCCGGGATCGTTCCCGGATCACGCTAGGGGTCCTGACATTCCCGGCCCGGCCGCACGCACGCGCCCCCGCAGGATTGCACTCTGACCGGTGACCCCCGATCACCTTCTTGCCGCTGTCGGCCACCCTCGCGGCCCACTCCCGGCGCCGGTCGGACAAGCCCCGAGGGCCGGTGCTGTCGACAACGCGGCACCGGCCGGGACCGGTCGGCGGTGGTCAGACGTTCTCCCTGCAGAAGACGTACGTACCCGCCACCAGGGAGAGGGCGGCGAGGCCGAGGCCGACCGCGAAGCCTTCGGCGGGCGCGGCCGCGCCGGGCCCGGCACGCTGAGAGGCAGGCCGACAGGCCAGCGGTCGGCCCGCCCTGACGGGCAGCACCCGTTCGCCGAGGTGAAAGCAGGCGCACCCCCGCCCCGGGGGCTACGCCCGGCTTTCCGCCCCGGCCACCGCGGAACCGACCTCCATCAGGTCCAGGGCGTGCTTGAGCACCTCGCAGGCCTGGATGTGGTTGCCGGCCTCCTGGAGCAGGTCGGCCAGCCGGCGGCAGACCAGCACCGCCTCGGGCCCGAAGGACTTGCCGGTCTGGAGGAAAGCCTGTTCCAGCACCTCGACGGCCTCCCGGCTCTGCCCGGTGTCGGCCAGCAGCTCCGCCAGTTCGAGCTGCACGGCGAAGTTGTGCGCGCCCGGCTCCGGGATGCCCTCCTGCAGGACCAGGCGCAGAACCGGCAGCGCATCCCTGCTGCGGCCTGCCGAGCGCAGCATGCGGGCCATGGAAAGCCCCGCGCCCAGCATGGCGGCGCGCACCTCTTCGCGCAGCACCGGACCCGCCGGCAGTGGCACCCCGGTCGCCGCACGGTTGCGGACCAGCGGCAGCCGGCCGGTGTTGTTCTCCTGATGCCGCTGCGGCCGTGGCCGGTTCTTTGACCGCAGCCGAGCGTCCAGCTCCTGGTAGATCGTCTCCAGATCGATGAGTTCCGGCCCGTCGACGATGCCCGACCGCAGGATGTCGAGCAGCTCCCCGGTGAAGGCCGTGTGCCTCTCGCCGTCCGGGGCCAGTGCCACCCGGTCCCGCGGCGAGGCCGCCAGCACGTAGGCGCCGTCCACCGCGGCCTCGTCGATGATGCCGCCGTTCAGCGCCTTCGCGGCCCGGCCGCTGAAGCAGCAGTCCAGCACGATGATCTTACGGCGGGCGCGGGACTGCCGCACCACGGCCCGCAGGTGCTGGTAACCCACCGCCGTGTAGCCGGTGTTGGCGCGCGACCCGGTCAGTGCGAGGTAGAGGTCGGCGGAGTCCGCGTCCCGCAGCCCGTGCCCGGCGTAGTAGACGAGGAGCGTGTCCTCCGCGTCCTCACCCGCGCTCTGTACGGGGTCGAGCAGGGCGGAGGAGTCCTGCGGATCGGTGACGACGGCGCAGTGCCGGTCGGGCAGCCCCCACAGCATGGGGTCGCCCAGCGCCTGCGCCAGGTCACGCAGGTTGGCGGTGACGGCGGGCAGCTGCTCCAGCTGGCGGTAGGCCGCCGTGCCGATGAGAACGGCCCGTGAGCCCATCGGATCAGGAAGGCGTTCCATCACCCGCCGCTTCCCCGGCGCGTACGATCGCCGCCCGCGTCGGCTCCTGGGCGGGAACGGGCGGCGGTTGGGCATCCGGCGGTGCGGCCGCCGACGGAGCCGCGGCGGGCAGTGGGAGGTCGGCCTGCGGCTGTGCCGCGAGGAGCTGGAGGGCGTGGGTCAGCCCGGCCACGTCGACCTGCCCGTTCGCGGGGATCTCGACGGTCGTCTGCCCGTGCCGAAGCGTGATGCCCGGCGGGCGGCGCCGCGCGTCCCGCCACTGGGCGAGGGAGACGGCCAGCGCCCCCGCGGACAGCCCGGAGCCGATCGTGAGCTGCAGGACGTCGAAGGCCAGGCCCATGGCACCCGGCTGCGGTGGCGCTCCGTCCCGTATTCGGCCCGCCGCCCTGCCCGCGAGCGACTCGTCCGCCCTCAGCCAGCGCAGCAGCGACCGCAGATCGTCCTCCGTCGTGCCCGGGGCCACCAGGGTCAGGACCACCTGGACCTCCCCGGCGGCGGCGAAGGCGCCGCCGATCGCGCCCGTCTCATCCACGCCCGCTGTTCCTCTCCGCCTCGCAGCGCTCGCTCACGGCGGAGAACAGCACGACCGCCTCCCCGCCTGCGCCCTCCCTCGACAGGCACATCGCCTGCCAGAACTGGGCGGCCAGGGTGGTGGGGTGGCCCGTCCCCAGGGAGATCGGGCACACCCTGGCCAGCGTGCCGAGGATGCGCACCGCCTCCTGGAGGTCACCGCGGTGGACGAGGGTGACCGCCTCGCGCAACCGCGAGGTGGCCTTGGCCTCGGTCATGCCGCTCATCACCATCTGCTGGGTGGTGCTGCTCAGCCCGACCGGGTGGCCGCCGGGCACCCCGTCGGCCGACGTCGTGGGCCACGACACCGGCGTGGGAACCGCCGTGGTGTGCAGGCCCGCGATCTCCTCGGGGCGCTCCCTGCCGCCGCCGGGCGCGGGGCGTGCGCGGGTCAGGGGGGCGTCCTGCGCGACCGCGGGCACGTCCGCCGCGGACCGGTGCACGGTGGCGAGCGCCTGGTCCCGGATGCAGTCGGCCACCAGGTCGCGCAACTGCCGCACCAATTCCGCGGAGACCGTGGTCGCCAGCCGGTCCAGCACGTCGGCTGCGCTCGCCGGTCGCAGGTCGGCGTCCCGCTCGGTGAGGGCATCGGTCAGCTCGGCGAGCCGCGCCGGGATGCCCGGTGTGCCGGCCAGCCGCGGCAGGCCGGTGTCGACGACCTGGAGGATGACCGGGGCGATCTCCTCCTCCCCGGCGAAGGGGTGCCGCCCGCTGAGCATGGTGTGGAGGCAGGTGCCGAGCCCGTAGAGGTCGGCGGACGGCCGGGGCGAGGCGCCGCGAAGCGTCTCGGGCGGCAGGTAGCGCGGGGTGCCGACGACTTCGCCCAGTCCGGTGACCGGGGAGTTGTCGATGGTGCGGGCCAGGCCGAAGTCCTGAAGGACCACGCGCCCGGCCCGGGTGATCATGACGTTGGACGGTTTGACGTCACGGTGGACCACGCCCGCCTCGTGGACGGCCGCGAGACCCGCGCAGACACTGGCCGCGACCGCCTCGGCCACGTCGGACGGCAGCGCTCCGTGGGTGTCGACCAAAGCGTCGAGTCCGACGCCGTCGAGCAATTCCATCACCACGAAGGGGGTGCCGGTGGCGTCGGTGCCCGCGTCGAGCACCGCGACCACATAGGGGGAGCTGATCCTCGCCAGGGTCGCCGCCTCACGCCGGAAGCGCCCGGCGGCGACGACATCAGCGGGCTCGGAGCCGCCGGCCAGCAGCTTGACGGCGACCCGGCGGTCGAGCGCCAGGTCCTCTGCCTCGTGGACGCTGCTGCTGCCGCCGGAGCCCAGCAGCCGCAGCAACCGGTATCGGTCGGTCAGCGCCCGCCCCTCCGTCGCCATCCGCCCTCCCGCTCCCCCTCGGCGTCGCGCCGCCCAGGTGCCAGCCGCGCCCTTCGATCTTATCCGCCGGCGACTCGCTGCGGTCCTGGATGGCCTGAGCGAGGTCAAGGTGACGCAACGTCAGGTATGGGCTGACGCCGGCTGCGAGCCCGCGCCTGCCCATCCGCTCCTCGGCGGAAGTGGCAGCGAAACGTGATGCTCAGTAGGTTCATCCGGTCGGGGGTTGGGGCGGCACGGTGGTCCGGCGTGCCGGAGGACAGGGGGACTCGCGGATGCGTGTACGGATCCGACTTTCGGGGCATTCGGCGCGGTTTCTTCACAGGGGGACGGCCCGGCCCGGTGATGGCTCGCGGACTGGTGCGGTATCCGCCGTCCGGCACCGCCGTGCCGGCGCGGCCCTGCTTGCGCTCGTGGTCGTCGCTGCCTCGGGGTCCGGGTGTGACGTCCTCGGGCGATCAGGGTCGTCCTCATCGGACAAGGGCCGTCTGACAGCGCACCGCGTCGAGCACAAGGCGACGAATCCGCCGCCTGGCCTGCCCGCGGCCTTCACCGCAGGCCAGCGGTTGGCCTGGTCGGCCTGCCCTGCGCCGTCGGGGGCACAGGGTGACGGTGCCGCCCCGGGCCACGGCTGGGAGTGCGCCACGATGAAGGCGCCGCTGGACTACCAGCGGCCCGGCCGCGCCACGATCGACGTCGCCCTGATCCGGAAGAGGGCCACCGGGCCTGAGGACAAGCGGATCGGATCGCTGCTGTTCGACTTCGGTGGCCCCGGCGTGTCCGGTGTCACGGGACTCCCCGAGTTCCAGAGCAATTACACGGCGCTGGGGAAGCGCTACGACCTGGTCGGCTTCGATCCGCGAGGCGTCGGCGGCACCGCCCCCGTCACCTGCGGGAAGAAGAAGTTCGAGGGCGCCGACGCCTGCAAGAAGTACTCCGGCGGGCTCCTGCCGTACGTCGGCACCTCGCAGACGGCCCGCGACCTGGACCTGATGCGCTATCTCCTCGGTGACCGGAAGCTGAACTACTTCGGCGTCTCCTACGGCACCGAACTGGGCGGCGTCTACGCCCACCTGTTCCCGAAGAACGTGGGAAGACTCGTGCTCGAAGCCCCCGTCGACCCGACGCTGGACCGCCTGCAGTACAACATCAACCAGGCGAAGGCCGTGCAGCTCGCCTTCGACCGCTTCGCCAGGCACTGCGCGACCGCCTACAAGGACTGCCCCACCGGCAGCGACCCCGCGCAGGCCGACCAGCGCGTCGTCGCGCTGCTGGACAAGCTCAGGGAGAAGCCCGCGCCCACCGACGGCGACAAGGAGCTCGACGGGGATCTCGCCGCCCACGCCATCGCCAACTTCCTGGACCTCGGTGAGGACGGCTGGCCACCGCTGGTGAAGGCGCTCACCGAGGTCATGGAGCAGCGCACCGGCACCAGGTTGCTGGACAACGCGTACGACCACGCAGGCGCCAGCGCCGGCGGCGCGGCCTCTGGCGGCAACGGGACCTCCGCCTTTGTCGCGATCACCTGCGCCGATTCCAATCTGCGCCCGGGATTCACCGCAGCCGAGGACATGATCAAGCAGACCAAGGCGGCTTCCCCGGTCTTCGGTGAAGCCTGGTCCGGCATCGTCTACCTCTGCGACGACTGGCCGTTCAAGGGCGAGCGCGCCGACCCCGACGTCAGCGCCGACGGAGCTGCCCCGATCCTGGTCGTCGCCGGCACCGGTGACCCGACGACGCCCTACGCGGGCGGCGGACACATGGTGGCCGAACTGGGCGCGCAGGTCGGCGTCCTGCTGTCCGTACGGGCCGAGGGCCACGGGACCTACCCCTACGACCGCTGCGCCAATGAGGCCGTCAACACCTACCTCCTCGACGGCACGACCCCTGCACCCGGCACGACCTGCTCGTGACGCGCCCGGCTCCGGGACCCGGCCAGGTCACCCCGGGGCCGCCGCCCGGCGGGCAGGCGGCGGCCCGGATCACGGCTGCTTCGACTGCTCAGGGGAGAGCGCGGGGAAAAGCGCCGCAGCACCGGTGACATCCAGCAGGCGCCGGACCTGGCTGCCGGCGTTGTACAGGCGCACGCTGCCCTTCCGCTCCAGGGCGGCACTGCGGGCCAGCAGGAGGACGTTGAGGAAGGACGAGTCGGCGAAGGCGACCCCGGCGAGGTCGAAGACCAGGTCCTGATGGCGGTCCAGCGCAGCGAGCACCGCTTCCCGCAGCGGCCCGGTGCTGTCCAGGTCGGTGTCCCCGCTCACCGTGATCACGCTCGGCTCACCGGGCCGGATGTCCACCCTGAACCGGGCGGCAGCGCCGTCCTCATCGGGAGACGGAACAGGTCTGCCATCCATGGCCGCTCCCCACATCGACGTGTTTGACGACGCGATCCTTGCACACCACGGACACGCCGAATCTTCACACTTCGCACCTGGCGGCTGAAAGGCTGGTCCGCCTGGCGGGGGAAAGTCTGCAGTGGCTCCGGGCGCCGGGAGCTTTCCGACGGAATCCTGGCACGCGGGCGGGGCCCCACCCGGAATGGGTGGGGCCCCGGCCTGCACTGCGGCCTGCTGCTACGACTACCAGCGATACCAGCGGTTCCTGCCACCGCCGGAGTGGGTGCCGCGCATGACAAAGCCGAGCGCCCACACGATGAGGACGATCACCGCGACCCACCACAGAAGATGCAATGCGAATCCCCCGCCGAACAGAAGAAGCGCGAGCAGAAGAACAATGAGCAACGGTCCCATGATTATCTACCTCCGAAAATCCGTATGCCCTGCCTTGCACCTGTCATGCAGCACGGATTCGGGCGGCATGACTGCCGGCTGCTGCGGGCCCCCGTGCCCGGCAGCTCTCAGCCGGCCCGGCCCAAGGCCAAGGGCCGGTGGCCTGATGGGCCGGACCCGTGAGCCGGGGGCCGGAGAGGCGTGGGAGCGGGTACCGGGGGCAAAGCTGGAGCCATGACGACGACGCTCGGTGCCTTTGTCCTCGGCACTCCCGATCCGCCCGCACTCGCGGACTTCTACCGCGCCCTGCTGGGCTGGCAGGAAGTCGACCGTGAGCCGGAGTGGGTGCGCCTGGCGGCTCCCGGACAGGAACGCCCCAGCCTCAGCTTCCAGCTGGAGGCTGACCACCTTCCTCCCGTGTGGCCGCCGCGCCCCGGTACCCAGCAGATGCAGGCGCACTTGGACCTTCAGGTCGACGACCTGGAAGCGGAGACAGCGCGAGCTTGCGCCCTCGGTGCGACATTGCAGGACTTCCAGCCGCAGAAGGACGTACGAGTCCTCCGCGACCCTCACGGCCATCCCTTCTGCCTCTTCCTTCCGGGGGCTTGAGCGCTGCCGGCTTGGCGTGGAGCCGGCGGTGGCGGGCAGGCCGGCACCCGGCGCGGGAGTACGAGGGAGAACGGGGTGGTCACGACACCTGGCGGCCTGCCGGATCCCCGCCCGGGTCGTCGGCCAGGACGATCGCGGCCTTGATGCGTTTGCCGACGGGTTCGCGGTGGACCTCGAAACTCCGGGACACCGCCATGACGACCTCCAGGCCGTGCTGGCCGACCCTGGCCGGATCGGGCGGCAGGACGGCCGGCAGGGTCGTGCAGCTGTCCCACACCGTCACCTCGACTGCGCCCTCGCGGATCTCCAGGGTCAGCAGACACGGCCCGGGAGCGTACTTGCCGGCATTGGTCACCAGTTCGCTCACCACCAGCTGGGCCACATCGATCAGCCGCTGCGACACCGGCAGCCCATGGGCAGTCTGGAGTGTCGTCAGGAAATCCCGGCTGATGCCTCGCGCGGCGGCGATCTCCTGGCTGCTGTCGATCGCGGCGGAGACCGTGATCGGATCCTCCACGAGTGGTTGCCGGCCCTGTCCTTGCCCTATCGGGTCCACCGAGTCCGCCTCACTGCCGATGCGCCGTGGCCGGCCCTTGCCTCCGAAGGTGTCCTCGCCACGCCCCCACACGATGAGAACACGAAACGGCGCCGAACGGCGGCGGATCCGGGCAGTGCTCAGAAGGCGTAGCGGATGCGCAGCCACGGGGCGTGCGCGGTGACCAGTTCGCGGAGCCGTACCACCGCGTCGCGTTTCACCGGGCCGCGGTAGCGCAGGTTGGCGCCGCCGTTCTGCGAGCGCTTGGCCTCCTGGGCCGGCGGCTGCCACAGGACGTCCTCGGCGCGCGGGTGCCAGCCCAGATTGACGTCGTGCAGGTCCTCGTTGTGCGTCAGCATGATCACCTCGGCCGCCGCCTGAGCCTTGACGGCTGCCGGCAGCACGTCGTCCATCCGGCGCAGCAGTTCAGCCCAGGCTCCCTCCCAGCCGGGACGCAGGACGACGGGTGAGAGGTTGAAGTGCACCTCGTAGCCCGCTTCGAGCAGGTCGCCGGCCGCCGCGATCCGGTCGGGCACCGGGCTGGTGCGGATGTCCAGCAGGCGGGAGTCCCCTGGCGGCATGACCGACAGCCGCACCCGGGTCCGTCCCTGCGGGTCGTAGGTGAGCAGGGACGGGTTGACGTACTTGGTCGCGAAGGACGCCTTGGCGGAGGGCCAGTGACGGAATGCGGCGACGAGGTCGAGAGTGCTGTCGCTGATCAACGCGTCGGCGGAGCAGTCGCCGTTCTCACCGATGTCGTAGACCCAGGCCTGCGGGTCGCACTGGTTCGCTTCCCTCTTGCGGCCCTGGCGCGCGATGTGGCGGCCGAGGCGGGCGACGACGTCCTCCGCGTTGGTGAAGACGGTGATCGGGTTGGCGTAGCCCTTGCGCCGCGGCACGTAGCAGTAGGCGCACGCCATCGCGCAGCCGTTGGACAGGCCAGGGGCGATCCAGTCGGCGGAGCGCCCGTTGGGGCGGATCGGGAAGGTCTTGCGCACACCGAGCACCAGCACCTCGGTCTTCACCCGGACCCAGCGGGCGACATTCCCCTCGTTGCCGTGCAGGTGCGGGATCCGCCAGTGCGAGGCGACCTCGACGACCCGGGCCCGCGGGAAGCGGGCCAGGATCTCGCGGCCCCGTGCCGAGGCCGCGGCTTCCGGCTCCGCGTGGATCTCGCGGATGTCCAGCAACCCCCGGGCAGGTGCCGCGGCAGGGAGCACCGGGCGCTGCCCGGGCGCGGGGACGAGATCGTCCGGGCCGAAGAGCACCTCCGACTGGGGCGGCTCGCCGGAACGGGGTGGCATACGGGCCCTCCAGGAGGTCGGCGGGATGGTCCGGGACCCATCCTCCTACGGTCCTGCGGTCGCGCCATGCCGCGACTGTGGTGCCTGAGGAAGGGGATCGCGGGTAGGGGATGCGCGTACGACCAGGCCATCGGTAGCGCGCAGGACGCTCCGGCCGGTGTCGCGGGGCTGTCGGCCGGCAGCACGCACCCTCGATCGAGGGCAGTGAGAAGGGAGCGCCCGCTGTGGGCGAAGAACTCAAGGTGACCGTGACGGACAAGCGTGGACGTCTCACGGTGGCGGCGATGACCGGCGAGCTCGACATCACGAGCGCCGCCGAAGCATACGTGAGTGTCACGGCGCTGCTCGGCGACCGTCCCGATCTCATCGTGGATCTGTCGGGCGTCACGTTCTGCGACTCCACCGGCTTCAACACTCTGCTGCGCCTGCGCCGGCGGGTCATGGAAGCCGATGGCTGGCTGGCGCTGGCAGCCCCGCCGCCCCGGATCGGACGCCTGCTGACTCTCGCCGGCATCGATGTCGCCTTCGTCCTCCACAGCAGCACGGCAGAGGCGGTGTCGGATTACGAAGGCACCGGCAGCCGCCGGTGACGACGACGGCTGGCGACCGTCGTCCGGTGAGCGGCACAGCCCGGTTCCGGCCGGTCAGCCGACAGCGCTGCGGCAGTACTCGACGGTGCCGACGTAGTCGAGTTTCTTTCTCAGGACGTAGCCTGTCGCACTTCCGGAGATGGCCTGATCGACGGTGCCGTAGTAGCGGTCGTCGACAGGCTCGGGGTAACCAGCAGCTTCCTGCCGGAAGAAGAGGGTGCCCGACGCCACGTCGCCGATGTGCTCCCCCTGGGCGTTCCAGAGCTGGGCCCTGTTCATCAACCGGTACTCCTTCCGCAGCGGGCAGGGCCGCACCGTGGACGGCTGGGGTGCGGGAGCCGCGGGCGGGGCGGACGAGACGGGCGGCCTCGGGGCTCGAACGCTCGGCCCCGGTGCGGGCGGAAGGTCCGGCGCAGACGACGGGGTGTCGGGCGGACGGGCCGGGGTGGTGCTCGGCGGACGGCTCGCCCGGTGGCTCGGAGTGGGGCTCTGTGCGGGGCTCTGTGCGGCCGGCGAAGCCGCAGGCGGCCCCGGCATCCCGGACGGGACGGCCTGAGTGGCCGCCACGGGGTCGCCGCTGCCGCCGAGGAGCACGACGGCCGGCACCACCACCGCTGCCAGTGCGGCGGCCGCGGCCACCACCGCCAGGACGGTGCTGCCCTTCACCCTGGCCGGATGCTGGTTGCGCTGGTCGGCCTCGCCCCCGATCACGGAGTTCTTGATCTTCTTGGCGTGGACCGTGTAATGGGAGCCGCCGCCCCCGCCGGAGTCCATCTCCGTCACCGATCAGTGGAAGTGGTTGTTCTGGCGGGCGTTGTCGCCCATGACGACGCCCTTGATCTCGTTCGCCACGATGGTGTGGTGTCCGGTCGGGCCGTCTCCGCCGGATCCTTCCGCGGGTGGGACCGCCCAGGCCGGGCCGGTGGCCGGCTGCTCCTCGCCGGCCGTGGCGCCCCGGCGCCGGCCGGCCCGGTCGAAAAGCCCGCGCCACGCGTCGCGGGCACCGCGCTGGACCGTCTCCGAGAATGCGGCCGTCGCCCCCGCTGCCAAAGCCGCGGCCACCAACTCCACCTCGGACATCGTTCCCCCTCCACCGCGTCACCGACCGACATGGCTCATGACGGCCAGTATCGCCAAGGTCGCCCCCGAGCCCGGCATGTGCCGCGCCGGACCCGGCGCTGACCATGGCAAACGCCGGTCGGGTTCGCTCGGACGGGTGACGCCCCTGGGGCCGGGTCCATGTCCCTGCGGGGTCCCCCTTCCGGATCTCCTCTGCGGGCTCAGCCGGTGCTGCCCGGGGTCGTGGGCGGCCGGGGACACCGTTGGCCGCAGCCCTCGGGCATTTCATGACCTGTCCGCATAACGTGGGTGGCGATCAGCTCACGGGTTGGAGGACTCGCCATGGCCGAATCGCAGCAGGGTCGGCAGGAACGTACCGGGCTGGCCCACACGTCCGGCGGCAGGCCACAGGACAGGAGTGGTCCTGCCGACGCCACGCGCAAGGCACCGGGTCCGCCCGCGGATCGCGGCCGGACCACCATCGCCGACGGCGTGGTGGAGAAGATCGCCGGTCTCGCCGCCCGGGACGTCGTGGGTGTGCACAACATGGGCACCGGCATGTCCCGCACCCTCGGCGCGGTCCGCAACCGGGTCCCCGGCGGCAGGGCATCGGTCAGCCAGGGCGTCAGCGCGGAGGTGGGCGAGGTCCAGGCCGCGCTGGATCTGGACATCGTCATCGACTACGGCGTCTCCATCGTCGATGTCGCCCAGGCGGTGCGGGAGAACGTGATCTCCGCGGTGGAGCGCATGACCGGCCTCGAAGTGGTCGAGGTCAACATCGCCGTCGACGACGTCAAACTCCCCGAGGAGCCGGACGACGACGACCGCGGACAACGCGTGCAGTGACCGTAGGCACGCCGCCGGCACACGGGATCGGACCGCAAGGGCATCGGGGATGGAGGGCACCGGATGAGCATGGTGGTGGTAGGCCTCTTCTACGGCCTGGCGTCTGCCTTCGCCGGCTGGTACGGCGGATTCGAGGCCTTCATCCTGGTGGCCGGGCTCGGCGCGATCGGGTTCGTCGTGGGGAAGTTCGCCGACGGTGACCTGCGTGTGGACGAGTTCATCCGTTCAGGTGACCGGGACCGGCGGCGCTGATGGCCCCGGTGGGCACCGAGCCGTCGCCGGCCGCGGACCGGGGGCTCCGCACCTCCGACCGCCCGCGCCGGCGGCCCGGCAGACCTGCGCGGTCACGGTGTCAGCTGTCCGGGTTCGCCGCGCCGCCGTCAACGCCGCCGGGCTGCCCGGACCCCGGAGCACCCGGTGGGAGCGGCGGGGGCGGGCACGACCTGCCGGCGCTCCCCCGCCGTTCCCACCACTCGAATCCTTCGAACATCAGCAGGCCGAAGACGAACGTCCCGGCTCCCGCGATCACCAGACCGCGCACGTGAAGGCCGCTCTGCCACACGTTCAGAGCACCGATCCACGCGGCCATGAGCAGAGCCCTGCCCGCATTGGCAAGACGCATCGTGCCACCCCCTCGGTACATCCCCCGGACCGCGCCGAGGCTGCGCGACTCCCTGGCAGGGTCCGACGACGCGGAGCGCGCCGTTCCCGACCTCGGATCCAGGCGCCTCCCAGGCGAGTCACCGCATTGCACATGCCGCACCAAATGTAGTCCCGGATCGATCGGGAGCGGTTCGCCTCCTCATCAGCAGGAGGAACCATCATTGGAGTGGTCCGAGCCGCCTCGATGGTCCGGCCCGCGGGCCCATGCTCCGAAGGCCGCCCGGAGGCACCTGGCCGCCGCCTGTCGTCATCGAGGTGCGCACGGTCCTCGGCGCGCACGCTTCATTCAGCCCGCCGTGTCCTCGGCCTCCCAGCGGAGCAGGTCGCCCGGCTGGCATTCGAGCACCTCGCAGAGCGCGGCGAGCGTCGCGAAGCGCACCGCCTTGGCGCGGCCGTTCTTGAGCACCGCGAGGTTGGCGGGCGTGATCCCCACGCGGTTCGCGAGGTCGCCCACGGACATCTTCCGCCTGGCCAGCATCACATCGATGTCGACGACGATCGGCATCAGATGACCTCGTCCAACTCGGCCTGCATCTGCGTCGCTTCGACGTCGCGAGCGACGGCCTGGGCAAGCAGCATGCGCAGCACGAGCACGATGAGCGCGACCCCCAGGATGGCCACGCCGATCCCGCCCATGATGAGGGTGACCCCCGGGTCGTCCCGCTGGCCCGGCGCGTTGACGGCCGTGACCGTGAACCACAGCAGGGCGACGGCGACGATCGCGCCGATCACGATGTCCACGTATCCGAAGGCGGCGTGGGAGAACACGGTTCCGCGACGCACCATCGACACCAGCCGCCATACACAGACCACGGCGACCTGGACCGACACCATGCCCAGAAGGGCGATCACGCGGAACGCCGTCAGCGGGAGCGACCCGTCCTCCGGATCGCTTCCGCTGACCAACGCCCAGACCATCAATGCCTGCACGAACACCGTGCCGGTGAGCACCACCCCGAGCACCGCACGCAGCGCGCGCACTGTCAGCTTCCCCATGGCCGACCCCTTCCATCGATTGTCGATGGCAATCTATCGATTTTCGATAGGTTGCACAAGGAGGGCCACAGCACTGCGGCCAGGCGGCGGGGGCCGCCGGGCGGCATCAGGTGGGCTCAGGGTGCGTCCGGCCGGGCTGTCGGGCCGAGTTGCCGCCACTCCTCCTCAGAGGCCGCCAGCAGTGAGGCGATCCGGTCCTCCGGAGGCAGCGGGCCGTGATCGCCGGGCACCCGCAGGGCGGCGCTCGCGGTCAGATGGGCCAGACGGAGCGCTCTCCGGAGCGGCTCGCCTCGGCGCAGCCCGGTGAGGAAGCCCGCGGCGAAGGCGTCGCCCGCGCCGACGGGTTCGATCACCTCGGTGCGCAGGGCGGGCACGGTGTGCGCCTCGGCGCCGTCGAAGGCGGTCGCCGCGTGGGCGCCGTCCTTGACCACGAGCAGGCGCGGGCCGGGCAGGAGGCTCCGTACGTCGTCCGGCGCGCCGATCCGGTCGCCCCACAGGGCCTGCGCCTCATCGAGGCCGACGAAGACCAGATCGGCGCGGTCGGCGAGGGAGAGCAGCAGGTCGGGGGCCGAGCCGTCCGTCCACAGCGCGGGACGGTGGTTGACGTCGAAGCTCACAGGAAGCGAACCGTTCAAGGCCTCCTCGACCAGCGCCAGGCACGAAGGTGACAGGGCGGCGGTGATGCCGGTCAGGTGCAGCAGCGCCGCGTCCCGCACAGCGGCGCCCGCCAGCAGGCCGGGCCCGAGCGCCGATGCGGCCGAACCCCGGCGGTAGTAGTGGACACGGGTCGCGGCCTGTCCTGGGTCCTTGACCAGCAGACCGGTCGGCCGGGTCGGATCCACGCGGACGCCGCCCACGTCGACCCCGGGCGCTGCCACCTCGGCCAGCACCCGGCGCCCGAAGGGGTCGTCGCCGAGCGCCGACACCCAGCGCACGGGTATCCCGTGATCGGCGAGGTACATCGCCACGTTCGACTCGGCCCCGGCCACGGCGACCCGCAGTCCGGCTGCGGCCACGAGCGGGCCCACCGGCTCGGGGACGAGCGCGGCCATGGTCTCGCCGACGCAGACGATCGGACCCCCGGCGCGCGGCATCACCGTGCGGCCCGCCGCGGACCGGGGAGTCCGCTGTGCCCGCGGGAGGCGGCCGCACCGCGCGCCCGGCCCGTACGGACGAGCGCCACGGCACGCCCTACGGCGCTCCGCGCGGCACTCGGTCCTGCGCTCCGCACCCTGCCCGGCACCGCCGGCCGCACTGCGGTCCCGGCCTTCACCGGTCCTCCCGTCCCTGGCCGAGGTCCCTCACCGCGTCCAGGAACATCCGGGCCCTGACCCGCAGCGCGTCCAAGCTGCCGCCGTCGGCTGCGTCCCCGAGCAGCGGGGAGCCCACGCCGACGGCTATGGCGCCGGCGGCGAGGTAGTCCCTGGCGGCGGCGACGTCCACACCGCCGACCGGGACGAAGGGAAGCGCGGGGAAGGGACCGCGCAGGGCGCGGAGGTAGCCGGGGCCGCCGGCCTGCTCCGCGGGGAAGATCTTCAGCGCCTCCGCGCCCATCCGGCCAGCGGCCACGATGTCGGTGGGGGTCATCACACCGGCGAGTACCGGCATCCCCAACTCGCGGGCGGTGGTGACCCCTTCGCCGAGTGCCGGGGTCACCGCGAAGTCGGCTCCCGCGGCCTGGACGGCGCGGGCGTCGTCGGCGGTGAGCACGGTCCCCGCACCGAGCGGGGCCGCGGGGCCGAGGGATGCGCGGGATCGCGCGATGACGTCGAGTGCACCCTCACCGCTGAGCGAGACCTCGACCAGGGCGACGCCCTCCTCCACCAGGGTCATCACCGCCCGGTGGGCGGCCTCGGGGTCGGTGCCGCGGACGATCGCGACGAGCCTGTGGGTACGCAGCGCGGTCAGTAGGTCCACGTGCGGGCTCCTTTCCTCTGCTGGGCCGGGCTGTCGGCCCGGTACGGGACGGGGGTGGCGGGTCCGGCGGGCGGCCGGAGCCCGGAGAGGGCGGCGTGGTCGGGGGACGGTGTGGCGGGTGGGGACGGTGGCGACGGACCGCGGGAGCTGCCTGCGGCGGCCGCCACCGGAGCCGGCCTCGAAGCGGGTCAGCCCCGCTTCCGCCGGCGCGGGACGAGCCAGTGGCGCCGTCCCCGTCCGCCATGGCCGAGCACGATCTGACGGTGCGTCATTACTGGGCGGTGATCGTCAGCCGCCAGCGGACCTCTCCCGACGCGGGCACCCGCGCCGCCTCCTGCTCCCCCGCCGCGGCCAGGTCGAAGACCCGGCCGAGCATCGGCTCGACGCCGATCGAGCGGTAGGGGGCGCCCTCGGGGAAGCCCCGGAGATTGCGCCACACGGCGACGGAGACCGGCTGGCCTGGCGCTTCGAGGGCGAACTTCAGCGTGTCCCCGCCGTCGTGGACGGCTGCCCGCGCGGTGTGCACGATCGCCCCGAGCGCCGTGCCGTCGTCAGGACCGAGCAGGTCGAAGCGGAGGTCGGGTGCCACGGGGCCCGGGGGCGCGGCGGGCGCCCCGCGGCGGCTGCCGGCGCCGGCGGGGGCCGCGGCCCCCGCCCAAGGCCAGGCGAACGCCTCCCAGTCCGAGCCGCCGTCGCGGTAGAGCCGGGCGGGCGCGCCCTCGACGATGGCGATCCGCCCTTGTTCCGAGATGTCGAGCAGGGCGTGGCCCGCCCACAGGAAGCGGTAGCCGGGCTCCGCCCTGAGGCGGTAGTCGGCGACGACACCGCCGTCCGCCGCGCCGATGGTTCGGGTGAGGTGGAAGTCGGGGCACCGCACGGACGCGGTGTCACCGTCGCACGTCCAGCGCCGGGACCAGGCGTCGCCGTGGTCGGGGGCGCCGCGCACCGTGGGAAGGCACTCCTCCAGGCCGCCCGCGTCGGCGAAGGCGTCATCCGGACCCACCCGGGGCCGGCGCGGTTCTTCTCGGTGCCAGAGCCACTCCCTCTCCCCGGCCGTCAGGGACGTCCAACGTCCGCCGTGCGCCGGGTCGGTGGCAACTCGCAGGACCGTCGCTCCGGTCACCATTCGGCGAATGACCCGTCGTCGTGGCGCCATACGGGATTGCGCCAGGCGTGCCCGGAGCGGTCGGCGGCACGGACCGCGCTCTCGTCGATGGTGACGCCGAGGCCGGGCAGGGTGGTGCGCCGGGCGTGGCCGTCGGTGAAGCGGAAGGGCTCGGTGTCGAGGAGGTAGGACAGCAGGTCGGCGTCCTTGTTGTAGTGGATGCCGAGGCTCTGCTCCTGGATGAGGAAATTCGGTGTACAGAAGGCGACTTGGAGGCTGGCCGCGAGCGAGATGGGGCCGAGCGGACAGTGCGGCGCCAGTTGCGCGCCGAAGGTCTCGGCGAGCGCGGCGATCCGGGTCACCTCGGTGATGCCGCCGGCGTGCGAGAGGTCGGGCTGCGCGACCGCTATGCCGGCGCTGAGCACGGGGAGGAACTCGGCCCGGCCGTAGAGCCGTTCGCCGGTCGCGAGCGGGACAGGCGTGGACGCGGCCAGCGAAGCGGTGAGGTGGCCGTGTTCCGGCAGCAGCGGCTCCTCGACGAACAGCGGGTGGAGTGGGGCGATTTCATGCAGGACCCGGCGGGCGCCGGCCGGGGTGAAGCGGCCGTGGAAGTCGACGGCGACATCGCGGTGGGGGCCCAGCGCCTCGCGGGCGGCGGCCACCCGCTCCACGATGGCGGCGGTGCCCGCCGGGGTGGTGAGGGGGTCGGTGCGGCCCGCGGCGTTCATCTTGACCGCGGTGAAGCCGGCTTCGATCTGGGCGGTGATCTCGTCGGTGAGCCGGGCCGGTTCGTCGCCCCCGACCCAGGCGTAGACGCGGACCGTGTCGCGGACCGCGCCGCCGAGCAGGGCGTGCACGGGGGCGCCGTACGCCTTGCCCGCGATGTCCCACAGCGCGTGGTCGAGTCCGGCGACGGCGCTGGAGAGCACCGGTCCGCCGCGGTAGAAGCCTCCCTTGGTGAGCACCTGCCAGTGGTCCTGGATGCGCAACGGGTCCTGGCCGATCAGCTGTTCGGCCAGGACGTCGACGGCGGCGCGCACCACTTCGGCGCGGCCCTCCACCACGGGCTCGCCCCAGCCGACCAGTCCTTCGTCGGTCTCGACCCGGCAGAACAGCCAGCGGGGCGCCACGAGGAAGGTCTCGACGCGAACGATCTTCACTGGGCGTCCTCCGCCCCTGAGTCGGTGCCGTGCACGAGGTCGAGGTCGCGTACCGCCTGGTCGAGCAGGGCTCTCATGGCGGTTTCCGCGGCGTCCGGGTCCCGGTCGCGCACCGCGTCGAGGACGGCGCGGTGGCTGGGCACCGGGTCCTCGCCGTGCGGCGAGCTGTGGACGATCTCGTCGCGGTGGGCGAGTCCCGATTCGATGACCATCTCCATGCGTTCGAGCAGTTCGTTGTGGGTGGCGGCGAGCAGGGCGCGGTGGAAGGCCAGGTCGGCCTTGACGGCGTGGGCCGGGCCGCCGTCCTGGCGGGCCATCGCGGTGAGCGCCTCGTCGAGGGCGGTCAGGTCGTCGTCGGTGCGCCGTACGGCGGCGAGCCGGATCGCGGCGGGTTCGATGATGCCGCGGACCTCCCCGAGGTTGCGCAGCAGCGACAGGTCGGCCCCGGCCGCGGTGCCGCCGGCGAACTGCCAGCGCAGCACATCGGCGTCGAGCAGGTTCCAGTCGGACCGGGCGCGGACGAAGGTGCCGCGCTTCTGCCGCGCGTCGACCATGCCCTTGGCAGCGAGGACCTTCAGGGATTCGCGCAGGGCGGTCAGGCTGACGTCCAACTCGCCCTGCAACGCCACGAGATCGAGTGTCGCCCCCTCCGGGATCTCACCGCTGAGCACCCGGCGCGCGAGGGTCTCCACGGTCTGGCCGTGCACTCCGCGGCGCGCGTATGGCGTCATGTCGTTCTGCCTTTCTCCAGGTCGGGTGGCATGTCTGTCGGCCGGGCGTTGGTCAGGCAGAGCCCTTGACGACGCTCCAGCCACCGTCCACCAGCAAGCTCGATCCGGTGATGTAGGACGCTTCGGGCGAGGCCAGGAAGGCGATCGCGGCGGCCGCCTCGTCGGGTCGGCCGAAGCGGCCGGCGGCCGTCTCGGCGACGCTCTTGTCCCGGTCCTCCTGGGAGACGCGATCCCAGGCGGCGGTGAGGATGGGGCCGGGGAGCACGGCGTTGACGCGTACCTCGGGCCCGTACTCCACGGCGAGCTGACCGGACAGCGAGAGCAGGGCGCCTTTGGCGGCGGCGTAGGCGGGGTGGCCGGGGATGCCCTTGTGGGCATGCACGGAGGAGATCAGCACGATGGCGCCGCGGCGCTCGCGCAGGTCGGGCAGCAGCGCTCTGACCCCGAGGAAGCCACCGGTGAGGTTGACCGCCACCTGCCGTTCCCAGGAGGCGAGGCTCGTCTCGTGGGCGGGCGCGACGTCGACGGTGAAGGCGTTGCTGACCAGGACGTCCACCGGTCCGAAGGCGTGGGCGGCGGTGACGAGCCGGTCCCAGTCCCCCGGCGAGGAGACGTCCGCGGGCACGAACTCCGCGGCGCCGCCCTGTGCACGGATGCCGGCGGCGACCTCACGCCCCGCGTCCGCGGCGATGTCCGCGAGGACCACTTTCGCTCCCTCGGCCGCGAGGCGGCGGGCGGTGGCGGCGCCGATGCCGGCGGCCGCGCCGGTGACGACGGCCACCTGTCCGGCGAAGCGGGCTGCGGTGAGGTTCATGGGACGGGTCGGCTCCTCTGCGTTCGTGCTTGTCGCGACTTCGGTGACGGGGTGCGGGCGAGGGGGGATTGACCTGCCCGGTGGGTTCATCGGCGGACCAGGGTGACCAGTTCCGCATCGTGGTCGGCGGTCCACGCCAGCGGCAGGCCGTAGTGCAGCAGGTGCGCACCGCTGTATTCCGTGCCGGTCGCGGTGTCCCGATAGCGGGCACCCGGGTCGAGGCCGCGCAGCCGCAGCCGCACGGCGCGGCCGGGGACGAGGGGCGCGCCGTCGAGCCGCCCGGTGCTCCAGGCGGCGACGACGGTACGGTCGCCGCCTGGGGCGTCGTACTGCACCGCGCAGCCCGCGTCTGCGGGCGTGCCGAGCAGGCGGGCCTCACCGTGGTGGATCACCTCGCGTACCTCCTTGTAGCGGGCGATCCAGGAGGCTGCCTCGGCGCGTTGCTCACCGGTCCAGTGCCGCAGGTCGGCGCCGATGCCGAGGACGCCGGCCGCGGCGAGCACGAAGCGAAAGGCGAGCGAGCGGGGCCGCGGGTCGAAGACCCCGGGGGCGTCGGTGACCCAGCTGCTCATGGTGTGCGGCGCGTGCGCGTGCAGATAGCCGAACTGGATAGCCAGCCGGTCCAGTGGAGCGGTGTTGTCGCTGGGCCACACGACGTCGGTACGGGCGAGGGTGGCGTGTTCGATCCGCCCGCCGCCGCCCGCACAGCCCTCGACGGTGACCTCCGGGTGCCGGTCCCTGAGGTGGTCGAGGACTCTCAGGTAGCCGGCCACGTGGGCAGCGTCGAGGTCCTGCTCCCCCGCGGGACCGGCGCCGGGGCGGCCGCGTTCGGTGGGCGGGCGGTTCATGTCCCACTTGAGGTAGGTGACGTCGTGGTCGGTGAGCAACCGGTCCAGGGTGCCGATGACGAAGTCCTGGACGTCGTGGCGGCCGAGGTCGAGCAGCAACTGCTCGCGGACCAGGGTCGCCGGGCGGCCCTCGATCCGGTAGACCCAGTCGGGGTGTTCTGCGTAGAGCCGGGAGGCCGGGCTTATCGCCTCGGGCTCGACCCACAGGCCGAAGTCCATCCCGGTGGCCCGGATCCTCGCGATGAAGTCGTCGAAGCCCGCGGGGAAGGCGGCGGGGTCGGGCTGCCAGTCGCCCAGGCCGCCCTTCTCGTCGTGGCGGCCGGTGAACCAGCCGTCGTCCACGACGAAGAGCTCGACGCCCAGTCCGGCGGCGATCGTCGCGAGTTCGAGCTGCGCCTCGGCCTCGACGGCGAAGCCGGTGGCCTCCCAGGAGTTGTAGAGGACCTTGCGGGTGCGGTGCAGCCGCTCGCCGGCCAGCCGCCTTTCGTAGCGGTGCCAGACGCGGGACAGCCCGTCGAGTCCCTGGGGGCTGAACGCACACGCCAGCCGCGGGGTGTCGAGGCTGCCACCGGGTTCCAGCAGGACGGCTCCCTCGTGGGGGACGCGTCCGGCCCTGACCCGGATCGCGCCACCCGGTTCGGCCTCTGCGGTGATGTGCCAGTTGCCGGACCACTCGAGGGCGACGCCGTAGGCGGGTCCGTCCCCGTCACCGGCGTCCTGCACGGCGAGCCAGGGGGCGTAGGCGTGGCCCGGCGCTCCCTGCGTGGAGGACATCTCGAAGCGGCCGCGCCGCAGGTCGAGTTGATGGCGCCCGAATTCCTGCGACCACTGTCCTGCGAGATAGGTGAGGCGGGCGCCGCCCTGGACCGGCACGTTGACGCCCGCTGAGTCGAGGCGTTCCAGGTGCAGGGCCTCGCTGCCGGCGTTGTGCAGTTCGGTCCAGCGCAACAGCACGTCGGTGCCGGGGACGGTCGCGTAGCAGAGCGTGGTGCGCAGGCCGGTCGGCCGGTCGGTGAACTCCAGCCGCAGGCCGCTGTCCTCCTCGTACTCCGCGCCGGTGAACGTCCACCACAGGCCGCGTTCGCCGCCTGGGCGGCGGACGGTGAGGTCGGCTCCGGTGAACGGCCGCAGCCCGTAGGGGATGAACTCGGCGGGCGCGGCGTCGGCGGGGGTGATGAAGTGGGTGCGGCGGGACCAGTCCAGGGGGGAGGGTCCGGTCTCGGCACCGCGGGGTCCCCAGGCGGCGAGTTCCGCCCAGCGGCCCTCGGCGGCCAGCCGCACCGCGTACACGGTGTGTTCGGTATGCAGCAGCCAGGGGCCGTCCGGGTCCTGCGGTCCTGCGGTGGTCACTTGACGGCTCCCAGGTTGAGTCCGGCCACGAAGTGCCGCTGGAACCGCAGGAAGACGAGAACGGTGGGTGCGGCGGCGATCACCGATCCGGCCGCGATGACGTTCCACTGGGAGACGTACTGCCCCTGCAGGCTCAGCAGGGAGGCGGTGATGGGCATCTTGTCCTCGGAGCGCAGCACCGTGATCGCCCAGAGCAGGTCGTTGAAGATCCAGGTGAAGGCCAGTGCGGTCAGCGCGGCCAGTGCGGGTCGGGCCAGCGGCATGATGATGCGGGTGTAGATCTGCCAGGGTCCGGCGCCGTCGATCACGGCGGCCTGCTGGATCTCCGGCGGGATGGCCCGCATGAAGCCGTGCAGGACGAAGACGTAGAAGCCGACGCCGAAGCCGATCTGGACGCCGATCAGTGCGTAGAGCGAGTCGTAGATGCCCAGCTTCTCGCTGAGCTTGTCGACCGGGATCAACAGGATCTGCGGGGGCAGCAGGTTGCCGCTGAGCATCAGCAGCAGCAGTGCCCGCCGCAAGGGCATGTCGTAGCGGCTCAGCGCGAAGGCGGCCATGGAAGCCAGCAGCAGCGACAGCAGGACCGTCGGGATGCTGACGAGAAGGCTGTTGACCAGGGCCTGCTGCTGGCCGCCCTCCACCCACGCCTGCCGGAAGCCGCCGAGGGTGAAGGAGTGCGGCAGGCTGCCCAGGCCGTGGGAGGCGATGTCGTCGAACGACCGGGTCGCGGTGATCAGGACGACGGCGATCGGTACGAGCCACAGCACGGACAGTAGCCCGGCGCCGGTGTGGAAGGCGACGGTGCCCCACAGCGGGCGCGCGGCCCCCGGCGGCCGGCGCGGAGCCGGCGGTCGCGCGTCCCGGTCCTCGGCGGTCTCGGGGGCGGTTCGGGTGACGCTCATCAGTCGGCCTCCTTGAACGCCCGGACCAGGTAGGACGCGATGACGCCGAAGGCCAGCACGAAGATGACGACGGCGAGCGCGGAGCCGTAGCCGAGCCGAAGGGACTGGAATGCGGTGGAGTACATGTAGGTGCTGAGCAGTTCGGAGGAGTGGTAGGGGCCGCCGCGGCTGAGTGCCCAGACGACGTCGAATGAGCGCAGGCTGTCGATGATGATGACCGACAGCACCACCGCGTTGACGCTGGACAGCTGCGGCAGGGTGATGTGCCGGAACTGCTGCCACCGGGTGGCGCCGTCGACCTTCGCGGCCTCGTACAGCGCCGGGTCGATGCCCTTGAGGCCGGCCAGGTAGAGCACCATGACGTAACCGACCTGGCGCCACAGCGCGGGCACGATCACCGCGTAGAGCGCGGTGTCCTGGTCGGCGAGCCAGGCGTGGGTGAGACTGCCGAGTCCGAGCCCCGACAGGGTCTTGTTGATCAGCCCATCAGGCTGGTACATCGCCTGCCACACCAGTGCGGTGGCGGTGAGCGAGAAGACCACAGGCAAGAAGAGCGCGGCCCGGTAGAAGCCGACCCCGCGGCGCTCCTGCTGGAGCAGCAGGGCGGCGCCGAGGCCGAGGACCGCGGACAACCCGCCGAACAGCGCCAGCCACAGCACGGTGTCGAGCATCGCGGTGTGGAAGACCGTGTCGTGGAACATCTCCCGGTAGTTGCCGAGGCCGATGAACTGCGGGGCCGAGACGCCGTCCCACTTGGTCAGCGAGAGGTAGAAGCCCTGCAGAGCGGGCCAGAAGACGAAGAAGCCCTCGGCGAGCAGCGGCAGCAGGACGAAGGCGAGTACCGCCGGAGGGACCCGGGTGGCCCGCTTGCCCCCGCCGCGCGTCGTGCGCCCACCGCGGCCGGCGCCCGTCGAGGCACGCCGGCCCGCGGTGGTGAGTGCCACCATCTCACTGGCTCCAGATCTTCTGCGCGTCCCGCTGCCAGGCCGTGAGGATGGAGTTGATCTCCTTGGGCTTGGCGAGGAACTTGGTCAGCGCGGTGTCGGCGGTCGGCTGCAGGGCGTCGCTGGAGTCGCGGTTGAAGAACTGCGTGACCTCTGCGGCGTTCTCGATCAGCGCGCGGCCCTTCTTGACCAGCGGGGTGCCGGAGTCCTTGGCCTTGGGGTTGCTGGGCAGCGAGGTGCCGGACGAGCCCTTGAGGTAGATCTCCTGGGCCTCGGCGGTGGCCAGGTAGCTCATCAGGTCCAGCGTCTGCTCCTTGTGCGAGGTGTGCGCGCTGGCGAAGTAGCCGTCGGTGGGGCCCTCTTCTGCGACCGGAATGCTCGGGTCGATGATCGGGAACCGGAAGAAGTCGATGTCGTCCAGCTGGTCCTTGGGCGCCGCGTCGGCGAAGAAGGTGCCGATCAGCATCATGCCGGTGCGGTTGCTGAGCATCGCCGTGGTGGCGTCCTGGAAGGCGAGCGCCGTTCCGTTGGGGTCGAAGTAGGGCAGCACCTCGGCCCACTTGTCGAAGACCTTGTGCACCTGCGGGTCGTCGAAGCTGTGCCGCCCGGCGAGCAGGTCGCGGTGGTATTGGGCGCCGTTGATGCGGATGTTGAGGTAGTCGAACCACGCCGACGCGACCCACGCGGTGTCGCCGCCGGCACCGAGGCCGATCGGGGCGACGCCCTTGGACTTGAGCGTCTTGCACAGGGCTATGAAGTCGTCCCAGGTCTTGGGCTCCTGCACGCCCCACTTGGCGAAGTTGGACTTCTTGTAGAACATCCCCCACCAGTAGTAGCCGGCGGGCACGAACACCTTGGCGCCGGAGGAGTCGCTGCACAGCTTCTTCAGCGCGTCCGGGTATTCGGCGAGTTCGCCCTTGGTCCAGATGTCGCTGACGTCGAGCAGCAGACCCTTCTTCGCATACGCGTCCGCGACCGAGCCGGGGTACCAGGTGAGCAGGTCCGGCGGGTTGGCGGAGGTGAGGTACGTCGGCAGCTGGGTGCGGAAGGTCTCGGAGGCGACGGTGTTCAGCCTGGCCTTCGCGCCGCCGCGCTTGTTGTAGGCGGCGACGAGGTCCTCCATCGCGGTCTTCGCCTGCGGCGAGGACAGGTTGGACTGGAGCGTCGCGCTACCGCCGGACGATTGGCTGGTGCTGCCTGCGTCGGACGAGCTGGAGGTGACGCAGCCGCTCATCAGCGCGCCGGCTCCGATGGCGCCGGCGCCGGCGAGGAACTGGCGGCGGCCGGTCGGCCAGGTGGGTGCGGTGTTCATTGGCAGTGACTCCCTTGTCGGCTGCTACAGCCTGTCGTGACGTCCGTGCGGCGTCAAGATTAATTCGTAAATTATTGAGTAACTGCCCTGACGGGAGCCCGGGATGCCCGGTTTCTGGCATCCCGGGAACCGTCAGGGGAAGGAAGGTGGGTCGGGCGGCGCGACCGGAGGGTCCGGCAGCCTCAGAAGGAGCTCTGCCGGACCACGCCGCCCACGCCGCGCGAAACGGCGAGGACCTGGCCGTTCGGCCCGGCGGTGGCGCCCACCGCTCCGTCGAAGGCGTTGCTCACGAAGGCGTTCTGCGCAAACCAGCCGCCCCAACTCCCCGCCGTGGCGTCGTAGGTCCGCTGCCACAGCGTGTAGTCCGCCGCACGGGCGAGCAGTTGCACGCTGCCGCCGGTGGCCACCAGCGTCGGGGCGGCGCTGATCGTGCCGCCGAGCGAGGTCCAGTCGGACCAGGTGCCCGAGGCGTCCGCGTCCCGGGACCACACCGCGTCGTCCGCTCCGCGGACCGCGACATGGATCCGACCGGAGGCGTCGGTCACGGCCGACGGGCGGCCGTAGAGCGCCACCCCGGCGGGAGCCCCGATCGCGGTCCAGCCGGTGGCCGGACCGCGGCTGGTCACCGTGCCGTCGGCGCCGGTGGCGAACAGCGTCCAGGCGCCCGGGCTCTGGTACGCGGCGGTCGGCGCATCGGCGATCCGCCCGCCGAGGTCCTGCCAGCGGCCCCACGTCCCCCGCGAATACGTCCGCAGATAGGCGTGGTCGTCCGTGCCGCGGACGAAGACATCGATCCGGCCGGCCGAGGCGTAGGCGGCGGGCTGGCCGAGGAACCGGCCGCCGGTCGGGCCGCCGAGGGTGGTGCCCGAGCCGGGCCAGTGGCCGTCACGGCCGGTCGTGGCGCGCAGCGAGCCGTCGGCGTCCCGGGTGAAGGCGGTCAGACTGTCGCCGTCGCGCACCAGTGCCGGATCGGCGGTGGAGGCGGGACCGCCGAGCTTCGCACCGGGCGCGTCGTCGGTACCGGTCAGCTTGAACATCGCGGTTCCGTGCGCGGGAACGGTGACCGTGTAGGTGCCCGTGTACCTACCGCGGTCCGCGCGCGCCCGCAGGTCGCGCACGCTCACCGCGCCGGTCAGCCCGGCCTGGGCGAAGGTCAGCGTCCGCACGGCCGGCTGGTCGGAGCGGTTGAGCAGGACCACCGCACGGCGCCCGGCGCCCTGGAGGACCTTGCTGTACGTGTCGCCGGTGCCGTCGGTGGCGACACGCACGCCCTGGATGCCCAGCGGGTCCTGGTCGACGGCGAGGATCTCGGGGTTGCGCAGGGTGTCGACCATCGCCTGCGGCAGCGTGCGCGGGTCAGAGCCGATGATCAGTGGCGAGGCCATCTCGGCCCACATCACCAGCTGGGTGGTGGACTCCTCCTGGTTCATCTCGTAGGAGCCGTCGACCAGTTGCCGCATCGGGATCAGGTAGTCGGGGTCGTTCCAGTGACCCGGCCCCTGGGCCTCGGGGTGCCAGGCGTTGGCGTCCATGTTGCGCAGCACGTTCGGGAATTCACCCGCGGTCGGCGAGCCCCACGCGATGTCGGTTCCGGTCCGCCAGGAGTCCGCGACCGTCGGGCCGTAGGTGAACGTGTTGTGCGCGTCCTGTCCAGGGGTGTGCGGCAGGCCCCAGTCGTCGGTGAGGGGATTGCACAGGTTCAGCAGCATCGGCCGGCCGGACTTGGCCACCGCGTCGCTGAACTCCTTGTAGGCGGGGCCCGGTTCGAGTTTCTCGCCGATCCCGCACAGGAAGTCGACCTTGATCGCGTCGATCTGCCAGTCCGCGAACTGGTCGGCGTCCTGCTGGTAGTGGCCCCTGCTGCCGAGTCCGCAGTTTGCCGGGTCGTAGTCCCCCGCGTCGGTGTAGATGCCGGCCTTCAGGCCGCGCTGGTGCAGGTACTTCACCAGCGCGGGGATGCCCGAAGGGAAACGCTCGGGGTTGGCGACCAACTGGCCCTGGGGGCCGCGCGGCGAGTCGGCCTGCCAGCCGCCGTCGAGCCAGACGATGGTGTAACCGGCGTCCCGCAGGCCGCTGTCGACCAGATTGTCGGCAACGCTTTCGACCTGCGCCTCCGTCGGCGCGCCCAGGCCGTAGTAGGTGTTCCAGCCCATGGGCGGCGTCGGGGCGAGACCGCTGTCGTAGTACGCGGGCACCCCGGCGGCCGGCTGTCCGGCCGCCCCGTGGTGGCCGCCTGCCGCCTGGGCCGCGCCCGGTACCGCCAGCGCGAGCAGTGCCGCGGCCCCCACCGCGGCGACCGCCCTGGATGGGCGCACCATCCCTGAACCATGCCAAGTCATCGGATTCTCCCGGATTTTGGGGATATCGGGGCACAACATCCACTGAAGACCAGGGGGTGCCCGCCACGACGAGAACTGTGGGCGTGGCGCCGGGAGGTGTCAACGATTATTACTAATAAACTAAAATTCGGGTTGGAGGGGCCGCGCTCAGCCCCTGACCTGGCCCGAGCGGTGCCCCGTGCCTGGTCCCGGACGGACGGTGCCCCGGTATGGAGCGCTGCGGCTACGGGGTCAGCACGATCCTGCCGAAGACCTCACCCGCGTCCATCTTCCGGTGAGCCAGCACGGCCTCGTCCAGTGACAGCACGTCGTGCACCACCGCCTCGATCTCGCCGCGACCGGCCGCGGTGAACAGCTCGCCGCGCACGGCACGCAGATCGGCGGAGGGGACGGTGGCCGCGCTGAAGGCGGCGAAGGACAGCGACCTCTGGAACGCGTCCATGATCCTCGTGCCGAAGTCCGCGGGCGGCTGACCGGCGACCGCACCCACGACCACCATGCGCCCGTTCGGATTGAGCCTGTCGAAGAACGACGGCATGTCCTCGCCCGCCACGACGTCGATGATGACGTCGTAGCCCGCCGGGGCGTCCTCCCCTCCCTCACCGGAGCGGTCCAGCACATGGGTCGCGCCGAGCCGGCGCAGCCGCTCGCCGCGCTCGGCCGACGACGTCGTGACCCCCACCGCGGCGGCGCCGCCTCGCGCCGCGAGTTGCACCGCCATGATCCCGATACTGCCGGCGGCCCCCCGCACCAGCACCGCCTCCCGGGGAGCGAAACGGGCCTGGCGAAGCCCGAAGTGGGCCACCGCACCCGCGCTGCCGAGCGTCACCGCACCGATGGCAGGCAGGCCGTTCGGGAGCGGAAGGATCCGCTCGACCGGCGCGACGGCCCTTTCGACGTAGCCGCCACCGGTTCCGGTGAAGGCCCACACCCGCCTGCCGATCCAGGACGTGTCGACGCCGTCCCCGACCGCGGTCACGGTGCCTGCCACCTCGCTGCCCGGGATGAAACCCTCCCTGAATCCGTAGGCGGCCAAGGCTCCGCTCCGGATCACGGTGTCGACACCACCCACGCCCACCGCCTCGATGGCGATCAGGACCTCCCCGGCAGCGGGAGCGGGGTCCGGCAGGTCGACGGCAGCAAGACCTTCAGGACCTCCGAACGCCCGGATCACGATTGCCTTCAATGTCATCTCCACGTTCCCGGACCGCTCGCTCACGGTCCTGTTCCACACCCGCCGCCGATCGCCGCCCGCAGGAGGGGGGCCGTATGCGCGGCCGAGGATCGGTCCCCGTGCCGTCCGCCCCGAGGATCTCGGCGAGTCTCTCCGTCCGCGACGCTAACGGACACCCCCGTCCGTTTGAGTAAAGTGAGAGCGTGAGCGATTTCCTGCCTCGTAAAACGCGTTCCGACGCGAGGGACAACCGCAACCGCATCCTCGACGCGGCACGGGCCCTGCTCTCGACCGACGGCCTGGATGTGCCGATGCGGGAGATCGCGCGGCGGGCCGAGGTGGGACCTGCCACCTTGTACCGTCACTTCCCGACCAAGCAGGTGCTGGTCGCCGAGGCCTTCGCGGACCAGCTGCGCGCCTGTCGCACCATCGTCGACGAGGGGTGCGCGGACCCCGATCCGTGGCGCGGCCTCTGCCTGGTGATCGAGCAGATCTGTGAACTGCACGCACGCGACCGGGGTTTCACCGAAGCCTTCCTGTCGACCCTCCCGGAGGCGCCCGATGTCGCGGGACGTGAGTACACGGTGAGAGCGGTCGCAGGACTGGCCAAGCGGGCCAAGGACACAGGACAGCTGAGGCCCGACTTCGTCCTGGACGATCTGGTCCTCGTGCTCATGGCCAACAAAGGGATCCGCGCCGCGTCGCCCGCCACCCAGGTCATGGCTTCGCGACGGTTCGCGGGGCTGGTGATCCAGGCGTTCGAAGCCCGCCCCCACCACGCACCGCTGCCGCCGCCGGCACGGCTGGCGTCCACACCACCGCCCACCGCCCGACCGCGGGCAGGCGGTAGGGCCGCGTCGTGCGAGCAGGGCACCTGAAACCTGTCAGCGGCGATGCGGGCACCGCGGCCGACCGGAGTGGTCCGTCACCTCGGCCGATCAGCGTCCGGCGGAGCCGTCTTGGGAACCAGCTCGGTCAGCAATCGGAAGGCGGCCACGCCGGTGGTCGCGACGAGGGCGACCGGTGGCATCACCCAGCGGCCCAGCATCCGGCGCACGTCCGGGTCCACCTCGATGGTGATCCGGAAATACCGGCTGCTCACGGTCGTCACCTTGGGGGTTCGCGGCCCCTGGTGCTCCTGGCTCCGTCCCAAGGCGGCACGGTAGTTGTCCTTGCGCTGGTTCATGCGCCTTCCTGACGTTTGACGAGCTCGTTCGCGAGGTCCATGTACGCGGTGTCCTGGACACGGACCGATCCGCCGAACGACTGGGAATACAGGTCCAGACGGGCGATCTGCGTGTCGAGCACGTCGAAACCGCGCTCCGCGAGCACCTCTCTGGCATCCGCGTCGGGACCGGTACGGGTGGCGTCGGGGCGGTTGGTCCGGTTCAGCAGCACGGCCGTGCGTGCCGGCTCCGTACGCAGCGACTGCACATCACCCATCTCGGTCCGGATGGGAGCCATCCGGTCCAGCTCGATCGGCGCAGGGGTCACCGGCACGATCCACTCGTCGGCATGGCGCATGACGCTGCGGGCGATCCGGGCGTGATCCTCCAGTTGCGGGGCGTCGAGCACCACCGCCTGGCGGTCGCCGAGGAAGTCGTCGACGCGGCGGTGCACGTCGCCCACGGGAAGCGCGACCACCGGGAAGGGGAAGCCACCCGCGAGCTCGCTCCACCGCAGCGCGGAGCCCGCCGGGTCGCCGTCGACCAGCAGCGGCCGCAGCCCCAGTTCGTGCAAGGCGTGGGCCAGCCACACCGCACTGGTCGTTTTCCCGACGCCGGGCTTCAGATTGATGAACGCGCAGCTCAGCAGCACACCGCCACCGTACGGAGCGCAGCTGCTCCTGCCGGCCCGGCACGCGGAGCCACCGCCCGGGTTCACACCGCCGGCCGCACTGCCGCCGTGCTCATCGCGCTGGTGGCGGTCGCGGAGCTGTTCGTCTCATCGGACATCGATCTCGCGCACGCCCTGATACCGCCCGTCGCGCCGTGCGACGATCCCGGCATGACCGACCGTGGCGCCACCTCCTCCGGGCACGCGGGGTCCGCGGCCGCCGCCTTCGCCGCCATCCTCGACCGCTCGCTCACGCAGATCGCGGAGGCCGCCGCGGACGCCCGGCACTTCGACCGCGAAACCGTCGTTCGGATATCCGATGTCTGGGACAACAACACCTACCCCTTCTTCCGGGTCGCGGCAGCGCTTCCCCGGCTCGGGCATGAGCGCCGGGCGCGGGCAGCCGTCCGGTGGATGACCGATCTCGACACGCAGCGGCGGGAATGGGCGGTGGAGCAGGCCGCGGCCGCCGGCCACCGGCTGGACTGGCTGGGCGCGCCGGGGCGCGAGCGCGAGGAGGTCCGCGAACCGAACGGTCACGTCCACGCGCCCGTGACGGCGGCGACGCAGGAGAGCGCCGCGGGTATCGCGAGGGACTACGACCTCGCGTCAGCCGCGGTCCTCCGGCTCGTGGTGGAGCGAGTCGGCGCCGACCTGCTGGTCGGCAGCCTCCGACTCGCCCTGGCTCGGACGTATCCCGTGGGGGACGGCGCCTCCCTCGAACCTGCGCTGCTGGACGTCTGGCTCCGGGACGTCTCCGACATCCGCTTCGACTCCGAAGACGCACGCGGCGTCACCTTGCGGGTGGGCGCCGAAGGGGTGCGGGTCGGCGTCGGGAGCAGTGGCGGATTGCGGGCGACCACGGGGCACTTCGGCCTCGATGACAGGTGGTGATATCTGTCCACCGCCGGACGGGTGGCAGACGCGGTGCCACCGCGCCGGGGTCGCTCGCGCGACGCTCGTGAACCGCTGCCGTGCGGGTGGCTGGGCGCCGACGCGTACGCCGCGGCGACGCTGCTGCGCTCCGCCATGGTGGAGATCCGCGGGGTCCGCCATTCCGAAAGCGCGGCGGACATACCGGTGGGCGAGCTCGCCAGGGCCTTCGCCGGGGCCGGAGGTGCGGTGCTGGCCGCAGGGGCCGAACACCGGCCGCGCCGCCGCGCGGCCGCCTTCCGCGGTCTGGTCGAGAGCTGGGCCCTGCGCGGTGGGCCGGACTTGGCGCCCTGGTTCGCCGAGGCGCTGCGCCGCCGCCCCGGCCTCCTCCCCGACCTTCCCGACGCCCCGCCCCGTGTGTTTCCCGAGCCGGAGTCGGCGGTATTGCGCCTCATCAAGTACGCCCCCGCATACACGCGTTACGACTACGACTACGAGGCCGCCGCCCTCGTCCACCTGGCGGTGCCGCCGCCGCCCGGCGCCACGGCGTGGCGCCTCCACTCCCACACCCTGACCCCCGGCCGGCTTCGCCTCGCCACCCCGGCCTTCTCCCTCACCCCGGCCCCACCCCTCGGCACCCCCGCCACCTTCGCCCTGCGCCCCCCGTCCCTCACCGTCGGTATCGCCTGATCCCGCGGGGCGCCGCCCTGCCCGT
Source organism: Streptomyces sp. NPDC049040 (assembly GCF_043197715.1). Lineage (NCBI taxonomy): Bacteria > Bacillati > Actinomycetota > Actinomycetes > Kitasatosporales > Streptomycetaceae > Streptomyces > Streptomyces sp. NPDC049040. Next base: position 211,905 of record NZ_JBICTO010000004.1, read on the forward strand.
GGCCGGCGGAGAGTCCGGAAAGGCCGCCCCCGCATCTCTGCGGAGGCGGCCTCCGGCCTGTGAACGCACGGGTGGGACGGCAGGATTCGGTCCTGCGGCTCCCCTGACCCGGTCACGGGTGGACGTTGATCCACTGCTCGGCGGTGGCCGCGCCACCGGTCAACGGCCGGCGGGCCTCAGCCGGCGTCGGTCGGCAGCGCCAGTTCGGAGTTGTAGGCCGTGTCGTCACCGCTGACGGAACGGCTGCCCGACCCGTCCACCGACACCGGAACGTCGCCGACCAGGGTGATGCGCTGGACCCGGCGTGCCTGGCCGCTGTAGTCCGCGACCGCGTAGTGCTGGGTGGCGCGGTTGTCCCAGAAGACCACGTCACCCGGCGCCCAGCGCCATCGCACCGTGTTCTCCGGCTCGGTGACATGCGCCTGGAGAACACGCAGCACATCACGGGAGTCGGTGCCGGTCCAGCCGACGAAGCGGCGCACGAAACCGCCGAGCACGAGTGCCCGCTCGCCGGTTTCCGGGTGTACCCGTACGACCGGGTGCTCGGTGACGAACTCCGTCGAGGTGAAGACCTCGCGCCGCTGCCGCGCCTCGTCCGTGTCGTCGCCGTGCCGCGCGTCGGAGACGTAGTCGTAGGCGTTGGAGTGGACCGCCCACAACCGGTCGGCCAGCTCTCGCAGTTCGGCGGGGAGGGTGTCGCGGGCCCGTACGGTGTCGGCCCACACGGTGTCGCCGCCGTAGGGCGGGATGGTGACCGCGCGCAGGATCGAGCCGAGCGGCGGGCGCTGGACGAAGGTGACGTCGGTGTGCCAGGTGTTGGCGCGGGCACTGCTGCGCGAGTAGTCGAGGTCGAGCACGGCCGGGCTGCCGTCGAGGGACGGCACCGTCGGGTGGGCGGTGGTGGGCGAGCCGAATCGGCGGGCGAAGGCCTCCTGCGAGACGGCATCGAGGGACTGGCCGCGTGCCGGGACACCGCGGCAGGACTCAGCCCGGTACGTACGGTGAGCGCGGTGCGCCCGAGCGGCCCGTACCGCGCCACCGCCCGCAGCACGGCCCCGGCTCCGCCACCCTGCCCTTGTGCCGGCACCGCCGGCACGACGAGCGGCGGCGGTGTCCCCGCGACGACAGTCATCTCCCGGCCTCTCCTGCGGTGTACGCGGTCGCCCTGCGCGGGCGGCGGTCAGTACGTGCCGCGCGGACAACTCGGCGGCGCGGCCGGAGAGCGGCGAAGGGGCATGGCCCGATGCTTGCAGGGCGCCTTCCGGGGGTCAACGCGGGGACGTTGCGGCCGTATGGCATTCCTGCGAACGGCGGATCCGGGCCGGGCAGCCATCCCGCGGACGGGCGTGGCGGCCTCGCGCCACCGGCCGGCTGCCACGCTGAGCCGTCGGGCGTGAATGGTGGTGGGTGATGGGTGATCGGTGAAGATGTCGGCGTGGATGACGAGGTGGAGATGAGCGGCTGGATGCGGTGGTTCCCGGCGTCCGAGGGCGGCCGCGGCACGCCCCATCCGGGCGGTCGCCACGCGGCGACGGCTGCCGCGGCCTCCGGGCCGGTCGATGATCCGTGGAGCATCACGTTCGATGACGTCCCCGCAGGACCGGGGATCGGGCTCGGCGAGGGGGCTGTGTACGCCCGTCGGCTGAACGGCGCGGCGGCGCCGGTCGGGTGGGGACGGGGTACCCGGCTGGTCATCACGGAGGGGCCGCGGCCGGTCGCCGATGTCGAGATCCTCGCGACCGCGGTCAGAGTGGAACGGCCCTGGACCTTCCGGGTCACGCAGTCCTTCTGGATCGGCGGTCGCGGGGTCGGCGTCTTCGGCGATCTCACCGGGGAGATCGACCGGAGCGGGCGGCCGGCGGAGCTCCAGTCGCGTGGACAGCTCCTGGCCGTACCGCAGGCGTGGCTCGAGTTCGCCCGCATCCCGGGGGGTGAGCGCATCGCTCTGCTGCTTCGCGGTGTGGAGAAGGACCACGTGGTGCCGGGCTCGCTGCTTCGGGGCTGCGCACTCTGAGTGACCGAGGCCGTCCCGGCGGGACGACCTCGGCTCACGAGGAGATCCGGGTGGAGTCATCGAGGCCGCTCAGGCCTGCGGCGACGCCCCGCGGTGAACCCGGTCCCCGGGCAACGCCCCGGGGAACGCGTCGAAACCGGGAGCAGAAGGTCTCACATTCAACCAAGGACCCTTCTTGGGCTACCTTTTGGTCGGAGGTGGCCATGCTGGAAGTTCTCGGTCTGGATCAAGCAGCCGAAACACTGTACTTCGTCCTGGTCGACAACCCGCCCTTGCCCATAGCGGAGTTGACCCGCCGCACCGGCATCGAGTCCGAGGCGGTGGCCGCGGCCATGGTCCGGCTGGAGGACGGCGGTCTGGTCTCCCGGCTGCCTGGCAGCCCGGCCGGCTACACCGCGCTGCCGCCGGGCCACGCCCTGGAGGTGCTGCTGCTCGCCAGGGAGCGGGACATCCGCCGGGTGCGGGCGTTGACCGAGCGGCTGACCGAGCGGCACCGTGAGGCACGCCGGGACCGCGACTCGGCCTCGCTGATCCAGGTCATCAACGGCCGGGACGGCGTCGCCCGTTGCGGGCAGCAGCTGTTCAACCGTGCGGAGAAGGAGATCCGCGGCATCGACGCACCGCCTTACGCCGAGGCCCGCGACGGCGCGCGGGTCAACTCCGCCGCCGTGATCGCCGGCCGCGGCGTGCGCAGCCGGTTCATCCACGCCCGCGACAGCCTCAACATCCCCGGCGCGATGGAGCGGGCGGAGGAGGACATCGCGGCGGGCGAGGAGGTGCGTTTCGTGCCCGAGGCGCCGATGAAGCTGATCATCGCCGACCATCAGGCGGCGCTGATACCCCTGTTGGCCACCCCGCAGGTGCTCGACGCGTGCATCCTGGTCCACCCCTCGGCCCTGCTCGACGCGCTGTCCACGCTGTTCGAGTCGCTGTGGGCCCAGGCGCAGCCGTACATGCCGGGGCGCATCGCACCGGTCGGCGAGGAGGAGTTCGTCAACGACGAGGAGCGGCGGATCATCTCGATGCTGGCCATGGGGATGCCGGACGAGACCATCGCACGCCAGCTCGGCATCGGCCACCGCACGGTGCAGCGCAGGGTGCAGGCGCTGCTCACCCGGCTCGGCGCCGCCAGCCGGTTCCAGGCGGGGGTACTCGCCGCCAGCCGCGGCTGGTGGCTTCCGGAGCAGACCAAGGGCGCCGCACCCCCCGCGGGGCGGGGGCCCGGGCGCTGAATCGGTCGATCCCCGCCGGCTTGCGACGTGCGGGGATGCCGGACCGCTCGCCGTAGGCGGCGGACACGCCTGGCGGCCGCACCGGGATGCGGCCGCCGGGCGTCGCTACTGGCGCAGCAGGGCGAAGTCCGCCGTCACCGCGCCGTCCTTGACGACGCGCACGGTGCGGGTCGCCGGGCGGTAGCCGGTCGCCGCCACGATGACCGTGAGCGGGTTGTTCCTGGCCGGCAGCCACAGCGCGTAGCTGCCGTCGCGGCCCGTGGTGAGGGAGACATCGCCGTTCTTGGAGTCGATCTCGATCACCGCGCCCGCCAGTGGCCCGCTGCTCCCGTCGGCATTCGCCCCGGTGACCGTGCCGGTCAGCAGGCCCCATCCGGCAGGCGGAACGACCGTCATGGACACCGGCAGCGACACCGAGCCGTACGGTGTGTCGCTGTCCACGATCAGCGCGGCCCGATGAGTGCCCGCATCGGCCGAGGTCATCGCTGCGGCGTCCAGGGTCAGCCGCACCGTGACCGAGCCGCCGCCCTTGACCGTCAGCTTCTGCGCCGAGGGGGTCAGCCACGGTACATCGGCGTGCGGCTGGTCGTAGCCGGCCAGCTTCCGAACCGACGCCTGCGGGACGTTGTAGGCGTTCGAGCCGCCGATCACGTACCAGCCCGGCGCGGACTGGGCGTCGAGCACCGGCTCTGCCAGGTTCGGCATCTGCGACCACGAGTCGGTGGCCGGATCGTAGGCGTGGGCCTCGTTGGTCAGCGCGCCGGCGCTCACCTCCACTCCGCCGCCCACCAGCAGCTTGCCGTCGGCCGCGGTGCCGGTGGCGCCCCACAGGTCGGTGGGCGCGTCGGCGACCCGGTGCCAGGACTTCCCGTCCGGGTCGAGCACGTAGGTGTGGACGGTGTCCCGCGGGGCCTGGCCGTCGGGCTGGTACACCCCTCCTGAGCAGTGGACGAGGCCGTCGACGGTGCCGCACGCCGGGAAGGAGATCGGCTCGGGGTAGGGCGCGCCGGCCGACCAGGAGTCGCTCGCCGGGTCGTAGACCTGCACGTCGTCGGAGCCGCAGATGGTCTGGACGCAGCCGCCGATGACGTACAGCTTGTCGCCGGCCACGGCCGAGCCCGAGGCACCGTAGGCGGTGGGCACATCGGCGATCTGGGACCAGGTGTCGGTGGCCGGGTCGTAGACCTCGCTGCCCGGAATCGGATTGCCGGCCGCGTCTCGCCCGCTCGCGACGTACAGCTTGCCGCGGATGAACCCGTAGGCCGGGGCGAAGCGCTTGGTCGTCGGGCCGGTGAGCGCCTTCCATCCGCCTGTCGCGGCGTCGTAGGAGCCGAAGGAGCCGCTCCACACGCCGCCCGGGGACTCGCCGAGTCCGGCGTAGAGGGTGCCGTGGTCCACGGCGGCGACGCCGCCGAAGGAGCCGGCAGGCAGGTCGGCAAGCGGTTGCCACGCCTGGTCGGCCGGTGCGTCGCCGGCGGTCGCGGCCGCGGCTGGCGGGGACGACGACGCCTTGAGCAGGGTGTCGGGCGTCAGGGCGGTGGGTGTCCTGCGCGCCGCGGGGCCGGCGGCGCCGGCCTTGGACTCGGCCAGGTTCTGCTCGCCGAGCGAGAAGGTGGCGGGCGAGCCGCCGGTGTTGCGCACCTTGACGTCGACGGTCCTGCTGTCGCCCCAGGCCACGTTGGCGCTCACGGCGGAGACGCTGTACTGCAGTTGCGCGGGGTGCAGGGTGAAGTCGCCAGGAGTGATCGCCCCTGGGCGTACGTCGAGCTTGGCGGTGACCGCCGGGTAGCCGAAGCCCGGCAGGCCCGCGGTGAACTGCTGCTTGCCGGTCCGGCCGGAGAAGAGCCAGTACAGCCCGTCGCCGACGGCCGGGTCGCCCGGCGAGGCCACGCTGCGGCCGGAGTCGGACGGGGCGGCGACGCCGCTCACCGTGGCGCCGAGCACGCCGGTGCCGGTGTTGGCATCGGTGACCCGGCCCACGAGCAGGCCGCCGGGCCTGGCGACCGTGGTCGGGGTGCCCACGGCGACGTCGTCGATCTGCCAGATGCCGGTGAGCGAGCCGGTGAAGTGGAAGCGCAGCGTCACCGAGGGCTTCCCGGCGTAGGCCGCCAGCGGCACATCCTGGTGCGAGGGGCCGCCGATGACATCGGTGTGGTGCCACACCGTGGTCCATGTGGCGCCGCCGTCGGTGCTGGCGTCGACGTCGGCGGTCAGGTCGTCCAGCCGGTACAGCGAGGGCAGCGCGGTGTCGAACTGCAGCTCGGGCTTGGTCTGGGCGCTGAAGTCGTAGGCCGGACTGATGAGTTCGGTGTCGGCGGGAGCCCAGCCGAGGGCGTAGTCGTCCACCTCGGCGAAGCGGCCGGTGGCACCGGTCTGGTTGCCCCGGTTCAGCGGGTCGTCGAACTGCCACCCGCCTGCGTCGGTGTTGTTCCTGACCGTCCAGCCGCCGGGGGTCGCGGCGGTGGCGAAGGACTGCAGACCGCCACCGCCGTAGTCCTTTTCGTAGCCGGGCGGGAGCATTCCCGTGGTGTTGACCGGCAGGGCGAGGTCGGCGGTGCGCGGGCCCGCGTCCACGGCGACGGTGGCGTCGGTGGGCCGGTAGCCGGGGTAGAGCGCGGTGGCGTGCAGGGTGTAGGTCCGGTTCATCGGGACCCGGACCGAGTAGCGGCCGGTGGCCGGGTCGGTGAAGACCGTCCCGGGAACGCCGTCCACGGTGAGCTTCGCGTACAGGCCCCAGCCGTGCTGCCCGCCGTCCTTGACCGTGCCGGAGATCGTCTGCGAGGGCACGGCCACCAGGTCGGCGTCCTCGGTGAGCGCCGCACCGTCGTCGACGCGCACCTGCCCGAGGTCCCTGTCCGCGAACCCGAACGCCGAGACGCCCAACTGGTAGGAACCCGCCGGGATGTCGAGCCGGTATCGGCCCTGGGCGTCGGTGGTCGCCCGGTAGTCGCCGAGGCTGACCGTGGCCCCCGGTATCGCCGCCCCGGTGGCGGCGTCGGTCACCGCACCGCTGACGGTGCCGTGCGGGCCGGGCTTGAAGGCGGCAGCACCGATGGGCGTGCCGAGGCCGGTCGGGCCGTCGTAGCCGGGCTGCGCGGCGCAGGTGTAGGCAGGGGTGCAGTCCGGCACCGGGCCGTAGCCGCACAGCGAGCTGTCCGAGCAGCTGGCGTCGTCGCCGCGCGTCACGTCGTTGAGCGCGCCCGGCTGCTGGTAGGGGTACGAGGCCGGGTAGGTGCCCTCGACCGGCGTGCCGGCCAGCGCGTACACGCCGGCGATGATCGGCGCCGACGCCGAGGTGCCGCCGTAGACGTTCCAGCCGCCGTCGGAGAAGGTGTTGTAGACCGCAACACCGGTGGCCGGGTCGGCGACCGCGCTGACGTCGGCCACGGAGCGCCCGGCGCAGTCGACGCCCGCCTGGAACGACGGCTTGGGCTCCACCTGCGAGCAACCCGAGCCGGTGGCGCCCCAGTGCGGTCCGTCGCTGCCGTACGCCACGCCGTTCCAGACGGACTCGTCCCAGCCGCGGTCACTGCCGTCGCGGACCAGTGAGGTGCCGCCCACCGAGGTGACGTAGGGCGACGACGCCGGGTAGCTGACGCCGTAGCCGTCGTCGCCGGAGCTGAAGACCACCGCGACGCCCGGGTGGTTGAAGTAGGCCTCGTCGTAGGCCAGGTCGTCCGTGTTGTCGCCGTACGCGCCCCAGGAGTTGGAGACGTACTTCGCGCCCATCGACACCGCCGTGTTCACCGCGGTGCCCAGCTCGTCCGATGTGGTCGAGTCGGCCTCGACCAGCAGGATGTGGGCCTGCGGCGCGACAGCCGAGACCATGTCCAGGTCCAGCGAGATCTCGGCGCCCCAGCCTTCGTCCGCTGCCGGGTAGGCGGCGCCACCGTGCTCGTCGACTTTGCGGAAGCAGCCGTTGTCGCCGGTGCAGGCGGGCAGGCCGTACTGCGCCCGGTAGACCGCGAGGTCGGACTCGGCGTTCGGGTTGTCGTAGGCGTCCACGATCGCGATGGTCGCCCCGGCTCCGCCGTCGGCCGGCAGGCCGTAGGCAGACCGCAGGTCCGCGGGTGCGTAGCCGTCCGGCGCCACGGCGGCGCCCGCGGTGTCACGCCGCACGCCGAGCGAGGCCGTGCGGTCGGTGCGCCGGAGCGTGAAGCAGGCGAAGTGGCCGGGCTTGGGGGTGCCGCAGGCCGGTTCCGCGGTCACCTTCCCCGCGGCGGTGGTCGGCGATGGTGCGGCGAAGGCCTGCTGCGGCAGCAGGATCGCCAGGACGGCGAGGACGGCGACGACGGCAGCGGCGGCTGTGCGCCGCAGCGTGCGCGGTCGGCCCGCGGAGGAGCGTTCGGCTGGCAAGGAGACTCCAGAAGGTGGCGGCCGCGGAAGCTCACGGCGTGATCGGAGGATCCGGAGGATGGACGCGAAACTGTCGGGGCGCGGGGAGGCTGACTGACCAGCACAAACCTCCAGCCGACGCGATCCGCCGGTCAATGCGGACCCCTGGCGGCTTGCCGCCGTGACGTGTTCACGCCCCGAGCGGGGCAGGCGGGGCCCAGTGGAACCACTGAGGCGTCGACTGGTCGATTTCGCGGCAGCGTTCACACCGAAATGCCACAGGAAACCCCATTAACTCCCGCCCGGCTCCGAGCGGTTCCGCGACCGTCACTAACAGTCAGTCACGTAACATGACAGCGGGTAGCCGTTGACATGGCGCAGACATGGCTCGCCTAATAACCCCCGGTGATTGCGCGTGCATTCACCGTCGCCCCCAAAGTCGTACGCGGGTCGACCCCTGCAAGAACGCATGGAGTCACACGTTGGGCACTTCGACGAGAACCAGACCACCTCTCCGGCGGACGATCTTCGCCGGCCTGGCTGTGGCCAGTGCCACCGCACTGGCAGTCCTGGGAGTCCAGGCACCGGCCGGAGCCGCGGGGCCCGCCACCGCAGCCCCTGCCACCGCCGGCAAAGAACACCCGCTCCTGGAACCGTCCTGCGCCGCCCCCAGCAAGGACGAATTCACCTGCTACGCCCTGCGCCGCGCCGACATCAAGCCGGTCAAGGGCCTCACCCCCGCCGCCGTCACACCCGACGGCTGGGGAGCATCCGACCTGCAGAGCGCCTACAGCCTGCCGACGGACGGCGGCGCGGGACAGACCGTCGCCATCGTGGACGCGTTCGACGACCCGAACGCGGAAGCCGACCTCGCGGTGTACCGCCAGCAGTACGGGCTGCCCGCCTGCACCACCGCCAACGGCTGCTTCAGCAAGGTGGACCAGCGCGGCGGGAGCACCTACCCGTCCCCCGACCCCGGCTGGGCCGGTGAGATATCGCTCGACCTCGACATGGTCTCCGCGGTCGCGCCCCATGCGCACATCCTGCTGGTCGAGGCCGACGACAACGGCTTCGAGAACCTCGGCTCGTCCGTGGACGAGGCCGTCGCGCTCGGCGCCAAGTTCGTCTCCAACTCCTACGGCAGCGACTACCGCGGCGGCAACGGCGAGGACCCCTCGGAGACGACCGCCTTCGACGCCTACTTCAACCACCCCGGCGTCGCGGTGACCGTCTCGACCGGCGACTACGCGTACGGCGTCGGCTATCCCGCCGCCTCGCAGTACGTCACCTCGGTCGGCGGCACCACCCTGAGCCGCGACTCGGGGACCACCCGCGGCTGGACGGAGTCGGCCTGGGCCGACGCCGGCTCCGGCTGCTCCCTCTACGAGCCCAAGCCCGCCTTCCAGAAGGACACCGGCTGCGACAACCGAGCGCTTGCCGATGTCTCCGCTGTGGCCGAGGACGTCGCGGTCTACCAGACCTACGGCGCCGGCGGCTGGTCGGTCTACGGCGGCACGAGCGTCTCGTCACCGATCATCGCGAGCGTCTACGCCGACGCGGGCACCCCGGTGGCCGGCTCGTACCCCAACTCCTACCCCTACGCGGCGTCCTCGGGGCTCAACGACATCACCACGGGCTCGAACGGCTCCTGCTCCCCCGCCTACCTGTGCACCGGCGGAGCCGGCTACGACGGACCGACCGGCCTTGGCACCCCCAGCGGCCTTGCGGCCTTCCGCAGCGGTCCGCACGGTGAGCTGACCGGCACCGTCACCGACTCCGGCACGGGCAAGCCGATCCCGGGCGCCACGATCAGCGCAGGCACCAATGTCGCGCACACCGACACGGCGGGGGCCTACGACCTGTCGGTACCCGCCGGCACCTACGACGTGACCGTGGACGCCTTCGGTTACGCCACCACCACCGACCCGGCGGTGGCGGTCGCCGACGGCTCCACCCTCACCAAGGACTACGGCCTGGCCCCGGTCCCCAGCCAGACCGTATCCGGCAAGGTCACCGACGGCTCCGGCCACGGCTGGCCGCTCTACGCCGAGATCACCGCGGACGGCGTCCCCGGCTCGGTGTGGACCGACCCCGCCACGGGTTCGTACTCCCTGTCGCTGCCCCAGGGGCACGACTACACGGTGCACGTCACCTCGTCCGACCCCGGCTACGAGCCCGTCACCAAATCCCTCACGGTCGGTGACGGCGCGGTCGGCCTGAACCTCGCCGTACCCGTGGACACATGGGCGGGCACCGCCCGCGGCTACACCCAGCATCTGACGGGCACCACCGAGACGTTCGACTCCACCGACGCCGCCCCGCAGGGCTGGAGCGTCGTCAACGCCGACGGCACCTCCGGCGGCTGGGAGTTCGACGACCCGGGCTCGCGCGGCAACAGGACCGGCGGCGACGGCGCGTTCGCCGTGGCCGACAGCGACCACTTCGGCGGCGCCGCCAGCCAGGACACCCAACTCATCAGCCCCGTCTACGACTTCACCAGCAAGAAGTCACCCGAGCTTGCCTTCAACACCGAATACACCTCGAGCGGCGGCCAGACTGCCGAGGTGGACGCCACCTCCGACGGCGGCACGACCTGGACCCGGGTCTGGGGCACCACCTCCGGGATCGACGGTCCGGCCAGGTTCGAAGTGCCGCTGTCCGACTTCGCAGGCAAGCCGGCCGTGCAGGTGCGATTCCACTTCACCTCGCACTTCGGCTGGTGGTGGTCCGTCGACAACGTCTTCGTCGGGAACCGCGAGCTGACCACCGTCCCCGGCGGCCTCGTCGTGGGCACCGTCTCGGACGCCAACACCTCGGACGGCGTGGTCGGCGCAACCGTCACCGGCCAGGACGACACCACCGAGAGCGCCACCACCGTGGCCACCCCCGACGACCCGAACCTCGGCGACGGCTTCTACTCCCTGTTCTCCACCAGCGTCGGCAGCCACACGCTCGACGCGGCCAAGGCCCACTACACCACCACCGCCAAGTCGGTGAACGTAGGCGCGGACAGCGCCGTCAAGGCGAACTTCCCGCTCAAGGCCGGCCGGCTCAAGGTCACCCCCGGCACGGTCGACGCCACGGTCGGCTGGGGCGCGAAGACCACCCGGCAGCTCACGGTGAAGAACACCGGCGGCGCTCCCGCCACGATCAAGCTGAGCGAGCGCTCCGGCGGCTTCGGGATCCAGGCGCAGGGCGCCCCGCTCAGGACGGTCAAGGGCACCTTCTCCCCGCTCTCCAGCAAGGCGCACTCTGCCCGCACCGCCACGGCTCCCGCCGCGGGGCCGTCGGGGGACGCGTGGCAGACCGCCCCCGACTTCCCGAACGCCGTCATGGACAACGCCGTCGACACCCATGACGGCAAGGTCTACTCCGCCTTCGGCTACAACGGCTCCGCCGACACCAGCGACCTCTACGTCCTCGACCCGTCCCTGGGCAGCTGGACGAAGCTGGCCTCGGCGGCGGACACCCGTGAGGCGGCGGCGCACGGCTTCATCGACGGCAAGCTCTACGCCGTCGGCGGATGGGGCGCATCCGGCAACCCCGACTCGAAACTGGAGGTCTACGACCCCGCGGGCGACACCTGGACCACCGGCACCGCCGCGCCCAGGTCCTACGCCGGCTCGGGCACCGCGGTGCTCGACGGCAAGCTCTACATGATCGGCGGCTGCGGCGCGACAGCCTGCGGCACCACCGACGCCAGCGCCTACGACCCGGCCACCGACAGCTGGACCACCATCGCCGCCTACCCGGAGCCGATCTCCTGGCAGTCCTGCGCGGCCATCGACGGCCTGCTGTACTGCGCCGGCGGCCTCGCCGGCGAGTCCGAGGTCGCGCACGCCTACGTGTACGACCCGGCGGGCGACAGCTGGTCGCCGGTCGCGGACCTGCCCGCCCCGCAGTGGGCCTCGGCCTCCACCTCGGCCAACGGGCTCCTGCTGCTCTCCAGCGGCATCAGCCAGAACGCCCTGACCAACCGCGGCCAGGCCTTCGACCCGAAGTCCGGCACCTGGAGCGCGCTGCCCAACGCCAACGTCCCCACCTACCGGGGCGGCGGCGCGGCCGGCTTCTACAAGGTCGGCGGCGGCAACGCTCCCGGCTCGCCGATCGCCGCGGTGGAGCTGCTGCCCGGCTACGCGCAGGAAGGCTCGGCCGACGTCAGCTGGCTGAGCGAGAGCACGCAGGAGCTCACGCTGGCTCCCGGTGCGAGCTCGACGGTCACCGTCACGCTGGACGCCTCGGTTCCCGAGGTCTCGCAGCCCGGCGATCTCACCGCCCTGATCACGGCGGGCAGCGACACGCCTTACCCGGTGGCCGCGATCCCCGTCGGCCTGCACGTCAACCCGCCCAAGACCTGGGGCAAGATGAACGGCACCGTCAACGGCGTCACCGCCACCGGCGGCACCGCGCCGCTGGCCGGCGCCACCGTCCAGGTCGACAGCTGGGCGTCGACCTACACGCTGACGACTGCGGCGGACGGCACCTACGCCCTCTGGCTCGACACCCGCAACAACCCGCTGACCGTCATCGTGGCCAAGGACGGCTACCAGCCCACCGTTGCCACGGTGAAGATCAAGAAGGGAGTGGCGGTCATCACGGACTTCACGCTCAAGCGGAAGTAGCGCGCGTACGGCGGTGGGGGGGGGGGGGGGGGGGGGGGGCCCCCCCCCCCGGGGGGGGGGGGGGGGGGGGCCCGCCGGGCGGGGGGCGCCCCCCCCGCGGGGGGGGGGGGGGGCGGGGGGGGGGCGCCCCCCACA